>CBFICR010000006.1:0-78626 GCA_965661105.1 Pseudohongiellaceae bacterium | reverse complement strand
TGAAAAGTGCCTGCGGCCCAATACTGCGCCTGAATTTGTTGGATAAATTGCGGAAAAATAAGGCTTGGCAAAAGTAGCTGAAATTTCAGCGCATTATGAGGTCAGAGAGCCCATGACGGGCTGTGCAACCATCCCTAAAATAGCTCTCTTCGCACCATATTTCCTGCTCTTCTGGTCTTGTTACATCCGGGTATTTCTTTTATGCTCGTTGTTGGTGCAAGCGCCTCAAAAAAGGTCTGATTGTTTAAAAATACACCATCGCAAGCTTCGCCGATCAAAAAATAATAATAATTCTCTGAGGGGGAGCCATGTTTCAGAAATCACTAGCCAAGGGCTTTAGTTTACTTGGTCTGCTATTAGTGCCTGCTATTTCGGTAGCTCAGGAAATCGACGCTGCAGATACTGCCTGGATAATGACGTCCACGGCACTGGTTCTTTTTATGACCATTCCCGGGCTTTCGCTTTTTTACGGCGGATTGGTTCGGGTTCGTAATGTGCTTTCCGTGTTGATGCAGTGTTTTTCAATCACCTGTGTGGCTTCTTTGGTGTGGTTGATATTGGGTTACAGCCTTGCCTTTAGTGAAGGTAATGGGTTCATTGGTGGATTTGGCAACATTCTTTTTGCCAATGTGGAGGAAGAATCTGTTTCAGGCACCATTCCGGAATCACTTTTTGCGCTCTTCCAAATGACCTTTGCCGTCATAACGCCAGCATTGATTTTTGGTGGTTTTGCGGAGCGGGTTAAATACAGCGGGGTCATGTTGTTCAGTGTGTTATGGCTGGTATTGGTATATGCCCCGGTAACGCATTGGGTGTGGGCCGAAGGTGGCTGGCTGTTTGAAATGGGTTTACTGGATTTTGCCGGCGGCACCGTAGTTCATATAACTGCCGGTGTGGCTTCACTGGTTTGTGCGCTGGTTATCGGTACACGCAGCGGGTTTGGAAAAACACCCATGCCCCCCCATAACATGACAATGACAGTAACCGGAGCCGGCATGCTCTGGGTGGGCTGGTTTGGATTTAATGGCGGCAGTGCATTGGCTGCAGATGGCAATGCTTCCATGGCCATGTTGGTCACACATATTTCAGCAGCAGCCGGTTCATTGTCGTGGATACTGATGGAGAGGATAAAGTATGGCAAGGCCTCGGTACTTGGCGTTGTGACAGGCATGGTTGCGGGGTTGGGCACTATCACTCCTGCATCCGGCTTTGTTGGACCGGGCGGAGCGCTGATTATTGGTCTTATTGCAGGTATTGTTTGTTTTTTCGCCACCCAGCTGATAAAAAATACATTCAAAATTGATGACTCACTGGATGTCTTTCCCGTCCATGGGGTTGGAGGCATTCTGGGAACCTTTCTGGCCGGAGTCTTCGCATCTGCAGGCCTGGGCGTATTAAGTGGACAGGGATATGCTGAAGGCATGACGATGGGGAGTCAGTTGTTGGTGCAGCTTACGGGTATTATTGCTACGTTGGTCTATACTGCTGTATTAACGTTTATTGTTTTGAAGATAGTGAAGGCAGTTACTGGATTGCGTGTTACTGAAGAAGAAGAAGCCGTTGGTCTGGATATCGTATTACATGATGAACGAGGTTATGACATGTAAAGTTACTATTGGCTTAACTGCCAGCGCTGAGCAGCTTAGAATCCGGATAGCCTGGCTTTCCGGATTTTTTTTGCAGGTTCTTTTTTTTTAAGCATTTTTCACGAGATATTTTTAAACCATGACTGGCACCGGTTCATTGCTTCCCTTAATAAGTATTCTTTCTGATGGGAGGTTTCACTCTGGCTCTGAACTTGGAAAGCAGCTTGGTATAAGTCGTTCAGCAATCTGGAAAAATATCGGCAAGTTTTCTGACCTTGGTCTTGAAGTGCATGCTGTGCGCGGAAAGGGCTATAAGCTTAACTATCCAATAACGCTTCTGGAATCATCGACGATTCATTCCGGATTACCTGAAACGAGCAAGAGTTTAATTGCTCAGCTGGAAATTCTCGACACTATTGATTCCACCAATAGTCATGCCATGCGTTTAATGCAGGAAGGGAAGCTGCTGCTGCAACCGGGACAATATTCCATTCATCTGGCAGAGCAGCAAAGCAGTGGAAAAGGCAGGCGGGGTCGACTGTGGGTAAGCCCTTTTGGGCAGAATATATATCTCACTATGGTGCGTTTGATTGATACCGGTGTAGTGGCAACGGAAGGTATAAGTCTGGCAGTCGGACTAGCCATTATTCGTGCCCTCAGGGAACTGGGGGTTCCCGGGCTTGGAGTTAAATGGCCCAATGATATTCTTGTTGGAGGAAAGAAACTGGCTGGGATATTGTTGGAAATCAGCGGTGATATTTCAGGTATCTGTCAGTTGACGATAGGTGCTGGAATTAATGTCAGAAATCAACCTGAGGCCATGGAGCAGGTGAGCCAGCCCTGGACCGATTTATATCAGCTGACGGGAAAAGGCATGAACCGTAACTTGCTGGTGAGTCGGGTCATCTGCCATATAATGTCCGCCCTTGAGGAATTTGAGCGCAATGGCTTGAAGAGCTTTATAGTCGAGTGGCAGGATAATGATGTTATGAAAGACCAGCATGTTGAATTGATTACGACAGGCTCCAAAGTGCCGGGTATTGCCCGGGGAATATCTGAAACCGGCGCGTTGTTACTGGAAACAAGTCAGGGTATCCAAATGGTAAACGGGGGTGAAGTCAGCCTCAGGAAGTCCGCAATAAATGATTCTTGAAGTAGATGCTGGCAACAGCAGAATAAAATGGCGCGTTATTGATGCTCATCAAGAAACAGTGATCGCCGACACTGTGTTAAATAGCCCGGCGTTACCTGCAGTAGAAGCTGGCTCTAGCGCGTTGGATAAGGTGTTTTCCGCTCTGGGTAGTCAGTTTGGGGATGAGCTGACCAGGGCGCGCGTATCCTCGGTCCGGGGGGCTGGATTTGATACAGCGCTGTCTTCCTGGTTGCGTGATAAATGGCATCTTGAGGCAGAGTTTGCCCTGGTAGAAAGTCATTGTGGCGGGGTCACTAATTCCTATACGGATATCTCCACTATGGGTGTGGATCGCTGGCTGGCCATGCTTGCCGCCTATAAAATCGCACGGGGGGCATGTGGCATTCTTGATTGTGGCAGTGCCGCCACTTGTGACTTGCTTGATGCAGAAGGAATTCACCAGGGAGGATTTATTGTTCCTGGTTTATACCTGATGCAGGAGAGTCTCGCCCAAAAAACTCCTGCGCTGAAAATCTCCTTTGAACAGTGGACCTCACCACTGCCGGGAAAAAGTACCCAGGCAGCAATTACCGGAGGTATTGTCGCTATGCTCACAGGTTTTGCTGATCGCTGCTATCGGGAGTTTGGCAAAGGTGATACTGATAAGGATGACAGCGCCGAAACAAATAACCCGCAATGGTTCCTGACTGGAGGCGACGCCGAGTTATTGAGTAAGCATCTTTCCTGGCCACACCGGGTTGAAAAAAACCTGGTGCTGGACGGTCTTTCTATTGCCTTGCCATAGTAATTTTGTAATTTGCTTTAATAAAAGTATGTCTATTACCCTTGTTGGTTCTTTATATAGGTAAAAAATATACCGATAAGAGAAGTACAGTAAGCTATAGATAAAACACCTGGTTCAATATAATACCAATATGCGTACTTTTGCCGTTCTGCTGTTACTCGCCAATCTATCTTATATGGGATGGAACTTCTATCGTCCAGCTGAGCAGGGTAGTGTTATGGTGCGGGCCCCAAGCCGTGAGGCTTCGCGTTCCTTGCAGTTGCTCAGTGAGGTGCGCGTCATGGTTCCTGAGCAGCCTGAACAATCTGAGCCACCAAGCTGCATTTCACTGGGCGTTTTTAATAATACAGAAGAGAGTGACTTTCTTGTCACTACCCTGCTGGAGAGGGGCCTGGATGCCAGGGCAGAGTTGCTTCCCACCGAAGAATCGGTGAATTATCGGGTATATATGCCTCCTTTTAATTCTGATACCGCGGCTCGACAGACCCTGAATGAGCTTCAGCAGAACAATATTGAGAGCTTTATAATAACCACGGGGGAGTTATCGGGGGGTATTTCGCTGGGATTATTCAGCCAGGAAAGCCTTGCTCTGGGACTTCAGGAAAGCCTTGCAGGCCAGGGTTTTGCTACATCCATCGAAGATATAGCCACTACCAGTAACGAGATTTGGGTCACTATAGAAGGCTTGTCCCAGGCATTGTTGCAAGGCTCAGAATTGCTTGATTTGCTGTCAGGTGGTCTTGAGCTGGAAGTAATAGAAAAACCTTGCGAAACGATTGCATCAAGCCAGTGATTCCCCTAAAATGCCCCGCTCTGTGTAGAGCCAGGTGGTTGAAATTCGTCTGATGCTTTGTTGGAGGGGTTCCCGAGTGGTCAAAGGGATCAGACTGTAAATCTGACGCGCAAGCTTCGGTGGTTCAAATCCACCCCCCTCCACCAGTCAGGATTTCTGCAGACCTGGTGGCAAAGATATACAGAAAACAGTGGACGAAGAACTCTTCGAACGGGAGTTTTTGGTCCTCTGTTTTTTGTTTTGCGAGCCTGGTAGGAAACTGGTAGGCGAGTGTTTGAGAAGGATTTGCGGGTATAGTTCAATGGTAGAACCCCAGCCTTCCAAGCTGATGATGCGGGTTCGATTCCCGCTACCCGCTCCATAGTTATGACTGATTTATTGGTTATGTATTGGTTGTAGTATGGATTATTGCTGATGAAAGATCTCTTTCATCAGACGAAAAGGGAGGCAAAGGGCTTGGGAGTTCAGGTTGACGATCCGTTAATCAACTAGGCATACGATGCTCGCATAGCTCAGTTGGTAGAGCGCATCATTGGTAATGATGAGGTCTCCGGTTCAACTCCGGATGTGAGCACCAGATTCTGGCGCACAGTGCATAGCTAGAAAAGAGAGAAACTTTTTACGAGTAAAAATAGGGCGGGGATATTTTCATAATATTTGAGTATCCAGGCAAACAAATTCAGTTAGCAATATTTACTATAAATCGGAGGCATTTCGATGGCGAAGGCAAAATTTGAAAGAAGTAAGTTACACGTAAATGTGGGTACAATTGGTCACGTTGACCATGGTAAAACAACATTGACCGCAGCATTAACACGTGTATGCGCAGAAGAATTCGGTGGTGAAACGCGAGATTTCGCCCAGATTGATAACGCCCCTGAAGAAAGGGAGCGTGGTATTACAATTTCTACTTCTCATGTGGAGTACGATTCTGCTAACCGCCATTATGCCCACGTTGACTGCCCGGGCCATGCCGACTATGTGAAAAACATGATCACTGGTGCTGCCCAGATGGATGGCGCGATTCTGGTATGTTCTGCTGCTGATGGTCCCATGCCTCAGACCCGTGAGCATATCCTGCTGAGTCGCCAGGTAGGTGTTCCTTATATTGTGGTTTTCATGAACAAGGCCGATATGGTTGATGATGAAGAGCTGCTGGAACTGGTTGAAATGGAAATTCGTGAATTGCTTGATCAGTACGAATTCCCGGGTGACGACACTCCGGTTATTATCGGTTCAGCCCTGATGGCACTGGAAGGCAGAGATGACAACGAAATGGGCACTACTGCTGTCAAGAAGCTGGTACAAGCCCTTGATACTTATATTCCTGAGCCTGAGCGTGATATTGACAAGCCCTTCCTGATGGCTATCGAGGATGTATTCTCGATTTCAGGTCGAGGTACTGTGGTAACCGGTCGTATTAGCCGCGGTATTGTGAAAGTCGGCGAAGAAATTGAAATCGTTGGAATCAGGGACACACAGAAAACTACCTGTACAGGTGTTGAAATGTTCCGCAAATTGCTGGACGAAGGCCGTGCCGGTGAAAACGTAGGTGTTCTTCTGCGTGGTACCAAGCGTGAAGACGTAGAGCGTGGTCAGGTACTGGCTGCTCCGGGTACTATCACTCCTCACACCAAGTTTGAAGGCGAAGTATACGTTCTGTCCAAAGATGAAGGTGGTCGTCATACTCCATTCTTCAAGGGCTATCGTCCACAGTTTTACTTTGAAACAACTGACGTAACAGGTGCTGTTGAATTACCTGAAGGTGTTGAAATGGTAATGCCTGGCGACAACATCAAGATGAAAGTAGAACTGATCAACCCGATTGCTATGGAAGAAGGTCAGCGTTTTGCGGTTCGTGAAGGTGGACGAACTGTAGGTGCCGGTGTTGTTTCAAAAATAATCGAGTAAACAATTTCAAGCAGTAAGCTTAAGCCGAGGTTGCTGAAAAGTTACCTCGGCTTAGTCGTCTTAAGAGCAATTGTTTGAATGGTTGGCTGATTACGTTTTAAGGCGTATTCGGAAAAATTTAGGCCAGTAGCTCAATTGGCAGAGCGGCGGTCTCCAAAACCGCAGGTTGGGGGTTCGATTCCCTCCTGGCCTGCCATATCGGCAGCGACAGGCAACTATAGTTGCGGTAATTAGTATAATTGCAGTAATTAGTTTAGTTGCATTAATTGGTTTGGTTGCAGTGAAAGTTAGAGGCAATAGTTCATTTAAATGAATGACAAGGTTAAACAGTCTGAGTACAAGCTGGATTCATTAAAGTGGGTCATCGTAGCAGTATTGGTTGCTGCAGGTGTCTACGGCAATAGTTATTTTGCTGCTGAGTCCATGCTTTATCGTGTTATTGGTTTGCTGGTTCTGGCTGGTATTGCCGGCTGGATTTCGACACAAACCAGTAAGGGAAGTGCTTTTGTTTCGTTGTGTATGGAGGCAAGAAGCGAGATCCGCAAGGTAGTCTGGCCGACCCGGGCAGAAACTACCCAGACCACGTTGATCGTTGTTGTTGTGGTCATTATTGTTGCGATAATTTTATGGGGGCTGGACTCTTTTTTGAGCTGGCTTATCGCCCTGATTATTGGCTAAGCGGTAAAACGCTTGTTTAGCCGGGCAAAAATTATTACAGCAGAATGTGAGCGAGTTGGTAAAAGAAATAATAGAAGGCGCAGGTATGTCGGCAACAGAGAATGAAAAACGCTGGTATGTGGTACATGCTTATTCCGGCTATGAGCGCAAGGTCAAACTCGCGCTAGAGGAAAGAATTGCTCTTTCACCTTTCAAGGATATGTTTGGTGAGGTCATGGTTCCCATCGAAGAAGTGCTCGAGATGCGCGGTGGGCAAAAAAGAAAAAGCGAACGCAAGTTTTTTCCGGGTTATGTTTTATTGCAAATGGTACTTAATGACGATACCTGGCATCTGGTAAAAGAAACGCCCAGAGTGATGGGGTTTATCGGTGGTACTGCAGAAAAGCCGGCACCGATTGCTCAGCGAGAAGTTGATGAAATTTTGAATCGCCTGGAAGAAACCGTTGATAAGCCCTCGCACAAAACGGTCTATGAACCAGGTGAGCTTGTAAGGGTCACTGATGGTCCTTTCAATGACTTTACCGGTACCGTAGAAGAAGTGAACTATGAAAAAAGCCGGGTACGTGTTGCTGTTTCTATCTTTGGCCGTTCGACTCCAGTAGAGCTTGAATTCTCTCAGGTAGAGAAAGGCTAGCCGGAAAGTCGCAAGTTACAAGTCGCAAGAGCGACTTCGAAAGAATTAGGTGGGTATGTCTGAATAAGGCAAACCTTTATATAAAAGTCGCTGATGTCTTTATGGCTCAGCGCCAGGGAAGCCAGGTCCTGTGACCAGGCGTTAATACCCAAGGAGTAAAAATATGGCTAAGAAAGTTCTTGCTTATATCAAGTTGCAGGTTGCAGCCGGTAAAGCTAATCCAAGTCCTCCTGTTGGTCCCGCACTGGGTCAGCACGGCGTGAATATCATGGAATTCTGCAAGGCATTTAATGCAGAAACTCAAAGTGTTGAGCCGGGTTTGCCAATCCCCGTTGTCATTACGGTTTATGCTGACCGCAGTTTTACATTTATTACAAAAACACCTCCTGCTTCAGTCTTGTTGCAAAAGGCTGCTGGTCTGAAAAAAGGCAGCGGTCGTCCAAACACTGAAAAAGTAGGCAAGCTCAATCGTGCTCAGCTGGAAGAAGTAGCCCTGCAGAAAATGCCGGATCTAACTGCTTCCGATATGGATGCTGCTGTTCGAACACTCGCTGGCAGCGCTCGTAGTGCCGGTATTGAAACAGAAGGGGTGGTGTAATGGCCAAGATCTCCAAACGCGCAAAAATGATTGCGGAAAAAATTGAAGCTGGAAAAGCGTACAGTATTGATGAAGCGGTATCTCTGCTGAATGAACTGTCTACGGTCAAGTTCAAGGAATCTATTGATGTTTCCATTAATCTGGGTGTTGATCCCCGGAAGTCTGACCAGGCTGTACGTGGTGCTACTACACTGCCTCACGGTACTGGCAAGGATGTTCGTGTCGCTGTTTTCGCCCAGGGTGAAAATGCTGAAAAAGCTAAGGCTGCAGGTGCAGATATTGTTGGTTTTGACGATCTGGCAGAGAGCATCAAAGCCGGCAACCTGGACTTTGATGTAGTCATTGCGACTCCTGATGCCATGCGGGTTGTGGGTCAGCTTGGTACTGTTCTGGGCCCTAAAGGCCTGATGCCTAACCCGAAAGTGGGTACAGTAACCCCTGATGTTGCAACCGCTGTATCCAATGCAAAAGCAGGTCAGGTTCGTTATCGAACAGACAAAAATGGCATTATTCATGGTGGTATTGGCAAGATTGGCTTTGAAGTCAGTGCGGTAAAGGGAAATCTTGAAGCATTGCTCAGCGATCTGAAGAAAGCCAAGCCAGCATCAGCCAAAGGGCATTATGTCCGCAGGGTTGTGCTGTCTTCTACCATGGGGCCAGGTGTCCTTTTAGATCAGTCATCTCTGGAATTTTAATAATATTTAAAGCCAGGTGATGTGCTTTGCACGTCACGTGGCATTGTTCCCTCTCAGAAAACAGCCTGGGATTGAATAAAAAAGACTTTGGGGTGTTGCAGATGAATTTGTCTGCAGGACCGTCAAAGACCGTAGGGGCCAAATACCTGAAGTATGGCTGGAACTGCAGTTGGCAGTACTCACTATACCGAAGGCTCAGGCTTAATTTCCTACGCAGATGGTGTAACCCGTTCGGTAGATTTTTTACCGGATAATTCACCAATTTAGAAGGACTGTTTTGAATCATCTTGATCAAAACGGTGAGTTGGGGATAAGTAATTATCCTCTTAACTGGTTGTCGATTGGATAGCGATCAGGCTATCGCGATAACTGAAACCTTGGGAGTAACTAATAAGTGGCTATTAGACTGGAAGACAAGCAACAGATTGTTGCTGAAGTCAATGAAGCTGCTAAAGGTGCTTTGTCTGCAGTACTTGCCGATTACCACGGCACTGCTGTAGAGGAAATGACTGCACTTCGTAAAGCTGCTCGTGAAAACAATGTATATCTGAGAGTTGTCAGAAATACTCTGTTAAAACGTGCAATTGCAGGGACTGATTATGAATGTCTCAACGAAGCGCTCGTCGGCCCTACAATTCTTGCATTTTCTCAGGACGATCCAGGCGCGGCTGCCCGCGTATTAAAGGATTTTGCCAAGGGAAATGAAGGTTTTGAAGTAAAAGCCCTCGCTGTAAGTGGAATCCTGCTGCCTGCCTCGCAAATCGATGTTCTGGCTAAACTGCCAACATATGATCAGGCCATGGCCACTCTGATGAGTGTCATGCTGGCGCCGGTGACCAAACTGGTTCAGACGTGCAACGAAGTACCATCCAAAATAACTCGGGTGGTTGCGGCTGTACGCGATCAGAAACAGGAAGCAGCTTAATCCGGTTGGGAAATTTTTCTAACCGGCGAAACTAACGTTAAAATTTTAAAACAGGAGATAAGAGTAATGGCTCTATCTAAAGAAGAAATCCTTGATGGTATTGCTGAATTATCAGTAATGGACGTTGTTGAACTGATTTCAGCAATGGAAGAAAAGTTTGGTGTATCTGCTGCTGCCGCTGTAGCTGTGGCTGCTGCACCTGCTGCTGGTGGTGATGCTGCCGCTGCTGAGGAAAAAGATGAATTTGACGTCATCCTAACCGCAGCTGGTGAAAAGAAAGTGAATGTCATCAAGGCAGTACGTGGTATTACAGGTCTGGGCCTGAAAGAAGCCAAAGATCTGGTTGATGGTGCGCCATCTCCAATTAAAGAAGGTGCAAGCAAAGCAGAAGCAGAAGAGTTCAAGAAGCAGCTTGAAGAAGCTGGCGCAACTGTCGAGCTCAAGTAAGCTTGCTGTTCTTTGTAGGCACAATTAGGAAAGGCGGCATTTCATAAAGGAAT
Source organism: Pseudohongiellaceae bacterium (assembly GCA_965661105.1). Taxonomy (GTDB): domain Bacteria; phylum Pseudomonadota; class Gammaproteobacteria; order Pseudomonadales; family Pseudohongiellaceae; genus Eutrophocola. The sequence goes on along the minus strand of CBFICR010000006.1, from coordinate 68,369 downwards.
GCTGCCTTTCTGTGCTTGTATTGATCGCCACGATTTTTGAATTAGAAAGAATTAAGTATTAAAGATTACCTGTTTACCAGGCAGGTTAAGTGGTACAGGGGTTGTTTGGGTTTGCTGCGAATTACTCGGCAAACGGAAAGCAACTGGAACAAAATCACTTGTTAGGAACTACTGATGGCATATTCATATACTGAGAAAAAACGTATCCGCAAGGACTTTGGCAAACTTCAAAGCCCGATGGATATACCTTATCTACTGGCTATTCAGATTGATTCATACAAACAGTTTACCCAGACCGATACCTCTGTGGAGGATCGTTTGGATCAGGGGCTTCATGCTGCATTCAAGTCTGTTTTCCCAATTGTAAGTTACTCCGGTAAAGCCTTGCTTGAATATGTAAGCTACAGATTGGGCAAGCCGGAATTTGATGTCAGCGAGTGTGTCCTGAGGGGCGCTACCTATGCAGTTTCACTGCGGGTAAAAGTCAGGCTGATCATTTATGAAAAGGAATCTACAGCAAAAGTTATTAAAGACATCAAGGAGCAGGAAGTCTATATGGGTGAAATCCCCCTGATGACTGACAGCGGTACCTTTGTTATCAATGGCACAGAGCGAGTGGTGGTTTCTCAGTTACACCGTTCTCCAGGCGTGTTCTTTGATCATGACCGCGGTAAAACCCATAGTTCAGGCAAATTACTCTATTCAGCACGAATTATCCCTTATCGTGGATCCTGGCTGGACGTTGAGTTTGATCCCAAGGACATGGTTTATGTTCGAATCGATCGCCGCCGTAAGCTGCCTGCGTCCATCCTCCTGAGAGCGCTGGATTACAGTTCACAGGACATCCTCGAGATGTTCTATGACAACAACAGTTACTTTGTTGATAAGGAAGGCAATATCTCCGTTGAGCTTGTTCCCTCACGTTTGAGAGGTGCCGTCCTTAATTTTGATATCAAGAACAAGCGTACAGTCATTGTTAAGTCTGGCGTCAGGATAACCGCACGCCATATCCGCGAAATGGAGCAAGCCAAGCTCACCAAGCTGGACGTTCCAGGTGAATTTGTCGTGGGTGATTCGCTGGCGAAGGATATTTTCGATACTGAAACCGGGGAAGTGCTATACCCCTGTAATGCCGAGGTCACAGAAGAAATTCTGGAAGGTTTGATAAAATCCGGTGTTACTCAATTCGAGACGATTTATACGAATGATCTCGATTGCGGCCCATTTGTTTCCGATACCCTGCGTATTGATCCAACTACAAACCGTCTTGAGGCGCTGGTAGAAATTTACCGAATGATGCGTCCGGGTGAGCCACCGACCAAAGAGTCTGCAGAAAACCTCTTTGCCAACCTGTTTTTCTCGCCTGAACGTTACGACCTTTCCGCTGTAGGTCGCATGAAATTCAACCGACGACTGGGTCGCCCGGATTCCGTTGGTGATGGTGTCCTGAGCAAGGAAGACATTGTTGATGTAATCAAGACCCTGGTGGACATCCGCAATGGTTTCGGTACCGTTGATGATATCGATCACCTGGGTAACCGTCGTATTCGTAGCGTTGGTGAAATGGCTGAAAACCAGTTCCGTGTTGGACTGGTGCGTGTTGAAAGAGCTGTTAAAGAGCGTCTTTCCATGGCCGATAGTGAAGGTCTGATGCCACAGGACATGATTAATGCGAAGCCCGTTGCGGCCGCAATAAAGGAATTTTTTGGTTCCAGTCAGTTGTCCCAGTTTATGGACCAGAATAACCCGCTGTCAGAAGTAACTCACAAGCGCAGAATTTCTGCTCTTGGGCCAGGCGGTCTGACACGTGAACGTGCCGGATTTGAAGTGCGCGATGTGCATCCGACTCACTACGGTCGTGTCTGCCCGATTGAAACTCCTGAAGGACCGAATATTGGTCTGATTAACTCTCTGGCAACCTATGCTCGTACCAATGAATACGGTTTCCTTGAAAGCCCGGTACGTAAAGTGGTTAACGGTGCTGTTACCGATGAGATTCATTATCTTTCCGCCATTGAGGAAAGTGGTTTCGTAATCGCGCAGGCCTCATCACCCCTCGATAAGAAAGGCAAGTTTGAAGAAGATCTGATTAGCGTCCGTCACAAGAATGAATTTACCTTGATGCAGTCTGATCAGGTCGACTATATGGATGTTTCTCCACAGCAGGTTGTATCTGTTGCCGCTTCCCTGATTCCTTTCCTTGAGCATGACGATGCTAACCGTGCCTTGATGGGATCAAACATGCAGCGTCAGGCGGTACCCACCCTGATTTCCGAGAAGCCTTTGGTGGGCACCGGTATGGAGCGAAATGTTGCCCGTGATTCCGGTGTATGTGTGATCGCCAAACGCGGTGGTGTTATCGACAGTGTCGATGCAGCACGTATGGTTGTTCGAGTTCACGATGAAGAAACAGAAGCAGGCGAAGCCGGTGTTGATATTTATAATCTGATCAAATACACCCGTTCCAATCAGAATACCTGCATCAGCCAGCGTCCGCTGGTCAAGGAAGGTGACTCAGTCAGTGCAGGGGATATTCTCGCTGATGGTCCTTCTATTGATACCGGTGAGCTGGCACTGGGCCAGAATATGCGCATCGCGTTTATGCCCTGGAATGGATATAACTTTGAGGATTCAATCCTGATTTCCGAAAGGGTGGTGAAGGAAGATCGTTTTACTTCCATTCATATTCAGGAACTGACCTGTATTGCCCGTGATACCAAGCTGGGTTCCGAAGAAATTACTGCGGACATCCCCAACGTTGGTGAAACTGCACTGGGTCGTCTGGATGAGTCCGGGATTGTTCACATTGGTGCTGAAGTAGATGCAGGCGATATCCTGGTAGGCAAGGTAACTCCGAAAGGAGAAACGCAGCTTACTCCGGAAGAAAAACTGCTGCGTGCCATTTTTGGTGAGAAAGCTTCCGATGTGAAAGATACATCGCTTCGTGTTCCAAGCAGTGTGAAGGGTACCGTAATTGATGTTCAGGTATTTACCCGTGACGGTCTTGAGAAAGACCAGCGCGCCCTGGAAATTGAAGAAACCCAGTTAGCCAAAGTGCGTAAGGATATCAATGACGAATTCCGCATTGTTGAAGAAGCGACATTCCAGCGCCTGCGTAAAGCCCTGTTAGGTAAAACAGTCGTTGGTGGTCCAAAACTCAAGAAAGGTGACCGCCTGACAGCTGAATATCTGGACAGTCTGAATCAGGATGACTGGTTCAAACTTCGTATGGTTGATGAAGACATGAGCGAGTCACTTGAGAAAGCAGGTGTCCAGCTTAAAGAGCGCAGAATCGAACTTGATGAGCGCTTCGAAGACAAGAAACGTAAACTGACCCAGGGCGATAACCTGGCACCAGGTGTACTGAAAATCGTCAAGGTCTATCTTGCAATCAAACGTCGTATTCAGCCTGGTGACAAGATGGCTGGACGTCATGGAAACAAGGGTGTTATTTCGGTCATTATGCCGGTAGAGGACATGCCTTATGATGACAAGGGAAATCCGGTTGATATCGTACTGAATCCTCTGGGTGTACCTTCACGAATGAACGTTGGACAGATTCTGGAAACCCATCTGGGTGCTGCGGCGAAAGGATTGGGTGAAAAGATCAATGTCATGATCCAGCAGGAACAGAAAGTGGCAGAGATTCGTAAATTCCTTGATCAGATTTACAACGGTATTGGTGAATCACGTCGCACAGAAGATCTGAAAAGCCTGAGCGATGATGATGTGATGGAATTGGCTAAAAACCTGAGAGCCGGTGTGCCAATGGCAACACCGGTGTTTGATGGTGCCAGTGAAATCGAGATCAAGGAAATGTTGAAACTTGCTGACATGAGTGAAGATGGCCAGGTAAGCCTGTTTGATGGTCGTACCGGTGATCAGTTTGACCGCAAGGTGACGGTTGGCATCATGTACATGCTGAAGTTGAACCATCTGGTAGACGACAAGATGCATGCACGTTCCACAGGTTCCTACAGTCTTGTTACACAACAGCCTCTTGGTGGTAAAGCCCAGTTTGGTGGTCAGCGCTTCGGAGAGATGGAAGTGTGGGCACTTGAGGCTTATGGTGCTGCTTATACCTTACAGGAAATGCTGACTGTGAAGTCGGATGATGTGAACGGCAGAACCAAAATGTACAAGAATATTGTAGATGGTGATGACCGTATGGAACCTGGTATGCCTGAATCCTTTAACGTATTGGTTAAAGAGATTCGCTCGTTGGGCATCGACATGGAACTTGAAGTCGAGAATTGATTCGGAATTTGGTGGTCAGCAGAAACGTAACGTTTTTGTAAAGAAACTAAATTCAGAAAACTTATCAACCCTTTATTGGGTGGAGGAAGAGAATGAAAGACCTGTTAGGTTTATTGAAGTCACAGACACAGATAGAAGACTTTGATTCAATTCGTATCGGATTGGCATCGCCACAACTGATTCGTTCATGGTCATTCGGTGAAGTGAAGAAACCCGAAACCATCAACTACCGTACATTCAAGCCGGAGCGCGATGGTCTGTTCTGTGCCAAGATTTTTGGCCCGGTAAAAGACTATGAGTGTCTTTGTGGAAAATACAAGCGACTGAAACACAGAGGTGTTATCTGTGAAAAATGTGGCGTTGAAGTTGCCTTGAGTAAAGTGCGTCGTGAAAGGATGGGTCATATTGAGTTGGCCAGCCCGGTTGCACATATCTGGTTTCTTAAATCACTGCCTTCGCGTATTGGCTTGCTGCTGGATATGACTCTTCGTGATATCGAACGTGTGCTTTATTTTGAATCGTTTGTCGTTATCGACCCAGGTATGACTACGCTGGAAAAGGGTCAATTGCTCTCTGACGAACAGTATTACGAAGCGCTGGAAGAATTTGGCGATGACTTTGAAGCCAAAATGGGTGCTGAAGCTGTTCAGGACCTGATGGCGGATATGGATGTGAATGAAGAAGCCAACAGGCTTCGTGAAGAAATTCCCCAGACAAACTCAGAAACAAAACTGAAGAAATTATCCAAGCGTTTGAAACTGCTCGATGGTTTTGTGAATTCAGGTAACAAACCTGAATGGATGGTACTGAACGTGCTGCCGGTATTGCCACCGGATTTGCGCCCTCTGGTTCCTTTGGATGGTGGTCGTTTTGCAACGTCTGATCTTAACGATTTGTATCGCCGGGTTATTAACCGAAATAACCGCCTGAAGCGTCTGCTTGATTTGAATGCGCCGGATATTATCGTGCGTAACGAAAAGCGTATGTTGCAGGAATCTGTTGACGCGCTGCTGGATAACGGTCGCCGCGGCCGAGCCATTACCGGTTCAAACAAGCGTCCTTTGAAATCTCTTGCAGACATGATCAAGGGTAAACAGGGTCGTTTCCGTCAAAATCTGCTGGGCAAACGTGTCGACTACTCCGGACGTTCCGTGATTGTGGTAGGTCCTACTCTAAGGTTGCATCAGGCCGGTCTGCCGAAAAAGATGGCGCTGGAATTATTCAAGCCGTTCATTCTTGGCAAACTGATCCTGCGTGGTGTGGCAACGACTATTAAAGCTGCCAAGAAAATGGTTGAGAAAGAGACCGCAGAAGTGTGGGATATTCTTGCTGAAGTTATTCGCGAGCATCCTATCCTGCTCAACCGTGCGCCCACTCTGCATAGACTCGGCATCCAGGCTTTTGAGCCGGTCCTGATTGAAGGTAAGGCGATTCAGCTTCACCCTCTGGTATGTGCGGCTTATAACGCTGACTTCGATGGCGACCAGATGGCTGTTCACGTGCCTCTGACACTGGAAGCCCAGTTGGAAGCCCGCTCACTGATGATGTCAACCAACAACATTCTGTCACCAGCTTCCGGTGAGCCGATCATCGTTCCTTCCCAGGACGTGGTACTGGGTCTGTATTACATGACCCGGGAGCGTGTTAATGCTGCTGGCGAAGGCATGATATTTGCGAACGTCGATGAAGTGGTTAAGGCGTTCAGCACCAAGGCTGTTCACCTTCAGGCCCGAATTAAAGTGCGCCTGACTGAAGTCATGTTTGATGAAAATCGCGAAAAGGTAGAGACCACCAGTATTGTTGAATCTACGGTAGGTCGTGTAATCCTGTTCAGTATTGTGCCAGCTGGTCTGCCATTCAGTATGGTGAATCAGAAGATGTCCAAGAAGCAGATCTCACACATTATTAATATGTGTTATCGAAACGTTGGTCTGAAAGAGACCGTTATATTCGCTGACCAGTTGATGTATATGGGCTACCGCTATTCCACATGGTCCGGGTCATCTATTGGTGTCAATGACTTCGTTATTCCTGATGCAAAGGCCACTTTGATTGCCGATGCTGAAGCAGAAGTTGCTGAAATAGAATCGCAATTTGCTTCAGGTTTGGTAACGCAGGGCGAGAAATACAACAAGGTTATTGATATCTGGTCACGTGCCAATGATCAGGTTGCCAAATCCATGATGGATGGACTGTCCTCTGAAAAAGTGATTAACCGCGATGGCGAAGAAGTAGATCAGGAGTCTTTCAACTCCGTTTATGTTTATTCGGACTCCGGTGCCAGGGGCTCCCCCGCACAGATTCGTCAGTTGGCGGGTATGCGTGGTCTGATGGCAAAACCTGATGGATCAATTATCGAAACTCCGATCACGGCAAACTTCCGTGAAGGTCTGAACGTACTGCAGTACTTTATTTCTACTCACGGTGCTCGTAAAGGTCTGGCGGATACTGCCCTGAAGACCGCAAACTCCGGTTATCTCACTCGCCGCCTGGTTGATATCAGTCAGGATCTGGTAGTGAAAGAGGAAGATTGTGGTACTGAGGCTGGTTTGACAATGACTCCTGTCATCGAAGGCGGAGATATTATTGCACCGCTGGGAGAGCTTGTTCTCGGACGAGTTCTGGCCAGAGATGCACTCGATGGTGATGGTGTAACAGTTATTGAAGCTGGCTCCCTGATTGATGAAAAACTGGTAGAAATTCTCGAAACAAACGGCGTCGACGAAGTTATTGCCCGCTCACCTATTACCTGTGAAGCCCATGCCGGTATTTGTCGTAAATGTTACGGCCGGGACCTGGCCCGTGGTCATTTGACCAATATTGGTGAGGCGGTTGGCGTAGTAGCAGCACAGTCTATCGGTGAGCCAGGTACACAGCTGACCATGCGTACTTTCCATATCGGTGGTGCGGCGTCACGTGCCACGGCTTCGGACAACGTTCAGGTTAAAACCGATGGCACCATTCATCTGTATAACATGAAAACTGTTCAGCGCGTAAGTGGCCAACTGGTTGTGGTTTCCCGTTCCGGCGAATTGATTGTTAATGACACTAACGGCCGTGAGAAAGAGCGTTATAAGCTACCTTACGGTGCTGTTATCAATGGCAAAGACCATTCTGAAGTCAAGGTAGGCGATATTGTCGCTACCTGGGATCCTCATACTCACCCGATCGTTGTGGAAGTTGACGGTAAGGTTCGCTTTGAGGCAATGGAAGAAGGCCTGTGTGTGAAACGCCAGACTGACGAAATTACCGGTCTGACCAATATCACAGTAATGGATCCTTCCGAGCGTCCGTCCGGTGGTAAAGAGCTTCGACCTGCGATTACTCTGGTTGATGATAAAGGCAAGGAATTCAATCTGCCGGGCACCAATGTACCTGCTCATTACTTCCTGCCATCGAAGGCGATTGTCGGTGTAGAAAACGGTGCTGACGTGCGTATTGGTGACGTAATTGCACGTATTCCCCAGGAAGGTTCAAAAACTCGTGATATTACCGGTGGTCTGCCCCGTGTTGCTGACCTGTTTGAAGCACGTAAACCGAAAGAGCCGGCAATCCTGGCGGAAATATCCGGTACCGTAAGCTTCGGCAAGGAAACCAAGGGTAAGCGCCGACTGGTTATTACTCCAGCTGATGGAGTGAATCCGATTGATGGCAGTGATCACTATGAAGTTCTGATTCCCAAGTGGCGTCAGATGACAGTGTTTGAAGGTGAGTATGTTGAAAAGGGTGAGGTTGTGTCTGATGGGCCACCAAACCCACATGACATTCTGCGCTTGAAAGGAGTTGAAGCCCTGGCACGCTTTATTGTGAATGAAGTACAGGATGTTTATCGCCTTCAGGGTGTACGTATCAATGACAAGCACATTGAAGTCATCGTGCGCCAGATGCTGCGAAAAGCTGAAATCCAGCAAATGGGTGATTCCTCATTCATCAAAGGTGAACAGGTGGAGTACATTCGCGTGCTTCGCGAAAATGAGCGCCTGGTTGAAGAAGAGAAAGACGTTGCCAAGTATGAACGTGTTCTGTTGGGTATTACGAAAGCGTCTCTGGCCACGGAATCCTTCATTTCAGCGGCATCATTCCAGGAAACTACTCGCGTACTGACAGAGGCTGCGGTCACTGGCAAGCGCGATTACCTGCAGGGACTCAAAGAGAACGTCGTTGTTGGACGTTTGATTCCTGCTGGAACCGGACTTTCCTATCATGCCAACAGGAAACGGATTGCTGATGCGCGTCTTAATGAAGACACCGTTTCTGCCAGCGAAGTAGAAGCGGCATTGAGTGAAGCCCTGGCTGAATCAGAAAGTGCAGCAGCTGCGGAAGCAGGAGAGGATTAAGCCAGTCGCAAGTCGCCAGTCACAAGTCTCAAGCAAAAGCCGTTACTTTTAGCGGACAACTTGGGACTTGAAACTTGAGACTTGTGGCTAGTATAAGTTGACTAGGTGAGGCGCGATCATTACAATCGCGCCTCTTTGAAAAATAACGAAGAATTTCGGAGCATTAAATGGCGACTGTTAACCAACTGGTTCGCAAGCCCAGGAAAAACAAGCACGACAAGAGTGACGTACCAGCGTTGCAGGGTTGCCCGCAACGTCGTGGTGTCTGCACCCGTGTCTACACAACTACCCCAAAGAAACCAAACTCTGCTTTGCGTAAAGTCTGCCGTGTGCGTCTTACCAACGGCTACGAGGTCACTTCTTATATTGGTGGTGAAGGACACAACTTGCAGGAGCACTCCGTAATCCTGATCAGGGGTGGAAGGGTAAAAGATTTGCCAGGTGTGCGTTATCACACAGTACGTGGCTCTCTGGATACTTCCGGCGTAGCTGATCGTAAACAGGGTCGTTCCAAATATGGAACCAAACGACCTAAATAAACCTTAATCCCTATCAATTCCAGTAAGGCCGGATTCTGGAAGCAACGCTTCATTATTCCGGGTGAGCCTGAAGAGAGGAAATCATGCCAAGAAGACGAGTCATTGCAAAGCGGGAAGTTCTTCCCGATCCCAAGTTTGGTAACAAGACTATTGCCAAGTTCATGAACCATGTAATGGTTGATGGCAAGAAATCAGTTGCTGAAAAAATTGTTTACGGTGCCCTGGCTGTGGTCGCCGAAAAATCCGGCAAGGATCCGCTGGAAGCCTTTGAAACCGCACTGGATAATATTGCTCCCCTGGTAGAGGTAAAGTCTCGCCGTGTGGGTGGTGCTACTTACCAGGTCCCCGTAGAAGTTCGCCCGGACAGGCGTAATGCTTTGGCAATGCGCTGGCTGGTAGACCATTCACGTAGTCGTGGAGAGAAATCCATGGCACTGCGTCTTGCCGGCGAAGTGATGGATGCGTCTGAAGGACGTGGCAGTGCGGTCAAGAAGCGCGAAGATGTTCATCGTATGGCTGAAGCCAACCGCGCTTTCTCACACTACCGTTTCTAAGTACCTGAGTTTATCCATAACCTGAGTTTATTGAGGGTTTCACTGTGGCCAGAAAAACGCCCCTAGACCGCTATCGCAATATAGGGATCTGTGCTCACGTGGACGCTGGAAAAACCACAACTACGGAACGTGTGCTTTTTTACACCGGTATTTCACACAAGATTGGTGAGGTACATGATGGTGCTGCGGTCATGGACTGGATGGAGCAGGAGCAGGAGCGAGGTATTACTATTACCTCGGCTGCGACCACCTGTTTCTGGAATGGCATGGATAACCAGTTTGAAGATCACCGAATCAATATCATTGATACCCCGGGACACGTTGACTTCACCATTGAAGTAGAACGTTCCCTGCGGGTACTTGATGGTGCGGTGGTCGTGTTATGTGCCAGTTCAGGTGTGCAACCCCAGACTGAAACAGTGTGGCGTCAGGCGAACCGCTATGAAGTCCCACGCATGGTTTTTGTTAACAAGATGGACCGTGCCGGTGCGGATTTTCTGAAAGTTGTGCAGCAGATGAAAGAGCGTCTGGGTGCAAACCCGGTTCCCATTCAGCTTCCCATTGGTGCTGAAGATCAATTCAAGGGTGTTATTGACCTGATCAAGATGAAACGCATCATCTGGAATGAGGCTGATCAGGGCACGACCTTTGAATACGACGAAATTCCTCAAGACATGGCGCAAGAGTGCGAAAAATGGCGCTCGGAACTCATCGAAGCTGCAGCAGAAGCCAATGAAGAACTAATGAACAAGTACCTCGAAGGCGAAGAGCTAAGCGAGGAAGAGATCAAGAAAGGCCTGCGCATAAGAACCCTGGCTAATGAAATTGTACCAACGCTTTGTGGTTCTGCCTTTAAAAACAAGGGTGTGCAGGCCATGCTGGATGCCGTCATAGAATTCATGCCGGCACCAACAGAAGTAAAGGCTATTGAGGGCGTATTGGAAGATGGCGAGACAGTTGCCACCCGTGAGGCCGATGATAAGGCGCCGTTTGCTGCTCTGGCCTTCAAAATTGCCACTGACCCTTTTGTTGGTACATTAACGTTTTTCCGTGTTTATTCAGGTACCCTGAATTCCGGCGACACCATATATAACCCGTTAAAGTCGAAGAAAGAGCGTGTTGGACGTATGGTGCAGATGCACTCCAATTCACGGGAAGAAATCAAGGAAGTGCTGGCCGGTGATATTGCGGCAGCTATTGGTCTGAAAGATGTGACCACCGGTGAAACCCTGTGCAGTCTTGATAAAGTTATCACCCTGGAGAAGATGGATTTTCCGGAACCTGTTATCTCTGTTGCTGTAGAGCCTAAAACCAAGGCTGACCAGGAAAAAATGGGTATAGCACTGGGTAAACTGGCCCAGGAAGATCCCTCCTTCCGCGTAGAGACTGACGAAGAATCGGGCCAGACTATTATTTCCGGTATGGGCGAACTGCACCTGGACGTCCTGGTAGACCGCATGCGACGTGAATTCAATGTGGAAGCGAATATCGGTAAGCCACAGGTCGCTTACCGCGAAACCATTCGCAAAACCGTTGAAATTGAAGGCAAGCATGTGAAGCAGTCCGGCGGGCGTGGGCAGTATGGTCATGTCTGGTTGCGCCTTGAGCCTTTACCTGCTGATTCGGAATACCAGTTTGTTAATGAGATTGTTGGGGGCACCATTCCCAAGGAATATATTCCCGCAGTAGACAAGGGTGTTCAGGAGCAGATGAAAAATGGCTGCCTGGCCGGTTACCCGCTACTGGCAATGAAAGTTACTCTCTTTGATGGTTCTTTCCATGACGTGGATTCAAGTGAAATGGCCTTCAAAATAGCCGGTTCCATGGCCTTGAAAAAGGGCGCCGTTGCTGCGGATGCCGCACTTTTAGAACCTGTTATGAAAGTAGAAGTGGTAACGCCTGAAGATTATATGGGTGATGTAATGGGTGACCTGAACCGTCGCCGGGGTATTGTCCAGGGTATGGAAGATAGTGCTTCAGGCAAAATAATCAATGCTGAAGTGCCTCTTGCGGAAATGTTTGGTTATTCAACAGACCTGCGATCTGCTACCCAGGGACGTGCAACCTACACCATGGAATTCAATAAATACGCTGAAGTACCTGCTGCGATCTCTAATTTAATTATCGAAAAAGGTGCTTAAATCCGGGAACGGTTGGCAAAACCACTAATTATCACCGGATAAGAGTGTAAATCCGGGAAAAAACAGAGGGTAAATTATCTCTCTCTTTTTTAGAAAATAACTGCGTAAGGGCCTTGACTAAAAAAAGCCTCGCACGTAAAATTTGCGCTCTTTTTTCGCGGTGAAATCAATTTGGTTGGTTTCACCGCTTTTACAATGTTCTTTAATAACTTTATTGACGTCGGGAGATGTTGGTCGTATGCAGAACCAGCGAATCAGAATTAGGCTAAAGGCCTTTGATCACCGTTTAATTGATCAGTCCACACAGGAACTGGTTAATACCGCAAAACGTACTGGTGCTTATGTCAGGGGACCGATTCCTCTGCCAACCAGAAAAGAGCGATATACGATACTTATCTCTCCTCATGTCAATAAAGATGCGCGTGATCAGTACGAAATTCGTACTCACAAGCGCCTGCTGGACATCGTAGAGCCAACAGAGAAGTTTGTTGAGGCGCTGATGCAGTTAAACCTTGCTGCCGGTGTTGAAGTTCAGATCAGTCTTGGCAAGAACGATTAAAAGATTTTAAAAGTAGGTGGTAAGTGTCTGTAGTCAAATCTGCTGGCACTTTAAATACATAAACAGCTGCCAAGTTCCTTGGAGCAGGGCAGTACACATAACATGGTGTAATGCGTAAGCAGCCATAGTGGGTTTCAGCCCCATACACGATGAGGTTTTAAAATGTCGATTGGCTTAGTCGGTCGGAAAAGCGGTATGACCCGTCTTTTCACCGAATCCGGGTCCTCTATACCCGTAACAGTTGTTGAAATTCTGCCCAACAGGGTCACTCAGGTGAAAACCCTTGAGTCTGATGGTTACAGTGCTGTACAGGTGACTACCGGATTTGTAAAAGGATCCCATGTCTCTAAATCAGAAGCTGGCCATTTCTCCAAGGCTGGCACAGAAGCGGGCCGTGGCCTTTGGGAGTTTCGTGCCGGACAGGCAGATTTTGGTGAGCAGGAAGTTGCCCCGGGATTTGAATTCACCGTAGAAAGATTTGCCGAAGGGCAAATGGTGGATGTCACCGGCACCTCAAAAGGTAAAGGCTTTCAGGGTTCCATCAAGCGTCATAATTTCAGTATGCAGGACGCTACCCACGGTAATTCACTGTCGCATCGTGCTCCTGGCTCAATTGGGCAATGTCAGACTCCGGGTCGTGTTTGGAAAGGTAAGAAAATGGCAGGCCAGATGGGCAATGTCAGAGTTACCACCCAGGGCCTGCAAGTAGTCAAAGTAGACACTGAAAACAATCTGATTCTAATCAAGGGTGCTGTTCCTGGTGCCACCGGGTCAGATGTAATCATTTCACCAGCCGTTAAATCGTCTTCTAAGGGGTAAGCAATGGATTTGAATGTTGCAGTGCCTGGTAAGAAGGCAGCAAAAACAGTTTCCGTATCTGACGATACTTTCGCCAAGGAATTCAACGAAAGCCTGGTTCACCAGGTCGTTGTTACTTACCTTGCGGGTGCGCGTCAGGGTAGCGTTAAACAGAAAACACGTTCTGAAGTCAGTGGTGGTGGTAAAAAGCCATGGCGTCAGAAAGGTACTGGCCGAGCCCGTGCTGGTACGACAAGGGGCCCGATCTGGCGCTCCGGTGGTGTTACCTTTGCTGCACGACCACAGGACCACTCCAAAAAAATCAACAAGAAAATGTACCGTGGCGCATTACGTTGCATTCTTTCTGAACTGGTTCGCCAGGATCGTCTTCTCGTTGTTGACGATTTCAAGGTTGATACTCATAAAACCAAGGGTCTTATTGATAAGCTCACAGAATTTGATTTGCAAAATGTGCTGATTGTCAGCGATGAAGTCGATCAGAATCTCTACCTTGCTGCGCGCAATCTGCATAAGGTTGATGTCCTGGAAGCGACAGGTGTTGATCCTGTAAGCCTGATTGGTTTTGAAAAGGTGTTGATAACCTTACCTGCACTCAAGAAAGTAGAGGGGATGTTGGCATGAATCAGGAAAGAATCTTGACCATAATATTGGGCCCTCATGTATCTGAGAAGAGCTCAATTATTTCAGAAGAAAACAATCAAGTGACATTCAGGGTGGCCGGTGATGCGACCAAGCCTGAAATCAAGCAGGCAGTTGAAAGCCTGTTTAATGTCGAAGTTAAAGAAGTCCAGGTATTGAATGTGAAGGGCAAGAGAAAACGTACTGCCCGCGGAAAAATGCGCACACGTCCAAGCTGGAAAAAAGCATACATCAGACTTGAGCAGGGTCATGAAATTGACTTTGCCGAGCTGGGTTAACAGGAGCGTAGATAATGCCAGTAGTTAAATCCAAACCTACCTCCCCGGGACGGCGTTTCGTCGTTAAAGTGGTAAATCCGGACCTGCATAAGGGAGCGCCTTATGCTCCTCTGGTGGAAGCACAGTCTAAGAATGGTGGTCGTAACAATGCGGGTCGCATTACACGTCGTCATTGTGGTGGTGGGCATAAACAGAAGTACCGCATCATAGATTTCAAGCGTGACAAGGACAATATCCCGGCCATTATTGAAAGGCTGGAATACGATCCTAACCGCACTGCAAACATTGCACTGCTGAAATATGCCGACGGCGAACGTCGCTATATTATCGCGCCAGGCAAAGTCAGCGTCGGTGATGAGATTATTTCCGGTGAAAGTGCACCGATGAAACCAGGCAACTGTCTACCCCTGCGTAATATTCCTATGGGTAGTACTTTGCATTGCATTGAAATGAAGCCAGGTAAGGGAGCACAGATTGCTCGCAGCGCCGGTACTTCAGTGCAGTTGGTAGCACGTGAGGGGCAGTACGCTACATTGCGTTTGCGTTCAGGCGAGATGCGCAAAATTCTAGCTGATTGTCGTGCTGTACTGGGTGAAGTCTCAAATAGCGAGCATAGCCTGCGCTCTTTGGGTAAAGCCGGTGCCAAACGCTGGCGTGGCGTGCGCCCGACTGTTCGTGGTGTTGCCATGAATCCGGTTGATCATCCACATGGTGGTGGTGAAGGTCGTACTTCCGGAGGCAGACATCCTGTTTCTCCTTGGGGTACTCCAACCAAGGGTTATAAGACACGTACCAACAAGCGTACTGATAAGCTGATCATTCGACGTCGTCGTGCGACCAGGTAAGAATTAGTAGATAAGAAATGAGAATGCTTATTTAAAGCATTAGAGGATATAGAAAGTGCCAAGATCATTAAAAAAAGGACCATTTATTGACCTTCATCTGCTCAAGAAAGTGCAGGTTGCTCAGGACAGTAATGACAGACGGCCTATTAAAACCTGGTCCAGAAGGTCCATGATCTCTCCGGATATGCTTGGTCTTACAATTGCCATTCATAACGGCCGTCAGCATGTTCCAGTTTTGATTTCTGAGGACATGGTTGGGCACAAGCTGGGAGAATTTGTTGTCACCAGAACCTATCGGGGACATACAGCTGATAAGAAATCGCGTTAAAACGCAGTTTATTGGTTACGAGTGACAGATTACAGAGGTAAGAATGATGGAAGTTTCAGCAAAATTAAGTACAGCCAGATTGTCGGCACAGAAAGCCAGGCTGGTTGCTGATCAGATTCGTGGAAAGGGTGTTGAAGAGGCGCTTGAGCTTCTCTCCTACAGTCCGAAAAAAGCAGCTGTGCTGATCAAGAAAGTATTGAATTCAGCCATTGCCAATGCCGAACACAATGAAGGTGTTGATATTGACGAGCTGAAAGTTTCCACCATTTATGTGGACGAGGCCATGACGTTAAAGCGCATTAGTCCTCGAGCAAAGGGTAGAGCCGATCGAATTTTGAAACGCTCTTGTCACATTACTGTAAAGGTTGCTGATAACAGCTAAAAAGGCCGCATACATACTGGTGCAGGTAATTTTCTGAATTACCGGACACTCTAAAGGCTTAGGTTAAAAAAGAGAGGATATATGGGTCAGAAAGTAAACCCGACAGGCATAAGACTGGGAATTGTTAAGAAACATACATCCGTCTGGTATGCGAGTGGCAGAGACTATGCCAAATACTTACTCGAGGATATGGAAGTACGTGATCTGGTGAAAAAGAAGCTGGCATCTGCTTCTGTTTCCAGAGTTGAGATCGAGCGTCCGGCTCAGACTGCTCGTGTTACTGTATTTACCGCCAGGCCCGGAATTGTTATCGGCAAAAAAGGCGAAGACGTAGAAAAACTGCGTAATGAATTACATAAAAAGATGGGTGTGCCTGTGCACATCAATATCGAAGAGATTCGTAAACCTGATCTGGATGCCCAGCTGGTAGCTGATAGCGTTGCTCAGCAGCTTGAGCGTCGCGTGATGTTCCGTCGTGCCATGAAGCGAGTGATGCAAAATGCAATGCGCCAGGGTGCACAGGGCATCAAAGTACAGGTGAGTGGTCGTTTAGGGGGTGCTGAAATTGCACGATCCGAGCGTTATCACGAAGGCCGTGTTCCTTTGCATACACTGCGGGCAGACATTGATTATGCCACCAGTGAAGCGCTGACCACTTACGGCATTATTGGTATCAAGATATGGATCTTCAAGGGTGAAGTTTTTGATACTGTAGAAGAAGTTGAAACAGAACCGAAAAAGAATTCTTAAGAGGTAGTTAAGGATGTTACAACCTAAGCGAACCAAATTTCGCAAAATGATGAAAGGCCGGAACCGTGGTCTTGCGCATCGTGGCAGCACTATTAGTTTTGGCGAATATGGTTTGAAGGCTATAGGCCGTGGTCGCCTGACTGCCCGACAGATCGAGTCTGCTCGTCGTGCATTGACACGTCATGTAAAACGTGGCGGAAAAATATGGATTCGGGTTTTTCCGGATAAGCCAATTACCCAGAAGCCTCTTGAAGTTCGTCAGGGTAAAGGTAAGGGTAGTGTTGAATACTGGGTAGCCCAGATTCAGCCTGGAAAAGTACTGTTTGAAATTGAAGGTGTGACAGAAGAGTTGGCTGAAGAAGCATTTACTCTGGCTGCAGCAAAGCTTCCGTTTGCAACAAAATTTGCTAAAAGGGTGGTTATGTAATGGCCAATTATGAAACCAGTGAACTGAGAGATAAATCAGTAGCAGAGCTTAATGAAGTACTGCTTGAACTGCTTCGTGACCAGTTTAATTATCGTATGCAGAAATCAACTGGCCAGCTTGGTCAGACTCATCTGATGCCTGGTGTGCGAAAGAATATTGCCAGAGTGAAAACTCTGATAAATGAAAAACGTGCCCAGTAATTTTACTGGCCAATATATAAATAACAGGTTTTAAGAGACATGACAGAAGCCGTCGAAACTAACGAAACAGCACAAGATAAACGTGCACGTACTGCCACAGGCAGAGTTGTCAGTAACAAAATGGATAAGTCCATTACTGTGCTCGTGGAAAGACGAGTAAAGCATCCTGTGTACAGCAAGTATGTAACCAAATCTTCAAGGCTACATGCCCATGACGAGTCTAATGAGTGTCAGGAAGGCGATACAGTGACTATCAAGGAAGTGCGCCCGATATCCAAAACCAAGACATGGTCTCTGGTTTCTGTTGATGAAAAGGCGACTATTGTTTAGTTGTTAGCTTGTTAAGAGCTGGTAGGTAGTAAAAACGAATTTAGTTTAAAAGGATAAGAGCGGCTAAATATCACTGATATAAAGCCCGGAGAAGTAGAAATGATTCAAGTTCAATCCTATTTGGATGTTGCAGACAACAGCGGCGCTAGAAAAGTGATGTGCATCAAGGTGCTTGGTGGATCACACCGTCGTTATGCCAGGATTGGTGATGTAATCAAGGTTACTGTGAAGGAAGCCATTCCACGGGGTAAGGTAAAGAAAGGGCAGGTACTGAGCGCCCTTGTTGTTCGCACCAAGAGTGGAGTGCGTCGTCCGGATGGTTCGCTGATCAAATTTGATGATAATGCGGCCATCCTGCTAAACACCCAGAATGCTCCTATTGGTACACGTGTTTTTGGACCGGTTACCAGGGAATTGCGAACAGAAAAATTCATGAGAATTATTTCTCTGGCTCCGGAAGTACTTTAGTACTTCGTCAACCAGATTAAGAGATAGAGATTGCAACAATGCAGAAACTGAAACGTGATGATGAAGTAATTGTGATTGCCGGGAAAGACAAGGGCAAGCGCGGTAAAGTTACCCGGGTTATGGATAATGGCCGCCTGATTGTCTCTGGTATCAACATGGTTAAACGCCATACCAAACCTAATCCCAATCTGGGCAAACAGGGTGGTATTGTTGAAAAAGAAGCAGCTATCCAGGTTTCCAATGTCGCGATATTTAATTCGAAGACAGAGAAAGCTGATCGTGTAGGTATTCGAGTTGACGAAAATGGTGAAAAAGTCAGGGTATTTAAGTCTGACAGTTCAGTCATTGATTAGTATTGAATCTACTATTTTAAAAACAGATTAATTCAGACAGGTTAGAAAAAGATCATGGCTCGTTTAAGAGACGTTTACAAAAACAAAGTGGTTCAGGAACTGCAGAATCAGTTCTCTTATGAAAACCCAATGCAAGTGCCCAAAATCACTAAAGTAGTGATTAATATGGGTAGCGGCGAATTTGGTGACAAAAAGGTTCTGGATAATGCCTTGGGTGACATGGCGAAGATCAGTGGCCAGAAGCCAATTGTAAATCTGGCTCGTAAATCCGTTGCTGGTTTCAAGGTTCGTGAAGGCTGGCCGGTTGGTTGCAAGGTAACCCTGCGAGGCGAGCGAATGTATGAGTTCCTCGACCGTCTGGTATCTATTGCCATTCCACGTATTCGTGACTTCAGGGGGCTTAGTGCCAAATCATTTGATGGCCGCGGAAATTATGCAATGGGTGTTACCGAGCAGATTATTTTCCCGGAAATTGAATATGACAAGATTGATAAGCTGCGTGGTATGGATATTACTATCACCACTACAGCTAAAAACAATGAAGAAGGCAGAGCCTTGTTACGGGCATTGAATTTTCCGTTGAAAGAAACTGCTCAGGCAGCAAGCGCCTGATATTCAGAACAGATATTGGTTTAAAGAGAATATAAGTTATGGCTAAAACCTCAATGATTGTAAGGGAACACAAGCGAACCAAAATGGTCGCCAAGTTCGCTGAAAAACGTGCTGCACTGAAAGCTGTCTTGAAAAGCCAGACAGCTTCAGATGAGGAAAAATGGGAAGCACAGGTTAAGCTGCAAAAACTTCCCAGGGATGCAAGTCCTACCCGCCAGCGCAATCGTTGTCAGGTTACTGGTCGTCCCCATGGCGTATACCGTAAATTTGGTTTATGCAGAAATAAATTACGTGAACATGCCATGAAGGGTGATGTTCCTGGCCTGACCAAGGCTAGTTGGTAACAACGAAGCAGGCAGTCAAAGAGACAAGAGGCAATAGACAAAATATGAGCATGTCAGACCCAATCGCAGATTTATTGACACGAATCAGGAATGCCCAGATGGCTGGTCTTCCCAATGTGTCCTGCCCGTCTTCGAAGATTAAACAGTCCATTCTTGATGTACTCAAGCAGGAAGGCTATATCAATGGTTATTCGATCAATGATGATCTGGTCAAACCACAACTTACCATTGAGCTGAAATACTTTAACGGTAAGCCGGTTATCGAGTCTTTGCATCGTGGCAGTCGTCCTGGTTTGCGTCACTATGCAGGTAAAGATGCTATTCCATCAGTACAGGCAGGTTTGGGTATCAGTGTAGTTTCAACCAATAAAGGCGTGATGACTGATAAAGCAGCACGTGGTGCCGGTATTGGTGGCGAAGTTCTCTGTACCGTTTTTTAATTTATAAAAATATCAAGTTTAAAAGAGCAGCAATATGTCCAGAATAGCAAACAGCCCAGTCGAACTGCCCAGCGGTGTCGAGGTAAATATAGCCAACGGTCTTGTTTCAGTGAAAGGAAGCAATGGTTCATTGAACCTGCAACTTCATGACCTGGTCGATATCGTTAATGAAGATAACCAGCTCAAGTTGTCCGCAAAGAAAGAAAGCAAGGAAGCTGTGGCCATGACTGGTACCTTCCGGTCTTTGGTAAACAATATGGTTGTGGGTGTAAGTGCAGGTTTTGAGAAAAAACTTCAGTTGATTGGTGTTGGTTACAGAGCCAAGGCCGAAGGCAAAAGCGTTAATCTGGTTGTGGGTTATTCACATCCAATTGATTACAAATTGCCAGAGGGCGTCACTGCTGATACCCCCACGCAGACCGAGATTGTGATCAAGGGCGCTGACAAGCAGCAGGTTGGACAGGTTGCTGCTGAAATCAGAGAGTTCAGACCACCTGAGCCTTATAAGGGCAAGGGTATTCGCTACGCTGATGAGCATGTATTCAGAAAAGAAGCGAAGAAAAAATAATAGTCGGGCTTAATAGATTTAAATAATAGTTAAAATTTACAGAAAGAAAACAGACAACAGGAATAAGAGATATCACTATGAACGAGAAGAAAAAATCTCGTCTGAGACGCGCAAAAAGAACGCGCGCCAAGATCAGCGAACTGCGGGTTAACCGCCTTTGCATCTACAGAAGCCCACGGCATATCTATGCCCAGGTAATTTCTCCGGACCATAAGGTGTTGGCAACTGCCACTTCGCTTGGTGAAAAGAAAACTGGCAATGTTGAGTCTGCGATTCAGGTTGGAAAAGAAATTGCTGAGAAAGCCAAAGCGGCAGGTGTAACTTCAGTCGCATTTGATCGTAGTGGTTATCAGTACCATGGGCGCGTAAAAGCATTAGCTGATGCTGCGCGTGAAAATGGATTGGAATTCTAGGAAAACGGTTTATACAAATGGCATATAAGAACGAACAAAACAAAAACGAAGAAGGCATGCAGGAAAAGCTGATTCAGGTCAACCGTGTAGCCAAGGTGGTGAAAGGTGGACGTATCTTTGGTTTTACCGCTCTTACCGCAGTTGGTGATGGTAATGGCCGAGTCGGTTTTGGCCGTGGCAAAGCGCGTGAAGTTCCTTTGGCAATCCAGAAAGCCATGGAAGCTGCTCGTCGCAACATGATCAGTGTAAAACTTGATGGCGATACTTTGCAGTATCCAATCAAGGCCAGGCATGGAGCTTCCAAAATTTATATGCAGCCAGCCTCTGAAGGTACTGGTGTTATTGCCGGTGGTGCAATGCGTGCCATTCTTGAACTGGCTGGTGTCCATAATGTACTGGCTAAATGTTACGGGTCAACCAACCCGGTGAACGTTGTTCGCGCTACGTTCAAAGGTTTGCAGCAGATGCGTGCTCCTGAAGAAGTAGCAGCAAAACGCGGCAAGACTATCGAAGAAATTATTGGTTAAACCATTCTTGAGTAGCTGCGCATTCAAGAACACGACGGAAGTAGAGTAGATAACATGGCTAACAAAACAGTTAAAGTCACACTGATAAAAAGCTCCATTGGTGCTTTAAAAAATCATAAAGCCTGCTTGACCGGACTTGGTCTGAGACGTATTCGTCAAGTCGTGGAAGTAGAAGACACTGCGGCTGTGCGTGGCATGATCAATAAGGTCATCCACCTGGTTGAAGTGGCCTGAAGCCGGCACCAGAACAAAGCTGGAAAAGCTGGAAAAGTACCTTACTTAAATACTGATATTACATAGAAAGAATAGAAATTATGACAATCATGCGATTAAACACATTGGCCCCGGTTCCTGGTTCAGTCCAGGAAAAGAAACGTGTTGGCCGAGGTATAGGCAGCGGTTTTGGCAAAACTGCCGGTCGTGGCCATAAAGGTCAAAAGTCACGTACAGGTGGCGGTGTGCGTCCGGGTTTTGAAGGTGGGCAGATGCCTTTGCAGAAACGTGTGCCCAAGTACGGTTTCTTTTCCCGTATTGGTAACGTTACTGAAGAAGTACGTACTTCGGAGCTGAACAAGGTTGAAGGTGGCGTGATTAACCTGGAGACTCTTGAAAAAGCCAATATTATCAATCGCAAAACCAGGTTCGTGAAAATCATGCTCTCTGGTGACGTGACCACAGCCGTTACTGTCGAAGGTCTGGGTGTTTCAAAAGGCGCTAAAGCCGCTATTGAAGCCGCCGGTGGCAAGGTTATAGAAGCTGAAGTCAGAGTCCCTGCGAAGAAAACCAAAAAGCAGCCTGCGGCAAAAGCAGACGCTTAAAACGAATATTACGGGTAATAGGGAAAATACACAGAAATGGCAACACCAGGAATGAGACCGGGCAAGGCTGACGGGCTGGCAGAATTAAAGGCCAGACTTGTCTTCGTGCTGTTCGCGATAATTGTATATCGCGTCGGGACTCATATCCCTGTTCCAGGTATTAACCCAGACCAGTTGCAGGCATTGTTCAATCAGAACCAGGGTACGTTCCTGGGCCTGTTCAACATGTTCTCTGGTGGAGCTATCGAGCGCATGAGTATCTTTGCTCTGGGTATCATGCCTTATATTACTGCTTCTATTATTATGCAGTTGCTCACCGCGACAACTCCGCAACTGGAACAGTTGAAAAAGGAAGGCGAGTCGGGTCGCCGTAAAATTAGCCAGTACACTCGCTATGGTGCTTTGTTTTTTGCGTCTATCCAGGCAGTGGCTATAACAACTGGACTGCTATCCCAGTTGGCTTTTGATGCTAATTTCAGTTTTTACTTTACTGCTTTTGTTTCCCTGGTAACGGGTGCAATGTTCCTGATGTGGCTTGGTGAACAGATTACGGAAAGAGGTGTCGGTAACGGTATCTCATTATTAATTTTTGCCGGTATCGTCGCTGGATTGCCTGCAGCAATCGGTCAGTCTCTTGAACAGGCTGCCGAAGGCCAGATACAGCCAATAGCGTTATTTGTTGTAGCGGTTATTGCAGCAGCCGTTATCGGTTGTGTGGTCTTTGTTGAAAGAGCCCAGCGCAGAATTACTGTGAACTATGCACCTCGCCAGCAAGGTCGCAAGATGTATCAGGGGCAATCAAGTCATTTACCACTTAAGGTTAATATGGCCGGTGTTATTCCAGCAATTTTTGCCAGTAGCTTTCTTTTGTTTCCTGCTTCATTGGGACAGTGGTTTGGTCAGAACGAAGGCATGCAGTGGATGGCAGACCTGGCGTTGATTCTTGGTCCCGGGCAACCGTTATATATTCTTGTGTTCGCTACCTTGATCGTTGCATTCTGTTTCTTTTATACATCATTGGTATTTAACCCGAAAGAAATTGCAGACAACCTGAGAAAGTCCGGTGCTTTTATTCCCGGCATTCGTCCCGGTGAGCATACCGCCACCTATGTGGACAGTGTGATGACCCGATTGACTATGTTTGGTGCTGTATACATTACGATGATTTGTTTACTGCCGCAGTTTCTGCAGGTAGCTGCCAATGTGCCTTTCCAGTTGGGTGGTACTTCACTGCTGATTGTTGTGGTTGTTTGTATGGATTTTATGTCTCAGGTTCAGTCACACCTGATGTCACATCAATATGAATCACTGATGAAGAAGTCAAATATTGGTTCCTTCAAGCGATAGTGAAGAGCAACGTACTGTGACGGTACAGTAAGTGATTTTGGAGAATAGTAATGAAAGTAAGAGCATCGGTTAAAAAAGTATGCCGTAACTGCAAAGTCATCAAGCGTGGCGGTGTAGTGCGTGTAATTTGCAAAGAGCCCCGTCACAAACAGCGACAGGGTTGATTTTTAAAGGGTCAGGCGATAAGCTATCGCGCCTTTTTCCCTGGTATCAGGTAGAACAGAAAGAATTTCAGTAACTAAATAACTGAAATATAAAGAATTTTAATAAGACAATTTTCAGTTAACACAGAAACTGAACATTAAATATACGTTGGAGTTTACATATGGCCCGTATTGCCGGAGTCAACATACCAGATAACAAACATATCGTAATATCACTGCGTTATGTTTATGGAATTGGTCCTACCAAAGCACAGGCACTTTGTGATGTGACTGGTATTGTGCCGACTACCAAGGTCAGTGATCTGAGTGAAGAGCAGTTGGACTCTATTCGTAATGAGGTCAATAAAATGACGGTTGAAGGAGATCTGCGTCGTGAAATCTCCATGAACATCAAGCGTCTGATGGACCTGGGCTCCTATCGTGGAATTCGTCACCGTCGCAGCTTGCCAGTTAATGGTCAGCGCACCAAGACCAATGCCAGAACTCGTAAAGGTCCACGTAAACCAATTCGCAAGTAATGCAATACTAATCTAGATATAAGATATTTATATAGGAAGAAGAGTTAATGGCTAAACCCGGAGCAGGTCGCAAGAAAGCAAAAGTTGCCGTCAATGATGGTGTTGCTCACATTCATGCGTCTTTCAATAACACCATTATTACTATTACTGACCGCCAGGGTAACGCGTTGACCTGGGCTACTTCTGGTGGCTCCGGATTCCGTGGTTCCAGAAAGAGCACCCCGTTTGCTGCCCAGGTAGCCGCTGAGCGCGCTGGTAAAGCTGCTGTTGAGCTCTATAGCCTGAAAAACATCGACGTCAGGGTAAATGGTCCCGGTCCTGGTCGTGAATCTGCTGTCAGGGCACTTAATTCATGTGGCCTGAAAGTCAGCAATATCACCGACGTTACGCCGATTCCGCATAACGGATGCAGGCCTCCAAAACGCCGCAGGGTGTAGCAGGGTGTAAATAGTTAAAAAGAGTATTAGTACGACAAAGAGTTTAAATAGCTGAAAGCTAAACAGTAAAAGTTAATCGGAATAAAGAGTATGGCACGATATATTGGCCCCAAATGTAAATTATCCAGACGCGAAGGAACTGATCTCTTTCTGAAGAGCGGTGCACGTTCTCTGGGTGATAAATGTAATCTGGAAACTGTACCTGGTCAGCACGGTAATCGTCGTTCACGTCTGTCCGACTATGGTGTACAGCTGCGTGAAAAACAGAAAGTACGCCGTATGTATGGTGTCTTGGAAAAGCAGTTCAGTAATTACTACAAAGAGGCTGCGCGTCAGAAAGGCGCTACTGGTGAAAACCTGCTGCAACTTCTGGAGTCAAGGCTCGATAACGTTGTTTATCGTATCGGTTTTGGTGCTACCCGTGCAGAAGCCAGACAGCTGGTCTCACACAAATCTATCCAGGTTAATGGACAGACTGTAAATATTGCGTCTTTCCAGGTTTCCGAGGGAGATGTCATTACGGTTCGTGAGAAAGCCAAAAACCAGATGCGTATTAAATCAGCACTTGATCAGGCTGCCTCACGCACCCAGGTCGAGTGGATTGATGTAAACGTTGACAAGTTGGAAGGTGTTTTCAAAAGCAAGCCGGAACGCAGTGAACTGTCTTCCGAAATTAATGAAAGCTTGATCGTTGAGCTTTACTCGAAATAAAGTCATTACCAGGCCTAAGAGGAATTCCATGCAAATTTCGTTAGCTGACTTTCTGACACCTCAAGTTATTCAGGTTGAAGAATTTGATAAGTGTCATTCAAAAGTAGTACTGGAGCCACTGGAAAGGGGCTTTGGACATACACTGGGCAATGCCTTGCGCAGAATCCTGCTGTCTTCCATGCCGGGTTGTGCCGTTGAAGAAGTAGAAATTGACGGTGTCGTTCATGAATACAGCACGATTGAAGGTGTGCAGGAAGATGTTATTGAAATCATTCTGAACCTGAAAGGTCTTGCGGTAATTCTTGAAGGTAAGGATGAAGTTGTTCTGAACCTGAATAAAAGTGGTAAAGGTCCAGTAACTGCCGGGGATATTACCCTGGAACAGGATGTTGAAATAATCAATCCTGAACACCTTATCTGCAACCTGAATGAAAATGGTTCTATTAATATGCACATCAAGATCGGGGTTGGACGCGGATACGCGCCTGTTGATACCCGCCTGGATGAAGAGGATGAAACACGTTCCGTTGGCAAGCTCATGCTGGATGCTTCTTACACTCCAGTAAACAGAGTAACTTATACAGTAGAGAACGCTCGTGTTGAACAGCGTACTGACCTTGATAAGCTGGTTCTTGAGCTGGAAACCAATGGCACTATTGATCCTGAAGAAGCCATTCGTCAGGCGGCAACCATTATGCAGCATCAGCTGAATGTGTTTGTTGATCTGAAAAATGATTCTGTCAAGGAGCCAGAACAGCAGGAAGACAAGATTGATCCGATTCTGTTGCGTCCGGTTGATGATCTTGAGCTTACAGTTCGTTCTGCAAACTGCCTGAAAGCAGAAAACATTTATTACATTGGTGATTTGATTCAGCGTACCGAAGTGGAACTGCTGAAGACTCCTAATCTGGGTAAAAAATCACTGACAGAGATTAAAGATGTACTGGCTTCCAAAGGGTTATCCCTTGGCCTGCGTCTGGAAAACTGGCCTCCTTCGTCTTTGAAGGGTGGCGAGCGAGCAGCTTAAATATTAGGGAAGCCATTGCGCTTCTATAGTTTGAATAGAAATATTATTAGGTAATACGTCATGCGTCATCGACATAGTGGTCGTCAGCTCAACAGAAATAGTAGTCATCGTAAAGCGATGTTTCGCAACATGACCAACTCTCTTGTTGAACATGAAATCATCAAAACAACTCTGGCAAAAGCCAAGGAATTACGTGGCTTTGCTGAGCCGCTGATTACTCTGGCTAAAAGTGACAGTGTCGCTAATCGCAGGCTGGCTTTTGACCGTGTTCGCGACAAGTCGACAGTAGGTAAATTGTTTACCGAACTTGGACCGCGTTATGTTGAACGCCCAGGTGGCTATGTGCGCATCATCAAATGTGGTTTGCGCACTGGTGACAAGGCACCGATGGCTTATGTCGAATTGATCGATCGCCCTGAAGAGGATTTCGATTATGATGATGCTGAAGAATCCTGATAATTAAAAAGACCCAGTAAAAAAAGCCGTTATTTCGGCTTTTTTTATTTCAGAAAGTCCAAAATTTAAGCCTGGAAAAAAAAGAGAGACAACCATGAGCAAATCTTTCCATCCCCCTGTTCGTACCCTGATGGGTCCCGGCCCTTCAGATGTTAATCCCCGTGTTACTGCTGCAATGGGTGCGCCTACTATAGGTCATCTGGACCCGGCTTTTGTAGGGTTGATGGATGATATAAAGTCTTTGCTACAGTATGCCTTTCAGACCAGAAACAAGTTAACCATCCCGGTATCCGCTCCTGGATCTGCGGGTATGGAAACCTGCTTTTATAACCTGCTTGAACGCGGTGAAAAAGCTATTGTCTGTCAAAATGGTGTGTTTGGCGGACGTATGAAAGAGAATGTTGAGCGCTGTGGCGCCGAACCTGTCATGGTGCAGGATGACTGGGGTTCTCCTGTTGATCTAAACAAGGTTGAAGATGCCCTTAAAGCCAACCCCGATGCCAAATTACTGGCCTTTGTTCATGCCGAAACCTCAACCGGTGCACGCAGTGATGCGAAAGAACTCACTGCTCTGGCGCACAAGTATGATTGTTTATCTCTGGTAGACAGCGTTACCGGTCTTGCCGGCGTTGAACTGGATGTGGATGGCTGGGGTATTGATGCCATCTACTCAGGCACACAGAAATGTCTTTCCTGTCCTCCCGGTATTTCACCCGTCAGTTTTGGTGATCGGGCAGTAGAAATAATCAGCAGCCGTAAAACCAAGGTGCAAAGCTGGTTCCTGGATATGAACCTGGTCATGGGCTACTGGGGAGAAGGCTCACGTGCCTATCATCACACGGCACCGGTAAACAGCATGTACGGTTTGCATGAAGCCCTGGTCATACTGGAAGAAGAAGGCCTGGAAAACTCCTGGGCTCGCCATGCCAGAAATCATGAGGCTTTTGCTGCAGGTATTGAAGCCATGGGGCTGAGTTTTGTGGTCGCCAAGGAATATCGCTTGCCGCAACTCAATTCAGTGACCATCCCTGAAGGTATTGAAGAAGCCAAGGTACGGGCTACTTTGCTGAAGGATTACAATCTGGAAATTGGTGCTGGTCTGGGCGCGCTGGCCGGCAAGGTTTGGCGTATTGGTCTGATGGGCGAAAGCAGCTGCAAGACCAATGTCCTGGTTTGCCTTGGCGCCCTGGATGCGATACTCACTGATATGGGTGCCTCCATCAATAGTGGCAAGGCTGTAGCTGCAGCACAGGCGTATTATTCAAAATAGTCGCAAGTCGCAAGTCACAAGGGTCAGGAAATTACCTGAAACATGGGTTTAACCTGAATTTCTTGTAACTTGAGACTTGAATCTGTCCTTCCCTTGACAGTTCTTCCTGCCCCGCGTAAAACTTGTCTCCTCATAAAATTATAAAAATTTACAGAGGGGACCGGGCATGTTATCCAGAAAATCTCTCAGGCCTTTACTGGCGTTTCTTTTATTCATTTCCACGAACAGTCTTCTTGCACAATCTGTTGACGATATTCTGGCGCCTTTTAAAGTGGGCACTTTCGCTATCAATGGCGAAGCTCAGGTTGGCCTGGTGTATCGTGATTCCCTGATCGTGGAGTTGGACGCTGCCAATGCGGCACTTGAAAAGGCGGGAAGGGTTCCTGACTTGCCGATGCCAGCGAATATGATTGAATTGATTGAGCGCTATGAATATGGCTTGAAACGTCGGCTTTATGAAATTACCAATTACCTGGTTCTGAACAATCTGCTTGATGATCAACAACCCGCCTGGGTTCATGGGCTGGACTCAGTCGACACGCTCCCTCCCATTATGTATCCCGGTAAAATCATGAATGCTGCGGTGAACTTTTATACCCATGTGAATGAAACCGGCACGGCAGAAGAAATCGCTGCAGCGCGGCGTGAACGTCGTGAAAATCGTGGTGCGCCTTACCTATTCCTTAAGCCTACCCGTGGTGCAGTCATTGGCGATGGGGACTCTGTAGTGATTCCCTATGGCCGCAACCAGACTGACTGGGAAGTCGAGCTTGGCACAGTGATTGGTACAACAGCCAAGTATGTTTCCGCGGACAATGCCTGGGATCATATTTTTGGTTTCATGGTAACTATGGATATTTCCGATCGTGGTGGTCGCCCTCCCGGTGGCTTTCAGGGCGTGGACTGGTTTGTTGGAAAAGGCCATGACACCTTCGCCCCGATGGGCCCCTGGATCGTGCCCAAGGAATTTTTTGGGGATCCCATGGAAAATCTGCGTCAGACGCTGGATATCGGTGATCAGAGAATGCAGGAATCCACAGCAGGTGACATGATTCATTCACTCTATGAGTTGATGGAGTATGCCTCGTCACTCATTACTTTATATCCTGGCGATGTGCTAAACAATGGCACCTCAGGAGGCGTTGGCATGGGCACATCAGTAAGAGGAGAACAGCGCTTTCTCCAGGATGGCGAAGTGATCGAAGCCAGTATAGATGGCATTGGCAAGCTCAGGGTTAATGTGTCAGCAGAAGACTCAAGGCCCCAGGGAACCGGAGCCCAATTACCTCCTGTGAACTCCTATCGCGAATAATAAATCACAAGTGGAAACCTGGACCCAAAATGGAATTTGAAAAAATATTCCAGGATATTCCTGCCCATGTGAAAGCGCTCCATGGCAAGGGCAAGGTTGCCAGTTATATACCGGCGTTGGCCTGTATTCCGGGTGATAAGTTTGGCATGGCTCTGCATACGGTCGGCGGTGACTGTTTCAGCACCGGTGATAGTGAAGAGCGATTTTCAATCCAGAGTATTTCCAAGGTTTTTACTCTCAGTCTTGCCATGGGCTTCGAAGCAGGCAATCTCTGGCAACGTGTCGGCAGAGAGCCTTCCGGTAATCCTTTTAATTCATTAATCCAGCTCGAATATGAAAAGGGAATTCCCCGTAATCCCCTCATCAATGCCGGCGCACTGGTCATTTCCGATGTGCTTGTGTCTAATCTGGATGACCCCAAAAAAGCATTGCTGGATTATATGCGAGTACTTAGTGGCTGCTTTGATATTAACTTTGATGATGAAGTTGCGAAATCGGAGGCCCAGACAGGTTTTATTAACCGGGCGCTGGCCAATTTTCTGAAGGGCAATAACAATCTGTTTAATGATGTTGATGAAGTACTGGATCTGTATTTTCACCAGTGTGCCATCGCCATGAGCTGTAGTGAGCTTGCCAGAGCGACTGGGCATCTGGCCAATCATGGTTTCTCCAAAACCCTGGATGAATCCATACTGACCAAGGAGCAAACCAAGAGAATGAATTCGTTGATGCTGACCTGCGGGCTTTACGATGCGGTTGGTGAATTTGCCTTTCGTGTTGGACTGCCTGCGAAAAGCGGCGTTGGCGGTGGCATTATTGCGGTATTACCCGGCGAATATTCCGTTGCAGTTTGGTCGCCGGCGCTGGAGGCTTCCGGAAATTCATTGGCCGGTGGTGCTGCTCTGGAATATCTGACCAGTATTACCGGACGTTCTGTGTTCTGATTTAAAGCTGTATTCAAACGCGAGTCGGAATAATGTTGTTACTAAGTATTCTCGACGAGAAAAGGTCCATCCACACAGAGTCGACGTCCGTCAGGGGAATTACAGGCGCCACAAATGCCGACCCCACACTTGGTCATGTAGTCAATGGCATTGAAAATCTGCTCCTCACGGCAAAACTCTTTTTGCACCGCTACTGCCGCATGAACCATGGGTTCAGGTCCGCAGTTATAGAACACCAGCTTATCCAGTTCTTCCTGAGTCATTTCTGCCAGCCGCTGGCGTAATAATTCAGTCACCACGCCATGATAACCTTCACTGCCATCATCGGTGGCAATATGGGTTGGGCAGGTCGCCCTGCATTCATCAATGAAATACAAACGTTCCCTGCTACGTGCGCCAAAATATATTTCCGCCTTGTTGGTGCCAGCCTTGCTGAAGTCCCGGGCAATCTGGTACACCGCAGCCAGACCGGTGCCACCACTGACAGCCATAATGGTGGCATCTTTGGCTGGAGTCACGGCTATGCCGTGTGGGCCACGCACATAGGCTTCAGTACCAGGTTCCAGGGTCATCAAGGCTTCTGTGAACTGCCCCAGGTTAATGATTACCAGTGAAAAAGGATCATCGGTCAAGGCCGAAA
Source organism: Pseudohongiellaceae bacterium (assembly GCA_965661105.1). GTDB lineage: Bacteria > Pseudomonadota > Gammaproteobacteria > Pseudomonadales > Pseudohongiellaceae > Eutrophocola. The sequence continues at coordinate 37,615 of CBFICR010000006.1, read as the reverse complement.
AAGGTTTTTCACCAAGGCCGGGTACCCACAGATGAATAAATTCACCGGGCTTGACGGGTACCTTGCGATCAAAGGTAAGAATACAGATGTCATTGCAAATACGTTTGTTCTCCACCAGCGTGACCGGTGAAAAATTCATGTCGATATCGTAACGAACCAGTGATTCCGCTGTTTCAGTAGCGTTTTCAAGGTCGCTGTTAAGTGCTTTGAAATACTGCGCGATATCAGCGGTAGTCATGCCAACCAGGGCAGAACCAATACCAAAAATAGTCGCCCCGGCCTCACGGAAGGAGCGCACATCTTCGGCGCTGGACAAGCCGCCACAGGCGATCACCGGAATATCAAGATGGCGTACCTGGCTGACGCATTTCAGTGCTATGGGCAGGACTCCTTTGCCGGACATCCCGCCTTCACCATTGCTTAATACGGCATGGCCATGGCGTATGTGCTGGCCTGGACCCACTGTATTAATCGCACACAGGGCATCAGCGCCACCGGCCAGGGCAGCTTCAGCAATTTCGGCAAAATTGGGTACGTTGGGGGTTAATTTGGGAATGACGGGAATGTCTACGGCAGCTTTAACCGCAGCGGTAATCTCTTTTACCAGCGTCGGGTCCTGCCCCATTGCCATCCCATAGCCCTTTGCATGAGGGCAGGACAGATTCAGTTCCAGGCCATCAGCATGGGGCGCCAGGATTTTGGCGACCTCCACATATTCTTCCACACTGCCGCCAAAAATTGACACCAGCAGGAAGCGGTCTTCGGGTATGACCAGTTCTGCCATCAATTCTGCAGATCTGACAGCGCCGGGATTGGTCAGGCCAACGGCATTCACAAAACAGCCGGGAGCATACTGGCTCAGAATAGGCTCGCGGTAACCCAGCCTGGGCTCAAGACAGATACTCTTGGTAGTCAGCACGCCGACTTCGGGAATCTGGTCAAAAAAGCGCTGGATGATGGGCGCGGCACAGGTGACGATGCCGGAAGGAACAGTAAATGGTCCTGATAGTGTTTTTCCGAGGAATTCAGTCTTCAAGGTAGTCAGTTCTGGGGTTTTTATTTCGTAGCGATTATTTTAGCTTTCTACGCTGACTATTTCAGTAGCTTTCACACTTTTTCTGAATCATTTACTGGTTAACTCCTGAATTTAGTCGCAGGCGCCAAGATATTCCGCTTTCCAGCTATTGGCCATGTTGAAGCTCTGGCCATTAAACGACATGCTCATTTGCATATCACCCTGGGCAGAGCGCTCATTCGCCGTAAATTGAATTTTCCCTGTCATGGTGCCAGCGCCCTGCATATCGCAGGAAAGGTCTGCGTCGAGCCTGTTACCAGAATCTTCGTTCACGGTGATTTCACACATGGAAGACATGCCTTGTTCCATCATTTCGGCAATGGGATCAAAGTCGCTTTGTTCTATACAATTTTCCGCATATTCAGTGGTGGGCTCGGGGGCCATGGGTGAGGATATCGACGTTGTAATTCCCCATTTGCCAGGTTCCAGTTCCACAGCAAGGCTTAATCGGGGCACGCCAAGACAGAGGGTTAACAGGAGTGGCAGGGTATAAATAGTTGCAGCGTATCGAGTGTTCATAGTTCATCCTGTTAAGGTGTGCCGGCGGTTCCCAGAATAATACTATAAATCTGGTCATGCAGGCTTTCTATTGCTGAACAGGCAGATTCATACAAGGGCCTGTCTTTAACGGATTTTAATCTCGGAAGAGTAGACTCATCATACTCAACAGGTGACATATGTCTTCACTCCTCAAACGGATCCTTGCCAAACTACTGTTCCTCATGGTGATTCCTCATACCATAGCAGCCGAGCCTCAGTACCCTGATAAAATCGTAGTGGCCCATCGCGGTGCCAGTGGCTATTTGCCGGAACATACCCTGGAGGCAAAAGTGCTGGCCCATGCCCAGGGCGCTGATTATATTGAGCAGGATGTGGTAATGACGCGGGATGATGCCCTGGTTGTTCTCCATGATCTTACCCTGGACCGGGTCACGGATGTGGCGCAACACTTTCCCGGTCGGGCCCGCAGTGATGGCGCTTTCTATGCCATTGATTTTACCCTGGCAGAATTACGTCAGTTGCAGGTGACGGAAAGTCCCCAGGCCGAGTCGCGGTTTCCTGCTGGCCAATCCCGATTTGGTATTCACACGCTGGCTGAAGAAATCGAGTTGATTCAGGGCCTGAATCATTCCACCGGTCGTGAGACCGGACTCTACGTGGAAATCAAGTCTCCCTGGTTCCATCACCAGGAAGGCAAAGATGCTGCCACAGCTATCCTGACGGTGTTAAAAAACTATGGCTATAACGCCATGACTGACAAGGTCTTTCTGCAAACCTTTGATTTCAATGAACTGGTGCGCATCCATGATGAATTACTGCCAGCCATGGATATGGCCATTCCCCTGGTTCAGCTTATTGCGCAAAATGAATGGCAGGAAACCTTTGCCCTGGAAGCGGGGGAGTGGCGACCCTATGAATATAACTGGATGCTTGAAGCAGGGGGCATGGCCAAACTGTCCACCTATGCCAATGGGGTCGGCCCCTCCCTGGAGATGATCGTCACGGCTGATTCCGCCCCGGGTGATATTCATTTTACACCGCTGGTGGAGCGCGCCCATGCCGCAGGCCTGCAGGTCCATCCCTACACCTTTCGCCGCGATCCGGGCCGGATGCCGGCTTATGCTGATAATTTTGAGGAATTGCTCAGGCTGTTTCTTGATGAGGCGGGGGTAGACGGGGTGTTTACCGACTTTCCGGATTTAGCCCGTCACTATCTTGATAACAGGCAAAACTGATCAGGGCTGGGGCAAAAAGCTAACGTTCGATTTTCGTCATCTTGGACCCTTCAAAGGTCAGGTTATACATCAGCCCCTTGTTGGAAAAGATGAAACCGATGATGGGCTGTTGTGCAGAGTTTGAGCTGATTTCACCACCAGCGCCAAATTCGACAACTGCGACACTGCCGTCCACACCGGCTTCCCAGCCATCACTGCTGCGGAAGGTATCCAGCGCATCTTCTGTCATGAATAAAATAATCTGGGATTTTACCTGGGCACCAAGCTGAAACCCGATGGAGGCCCCTGCAGTATTGTAATAGTCAACCGCATTACCATTGATCATCAGCGCGCCTTCACCATATTCGCCGCCAATCCCAATCCCGGCCTTGACCACGCGCGGGAACACCAGCATGCCTTTTGAGCGTTCTGCCAGACGTTTGCCGGCTGCAGACTCGGCATAAAATTTCTCCAGTGCCACCTCGATATTGGTATCAATTTCTATCTTGGAGGCAGCCACTGAAAGCATCGAGAAAAGCATGGATGCGATGAGGAATATAGAAGTGCTGACTAAGTGACGTTTCATCTGTTTGTCTCCTGACAAATCAATAATTATAACGAGAATAAAGTAAAACCTGCTTGAAGTCTGTGGACCTGTTTACAGAACGGAAGAATCTGCTATTTTTTCGTCATGTCAGCAATACATACGCCTGCCACACCGACGGTAATTGGCTTCAACCAGGACTATTTGATGGCAGCGATAATTGATGGCTCCAATATAGACCAGAAAACTTTGTATTAGTTTCAGAGACGGCCGGGTGCGCTATGAACTGAAAACGCCTTACCGGGACGGCACCACGCATGTGATCTTCGAACCGCTCGACTTTATGGCCAGGCTCGCCGCCCTGGCACCCAAAGCACTCGCTGACGCTCGCGGGGCGGGCTCTGCCCAAGCCCAGAGTGAACCTCACAAGATTCCACGGCGTCTTTGCGCCGAACAGCAAGTATCGGATGACCATCACCCCGGCCAAACGGGGCAAGGGGGCAAAGAAGAAAGAAGACAGCGAACCGGATGACAAAACCCTCATGGAGCAACATGCTTCAATGACCGGTTTTTGCTCCTGCAAAACCGGCATACATGCCATCCATGGCAATAACCTGGGCGCGCTGCCTTAAACGGGTGTTCAACATCGATATCACCGAATGCGAGAAATGCAAAGGGCCGGTGAAGATCATCGCCTGTATCGAAGACCCGGTAGTGATCGAGAAGATTCAGGCGCACCTGAAGGCCAAAGAAGGAGAACAGGATGCACAGTCAAACCGCCTGCCACCCACCCGCGCCCCGCCGTGGTTGATAGAAATAGATCAGGGACTGATCGACTGACAAAGAAATCACATCACGGACGATGCGGCCAAAGGGATTGCAGGGCAGCGCTCGCTTGCAGTCTCAAAAAGTGGAGAAATTCATGTGCCAGGCTGATGAAATTCAGGGAATAGGAGGTTGTGGAGATAGAAAAATATGAAAATTCAGACAACAACTACAGGCTGGACTGGTCGCGGTTAGTTGTTTATTCTTCCTATACCGGATGGATTACATGGACAGACAGCTCAAGGAAAAGATGGAAAGGCTGGTACAGCAGAACGCCGATTTCAAACAACTGGTGGATCGCTTCAACATGCTGCAGGCAGAAATGGATTCCCGCTAGATGTCACCAGTCATCCGTTATTCAGCACGACACCTCACATCAGCCGGGCCGACTCAAGTCGTGTGGCGGCAAAATCGACAAACGCCCTGACTTTGCCCGGCACCTGCCCACTGCCATAGACAATATTGACCGGTAACGGATCCGGCTCGTATTTTTTCAGCACCACTTCCAGTGCACCCGTCATTACCGCCTCTGCCACCTGATAGGACAACACGCGTGTGATCCCCAGTCCGGCTTTTGCGGCATCGACGGCGGCCTCGGCTGTCATCACCACCAGGCGTGAATGCACCGGTTGTTGAAACTGTGCTTTGCCCTTGCCGAAACGCCAGCGCTCGGCGGACATCAAATGCTCAAACGTGATGCAGTCATGATCCGCCAGGTCCTGTGGTTGTTTCAGCTGACCGCGGGATGCTAGATAGGCCGGACTGGCGCAAATCACTTCGCAGACCTCGCCCACACGTCGCGCCCGCATGCTGCTGTCTGGCAAGTGCCCTATACGGATGGCCACATCGATATGTTCCTCGATCAGGCTGACACTACGGTCCGTTTGCTCCAGCCGCACATCCACGTCCGGATAGGTCTGCAGAAAAGCAGTAATCACCGGCAACACATGCAGGCGCCCGAACACGATCGGTGCCGACAGCACCAGCTTGCCTTTCGGTTCGCTGAATTCCCCCCGCACCTGACGTTCCGCATCACCAACCTGATCCAGAATCTGCCGGCAGGCAGACAGGTAGGCCTGCCCCGGTTCGGTCAGTGACAAACCCCGCGTCGAGCGCGTCAGGATGCGCGCGCCCAATCGTTCTTCCAGTTCCGACACCCGCCGGCTTACCGTGGCCAGGGGCATACCCAGGCGTTTGGCCGCCGCGGAAAAACTGCCGCTTTCCACCGAGACCACCAACAGAGCCATATCATCCAGCCGATCCGTCACGCCTTATTCCTTCCATATATTGAGATTTCAACTCTCAAGAATATCCATTTATTTCATTCAGTGAAACTCCTATTGTGACACCACTTTCAACCAACCCAACCCAAGCAAGGAGAAAGACATGTCCCGTATCACCTACCCCACCTCAATCGAAGCCGCCCCGGAAGCCTCCCGCGATATGCTCAACCAGGTCAAAGCGCAATTGGGCAGCGCCCCCAACTTGTTCCGTCTGGCCGCCGTCAGTCCCGCTGCCCTTGAAGGCTACCTGGGCCTGTTCGGCGCCCTCGGCAAGGGCCGCCTGCCGGTCGCCATTCGCGAAAAAATCGCGCTGGCAATTGCGCAACACAACGGCTGCGGTTACTGCCTGTCTGCCCACACCTATCTGGGACAGCACCTGGCCAACCTGACTGCCGATGAAATTGCCCTGAACCGTCGCGGCCGTTCCAACGATTCAAAAGCCGACGCCGCCGTGGTGTTTGCCTTGCAGATCGCCCGGAAACACGGCCGTGTGTCAGACGCGGAACTGGTAGCAGTACGTGAGGCCGGTTTCGACAACGCCCAGATCATCGAGATAGTCCAGCACGTGGCCCTGAATACCTGGACCAACTATCTGAATGAACTGGCCCAGACAGAAATCGATTTTCCCGTCGCGGAAGATCTCGCCGCTTGACCCACGCTTGGGCGATGGCCCCCTGCCATCGCCCTTTTTTTTTGGAGACCCGTGATGACACGTCCCCCGCTACCCCCGTTTACCCGAACCAGTGCCACCGAAAAAGTGCGCCAGGCGGAAAACGCCTGGAACACCCGCAACCCTGAACAGGTGGCCCTGGCCTATACGCCCGACAGCCAATGGCGTAATCGCGATACCTTTTTGCAGGGACGCGAACAGATCAAGGCGTTCCTCACCGCCAAATGGCAACAGGAACACATGTACCGGCTGATCAAGGAAATGTGGGCCTTTACCGACAATCGCATCGCCGGGCGTTTTGCCTACGAATGGCATGATGACAACGGCCAGTGGTACCGCTCACACGGCAATGAAAACTGGGCCTTCGATGATCTCGGCCTGATGACCCACCGCCAGGCCAGCATCAACGACCAGGCCATCGCCGAAACGCAGCGCCTGTTTCACTGGCAGCAAGATATCCGACCGGCAGACCATCCCGGCCTCACCGAACTGGGACTGTAAGCCTCATGACCAACCCCATGGACATCGCCTTCACCCCCGCCGTCAAAGCCCAACAGGAAAAATATGGCTCAAGGGAACGCTACGACCAACTGGCAGAAACCCGACCCTGGCAAAGTATCATCACCCCTGAACTGCGTGACACCATTGCACAGCAGAACAGCTTCTATCTGGGCACAGCAAGCGCAGGCGGCCAACCGTATGTACAACACCGCGGCGGCGAAAAAGGGTTCCTGAAAGTGCTCGATGAACGCACCCTGGGCTTCGCCGATCTCGAAGGCAACCGCCAATACATCACCACCGGCAACCTCTCCGAAAACGCTCGCGTGATCCTGTTCCTGATGGATTACGAGCACGCCCATCGGATCAAGATATGGGGAGAGGCACGGGTGGTGGAAAATGATGCAGCGCTGTTGGCCAAACTACAGAGTGGCCAGCCGAAGAAACCGGCGCAGCGTGGGATTCTGATTTCAGTCTCTGCCTGGAACGGGAATTGTCGGCAGCATATTCCACGCAAAATGGATGTTGATACCGTTGAAGCACTGTTCGCGGAAAAGGAAGCGCGAATTGAACAATTGGAACTGCAACTAGCAAAAGCGGCCACACAATAGTATTTTTCAGCGCACAGCCTGACTATTGTGTGGCCTGATTATTTTCCTGCTACTGTTATTCGCTGACTTTCTTTTCGAGCTCGGCGATGCGGGACCGCAACACTTGGTTTTCATCTCGCAATCTACCCCAGGCCTTCTCCAGGTTGGCGGCATACACTTCCATGCCTGCCAGAATATCCTCAGTGGTCATTTCATAGTCCGGATTGGTTCTTCGAATTTCCTGGACCTGCTTTACCTGCTCAGCCGGCGTGACATCCTGGGCGACAGCCAATCCAACAGTGAACATGGATGCAAAGAACAGTATGGTGATGCTGATGTATTGCTTCATAGTCATGGTGTTTACCCTCTTGAGTATTTTAATGCGCTTAACGTTGAAACTACCTTTTTGAAACATGGTGCTCATGAGTGACATGCCCTGGCCATGCTCTTTCCCCGGACAGGAGTAAAGGATCAGATTATTCAGCATGCCCCGATACCCGGGTGTCAGGGACTGGCACGCTTCATCACAACTTAACTCCTGCAGCTCCCTGGTTTTTTTGCCCAGACAGGCAACCAGCGGGTTCCACCAGAACACTTTTTCCAGCAATGTAATGATGCCCAGGTACAGGTTGTCACGATGTTTGATATGCATGGATTCATGCAGAATCACAGCAGCTATGTCGGGGTGTTCTTCAAGATCAGCATGCACCCAGATAACCGGCCTGAAAATTCCGCTGTTCCAGGCTCCGGGCATCCAGGTCTGACTTCTGATTTCTATTTGCACTTTGCCGCCAATGCCATCGGGAACATACCGGGATAAATGCGCTGCTTCTACTGAATGCTTGCTTGAGGCTTTAAGGAAAATGCGATGACGATAAACAGTGATGAGATATAAGCCGGTACCGATTACGCAGGCCACCACGAAAACATCAAAAAGGGTAACGGCAGTCGGTAAGTTGCCCAAAGGCCCAAGCGAAGGTTCCGTCATCAATGCAACCTGCGCCAGATTGATAACCTCCAGCGATGACCGGGAAGTTCCAGGCAGGTATCCCATCAACCAAGGCCAGGGCACTACCCAGGCAACAAGGGACATGAACGCCACAAAGAAACGCACACGCTGTGGACAGTCCTGATTGACGCCGACAAAGAGCAGTCCCCATGCCGCCAACAAGCTGTTTATCAGAAACCATGCGGTCATTGCTTCTTCGCCTTTTTCCTGAGTTCTGCTGAAATCTGGCTCTCCAGATATTCCAGCTCCTCCCTGCTCAGTTTCTCTTCCCTGAGCAAATGTGAAATCATCGGCTGCACCTTGCCACCAAACAGCCTGCGCAATACATCCCTGACAATAGGCTGCGCCAAGTCAGATTCATCAATGATCGGACCATAAAGAATAGTCCGTCCATAGGTACGCAATCGCTCAATAGCCCCTTTCTCTTCCAACCGGTTCACGATGGTTTTTACCGTTGCATACGTAACATCCATGTCCTTTGCCAACTCCTTGTGCAAATCCGGCACAATGACTTCCCGGTCGCGCCAGATCAGTCGCATCACCTCAAGCTCCAGATTGGACAATTTCATACAGTCTCCTCAATTTAAAGACAGTTTTCTATTTATATATACATTTGTCAATATAAATTAACATTTTATTTTTTGGCACAGGAGAACAGGATGTGAAAGGTCAGCAGTATTTGTGAAAGGCACAAAAAAGCCCGCTTGTGAAAGCAGGATTTAAATGATGGCGCGCACGGACGGAACTTGTTCGAATGGCGTTATTGAGGTTTTGGAGGACTGGAAGGTTATACTTGATGAGCCAAACCCCTAAAGTATATATAGGACACCCACCCTTTAATTCTTTAGTTTCATTGGCCGTGTTTGACCATGAAGCTCCATTTGGTTGCGGGTGGTCAGGATTGCTGGAAAAAGATTGTAGACAGGGGGTATTCCAGGCAGATCTGCCTGTATTTCAGGAATGTTTGATCAGGCAGCCAGTGTTTTAGGCTGCTGGTTTTCGTGGGCTTTCAGCCTTTCCAGTCCATGGATAGTGTTGATGCTGCGTTTCTGGATGGCGAGGGCCAGGTATTCCCAGTCCTGGGCTGATAGTTTCAGTGCTTTGAGTATTGCGGGCTCATTGGAACCAATAAATCCCTGCTTGTCCTTCCTGACAATCCGTCCGGTCCAGTCCACCAGCTTGATGTAGTCTTTAAGATGAAAGGGAAGGGTGGCGATGCCCTTTGTCGGTGTCTTGCTTTCTGCGGATATGCGGATAAATAGGGACACCCACTTTTCAACTGAGGGATGCCGATTCTGCCGCCATCAGGACGACAGGGGCAAGTGACCCTGATCTCATAAATTTAGATAATATTTAAATAACAATAATTAATTATTGTTTTACGATAATTATATGCCTTATACTCCGAATACCAACCTGGAGAGTACCGATGACTACCTTGCCTTTGGAAGCCAAATCACTGCCACAAAAACGGCTCAGCCGGGTGCTGGACACAGGCTGCCTGTTGCTCGCCCTGTCCTTACCGCTATTAATGTTAGTACTCGCGCTGCTAAGCCCAAGCACCCTGCTTGGTGCACTGAACCTTGCCTCGACGCATATCGTCTGGTCTTTGTTCTACGCCAGCGACCCGGACTCGCTTGTTCGCGCATCAGATATTGCCACGCCCTTGGTATTGAACGGATTACAGATGGTGATATTCACGGTACTGGTAATGATTCCAACCCTGTTCCAATCCTGGGGGCTTTTGAGCGTACGCCAGTGCTTTCGGGCATTTGTGCATGGTGACTATTTCAGCCTTGCAGTGGTAAAGGGATTACGTGGATTTGCAGCCGGCACCTTTCTGTCGATCATTGCAGGTATGCTGGCGACTCCATTGATCAGCCTGGTCGTCACACGCTATGCTGAGCGTGGTCAGCATAGCGTTGCATTCAGCATCAATTCCGGTCAATTGCTCATGCTGCTGTTCGCCGGAATTCTCTGGCAGATCGCCGGCGTCATGACCCGGGCTGCAACTCTCTCTGAAGAGAACTCCCAGTTCGTTTGAACAGGCCTCCACCATGCCCATAATTGTCAAACTGGATGTATTACTTGCAGATCGCAAGATCAAATCCAAAGACCTTGCTACGCACATCGGCATCACGGAAACCAATTTGTCCTTGCTAAAGCAAGGCAAGGTGAAGGGTGTTCGTTTCGACACGATCGAGAAAATCTGTGAATACCTGCAATGCCAGCCTGGCGACATACTCCGTTATGAGCCCTGAACTACTATGACCATGGGCTTGTCAGGTAAATGGTTAGTGAAATGGTATAAGCCCCATAGCGTGTGCTTTTTCCACTGGCTTTACAGCAAATCACGTAACTTGCTGGTTCTAAGCCTTTGTCTGTTTACTCCATTATCAGGTACAGCCCAGGCAGTTACCGAAATACAGGTGACACAGAAAATACCCGGGCCACCGTTGTGGGAAATCAGATATCAAGGCAACACGGTATGGCTGTTTCCCGATATTTCACCAATGGCGGAAGGTGAACTAAAAGAGGACAGATTTATTTTTTGAGTAGTTTTACACAATAAATAAATCTGCCCCCTTTAATCCTGAGAATGAATGAGTACACAGTACTGAAATTGCCCTGGATCTCAGAAAATATGGTGAAGCTGCAGGCCTGGCTCAGCGAACCAGGCACAGTATTGAGAGAGTTGAGAATTAGTTTTAGTCTACGAAAGCGCGCTCAATAACAAAGTGTCCTTGATCTCCATGTCTGGACTCCCTAAACCCCCTGGTTTCGAAAATAACGCTCAGGTCTTTCAGCATAGCTGGACTTCCACATAACATAAATCGATCGTCATCTACGTTGGGAATTGGCAGGCCTATATCATTAAATAATTTGCCTGAAGTCATCAGCTCGGTAATACGACCGTTATTCCTGTAACTTTCTCGAGTCACTGTAGGGTAGTAAATAAGTTTAGCCTTTACTTCATCCCCAAAGAATTCATTCTTGATCAATTCTTTTTCTATGAATTCCTGATATGCCAATTCATTCACTGTACGTACACCATGAACTAATATAATTTTTTCATACTCATCATATATTTCAGGGTCTTTAATTATGCTCATAAAGGGTGCCAGGCCTGTTCCCGTGGCAAGTAAGTACAAATGTTTACCAGCAAGCAAATTATCCGCAATCAAAGTCCCTGTTGATTTCATGCTTACGAGCAATGGATCACCCGGTTTCAAGTGCTGTAATTTTGAGGTTAGCGGCCCATCAGGCACCTTGATACTAAAAAACTCCAACTCCTCTTCATAGTTAGCACTGACCATACTGTAAGCGCGCAATAAAGGCTTTGATTCTGCGTCTTGAGGAAGCCCTATCATCGTGAAATACCCGTTTTTAAAGCGAAAACCGGCATCTCTGGTTGCAGTAAAGCTAAACAGAGTGTCGTTCCAGTGATGCACTGCTTTTACGGTTTCCTGAATTAAATTGCTGGCCATGACCTTCTCCAATTGAAATCTTCACTTGTGTTTGCACATCTTACGTGCAAATATTTAATCGGATAATCAGGTTTTTTGAATAATAGTATTCGGAAATATAGATATATAATGTCACGAATAAACAACGACGAAACCAAAAAGGCAAGCGATGAAATATACCTTTCGACAGCTAGAGGTTTTTTTAGCAACTGCACGACACGAGAATTTAAGTCGTGCCGCCCGTGAATTAAATATGTCGCAATCAGCGGCCAGTGATTCTTTAAAAGAACTTGAGCACCAGTTTGATATTCAGCTTTTTGATCGTATCGGCAAGCGCCTTCAACTTAATGATTTTGGTCGTGTGCTTCAGCCGCGCGCCGAAGAACTATTGGAAAGAGCTGAAGAATTACAGTCTGCTCTAGGTAAACATCAAGATGTAGGCACGATAAAAGTAGGAGCCACGCTGAGTATCGGGAATTTTCTTGCAGTGCCATTGATCGCTCAGTTCAGGGAAAAGTATTCCGCAGCAAAAGTAAAACTGGAAGTGGATAATACTGAGCAAATCTCTCAACGGGTCGCTAATTTCTCTCTGGATATTGGTTTGATCGAAGGTGAAATTAATAATGAAGAACTGGACATAATCCGCTGGCAAGATGATGAGCTAATAGTGTTTTGCGCCCCATCACATCCTTTAGCAATAAAAGGCAAGCTAAGTGATGCTGATATTAAAAAATGCCAGTGGATTTTGCGCGAACAAGGCTCAGGCACCAGGCAGACTTTTGATCGTGCAATGCATGATCTTTTGCCTGATATTCAAGTATTACTAGAGCTTGAACACACCGAAGCGATTAAACAAGCCGTAGCTGCTGGCTTGGGATTAGGATGTGTTTCCAGAGTGACTATTCAGGAAGGTATACAGCAGGGGCTTTTTGTCCCTTTAACCTTAAAAGGGAGAGACCTGAAAAGAAGTTTTTATCTGATCAAGCACAAAGATAAATATTTAAGCTCAGCATTGCAGCACTGGATTGAGCTTTGTCTAAAGTAACGGAAAGTAACGAAAGTAACGGGACACCCAGTATAAGTAACGGGACACCCAATCTTTACTATTTCCAAAAAATACGAAGTAACGGGACACCCAGTAAGTAAGTAACGGTAAGTAACGGGACACCCAATCTTTACTATTTCCAAAAAATATTCCAAGTCAGCCATGCTGCTCAATGCATGGTCATTGGATCTGGTTATTCAAACAGGACTATCAGACAGGGGCTATTCCAGGCAGATCAGCCTGTTTTCAGGAGGTGTTTGATCAGGCAGCCAGCATTTTTGGCCGCTGGCTTTTGTAGGCTTTCAGTCGTTCCAACCCGTGAATAGTATTGATGCTCCGTTTCTGGATGGCCAAGGCCAGGTATTCCCAGTCCTGTGCAGATAGATTCAGTGTATTTAGTATCCTGGGCTCTGTGGCAGCGATAAATCCGCGTTTCCCTTTTCGTACGATTCTGCCGGTCCAGTCCACCAGTTCGATATACTCTTTCAGGTGGAAGGGGAGGGTATCGATACCTTTGGCTGGCGCTTTGCTTTCCAAGAATGCCATTAAAGGTGGCTTGCCTTGGGATTGCTGTCTTGCCACCTCCCTTATTCGGTCCTGGATGGAAGTAAAACTGGACTCCTTGAGGTTACGGGCAGTGCCGGCCCTGACCGGGTTCAGGTCCACGTAGACCATTGTCGACAGCAGGGCGGTCTCATCCAGCAAGGCCTTGCACTTGAACCGGCCTTCCCAGAACCGGCCCTTGCAGCCGTCTTCAGCATTGGCTTTACGAGCGATGACTTCATTCAGGCAAGCCATGAACCAACTGATGCTCGACAGTCTGTCACGCCAGGTCTGGGCTGTTTCAAGTACTTTGTTCATCTCGGCTTGATGCAGAAGTTCTCCCTGTTTGTATCGCCTCACCAGGTCCGGTCCTTTATACAACGTCAGCCAACGGTCGATCACGTCATCATCTGACCACTGCTGGCTTCGGTGCTGGTCCACATGAAGAACCAGATGGTAATGATTGGACATGACGGCATAGGCCGCGATATCGATGGCAAAAACGCTGGCCAGGAGCCTGAACCGTCTCACCAGCCAGAGTTTGCGGTGATTAAAGGATTTGCCAGTAAACCGATCATTTCCACAAAGAAATGCCCGCCGGACACAGCGCGAGATGCAGTGGTAGTAGGGTGTCTCTTCCAAGGAGACAAGCGTGGAGCGTGGTCGGGTCATAATCATTCGTTAATTGGCTGTTTCAACTCAGTGTAGTAAAAAATTGAGGAATTTCCAGAAAGGTGGGTGTCCCCTGTTTTTCCAAGAAAGGTGGGTGTCCCCTGTTTTTCCTAAAAAAAAATGATAGGCTTTGTTATCAGAAATTCCTGATTCCTGAACCACTTACACCGTAGCTTTCCGAGGTCATGCCATGAGATATCCACCTGGCGTCAGTCAGCCCGATTTTGATCGCGCCGTACGCGAATTTGAAGCCGCCATCGGCAGTGATTGGGTTTTTACCGATGAAGCCGATGTCGATCTGTACCGGGACGCCTATTCACCGTTATGGGGAGAAGAGGAGGAAAAAATACCTTCCATTGCCCTGGCACCGCAGTCTGCAGAAGAAGTGCAGGCCTTGATGCGGATCTGCAACGAATTCCGCATTCCTGTCTATCCTGTCTCCACCGGTAAAAATCTGGGTTATGGTGGTTCCGCGCCTGTGCTTAATGGCAGCGTGGTGCTGGATCTCAAGCGCATGAACCGCATTATTGAAGTAAGCGAGGAAAATGCCTTTGCCCTGGTGGAACCGGGCGTCAGCTATTTTGATTTGTACAACTATATTCAGGAGCGTGATCTGGATTTGTGGATCGACTGTCCGGATCCCGGTTGGGGCAGCCTGATTGGTAACTCACTGGATCATGGCGTGGGCTATACGGTAAATCCCTACCGGGATCATTTCGAGGCCCACTGCGGTATGGAAGTAGTGCTGGCCGATGGCGATATGGTACGCACCGGCATGGGCGCCATGCCGAATGCCGAAACCTGGCAGCAGTACCGCTGGGGTTATGGTCCCTGGCTGGATGGCTTGTTTGCCCAGTCCAATTTTGGCGTGGTGACCAAGATGGGGTTCTGGCTGTATCCGGCGCCGGAAGCTTTCCGCTCCGGCTCGGTACAGGTGATGGGCTATAACGATGTCCATGAGCTGACCCGGGTGACTGCAAAGATGATGTATAGCGGTATTCTCAATACCAATGCCGGTGTGCAGTCACCGATGCAGTTCGTGCTGGGGCAGAACCCGGTAATGCAGGAACGCTATGAGCGTGCAAACGACGAAGACATTCGCATCCTTGATGAATTTGCACAAAGCAACAACACGCCGTTCTGGAGTTCCTCCTTCAAGTTTTATGGCCCACAGGAGATCGTCGACAGCTCATGGGAATATGTGAAGAAACAGTTTGCCCACATTGAAGGGGTGCGGTTTCAGGATCAGGAATCCCTCAATTTCCCCATGCCCTATGAAGAGCTGATGCAGACCTCGGATGAAAATCATTTGGGCGTACCCTCCATGTCGGTATTCCAGTTGGGCAACCGCTCCAATTTTAATCCGGCCGGGACCAACGGCCATCTTGGCTTCTCTCCGGTAGTCCCCATGACCGGGGAGGCGGTGCTACAAGCCAATAAAGTGTTGGGCAAGGTGCTACGCGAAATGGGGGGTAATACGGTGTTTAACGTACCCCCGTATTCCTATCACCAGCGCACCTTCACGATCCTGATTGGTTTCACCGTTAGCCGCGATACCGATACCAATCAAAAGACCCGCGAGATTTTTCGCGAACTGGTGAGAGTGGCTGCGGAAAATGGCTGGGGGGAATACCGTACCCACACCGCTTTTATGGATGATTGCGCTGCCACCTATTCATTTAATGACAATGCCCTGTTGCGGCTGCAACAGCGGCTCAAGGATGCCATTGATCCCAACGGCATTATTTCAGCAGGGCGTTACGGTATCTGGCCCAAACATATTCGTGATGAGGAAGGGAAGGGA
This sequence comes from Pseudohongiellaceae bacterium, assembly GCA_965661105.1. Lineage (GTDB taxonomy): Bacteria > Pseudomonadota > Gammaproteobacteria > Pseudomonadales > Pseudohongiellaceae > Eutrophocola. Next base: position 21,875 of record CBFICR010000006.1, on the reverse strand, counting down.
ATTGCCGATACGAACTCTGCCAGGGAGAATGAAGGAGGCAGCAATGTATAAGGCATTCATTCTGCTGGCCAGTGTATTGATGAGTGCTGGTTCACTGGCCCAGTCCGGTGATCCGGTAAATGGCAAGGCAGTTTATGAGCACTGGTGTTCGCCCTGCCATGCCCCGGGGGCACGCAAACACCCTGGCACCGCGGCACTGGAGTTTCTTTACAAGGGTGAAAAGCCGGCGGTTCTGGAGCAGCGTCTTGATCTCACCCCGGCACTGGTCGCTGCCTTTGTGCGCAACGGCGTGAAAATCATGCCACCTTTTCGCAAGACCGAGATCAGCGACAAAGAGCTTGCCGATATCGGCGCCTACCTGTCACCACGATAGTCTGCCCTTTCCAACTATAAAAAGGAGGCGGTTATCAACGATCTGTTCTGGAAATCCACTGCGGTATTTCTCTACTGCAGTGTGCTCCTGATAATCGGCTACCTTGCCTCGCGCCGCATGCATGACATCCGGGACTATTATGCGGCTGGCAAAAAACTCGGTTTTATTAATGTGGCTTTTTCAGCACGAGCCACCGGTGAATCGGCCTGGTTGTTACTGGGGCTGACCGGTACCGGTTTTGCGGTGGGCTTGCAGGGCTTATGGATCATGCTGGGTGAGTTATTGGGCGTCGCTATTGCCTGGCTGTGGATGGCTAAACCCTTCAAGCGACTCACTGATCAGTATGACAGTGTCACCATTCCTGACTATCTGGAATCCCGCTTTCGTGACGATGGCCACTGGCTGCGTCTGATCGCTGCCGGCGCGTTGGTGGTTTTCGTTCCCATCTATGCTGGCTCCCAGGTTTTCGCTACCGGCAAAGCCTTTAATTCCTTTCTCGACATTAACCACTATCTGGGGGCTACCATTGGTTTTATCGTAGTGCTTCTCTATATCACCAAAGGCGGTTTCATCGCCGTGGTCTGGTCCGATGTATTCCAGGGCTTGCTGATGGTGTGTGGCCTGGTCCTGTTGCCGCTTATCGGACTGCTGGAACTGGGCGGTATTACCAATCTGTTACAGTCTCTGGGCAATAGTTTTCCTGCTCATCTGTCCCTCACAGCCGGGCAGGGCTGGACAACGCTGTCCCTGATGCAGACACTTGGTTTTCTTGCCATAGGCATTGGTTTTCTCGGTTCTCCCCAGGTTTTTGTACGCTTTATTTCCATTCGGGATGAAAGTCAGATTAACAAAGGAGCAGGTGTCGCACTTTGCTGGACATTCCTGGCTGATACAGGTGCAGTGATGCTGGGGTTGACAGGCAGGGCGCTCTTCACAGATGCCGATCTTGGCTTTGATTCCGACAATATTCTTCCGGTGATGTCACAGTCCTTACTGTTACCTTTCTTCGCCGGTGTTTATATCGCCATGGTGCTGGCCGCTATTATGTCTACTATCGATTCCCTGTTGGTACTGGCTTCCAGTTCGGCAGTCAGGGATTACTGGCAAAAAACCCGGCACCCGGAAATGAGTGATAGTGCGCTAATGAAGTTAAGCCAGAAAGTGACAATGATTCTGGCATTGCTTTCCTTTGGCATTGGCATGGGCATTCTGCTTTATGATCTGGAAAACGGGATTTTCTGGGTTATCATTTTTGGCTGGTCAGGTATTGCTGCAACATTCTGCCCGGTGATGATACTCAGTTTGTGCTGGTCCAGTCTCACAGCACTGGGTGCCAAGTGCGCCATGGTGACTGGCTTCCTTTCAACGCTATTGTTCAAGTTTGCCATACCGCCGTTGTTGACCATAATCGGCTGGGCCAATGGCACTGTCTATCTGAATGCCCTGGATGTATTACTGCCAGCTTTCCTGGTTTCCGGCTTCGTTGCCGTTATTGTTAGTAAACTGGACCCTAAAGGTCTCGTGAGCCTGACTGAAAAAGGGGGAAAAATTGAGACCTGAAATTCAAAAATAAGAAGAAGCAGACCAATAGAACGAAAGTGGAAGTTCGATTTTTTTTCTAATAATGGGCTTTTATGAAAACGATGGAAATACTAATCGGCGCTTGAGAACATTCTGATACAAAGAATTAATACAAACAGGCTCTTTCAGCGTATAAAGTTAATTATTATTCGCCAGTATCATTGAAAGAAAAGCCCTGTTTTGTAAGTCTGACATAACAGGGTATGAATTTTTTCTGTATCCGGCACATATAATAGTAATGAATGTGGCATGTATATTTTGCATATTAAACAACACGCATCCTGCCGCCTGTCTCTTGTTCTGGTAATCCACCTCTGCCTGTCATTCTCCTGTGTTACGCATGCCCAGAGTGACGAGATCCTGGACGCAATGATATTTGATGGGGTTTTGCTGGATAAATCCACTACAGGCCGGTTGCAGGAGCAGGGTGTAAAGGGCATGCAGTTAGAGTCATTGTTTGGTGAGGAGGCTGATAATAAGTTCCTGATTATGCCAATGCCCTTTCCGCAGCCAGAATTGCCTGACATTTCCGGGCAGGAGATTTCTGCTTATCAATTCGAGATCAGTGAGCTGGAACGACAGGATGGACAGTTTTCACCTCAGCTGATCCAAAATTTACTGACGCTGGGTAGTTTATACCAGCGTCAGGATAATCATCTTGAGGCGATTGCGCTGCTCCAGCGAGCGGATCATATAAGCCGCATCAACTATGGTCTCTATGATCGCGGACAGATACCTATTATTGAGGGGCTGATAAAAAGCTACCTGGCAAGAGAAGACTTTGAATCTGTTAATGAGCAACAACGTTACCTGTTGTTTTTGAGCCAGAAACTGCATGATCAAGGCAGTATGGAGCAAGTTAGGTCACTGGCTGAAATCGCAGATTACAATATGGAAACGTTTTCACAGTCACTATTGGTAACCACTGACCCCAGTGCGATTTCCATGTTCAGACTCGGCGGTATGGATGCCCCTGGCGCCCCGGAATATGCTAGGCAATTCGCGCTGGAAAGTTTGTACAGAGCCAGAAGGCATTATGCCGATGCGATTTCCACGCTTATTGAAAATGAGCGTTTTGAGCATCCTCGACTTCTGGAACTGGAATACAAATATCTGGAAACCATTTTTCTGGCTGGTTTTAGCAGCGAATTAATCTTCAATCCCCATTACTACCTGACCTCTGCGCGTGTTAGTGCCAATCTGCCAAATCGCTGGACCTACCTGCGCCGAAATAATGAAGGCTATGAACTGGGCATTAAAACCTTTGAGCGTATCCTGGCCTATCTTGAGCTGGATGAAACCACCACAGATATGGAGCGCGTCAGGGCAAGGATTGAACTGGCTGACTGGCACCTGGTATTTGGCTGGCAAGATGCTGCCAGAGAGGAATATGCACAGGCTTTTGCAAGGGCCCGGGAACTGGCTTTGTCCCCTGAGTCCATATCTCTGCTTTTTTCACCAGAAATTCCTGTGCAACTCCCATTGTTTACTGCCCGGCCCAATAGCCGTGAGAAATTTTCCATCAGTGTTGAAACGCCGCTCAATTATTCCGGTTACCTTGATGTGTCCTACTCCATTAACAGCAATGGCACAGCAGGTGGAATCAAGGTGCTGGATAAAAGTGACCGCGACGCTTATGAGGTTGCGGACCGCCTCAGGCGTTACCTGAGAAATGCCCCTTTTCGTCCTTATATTATTGATGGCAATCTTGTGGAACGCGACCAGATAGAAATGCGCTATTACTATACTTTTCAATAACAACGATTAAAGAAAGCAGCTAAGCCGATAAAGGCTGGAAAAAAATCAGTCAGAAAGTTTTTCCTTTATTACCTTCATTGCCGCGAGAATGGCAATCAGGGTAATCAGCTCAAGCAGAGTAAAGCCAAGGTTTCTCAGCACAGGGTTTTCTCCAGCGGCGATCTTGGCATCCCATTCAGCTATTTGGTCACAGGAAGCCTGAATCCTGGGGCCAAACTTTCCCGTGCAGTAATCATTAGTCGAGTGATAACCACCCCAAAAAATGGCTTCCACGACGGCTTCAGAGGCAGGCTTCGTGACGCCACAGGAGACCTTGCACATTGCCGCCACGTAACAGCCACCAAGAGGATTCGGCGTGCCATCGCGGTTCAAGGGGCACATATTCCCGAAATCCTGGGCGCAGGTCGGGCCATATTCGTCATACCCGACCATGTCTAGTTCACCTGGACAAGCTTGCATATTGGCATAATACATATCACCAGGCAGGCCAAGAACTTGGCCACTGTTCATGGTTTGGGTCATCGCAGCCAGCATATCGGCATCCTGGGTCAACTTATCCAGAACGGAGGCGACTTCCTGCTGCTGGGCTGGCGCTACGCCGCCCAGGGCATTGAGCACTTCGGGGGCTGGGGTGTCGCAGTCTGGACGACAGGAGCCGGGTTCTGGGGGGGCACGTAGGGGACCGCTGCCGGTGCCTGGCTGATAACCTGGGCGGGTGGTGTTTGTGCCGGCGCGCTGGAACACCCGGTTGCCACGGCACTCTGCACCAACGGGATCATGCAGGCTGCGTCATCGGGATCATCCAGTGGCACGGAGAAGCTGACGATGGAGTCGGTCAGCATAGCGCCCGGGCTGACAGTATTGGTCAGGACAAATTCATCATGGGCGGCGCGGGCGAATTCCAGCCCCAGCGCTCCTTGCTGGGCGTTACTGGCACAGACCAGAAATACCGGGGTATAACCCTGGCCGGTCTGGCCGTTGACGGCATCAAAACCCAGACTGAGATTGGCGTATTCGTGACCCAGGCTGGGAGCACCATTTGCTGGAGATCACTGCATTCAGAGACTGAAGTGCTTGCCAGCTGGGCCTGCCTTGTTCATGGGGTCAGACTTGTGTCCAAGAGATGATTAGTTGACAAAATTGCTACTGACCTTTGCCACCGTAGTATTGGGCAGTGCAAGCCTGTTTTCCAGCTGATGGTCCGGTTAGCGAGTGATATAGGCCTCGATCTCGTTCTGGCCATGCCCATTGTCAAGGGTCAGCCAGACCCGGGCTCTGCCAGTACCTGGGGCATCAAACGTGACCGAAGCAAAACCATCGGCTTGCGGCATTGAGGCTGTCGCACCTTCGACGCGTATGCCTACAATCTGTACCGGGGCGCTTGGATCCGGACTGCTAGCCCGCAGAAAATTGGCGTAACCCCGCATATTGACGTTTAGACTTTGACTACCGCCGGCAGAGCCAATCTGTCTGGGTGCAGCATTTGCCGGCACCCAGGGGGCCAGAGGTGTTGTACCAGCCTTCATTCCTGCGGGTACCGGCGGGCCGGCAGCAGCTGCCGGAGCCGTTTGCTGGGTAGTTTGGGGCTGAGATTGGGGCTGAGATTGTGCTGGAGCTGAGCCGCAACCTGATGTGCTGGTTGCCTGCTGAACCGGTGTCATGCAGGCTGCTGTTCCATCGCCGATGGGGACCGAAAAACTCACCAGGCTGTCGGTTAGTACGGCTAAGGGACTCACCGTGTTGGTCAGGACAAATTCATCATGGGCGGCGCGTGCGATTTCCATGCCCAGAGCACCTTGCTGGGTGGCATTGGCACACACCAGAAACACCGGGGAATAGCCCTGGCCAGTCTGGCCGTTGACGGCATCAAAACCCAGGCTGAGATTGGCATATTCATGGCCCAGGCTGACCGTCAGCTGGCTGGCAAGTTCACTACAGTCATTGACCAAGCCCTGGGCTAACAGTGTCTGAACTCTTTGTCGCATGTCATCATAGCTGAGCAGGATTTCTGCGGTTTGGGATTTACGAATAAAGTATTGGTAGGTAGGTATGGCGATCGCGGTCATCACGCCAATAACAGCGATCACAGTAAGCAGTTCAAGTACAGTGAACCCTTTGGAAAAAGTAAGCCTGTTACGGGCTTCGATGCAGGTCATGATATATGCTCTGAAAAAGTATGGATGTTTGGAAATATAAAAAGGTGAATGGGGTAGATAGAGTATGCCGGAAACTATAGCAAACCGGGTTTTTTATGTAAATTTCTTTTATAATCCGTTGCTTATCTTCTTGAAGTATACTTTTTAATACTACGATTTTTCGTAAAGCTTAAAGCGCGATTAGTGATATTGACGGTAAAATTATGAAACAACAGAATATAAAACCAGCCCGAAATTCCGGATTTTCACTGCTGGAAATACTGACTGTCATTGCCATTATTGCCTTGCTGGGCGCGGTGTCCCTGCCCATGTATCAGGGCTACCAGGAGCGTGCCAGGGCCGCCGAACTTATCCTGATTTTCGATGGTTTGCGAACTGGGCTGCGTGCAGACCTGGAAGAGGGTCCCTACGAGAGTTGCAATGATCTGTATGAAAGGGCCAGTGGAAAATTTCAGACCAGCGAGGATTATGCAAGGCTGTCTCTGGGGTTTCAGCCTAACCACGTGGCAGGGGGTTACAATCCGGTCTTTATTGTGGTCTCCAGCCTGGACCGCGAGGGACCCCTGGGTCTGAGTGTGGCACGTGCCACACATGATGAACTGGACCAAAGAGGGATGGTAGCTTCCGGATTTTCCACCAGTGCTATCATCGCCTTCAATGCCAGGTTGTCAGACAATACAGCAGCTGACTGCATTAAAACCTTTGTTCCGTAATTCCTTGTTTACGCCCCCTTGCACTATTGAGCTTTATTGGAAGCCAGCATGAGTAAAAATGATGACATTAGTGATCTGATCAGTGATGCTGAAACACAGCTTCAGACCAGTGATGAAAAGATCAGCCACATAAAACCGCGGCGACATCGGAAAATTCGCCCGGGCCTGATCATTCCTTTCCTGCTTTTTGGGCTGGCGTATTATATTTACAGTGGCAATCGTGTCGAAGTTCCTGACAATCTGGTCATCGCCAACGAGCTGACAGAATTGGTGAGGGAAGCCAAACGACTGGTGGATGCCAATACGGTGGATGAGATATTTCCACCAGTGCTGCCTAACGCGGCACTTGGTGCGATCGTCAGGTATGAAATTGTGGGCAAGAGTTACATTATCAGCACCAGCATGAATGGTGTCTTCGTGGAAATCAATGAGGCCGGTGAGCTGGTGGTAAGTGGTGTTGTAAGGTAGCTTTCATTTCAGCGCGAGATGGATCACTGGTGGCAATAAGGAACTCATGGCAACAGAGATAAAAAAAGATATTTCAGGTGGTTCCGGTGCAGAGGGGTCTGCAGTATTTGGTCTCTTTAAGAAATACCAGGCGCAGTATGACCCTGAACAAAGAATGGCTGAACCTGCCGCTGATACCAGTATTATGGATCTGTGGCATTTTGTGGAACGCCAGCTCAAACTTGATGGCGAAACCATCGCCGAGCAGGTAGCGGGCCTTGCCCAGCTTCCTTGCCACCCCGGCAAAATAGACCCTATTGAATCACTGCTCAGGCGAATCCCCAAAAAAATTGCTGACAGATATTGTGTCGTTCCTGTTGGAATGGAGGGTCAGGAACCGGTGCTGGCGATTGCTAATCCCCTTGATCATGAATTGCTGGATAACCTGAGGTTTCTTTTTGGAACTCATTTCCGATTGGTGATTGCGTCTCCTTCCAATATCGAAATTGCCATTGCCATGGGGTACGAAAGTCTGACACCAGGCGCGAAAAAGAAAAAAGCCGGCTTGCTTGATGATAAGAACACGGACAGTGCCATTCCCCGTCTGGCACGTCAGTTGATGATCAAGGCACTGGAGAAAAATGCCTCTGACATGCATATCCAGCCGTTTGTGGGTGGCTCGGTAGTTCGTATTCGTGTTGATGGAAACCTGCAGCGCCTGGTCATCCTGCCTGAACTGGTGGGCAATTCCATAGTGCGCTATTTCAAGGCCAAGGGGGGCATGGATCCCACCAACAATATGGTGCCCCAGGATGGGCGGATGCTGCTGGAAATCAGCGACAGGGAATACGACCTGCGTATTTCAACGTTGCCAGTAACGGGGCGCCTGGAAAAACTGGTGGTGCGTTTTCTCAACAGGCAATCAGTTTACAAGTTGTCAGCGATCGGCTTTTCCCTGGATGAAATACATACCCTTAATCGGATGGCGGCCAGTCCCTCGGGTGTCATCCTGGTATGCGGTCCTACCGGCTCAGGTAAGACCACTACCCTGTATTCTTTGCTCAGTAGCATGAATCGCGAAGATATCTCCATCATGACCGTGGAAAATCCGGTGGAATACCAGATGGCAGGATTAAGTCAGACCGAAATCAATGATAAGGCAGGAATGACCTTTGCCAGAGCCCTGCGTGCCATCCTGCGCCAGGATCCGGACATTATTTTGATTGGCGAAATTCGTGATGAGGAAACGGCACAGATTGCCATGCAATCGGCGCTTACAGGGCACCTGGTATTCTCCACCCTGCATACCAATGATTCTCTTAGCGCCATTCCGCGTTTGCTGGATATGGGAATCAACCCGGTTATTCTTGCCGAGTCCCTGACCGGCATCATGTCACAACGTCTGTTACGCAAACTTTGTACCCACTGCAAGGCACCGCTGGATGATAATCCTGATCCTGTGGCGGCAGCTTTTGCCGAGGCAACGCTGTCGGATCAAGCCTATCGGGCAGTGGGTTGTGAACAATGTGATTACACCGGTTATAAAGGCAGAACGGTGGTTGCAGAACTGGTAGAAATCAATCCGGCCCAGCGTGAACTCCTGCTGGGTGGTGAGCAGGACATCATCAAGTTCAAGGAAGCCATGCGTGGGACATTTAACTCCATGACGCTATCTGCTTCGCGACTTATCATTGCCGGTGAAACCACCGCGGCTGAAGCCTACAGTGTTATTGGTCAGCAATTCTGGCTTGGTTTGACCCAGGAATATCAGGGGAAATTCCCTGACCTGAGTGCACTGTCAGAGACTACCGGTAAAAACAGCAGGAAAAACAGCATACTGATAATGGGTAACCTTGCAGACGATACCACCAGTCTTGCCCACGGTCTGGAGGAGTCCTGGTTTGATGTAATGATGGCTGATTCCTCGGAAAAAGCCGATACCGTGCTTCGTGAGCATGAGGAAACCGTACTGGTGGTACTTGAGATCGATGAGTCTCTGGATGATCAGCAGGTAATCGACCTGGTGGTGGATTATCGAACCCATGTGGCGTGGTCGCGATTGCCGGCACTAGTCAGGATTCCGGGCAGCCGGCCACAATGGGAAGCCATGCTTAGGGAGCATGGTTCTACCTCAAGATTTATTAGCAGGGAAGCGCCCGTGGAACTTGCAGTTGAATTGATCCAGGAAGCCATTACCAAAAAGCTCGATTTCAAGTGGGGTTTAAAAGGGAGTAAGGTGTCTGCGTCACAGGCCGTTCAAGGTGACACCTATAGCGCAGAGGAAGCTGCCGCGGAAGCAGAGCTGATTCGTATTGAGAATCAGCTTGGGCAGTAGTACTGAATTTTTATTGAAAAGTTTCAGTATAAAACCGGTAGCTTGATAAAAAATCAGTCAGAAAGTTTTTCCATTATCTTTTCCATAACCTGTTCCGCAGTAATATCCTTCAGGCAACGATGCTGGTGCAAACAATGCCCCTTGTTGCAGGCAGGATCACAGGGGAAGTCTCCACGCACAATAGTACTTTGTTGACCAAGTGGTCCCCAGATATCATCCTTGGTTGGCCCGAATAACACCAGTCCGGGCAGGCCCAGTGCTGAACCGAGATGAAACGGACCGCTGTCATTGCCGATCATTAAAGCGCAGCTGTCCAGAAATTGTGCCAGCGCCACCAGTGACAACTGGTTGCAAAGATCAATAGCCGATGACTGACTTGAATTTGATTTTAGTTGACGCAGTATTTCCTGATTGGCCGCTTGATCGTCACTTCCAGCACCCAGTAGCACTGCCTGATAACCGGCTGAAATTATTTTTTCCAGCAGGGCAGACATATTGGCCAATGGCCAGCGTTTGTATTCCTTGGTGGCGCCGGCATGAATGGCAATGGTGGGGAGAGCAGGATTCCAGCCTGACAGCTGTAATTGCTGAGTGACAGTCTCGGGCAGTTTGCCAGGACGCATGGCCAGGTAGCTTTTTTCGGGTTCCGGCAGTCCAAGCGCGGCAAACACATCAAAATAGCTGTACCAGCGATGACTTCGTCCAGGCTCGCGGTTTTCAAACTGCACCGGAATTACAGCATCGTAACCACCTCGATGGCGTGTAGCGCTACAGCCAAGCTTATAGGATGCCCCGGAAAGTCGGGTCAGATGGCTCGTGGCGGAGTCTTCTTCAATATTGAAGGCAATGTCCGCTTTGAATGACCGGATCTCATTCAGGCAGTCGCGGTACAGGGAAATTTTTTTCAACAGGCCAGCCTGGCTTATTTCCCTGCGCGGAAAAAAGATCAGGGTATCAGTGGGGAAAGCGTTTTCACAAAGAGTCCGGAAGCCTTCATCAATCACTATTTTCAGTTGAATGCCCTGAGCCCGGCAGTAATCGGTGTAAGCCTGCATCAAGCCACCGGCGAGCAACAGGTTACCCAGGTACTTGGTCGGGTTAACCAGTACTACTCTTTGAGGATTCTTGGGGACAGGCTTATTCACTGTCCTGGTAAAGTGCCATCAGTTCACCCACATTGGTAACGGAGATATCCGGCCAGGTCGCCTGCGGACGATTGTCGAAAGCATCAGGGCCTCCGGTGCCGGTATGCACATAGATCGCCAGTGCGCCGTTATTTTTTGCCATGGGCACTTCCAGGTCGGCGTCATCACCGACCACGGCGATCTCGCTTACCTCAAGACCCAAATGCCGTGCCGCACTTTCAATGGCATGGGAGGAGGGTTTGCCAAGCACGATGGCGTCTTTGCCCGTCAAGGGTTTCAGCGCCGCTGCCAGGGCGCAGGAAGTGCCGATGCCGGGACCATTGGCGGTGGCAAAGAAAGGCACATCGGAGGCAGTATATAATTCTGCGCCATCCCTGATTGCCAGCCAGGCATTTTCAATATCCTTGAAACCAAATTCGCGGTACCAGCCAATGTAGACAGCATCTACCGGACCAGGATTTTCAATACTCGACAAGACTATCTCAAGGCCAAGATCAGCCAGAGGCTCCCACACGCCGGGACAGCCCAGAACCATGATGCGTTTGTAGCCTTGTTTGACCAGATAGTCAGCAGCCACGCTGCTGGGCGTCATCATGGTGTTTTCATTCATGGGAATACCGGCATCGCTGAGCACCTTCACATAGTCAGAAGGGGAGCGTGCGGTACCATTGGTCATTACCACATAGGGAATGTCTTTATCCTTTAACAGATTGATAAAGTCTGCTGCACCCGGCAGCATTGCCATATTGTTGTTTTTCTTGTCACCAAGGATCAGTGTGCCATCCATATCGAAAACAAAGCCTTTCACCTGGGCCAGTTTCTTATTAATTTGATTTGTCATTGAGCAGGTTTTTCCAGCGGTAAATTCAGCCCGGTACTATACTTTGTTCGTTAAGGTTTTTCATTACAGCAGAAACAGGAGTTTTAGCAGCGCGATTGAGGCTGTTTCGAGAAAAATCACTGATTGATCAATTGTTTATGCTCCTTTATGTTCGGGCTGGCATGCTACAGTTACTATTAAAACACGTAGTAAAATGTACAATACGCCTCCCGACCTGATCGAGGTGGGGCAGCGTAACCCTAATTAACTGAAAGCAGGATAAAAAGTGAATCTATCAGGTAGTCTGATTGCCGTCGTTATTTTACTCGTCGCCAATGGTTTTTTTGTAGCCGCCGAGTTCGCCCTGGTGAAAGCCCGGGGTTTTCGCATAGAAGCGTTGGCCAATAGCGGTAGTTCCGCAGCCAAGCTGACCGTGAGAATACAGTCCCATCTGGAAGCCTATCTTGCTGCCTGCCAGCTTGGTATTACCATGGCTTCCCTGGGTCTTGGCTGGGTCGGTGAACCCGCGGTAGCAGCATTACTGGAACCCATGTTCCATTGGGCCGGCGTTCCTGATTCCATTCTTCATACTACGGCGTTTATTACCGGCTTCCTGATTTTCTCCTCTCTGCATATTGTCATCGGAGAGCAGGTGCCAAAAACTTTTGCAATTCGCAAGGCTGAGGTGGTGTCGGTGTGGATTTCCTATCCGTTACATTTCACTTATATGCTGGTTTACCCGCTGAACTGGATACTGAACTGGTCTTCAGGTTCATTACTGGCTCTTTTTGGGGTGGAAGAAGCGACCCATGCTGAAGTTTTCAGCAGTGACGAGTTCAAGGGCATGGTTGCCACCTCGCAGGAACATGGCGCGCTGGAATATGACAAAGCCAATATGCTGAATAACCTGTTTGAATTCGATCAGCGTCATATCGGCAGGGTGATGATTCCGGCAAATTCAGTGGATCTGCTGGATATTACCGACCCCGAAGAAGAAAACCTGAAAAAAATCCGCGAAGGGGGGCATTCAAGGTTTCCGGTCGTCGATGGTGGCAGGGATAATGAAATAGTAGGCATGTTACTGACTAATGATCTCTATTCAGCCATGCTGGATGGTGAGGAAAAACCCTGGAGTGACTTGCGCCGTTTTTGCAGACAACCCATGGTAGTGCCTGAATCACAACGCGTCTCAACCCTGTTCGAGGATATGCGCAGTAATCGTGCCCATATGGCTTTTGTGATTGATGAATATGGCAAGTTCCTTGGCATCATTACCCTGGAAGATTTGCTGGAAGAGATCGTCGGTGAAATCGAGGACGAAACCGATGCTGCGGAGTCCACCATGCCTATTACGCTCCTGGAAGAAGGGAAATGGCAGGCTGATGGTCTGGCATCCCTGGGCGATATTGAAAAAGTTGTGGGCCTGGTAGTGCCGACCGAAGAAGAGGCCAATAGTTTGTCAGGTCTGTTAATGAATCAGCTGGAACGTATGCCGGCACCGGGCGATATCATAGAAATCGATAATTTCAGGCTGACTATTCAGGATATTGAAGATCTGCGCGTCGGTCAGGTAATTATTGAGACATTACCCATTGCAGGTGAAGAACTGGGTGTTCCTGAAAGCGATTAATTGCCCGTTTTTTACTGATGTTGTTCAGGCTTTATTTTTTGGCCCGATCGATAGCTTCCTGTATTAGTTCACGGGCCTTTTCTGCATCGAACCAGCCCCCGATTTTTACCCATTTACCGGGTTCAAGATCCTTGTAGTGCTCAAAGAAGTGCTCGATCTGGTTCATGGTGATTTCCGGTAAATCGGTGTAATTGTAGATATTTTCATAGCGTCGCGTCAGGTGTGGTGAGGGCACAGAAATAATCTTTTCATCCATGCCGCCATTATCCTCCATGATCAGCACGCCTATCGGACGTACATTAATCACACAGCCAGAGATTAACGGACGGGTATTGCATACCAGCACATCTATGGGGTCACCATCATCAGAGAGGGTGTGTGGCACAAAGCCGTAATTCCCGGGATAGGTCATCGGTGTATAGAGAAAACGGTCCACTACAAGGGTGCCGGATTCCTTGTCCAGTTCATACTTGATTGGCTGCCCGCCAATGGGTACTTCAATAATGACATTGATATCTTCCGGTGGGTTGTCGCCGATTTTGATTGAATCCAGTCGCATTAAATTTGCCTTTCAGATTGAGAATAAAAGTTCGGAATCAAGGACAGAGAAAATTTCAGCATGAAATTTCTTACTGCACAGAGCCCTTTGTAAGCTTGATGTAAGGTTTTGGTAAGGTTTGCTAATGATAATAGAAAGTATTTCGGTATTTTATAGAAAGTGGTGGGGCTTTTCAGCCTTTAAAATTTCCGGAAACGATTAATACATTCAGCTATCTATTCCTTAAGACGCGGACTTATATTACGTCGCTTTCCTGGTTGTACCCCCGGAGGTCGCAATGGAGCCTTTGCTGTGGAATAACGCCATGTTGGCGTCAGGAATTATTTTGGCTGTTACTTTTGTCGGTATTTTTACTGAAGGAGTGCATGGCTTTCACCGCGCCAAATTTGCCCTGGCAGGGGCGGGTGCCATGGTCTTGTGTGGCCAGTTTTATGGCTTTTACAATCCCGAACTGGCCATAGAAGCCATCGACTGGAATGTAGTATTCCTGCTCGGTGCCATGATGACTATCGTGTCAATCATGATTCCCACCGGTGGTTTCCAGTACCTTGCCTATACAATTGCAGACCTAAGCCAGGGACGTTTGTTTTTGCTGCTGGTGATGATGGGAACTCTGGTAACGGTGCTTTCCCTGCTGCTGGATAATGTCACCACGGTTGTTATCTTTGGTCCGCTGATTATCCTTATTTGTCAGGCCCTGAGGGTCAACCCAATTCCTTTTCTGCTGGCAGCAGCCTTGCTGTCGGATACCGGCGGTGTGGCGACACTGGTAGGTGACCCTCCCAATCTGATGATAGGTTCTGCTGCCGGTATCGATTTCAATACCTTTTTTATGCACATGGGCTTCATTGTTTTTGTGGCATGGGTTGGTACCCTGTTTCTTCTCAAATACTTATTCAGGAAAGAGCTTGCCGAGAAACCGGTCATGCCGGAATTCAGTGAGAAAGAGGAAATTGCTGATCCCAGAACCTGGAAAATGGCACTGGCGATTCTGGCTGCAATGGTAGTGGGTTTCATTCTCCATGATGACCTGCACTGGGAACCCTGGTTTGTGGCTGCACTGGGACTTACCGCGTTGGTATTCCTGGGTAGCAATATAGAAATGGACGATTATTTTTCTGAAGTGGAAATTACCTTGCTGGTATTTTTCATGTCTCTTTTTATCCTGATCGGCGGTGTTGAGCATAGTCAGTTTTTGCAATTCATCGGCCAGTTCATTGTGCCGTTCGTACAGAAGGATTTGCTGACCGCCTCAATTATGTTGATGTGGCTGGCGGCAGTGCTTTCCGCCATGATCGACAATATTCCGTTCACGGCTGCGATGATTCCCATCATTCTGGGCATGGAAGCCCAGGGTATTAATGTGGCTCCGCTCTGGTGGGCGCTTGCAGCCGGCGTGGGAATGGGAGGTAATGGCACGCATCTGGGCTCTACAGCTAACGTATTCATTGTCACCATCAGTGAAAAGCTGGCGAAGGATTCGGGGAATCCGGATTATGCCATTACCCCGGCGGTTTGGTTTCGTAAGGGTACACCGGTGATGCTGTTCACCCTGGTGATCTGTTCGGTCATCATGACCCTGTTTTTTGATTTTTTCAGCGCTCCGCTGTAATAACTTCATCCACGCATTAGCCTGGTTGGCTCTTTCCTGCCCCTCTGGTCTGTGAGCCGGAAGTGTGTAAAATTGTTCCGGTTATATCAAACAGGCACTTCAATTACCTGGGTTACAGGTTGGGGGAAAGGGGAATGAAAATCACCAATATCTGGCGTTCTAACGGTACGCTTTTTCTATCACTATTATTTTCACTATTTTTTCAGCATGGGCTTATGGCGGCTGAAAACGCGCCCGCAAGCCCGGACGGCTTGCATATTGATGCAGTCGGTACAGGGCCTTTTTATTACGATACCGCGGAGGGTACCGATATTCGGGTCAGGGTTATTGCCCGTGGCCTGATTCACCCCTGGAGCATTACCTGGCTGCCTGATGGCAGCGCCCTGGTGACAGAAAAGAATGTTGGACGTATTCGCCGCATCATTAATGACGAATTGATAGAGGAGCCTGTTCAGGGCGCCCCCACCGATATCATGGTGAGTAAGTACAAGGGATTGCTGGATATCACGACTCATCCCGATTTTGCCAATGAACCCTATATCTACATGAGTTATAACAAGAAATTACCCGCTGGCAAGGAAGCTATTGCCGTGGCACGGGGACGTTGGGATGGCACCAATATTCAGGACACCCGTGATATCTTTGTTGCCCAGGAAGGCACCACCAATGGCGTGCGCCTGTTATTTGGTGCAGATGATATGTTGTACGTCGGGGTTTATGTCACCACGGATGACTCAAACAGTTTTGAAACCATGAGCCATAAAGGCAAAATTTTGCGGCTGACTCCCGAAGGCAATATACCCGATGATAATCCATTCGTGGGCCGTGAAGGGTTCCTGCCGGAAATTTACAGTTACGGCCACCGTACTCCTACCGGCCTGACCCTGAATCAGGAAACCGGGGAAATCTGGAATACCGAGATGGGCCCCAATGGTGGTGATGAGGTTAATCGGGTTGTGCCTGGTGGCAATTACGGCTGGCCCCTGGTCAGTTTTGGTATCTCCTATGGCGGTGGCTGGCATAGCCAGAGTTTCCAGATGGAAGGTGCGCGTAACCCGATGGCATTCTGGATGCCGGGTATTTCAGTGACCGGTCTGACCTTTTATACCGGTGATGAATTTCCACGCTGGCAGGGTGATCTGTTTGTCGGTGGTATGCAGGAAGGACAGATACCCGGGACCGGGCAACTGCATCGCATCAAATTTAATGACAATATGGAAGAAATTCGTCGCGAGTCACTGCTCTCTGATTTAAGGCAGCGCATTCGGGATGTGAAACAGGGCCCCGATGGCAGACTTTACCTGCTCACCGATGAGGATGATGGTGTTGTCCTCAGGATAGAGGCGGTCGCAGACTAACAGAACCACCCCCTGGTTTCCCTATTGGGGAACCGCGGAATTATGAAACTGGATAATTTTCCAGGCGCCGTTGCGCAGGGCTAGCACCATGCTTACCCGCAACGGCGTCCCTTCGCTCTGACCGCTCGGAACCACTTCCCAAATGCCTGAAATGGCCACCAGATTGTTGGCTATCTCGACACTCTCATAGTCCCGGGCGCGTGCAATGGTCTGTCCCGGCGGGTTGCGTCCAACCGGTTCGAAATATAATGCGACTCCAGCAGGATCTGTAACCAGGGATTGCGACCCGGTTCCCCAGAACAGGGCGTCTTCAGAAAACAGGCTGGTGACGGTTTCCATATCGGTATTGGTCATAGCATCCAGAAACTTTTCAAACACTGCAGCGGCCTGGGCCTCGGCATTGGTTTGTGCATGAAGTGATGCTGGCAGGCCGAACAATAACAGCAGGGAGATGACAAAAATTTTCATTGGTGTACCTCATCGGATGCAGCCGCATCCTGCGCTGCATTACTAAATGGTGTTTTAAGCTATCCCGGGCAATACCGGTATTGGCTAGCGGTTTAATGTCAGCTTGAAGTTTTTCTGGCTGACAGAAAAATTCGCGGGTGATTTTTTGCCTTTGGCGTGATGCAGGCCTTTCAATAGCTGCAGCACTGGTGAAATAGCCGGGTTGTAGTGCAACTCATCGGCTGAGCGGGTGCGCATGGCATCCACCTGATCCACCGGCATTACCGCGCGCAATAAGAACTCTTCATCGGACATGCGTTTTGAAAACTGCTTACGTCTGTCTTTCAGTGTCATGGTAATTGGTTCTTTTTCAATTTCCCTGGTGCGCGGCAGTGACATAATCCGGTCAAGTACATTTTGATCCACCGGGGCAGTAGGGCGCCCAAAGCGTCCCAGCACATAACGTATGGCCTGATCAGGAATCTGTTCATAGCGGCCGTCACCCATCACGTTGAACATGGCCTGGGTTGTCACGATCTGGGGAAAGGGGGTCACCATAATGGGTGAGCCCAGTTCTGCCCTGACTCGTTCCACTTCAGCCATAACCTCGTCAAACTTGTGTTCCAGCTTTAACTCAGCCAGTTGTCTGCGCGTTGTGGTCAACACGCCACCGGCTACCTGATGGCGCAAATAGGAAGCATCGTAAGCCTGAGGTTTACCTACCGCCAGGCCTTCGGCTTTTGCCAATCCGAAATAGTAGTCTTCCAGTTGTTTCAGCGCGGTTTCATTAACATCCACAGTGTGGCCGTGGGTTTTCAGATTGGCAATGGTTTGTGTAGCGCAGGGTAAGGATGAGCCATGGGCGAGCGGGCCGATCGCCACATGCAGCGCATCAATGCCCAGCTCGGCACCCACCATATAGTTGAACTGGGAAAGGCCGATAGTGCAATGGGAATGCAGTTCCAGCGGCAGGTTGCCAATTTCCTTTTTCACCGCGGGGATCAGGGTGCGTGCCCGTTCCGAGGTCAGCAGTCCGGAAGGATCCTTGATATAAAGCAGGTCGAAATCACCGGAGGCGGCGATCTGCCTGGCGCAGTTGGCGTAAAAGGCATCGTCGTGCACATCGCTCAGGGTATAGGTCAGCGCGGCCATGTTTTCGGCATCACCTTCCTCTTTCACAATACGTGCCACCTGCATCAGGGCATCCATGTCATGCATGGGATCAAGCAGGACAAAGCGGCCGATGCCATTTTTCATCAGGGTTCTGTAGGCCAGCCGCATGAAATCATGATCGGCGGTTTCCCAGGAAATAAAACGAAAGCCGGTGGAGATAAACTGGAGTGGCACATTGGGCAGGGCCTGATGCATCAGACGAATACGTTGCCATGGATCATCCTGGTGATAGCGCACGCCGACGGCCATATGGGTACTTGAGGTAAAGTCGATGGCGCGAAAGCCAACCCGTTCCATCAGCGGTGCTGCCTGCATCATCTGGTGGGTGCCCATGCCGGTCATGCTCCACATGCATTGGTTGCCGTCACGGATACTCACATCCACCAGTTTTATATTAGCCATTGGCAAGTTCTCCCGCACTTGTGGTATCCAGCATTTGCTTTAAAAAACGCGTGTCCACGCCGCCTTCAATAAATTCCTGAGTTGCCAGAATAGCCTGGTGTAATACGATATTGCTTTCCACCCCTTCGAGATGACACAACGCCAGCGCATGTTGCAGGCGTGCTATGGCTTCACTGCGATCCTTGCCCCAGACAATCAGCTTGCCCAGCAGGGAATCGTAATAAGGCGGTACCGTGATGCCGCTTTCTATATGGGTATCTATTCTGATGCCGGGCCCGGCAGGAAACTGTGCAATGGTGACTTTGCCGGGGCTGGGCTGAAAATCATTCTGGCAGTCTTCCGCGTTGAGTCGGCATTCAATAGCATGGCCGTTGAAAATAACCTCGTCCTGGCTTATGCCCAGGGGGCGACCTTCAGCAACACGTATTTGCTGGGCAACGAGATCGAGACCGGTAATGGCCTCAGTGACGGGATGTTCCACCTGAATGCGGGCATTCATTTCCAGAAAATAAAAACTGTTTCGCTCGACATCGACCAGGAACTCGACGGTGCCGGCGCCCTGATAATCCAGGTGTTGCGCGAAAGCCACAGCAGCACTTTGCATTTCTTCGCGTAAATCGTCGTTGAGACAGGGGGCTGGCGCTTCTTCCACCAGTTTCTGATAGCGTCGCTGAATGGAGCAGTCACGGGTGCCCAAATGGATGACCTGTTTGCCATCGCCCAGCACCTGAACTTCCACATGGCGTCCGCTGGCGACAAAGCATTCCAGGTAAATGCGGTCATCATTAAAGGCATTTTCGGCTTCTGCGCGCGCCAGGGTCATGGTTTTGGCGAGGTCAGCAACATCATGTACAACCTGCATACCACGACCACCACCACCGCCAACGGCCTTGATTAGTACCGGATAGCCGATTTCTGCGGCAAGCTTTTCAGCTTCCCGGGGGTTATTCACTGAGCCACCGGGCACGATGGGCAGGTTTGCTGCCACAGCATTCTCGCGAGCTTTGAGCTTGTCACCAATGGCGTTTAGCTGGCTGACAGTGGGACCAATAAAGAGAATGTTGTTGTCGTTGCAAGCCTTGGCAAGCGAGGCATTTTCCGAGAGAAAGCCATAGCCGGGATGAATAGCATCGGCGCTGGTCTGCAGAGCAGCCTGCAGCACAGCATCTACATTGAGATAACTTTGCAGGGAAGGAGGTGGGCCAATTTTTATGACCTGGTCTGCCATGCGTGCAGGGACACAATCCAGGTCTGCAGCGGATGCCGCCAGCACCGTTTCAATGCCCAGCGTCTGACAGGTTCGAATAATACGTACCGCAATTTCACCGCGGTTAGCTATCAACAAGCGGTTAATCGGTTTCACTGCAGTCATCAAGAGGGTCTGACTCGCATTAACAGCTGTCCCTTTTCTACAAACTGGGCATCTTCAATAAGAATTTCAACGATCTCACCGTTGAGACCGGCAGGAATGGAATTCATCAGCTTCATCACTTCAATGATGGCGATGACAGAGTCCTGATTAACACTGGAACCAATTTCTACAAATGGGGCGGCACCGGGTTTTGGCGCATTATAGAAAGTGCCTACCATGGGGGCACGAATATCCAGCAGACCTTCTTCCGTAGCAGCAGCTTCAACTGAGCTGCTCTCTGCGCTACTGGCAACGGCACTGGTGACCGGAGTTTTGTCACTTGCCACGGTATTTGCCTGCTGCGTCCAGCCTGCTTCATCCTGCTGTAACTTCAGGGTGAAGTGCTCGGTTTCGAGAGTCAATTCCCGGTAGTCAGTTTCTTCCAGTAAGCGCAGAATTTCCTGTACATCTTTGTGACTTAGACTCATTTACTTTCTTTGTCCTTGATTAATTGGGCGCCCATTACATTGAAAATATGGTCATAGGCTTTGGCCGCTGGTTTGGCCACCGGGGCCTTATCTTTTGTTGCCCAAACGGTTTCCGGACGACTTTGCAGAAGCAGTACACGGGTCTTTTTATTTACGTTATCGGGACTGTCATCAGATTCATGGGATAAAGCCCATTCAATATCCTGGGGACTGCCATAATGTTTTTCCACGCGGCGACCAACAGCGGTCAGCTCCCTGATTTCCTCATCGCTGAGACAGGAAACCACCTGACGGGCTTCTTCAACGGGCCGTTCAATGATTCCGCCATTCTCGTCCGGTAGATGTTCAATAGCCTTGGGGGCTATATTTTTTGCGGTGATTTCACTGGTGATTTTGTTGACGACAAATTTGTCCGGGGTGACTTCGCCACTGACGATACTGGAACCCAGTCCCCAGCTGCCTTCGATCGTGACAACAGATTTATCACCGGTAGTGGGGCTGCGGGTAAACATGACACCGGAACAGCGCGAATTCACCATGGTTTGCACAACGACGGCCATGGCCAGGTCATCCTCGGGGATATCCAGCCGCAAACGATAGGCAACAGACTCAGGGTTATAAAGGCTGGCCCAGCAGCGGCGCACAGCATCCAGCAGTTGAGCTTCGCCTTTTTGCCATAAATAGGTGTCCTGCAGTCCTGCAAAACTGGCCTCCTCGCTGTCTTCACTGGTCGCACTGGAACGTACAGCCACCGGTATATTGTCCCCCAGATCGCGATAGGCGCCAGTGATGAGTTGAGTTAGCGATTCGGGTGGTGATGACTTTTCCATCAGGGCACGCATGTCACTGGTGACGGCGTTCAGGGTCGTCACATCGTCCGGGTCCAGAGCGGCAATTTTCTGACGAATACCATGCTCAGCATCAAGGATATCAAGATAGGCTTTAAACGCTTCGGTAGTCACCACGTAGCCATTTGGTACGCTGATGCCGGCACTGCATAATTCACCGAGGCTGCCGCCTTTACCACCAACGAGAGGACGATCAGCAAGGGAGATGTCTTTAAACCAAAGAATGGAGTTCTGAGTATGTTGAGTCATTTTTTAAATAATTATTTCTGGATGTAAGTGGAGGTTGCGACAGTCGAAATAGCATTGTTCAGATTGCCCACATTAGAACAAAGTTACTTCTATTAAACAAAAAATTTAAACCCGTTTCTGAATTGGCAATACGTTCAATTAGATTCAGGTACTGATTAAGGTTCCTTGTGTTTTCGCTTAACGGTAAACACAATATCTTGTAATATGAAATTCAAAACCTGTACAAGAGTATTCAATGACTATCCTTCTGTGAATCTTTCAATTAGACTGTTTGTCCCTTGGTGAAAAATGATTTTGAAAGTCCAAACAAGGATGTTTTGATAGGGAAGCTATCGACGTTGTAGAAACATTTTTTAAGAAAATATTTCATGGAAATATTTTAAAAAAAAGTTTTCTGCTGGCGCCCTGATTTATACACCTTGATTGCGCG
>CBFICR010000005.1:0-82875 GCA_965661105.1 Pseudohongiellaceae bacterium | reverse complement strand
GTCTACCGTTTATTTCGATCCCGCAATTCACCAGGCTTTACGAATTAAAGCCGCGTCTTCCCATTTATCGCTTTCTGAAATAGTAGATGAAGCATTGAGAATGCAATTGGCCGAAGACCAGGAGGATTTGGGTGCTTTTGATGAAAGAGCTAAAGAGCCTGAAATATCTTATGAAGCCCTGCTAAAAGATTTAAAGAAGCATGGCAAAATATAAAATAACTTTCAAAAAGTCTGTTGCTAAAGAATTACGAAAAATCGCCAAAATAGAAGTTAAGCGCATACTGGCCAGAATTGATGAACTCGCCAATGACCCCAGAGGCGATGGTTGCGCGAAATTATCCGCCCAAGAACGATACAGGGTAAGAGTTGGTCTATATAGAATTATTTATGAAATCCAAGACTCAAAACTGATAGTTCAGGTAGTTAAAGTAAGTCATAGATCAAATGTATACAAAAGCAACTAACAAGCTAAACCAGTCGGACAACTACTCCGTAGTTGCCGCTGTTCAAGGACGTTACGTGTACAAGAAGCCTGTTAGGTAGGAGAAATTTATGAAAACAATGACCTGTAAGCAACTCGGCGGTGCGTGTTATGAAGAGTTTCACGCAGAAACATTTGATGAGATGGCGGAGCTCAGCAAGCAACATGGCATGCAAATGTATCAGCAGCAGGATAAGGATCATTTAGAAGCTATGCAGAAAATGCAGGAGCTTATGAAGAATCCTGAGGATATGCAGTCATGGTTCGAGTCACGGAAGCAAGAATTTGAAGATTTACCACACAGCTAGCGAAACATTTTGAATCAGAACGCGTAACAATCAGTTCAATCGCCCCTTTGGGGCTCTAGGACAGGTGGCTGCGCCACTTGCCCATTAACAAGGGCGTTACGTGTTCACCTAGGCGAGGATCTGACCATGGACTTGGAATTTGAGCCAGGCCAAAACATTGCAATGAAAATCCCTGTGCACGAGTACGAAGATACCGTCCGTTTTTACCGAGAAGTTTTGCGATTCAAAGAAATTACTGGAAGTGGCGCGCACGACACCCCGAAATTTGAGTTTGGCGATAAAGTGCTTTGGCTAGATTGCGTGTCGAACTTGAGTCAGTCGGAAATATGGTTAGAAGTCGTCACTAGTGATATCGGCAAGGCTGCTGAATACCTTAAAGAGCAAGGCTGTCATCGTAGGGATGAGATCGAGCCGCTTCCAGATGGATTTAAGGCATTCTGGATTTCTAGCCCATCGAATATTATTCACCTAGTTTCCGGCAGTCATGACACGTAACAAGCGGCTGTTGTCGGACGCACCTACGCTAGCGCTCCGTTGCGCCGCCAAGCCTGGACGTTATGTGTCTAGAGGAATTCAGTACTAAACAATAAGTATAGTTTTATTGATACTAATAATGAGCAATTATGACAATAAATGATTTAGGTGCGTTAGGCAGTTTTTTAGCAGCAATAGCTGTATTTGTTACTCTTGTATATTTGGCGAAACAAGTGAAGCAAGGAAATATCCTTGCAAAACTCCAAGTTCAGCAGTCAATGATGGAACACGATATAGCTGGTCTATACAAATTAGCCGCTGATCCAGAATTATTAAAAGCATTTAGAAGTTCTAAACCAAGTAAAGTCGAGTTAATAACTTTGCACTATTTTCTAACTTTGTCCATGCGCCAACGAGAATGGGAGTGGCTCCAATTTAAAGATGGTGTAATTGAAGAGGAAGTCTATAAAACGTACCACGAAGTAATAGCCATACATCTAGGCACACAAAAAACTAGAGAATGGTGGTACTCGATCGGCCGGTTAGGGATTAATCCTGAGTTTGTTAAGGTAGTAGATATATTATTATCAGAAAGTGAATTGACCACATATTTCGATTTACTTGATAAGTTCTCATCAATTAATGATCAAAACAACACATAACAAATCGGTAAAGTCGCCTTCGGTTGGGGCGCATAAATGTTGCGCATTTTGCGCTCCTTACCGAAGCATTAGCCAACAAGTGAGATTGTTCAGAGTTTATGATTACCACTTTACATACTGACGATTTGGTTTTGAGAAAACCTACTATTGAAGATGCTCCTCAGATATTTGAGAACTATGCATCTGATCCTGAGGCGACTCTTTATCTAACTTGGTCACCTCATAAAAGCATTTCTTCTGTAGAAGGGTTTCTTCAAACAGTCATAGATCAAATTAAATCAGGGGAGACATTGCTCTGGCTTATTTTGTTAAAAGGTGAAAGGAAGGCTATCGGTATGATAGGAGCAAGGTTAAATGGCTATAAAGTAGATATTGGTTATGTACTGAGCAAAAGGTATTGGAAAAAAGGTTACATGACTCAAGCAGCAAACTGTGTTGCAGAATGGTTGCTTGATCAACCTGACATCTATCGTGTTGGGGCTGTATGTGATATCGAGAACATCGGATCTGCTCGAGTCCTTGAAAAAGCTAAGTTTACTAAAGAAGGTTGTTTATCAAGGTGGATGATTCATCCCAACCGTTCTCCAGAGCCAAGAGATTGTTATATATATAGTCGATCTAGATGACGCCTAACAAGCAGCTCAAGCAGACCTTCATTGCGTTGCTCGTTTTGTGCTCTTAAGCTACGCTCTCACAAAAAAGCAACTCCGTTCCGACGGCTTAGCTGGGCGTTATGCATACTAGTTGAATCCATCTTTACACTAGATATCTATCTTCATCAGGTGCCTCATGGATAGAAGAACAATAGTAAAACTTATGTCCTCAGCTCCCATTACATTGAGCCTGCCAGGATGCACCTTCTCCACTGAAAGGAAGGTTTTACCGGCTCCTGGTATGCCGAGTCCCCAAATGATTGATACTAATGGCATTAGCATGGGGGTGTATGAGGCAGGAGCAGGCATTCCCGTCATTTTTTGCCATGGCTTCCCGGAGCTGGCCTTTTCATGGCGGCATCAGTTTCATGCGGTCGCCAGCAATGGTTATCATGCTATTGCTCCAGATCTAAGAGGGTACGGCTTATCCGATAGACCATTAACTATTGAAGGCTACACTACTGGCACCATCTGTGATGACCTGGTCGGCATGATGGATGCGATGGGACTTGATAAGGCCATATTTTGTGGGCATGACTGGGGAGGGTATGTAGTAGATACAATGCCACTGTTGTACCCTGAACGATGTTTGGGCGTGATAGGCATCGGCGCCCATAATAATCAGCGTCCTCCTGACTTGCCCTATCCAAACCTGCCTGGAAATGACTTGCTGGATAAGCCAGGGTTCAATCAATTTATACAACTTTATGAAACTGAAGAATTCTTAAATTCACATCCCAGAGAGCTTTTCATGCTACTTTTCAGGAAAAGCTACTTTACAGCGTCACACTTGGTAACGCTGCCTGAGAATGCCCCAGAAAGAAAAATTGATTTGGTCAACATGATTTTAAATGATGACTCATCACGGGAATTGTTTATTGACGAGAAGGCACTGCGCTACTATGCAAAGACATTTGAAAGTACAGGCTTTGGAGGCGGCATTAATTGGTATCGAGCAATAGAAGCTACGATTAAGGAATTTGATGATCGGGAGTTGCATTGGGGTGTTGATGTCCCTTATTTGTATATTTGGCCAGAACAGGACCCTATAAATCAAGATGGCTTAAATGTTGATATGGAAGCTTATATTGCAGACCTGGAAAAAATTGAACTAACCGGTTCCGGGCATTTTGCTCAAGAAGAAAAAAATGAAGAAGTTAGCTCAATTATTATTGGATGGTTACAACGAAAATTTTCAGCCAATGCATAACAAAGCATTCATATCGCCAGCAAGCTGGCTGGGACGGTTTCCACTTCGTTCCAGCCACCCCATAATGCGGTGTTAGTTGTCTCGGCTTGCCTTAAATTGATGTTATAGCGTTTTAATGCTCTACTTTAGAAAGGCGATTAAAGTATTGTAAACATCCCCTAATCCAATCGCTTACTATTATAGGTAACTCTATTTGAATTTATTGATGTAAAAAATTATTTCAGTTTTTATTACTATTTTGGTGCTGTACGGCATTATTTTTCAAAAAAATATAACTATGGATTTGTGCTTGTCAGCTATACCTATAGAAGTTTTGCCAATGAAATAAATAGAGCATTATCTATACCGCTTGCCGCTCCAAATAGACTTATTAGTTACATTTCTGTATTATTAGCGGTCTTTTCGGCACTATCCAATTCCCAATCTGAATTACTCACTAAATCATAACTTAGCCTGTTAAGGCATTGTTATGATTTAGTTTTTATATAAATAAAATTTCAGATGGGAAAAAGGGAGGACTTATCCGCTCCAGGCAAAGAGCTACGATATGCAGGATTTTGTTTTGGTTGACGCTTTTGTTGACCAAGGCGCCAGTGTGGGCTGCTGATATTTCGTTATCCTCAGATACCACGCTCTCCACGGAAGGCTACTTTGTTATCAGCTGGACCTCGGTGTCTGAATCTGACGCGCCTGTAATACTTCAACAATCCCCTTCAGAAAATTTCGGCACCACGATTAGCCGTGAATTCAATCTGCCGAAAAATGGCAGTATCACCATTACCGGGCTTGATGATGGTGAGTATTATTTTCGTGCCATTCATTCCGGACAGTCTTCTTTCAGCGACGTTCTGGTCGTCGAGGTTGCCCATCACAGCCTGCAGCGGGCAGTGGCTTTCTTCCTTGTTGGCCTGGTTCTGTTCCTGATTCTTGTGGTCACCATTATCAAGGGTAACCGGAGTATGTCCGTTACGGGGAACAGTAACGCCGGGGAGAAAGCCAATGCCAGCTAGTGCCTTGTCTCCCACAACGGCTTTTATAATCCTCCTGTTCTTTGGTGTGCTGTGGATTGTATTTGGCTGGTGGCTTGGCAGAAAAAACGAGTCTCTCGATGACTACATGCTGGCGGGTCGCAATGTCGGGCTGGCTTTTGCTTCTGCTACCGCCATGGCCACCTGGGTCACCAGTAATACCACAATGACTGCACCCCAACTGACCTATCAGCTTGGCGTCTGGGGCATGGTGGGTTATTCACTGGGCGCGGTCGGCTTGTTGCTGTTTGCACCATTGGCCAAAAGGATTAAAACCCTGCTGCCCCATGGCTTTACTTCCGGCGATTTTATTCGAAAACGCTATGGGAAAACTGCATGGCGTGTGTTCCTGCTGATTTCACTATTTTATGCCCTGGGCTGGCTCATCAGTTTGGGAATGGCCGGCGGCATTCTGGTCAATGCCCTGAGTGGGCTGGATTATCACCTCGGGATGAGCATCATATTACTGGTGTGTGTGTCATATACATTGCTGGGCGGGTTACGGGCGGTCATTGCCACTGATTTTATTCAGACCATTATTATTCTGCTTGGCGTTATCCTGATTGCCTTCCTGGTGATTAAGGATGTTGGTATTGAAACGCTACATACGAATCTTCAGGAAGATCATCCCATGTTGCTCAACCTGCTGTTTCCAGCAGCGATTATGTTTCTGTTTAATAACCTGCTGTTCGGCGTAGGAGAAATATTTCACTCCAATGTCTGGTGGTCCAGGGCGTTTGCCTTTCGCGAAGATACCGGTGCGCGTGCCTATACCATTGCCGGGCTGTGCTGGTTTCCCATTCCTATAGTCGCGGGCTTCATTGCCCTGGCGGCGCCCTCGCTGGGATTGAATATTCCCTCTGCAGATATGGTGGGGCCTATGGTGGCAGGCAGTCTTCTGGGCACTACCGGCGCCATTATCGTTTTTATCGTTGTGTTTTCTGCGCTTGCTTCCAGTCTGGATTCATTGCTGGCAGCAACATCTGATCTTATTACCCAGGATATTTATCGTGGCCATATTAATCGGGGCGCGACAGATGCACAGTGTTTTCGCGCCAGCCGCTGGATTATTGTGGGGCTGGGAGTATTTACCTGGCTCCTGTGCGTGCCTCGCCTGACAACGCTTGCCTCGCTGTTGTATTTCACAGGGGCATTTGTGGCCAGCGCAATCTGGCCAATCGTTTTCGGGCTGTATTTCAAATGGGTCGGCAATAAGGCAGCGACGCTGGCTATGGTCAGTGGTACGGGTCTTGGATTGCTTGCCTATTTCCAGATTGGCTTCTATGTGGCCGCCCTGGTTTCCTGCGCGGTCTCACTGCTGGTAATCGTGTCTGTCAGTCGTCTGGAGAAGGTCAGCTTCAATTTTGAAAGTTTGTCGGGAGAAGAATCATGATTAGTCTGAGTGCCCTGACCATCGTGGTCTATTGCGCCTTAACTGTCACTATCGCCACGCCCATTGGGCTGATGATTTTATTATTAAGAGATTACCAAAGAGGGAAGATGTGGTGAGCAGCAATACTATGAACAACACAGTAAAAAAACAGAATACGGCTGCCCAGCAGAAACCTGAAGTGTATGGGGATGCGCATCCGAAAAGTCTGTTGCGCGCCATCATGGAGGAAGGCGAACATCTGATTTCTCTTGAGAATCAGCACGTACTATATGCTGACCAGTTTGATGAAATTACTGTACTGCAGTTATTCAGGCTGGCAGCGAAATACGAAAGTAATCCCAGTCGTTTCAGCTCACCCTTACAGGGAAAAGTACTTATCAGTGCCTTTTATGAACCCAGCACCAGGACGCGCCTGTCCTTTGAAAGTGCCTGGCATCGTCTTGGTGGTGACATTATGTCGATCACTGACCGTTCCACCACCGGGATTGCCAAAGGTGAGTCGCTTGCTGATGTGGGTGAGATGTTTAATAACTATGCTGACTGTGTGGTGCTAAGGGATACGCGCGCAGAGTCCCTTGAGGAAATGTTAAGTTCACTGCGTATCCCCATCATTAATGCCGGCAATGGCATCATGGAGCACCCGACTCAGGCCATGGCAGATCTTTATACTATTTTCAAATGGCGTCCCGCACTAATAAACAGGGACGTGGAAGATAAGGACAAGATCAAGATAGGCATTATCGGTGTGGCGCATAAAATGCGTACGGTAAGAAGCCTGCTGAAAATATTTTCAGTTTTTCCCCAGGCCTTCAGTGAGATTCATATTTTCTCCACCGATCCTGATGAAGATGAAACTGGATTTCTTGAAGAGATGCGCCAGAGGGGACTCAACATTATTGAAGGCAGCAAGTTTGATGACGTGGTGTCGGATCTCGATGTTGTTTATATCAATGCCATTGCCTGGGTGGGGGACAGTTTCGAAACCTATGGTGTGGAGTTCAAACTTGATGCATCAACGCCATTCAAGAAAGATGCGATCGTACTGCATCCATTGGCACGCGGTGAGGAATTGTCGACCGAGCTCGATAATACACCGCACAACTGGTACTTCTCACAGGCTCGCGGAGCAGTGTTTGTCAGGATGGCCCTGCTGACCTGTCTTGTGCATCGCGTGGGCAGAGTGCTGGACGTTGTCTGAGTTTTACAGGCCTTCAGGCCTGCGCTTTGGTTGTCACTAGAAAAGTGAACACAACGAATTATTCAAGAACCTCTTTTATTAACTTTACATAACACAAGCAGAAGGAAACTATGTGCGGAATAGCAGGCATTCTTCATGCCGATAAAAATAAAACAATCGATCCCCAGTTACTGGTAAATATGGCAGCGATACAACATCATCGCGGCCCAGATGGATTTGGTGTGAAAACATTTTCTGACCAGGGCGTGGGTTTCAGTCACGCAAGACTTTCCATCATTGATCTTGATGAGAGTCGAGGCAAGCAGCCTTTTGCCAGTGAAGATAATCGTTTATTACTGGCCCACAATGGCGAGTTTTATGACTATCAGCGCATTCGCGCGCGTCTTACCGCCCAGGAAGCGCGATTTTCTTCCAAGAGTGATTCCGAAATCATTCTTCACCTGTTTCCACGCTATGGCCTTGAAACCACACTTGAAAACCTGCGTGGTGAATTTGCTTTTTCCTTATATGACCGTCAGGAAGAAACGCTTTATCTGGTGCGAGACCGTTTTGGCGTCAAACCATTGTACTGGACA
This sequence comes from Pseudohongiellaceae bacterium, assembly GCA_965661105.1. Classification (GTDB taxonomy): domain Bacteria; phylum Pseudomonadota; class Gammaproteobacteria; order Pseudomonadales; family Pseudohongiellaceae; genus Eutrophocola. Next base: position 74,893 of record CBFICR010000005.1, on the reverse strand, counting down.
CAGACAGGCGACACGGTGGTCTTTGGTTCAGAACTGAAAGTTATTTTTGCCCACCCTGAAGTGAAGCGACAGTTTGCCTCTGAAGGCCTTTATCATCAGTTAATGCAGACCATGGTGCCCGGCACCACCGCCTTTAGTGATATTCACCAGGTCAAACCTGGACATGTGGTCAGCATCAAGAGGCGGGATAACCGGCTGGAAATCAGTGAGCATAAATACTGGGATCTTGATTTTCCAAGAGAAAATGAACGCGAGCCATTAAGCGAAGCCCAGGCTATTGAAATGACACGCGAAGGCTTGCTCAATGCAGTTAATCATCGCATGGTCGCGGATGTCCCTGTAGGTTGCTACCTTTCTGGCGGCATAGATTCATGTGCCATTCTGGGACTTGCCTCGGCCTGTGCACAGCAACCGGTCAAGGCATTCACTATCGGCTTTGATGATGCGGCTTATGATGAAAGTGCTATCGCCACAGAAATGGCAGAAAGCTGCGGTGCTGATCAGGATATTATGCGATTGTCCGGGCATGAACTGTATGGGCATTTTGAAGAGACCCTCTGGCACACAGAGCGAACCATCTACAACACACTGGGTGTTGCCAAGCTGCTAATGAGTCGTCACGTTAATAAAAGCAACTACAAGGTGGTTATGACAGGGGAAGGCTCAGATGAATTATTTGGCGGTTACCCGGCCTTTCGCCGCGACATGTTTCTGCATGGGCTCGATAGCCTGAGTTCCCACGAGAAGGCAGAATGGCACGCCATGCTCAACGAGAGTAACTCGCTATTTACCGGGGCTATGTTGGCAAGGGAGCAGGTCGATGATCCGGATTTGCATATCAAGGTTGGCTTCACGCCCAGTTGCCTGCAACCCTGGCTGGCCTGTGCTGATTTTGTACCGGCACTGCTCTCGGAAGATAAACGCAAGGAACTGGAGGGCTATAAACCCGGCGCCGCCATTGCAGCCACTTTGGATGAGGATCAAATGCAGGGTCGCCACGCGCTGGATAAAGCGCAGTACGTGTGGTGCAAGACCATGCTGGAAGGGCAGATTCTAACCTGGGGTGGAGACAGAGTGGACATGGCCAACTCCATGGAAGCACGTCCGGCATTTCTCGACCATCACCTGGCCGCCATGGCAGTGAAACTACCCCCCCAATATCGTATCAAGGGACGAACGGAAAAATGGGTATTACGGGAAGCCATGAAGGGCATCTTGCCAGAGGTGCTCTACAAACGGGAAAAATTCGCTTTTATGGCACCGCCGGCGCATACCGATGAGAAAAAATGGACTCAGATGAAACTGATTTCTGACAAGCATCTGAGTAAAGAGGCGGTTGAAGAAGCCGGGTTGCTGTCCTATCAGGGTATCTGCGACCTGTTTGACCGGCATGAACAACCTGACATCACCGTTGCGGAAAAAGTGCAGATGGATGCAGTCATCAATCATTTAATGGGGGTGCAGGTCATGCACAAGCAGTTCATTGCCACGGATATTCCCGCTCTGGCCAGACAAAGGGCAGATGAACTGGGCTGGGCAATCTGAACGTCAGTTGTTAGGCTAGACAGATAGAATTACTAAAATTGAATTGAGAAAAACAGATAGCTGGAGAAATATGGGAAAAAAAGAGCCGGTCACCACTGATTTGAAGATAAACCTGGATCGGGTAAAGAATGATATCTATACCATCGGCCACTATGGCTATAACCCCGACGACAAGGGGATTTACCGACAGGGATTTTCTGACGAGGACATGAAGCTTCGGCACTGGTTCCGCAAGTATATGGAACAGGCCGGCCTGCAAGCCTCCATTGATGCTGTGGGCAATGTCATTGGTCGCCTGGAGGATCCGCAGGAACCGAACCAGAAGACCCTGCTCATTGGTTCACATCTTGATTCGGTACCGGCAGGGGGAATGTTTGATGGCGTGCTGGGCGTAGTTGCCGGCCTGGAATGTATTCGCGTACTTAAAGAAAATAATATACCGCTGAAACATGCTGTTGAAGTGATCGGCACCAGTGAGGAAGAAGGCCGCTTTGGCGGTATGCTCGGCTCACAGGCGCTGACCGGTAATCTCAAACTGGACTGGCTGGAAAAGGCCAAGGACAGCAGCGGGGAGATGTTGCGTGATGCCATGGCGCGGCAACAGTTTCATTACTGGGAAGCCATGGATCTGGCCCGTGATCCGGACAAGCTGGCAGGTTTTCTGGAACTACATATTGAACAGGGACCGGTGCTGGAAGCCGAGCATCAGCAAATCGGTGTTGTGGAAGGTATCAGTGGAGTATTCAAGTGGCTCATCAAGCTCATTGGCAAGCCGGACCATGCTGGTACGGCGCCGATGAATCTGCGCAGCGATGCTTTTATGGGGGTGGCTGACTTTGCCCATGAAATTTCCAGGATTATTAATGAAGAGGGCACGGAAAAAAGTCGTTTGACTATCGGTCAGGTAGAACTTAAACCCGGATTTGCCCATACCGTGCCCGGACAGGTGGACTTTACGCTGGTGGGCAGGGATATGTCCGAGGAAGTCATGCATGGTCTTGCCAACAGCTGCCGCAAGGTACTGTCAGCCATCGCTCGAAATCATAAGCTTATGTTCGAATACGAGGAAATGAGCTGGCTGGCGCCAAAATACTGTTCACCGGAAATGATGAATATTCTCGAGAAGCACTCCAAGGCCCTGGGTTATAAAACCATTGTAATGCCCAGCGGTGCCGGACATGATGCGCAGTTCTTCACTGATATTACACCAACCGGACTGCTTTTTATTCCCAGTGTCGGGGGCGTGAGTCATGCGCCGGATGAATGGAGTCACTGGCATGATGTTGAGAAAGGCTGCAATGTGCTGTTGAACAGTGTGCTTGAAATTGTGGCGAAGTAGTCAACCTGAAATTCCTGAAGTGACGTTTCAGCAAGCTTCATCAAGATGGTTTAGCTAACTGGTCATTTCCAGCAGAAATATCACCTGGCACTAAATACAGTTCATGAACTGATTGGTACAGGGCAAACGGGTGAGGTACCTGCTGATGACTTCTTCAGCTTGATTGACCAGAATTGATACCGGCTAGTTAACGGTTGGCCTGTTAAAGAAAGGTGCCAGCACACGGTAGAACCAGTTGTTCATGACAATCGGTGCATCAAGTGATGCCAGGCACAGGCAATCCTCATCCTGGGATGCTACCGGTGTATGTGATTCACCACTGGTGCGCACAATATAATCACCTACGTGGTAGTGATCTTCCTGATCAGAAAAACTGCCTTTCAGCACCACGGTAATTTCATCTCCACGATGATGATGTTTGGGAACATTTCCGCCTGCCTTGATATGGAAAAGAGTGGTTTCCCTGTTCTGGTCACGCAGCGCAATATCAGAAAAACGAAAGGACTTGCCAATATTGCGCCATTTCAGACTGTTAATATTGCCGTTGGTGAGTTTCTGAATTGCCTGGGGAAGGTCTTTTGTTGTTTTGGCTGTGTCAGTGGCTGTTTTTGTGACTGTTTTTGTAACATCAGTCGTAGCCGGTGCTTGCTGCAGTTGAATTTGCTGGGCTGGAGAGTCCTGATTCTGTAAGGTTTGCCAGAGCCGGTCGAAACTGTCTTCACTCACTGCCTCAGGCTCCTGGGTCAGGAAAAACTCAGCCCCGAGCTGTGTCAGTTCGCGGATTTTGGCGCGACAGCCTGAGCAATAATGAAGATGTGCTGCTACACACAGAGCCTGTGACTCAGGCAGGCTTCCTGCAGCGTAATCAGTGAGAAACCTTGTGTCGGGATGATATTTAACCATGGTATTTTTCTAAATCTTTCCTGTTTCTTTTCAGTGATCTTGAGTGATCAACACTCGTTTAAATTATAATGTATCTGATGCAAATAATAGTGTCTGGCCCTTATATGACCAGTCAATGCGTGTTCTACGTTGGCTCTCTCTTTTTCGATCTGTTTAATTTTGTAAATTTTTTAATTTAGCAGTATTAACAACATGTTACCTGTCCACAGACAGGCTCAATTTGTTCAACGCAAGCCTTACTCGCGATTTAACCGTGCCCAATGGCATCTGCAGTTCTTCAGCAATCTCGGAATGAGACTTATCCTCAAGATAGACTTTCTTGAGAATAAATGACTGTTCTTCCGGCAGGGCCTTCATGGATTCATGCAGGGCTTCACTGTTGCGCTGCTTCACCAGCTGATTAAAAATATCTTCTTCTTCGTTTTCGATCCATATATCGTCAACATCAAAACCATCGTCCTGCAGGTCATTGCCGGGCATGGCGCTGGCCTTGTTTATAAAATGACGGGCATTTTTGCGTAACAGATCGATACGGGTATTTCTGGCAATAGTAAATATCCAGGTGCTTGCGCTGGCTTTATCAGGGTTAAAGGAGTCTGCTTTTTGCCATACCTTGACCATGGTCTCCTGAACCAGCTCCTCTGACAGATTAACGCCTTTGTCTGCGCCAGCCTGTTTATTGGCAAAAGCCTTGATGAGCGGGGAAAACTTGATGAATAGCTGTTCAAATGCAGCGCGATCCTGCTGCGCCACTTTCAGCAACAAATTGGACCATTTGGCGGTTGCTTCATTCACCACACGCGTACTCTTATGTCCGAAGTTGTGTTTACTTGCTGTTGACAAGGTCTTACTCCGCCGATATCGGGATGGTTTTCTGGGATGTTCATTTTTGTGTTATTCCTTTCTACGGCAATGTGTATTGTATGGATCAATAAAAGCGGAGGAAAATTTCGTTTCTGATCCGAAATATTTTTCCCTGCGTATAAGCCCTTAATCTGATTATAACTGCCTAATCTTTAAAGAAAAAATATGAATAATCCGTCCGACACCAAAGGCCAGCAACTGCTGATGAATCTGATGAGCTTTTATGAAAAGTTCTCGTCTGAAAACCTGGCGCAACTGGATGAATTTTACACCCAGGATATTGAGTTTGTTGATCCGGTCCACAAAGTCGACGGAATTCTGTCACTCAAGCACTACTTTAAGAAAATGGCAGTCAATCTTAGCCATTACAAAATTCGCTACCTGGAAGTACTCAGCGGTGAAAATAGTGCTTACCTTACCTGGGAAATGGATTTTGCTCATAAAAAAATCTGTGGCGGAAAAATTATCACCGTGCGCGGTATGTCCCATCTCAAGTTCACCAATCGTATTTTCTATCATGAAGACTGTTACGACATGGGCGCGCTGCTTTATGAACACCTGCCAGTGATTGGCGGGATTACCCGCACCCTGAAAGGCCGCATGGCTGCACAGGGTAACTAGGCTGTTTATAAAATGCCCGCCAATAAAGATTAGCCATAATAATGAATCCTCCGACCAGCAGTCATGAAACAAAAACAGTATGGGTTACCGGTGCCAGTTCGGGTATAGGCCGTGCTGTGGCAGAAAAACTTGCGCAGCAGGGACACCGGGTTTATATCAGCGGGCGGACTGCTGAAACACTTGAGGACATCGTACAGCAATTTGATGCGAGTAAGGGCAGTAAAGCATCCACAAACGCTGGCGGTCAGTTAATAGCATTGCCCTGTGACGTTACCGATGATGCAGCGATGGTCAATGTGTTGCAGCAGGCCGGGGTGAAATCTCTGGATACCATTATTCTCAGCGCCGGTACCTGCGAGTATATCGACTTACCTGATCTGGACATCAACATGATCAGGCGCGTCAATGAGACTAACTATTTTGGTGTGGTAAACGCCTGTATTGCAGCACTACCGATGCTGGAAAAAACCGCCACAGCCGCTAAAGAGTCAATCCATAAGCGCCCCCATATCATCGGTATTGGCAGCATGAGCAGTTATCTTGGCTTCCCCAGAGCTGAAGCTTATGGTTCTTCCAAGGCCGCCATGAGCTATTTCCTTGAATCTTTACGCAGTGACCTGGGGGATCGCATCGACGTGACGGTGGTATATCCGGGGTTTGTGAAAACACCAATGACAGACCGCAATGATTTTCCCATGCCGTTCCTTGTTGATGTTGACGATGCGGCCAATATTATCCTCAGAAAAGCGGCCAGGCGTCCCCTGACTATTGCCTTCCCGACACGATTGAATTTGCTCTTGAAAACCATGACGCTTTTCCCGCGTATGTGGTATTCAGGAGTCAGTAAACGCTTGAGAAGAACCGGAGCAGACACATGAGAATTGCGATTGTTGGAAGTGGTATATCCGGATTAACTGCAGCGCATACACTGGCGGATGACCATGACATCACCCTGTTTGAGGCGGGTCAAAACCCCGGTGGGCATACGGCAACCATAGATGTCACCCACAAGGGCAGGGATTATGCTATTGATACCGGTTTTATTGTTTTTAATGACTGGACCTATCCTGAATTTATCAAACTCATGGATGAGCTGGGTGTCGAGAGTCAGCCCACGCAAATGAGTTTCGCCGTTAGCGACCGGGTGACCGGCATAGAGTATGCCGGTTCAAGTCTCAATACCCTGTTTGCCCAGCGCCGCAACCTTGTTTCACCGCGTTTCCTCAGTATGACCAAAGATATCCTGCGCTTTAACGGGCAGGTCGAAAAGCATTTACAGGAAGACCCGAATTGCAGTGCCATGTCGCTGGGGGACTACCTGGACAAATACCGTTATTCCCAATCTTTCCGTGATCTCTACCTGGTGCCCATGGGCGCGGCAATCTGGTCGTCAAATACCGAAATGATGTTGAGTTTTCCACTGCAGTTTTTTGTGCGTTTCTTTCGCAATCACGGCCTTCTGAATATCAGGAATCGTCCCCAGTGGCGTGTGATCAAGGGGGGCTCCAGAAGTTATATTGCGCCGCTGTCAGAAAAATTTAAAAACAATATTGAACTGGGCAATCCGGTAAAACGGGTGACCCGCTATACCAATGATGACGGAAGTGGCATGGTGCGGGTAGAAAGTGAGCGTTTTGTGGCTGAATACGATCAGGTTATCTTTGCCTGTCACAGTGATCAGGCTCTGGCAATGCTGACCGATGCTGATAGTAATGAGCAATCCATCCTGTCCGCAATTCCCTATACGAAAAATGAGGTGGTGCTGCACACTGATGTTAGTCTGCTGCCAAAAAACAGGCGCTGCTGGTCCAGCTGGAATGTGGCATTAACCAGTAAGGATCACCATATTGAGCGCCCTACACTGACTTATGATATGAATATTCTTCAGTCTATCCAGTCCGATGAAACCTTCTGTGTCACCCTGAACCAGAGCGGGGATATTGACCCCTCAATGATACTGGGTGAATTTGAATATGATCATCCGGTGTTTTCCGAAGCCGGGGTCAAGGCACAGAATCGCTGGCAGGAGATCAATGGAGTCAATAGCACCTGGTTTTGCGGGGCCTATTGGCGCAACGGTTTCCATGAAGATGGCGTCTGGAGTGCCCTGCGTGTTGCCCGTGAACTGAGCCGTATTAAGATTCAGCGTGCGCCGGCTCCGGCACTGGCCGAAGCGGTATAGCGCAAAACAGGGATTCCCAAAAAACCATGCATGCAAACAAACTAAAAAGCGGTATCTATGAAGGCATTGTCAGTCATTGCCGCTTTGCGCCACGGCTGCATCGTTTTCGCTATAAAGTATTCATGATGTATCTGGATCTCGACGAACTTGACCAGGTATTTGCAGGTAACAGCTTGTGGTCAGTCAACAGCGCCAACCTGGCCAGTTTTCATCGGGAAGATTATCTGGGTGATCCGGCTATCCCTTTAATAGAGGCGGTAAAAATACGCGTCTGTGAAGAAAGCGGCGAAATACCCGATGGTCCGGTCAGGGTGCTCACCAACCTGCGCTATTTCGGATTTATCATCAATCCCATTACCTGTTATTACTGTTTTGATGCACAGGAAAACCTCAAATATCTTGTCGCGGAAGTGACCAATACGCCGTGGGGTGAACGCCACAGTTATGTCATCAGGGCAGCGGAAAATAATGGAAAAACCCGTGCCTCGTTTGGCAAGGATCACCATGTCTCGCCGTTTCTGCCGATGGCAATGGAGTATCGCTGGCGCAGTACCGTGCCGGGAGAAAGTCTCGGTATTTATATGGAGAACCATAGCATCGGCGCGTCGGGCCAGGAGCAGGAAACGACACGAAAAGAATCTTTAATAAAGCAGGATGCAGTGAATGCCGGTCAAGGTGAGCAGCAGGATAAAAACCAGCGTATGTTTAATGCCGCCATGCATCTCAAGTACCGCGCAATAAGTCCCGCGGCCTTGAATATATTCCTGCTGAAATATCCTTTCATGACCTTGCAGGTGGCCTGGGGTATTTACTGGCAGGCGTTAAAACTGTGGTGGAAAAATATACCGTTCCACCCGCATCCCAAAAAGAAATCAGGTAAAAATATCCATGCTGAAGCGATGGCTGGTTCCGGAGATAAGTCAGTCGTTGGCTCGGTAGCTAATCCAATAGCCAGTCCAATAGTCAACAGTGCAATGAATAACGGTAAAAAGTGAGGAAGCCTTAGTGAGAATTACAGCTGTAGAACAAAACAAGTCAGGGGCCAAATCCCTTTTTAACATGACAGACCTTTCCCGCAAGGCAGTGTATGCGATCCTTGAAAGGCTAACTATCGGTTCTTTGGTGCTGGAAGAAAATGGCCAGATCCGTCATTTTGGCGACCGCAAAGACAAGACAGTTAGCGCCAGAATTCAGGTAAAAGACCCGGCGGCCTTCCTGGCGGTACTCAAAGATGGCTCAACTGGCGCAGGTGAGGCTTATATGCTGGGCCAGTGGGATACCCCCGACTTGCTTGAAGTTATCCGTCTGTTTGTTCTCAATATGCATACTCTGCAGGAAATGGGCAATAAACAACCTTTGTGGAGAAAGCTGGCCAGCAAGATGTACCATGCTTTCAGAGCTAATTCTCTCACTGGCTCCAGGCGTAATATCTCCGCCCATTACGACCTGAGCAATGACTTCTTCTCCCTGTTTCTTGATCCCACCATGGCGTACTCCTCGGGCATATTCAAGAACGAAACTGATACCTTGCATGATGCTTCGCTTAACAAGTTCCAGCACATTTGTGAACGCCTGCAGTTACAGCCTGAGGATCACCTGCTTGAAATTGGCACGGGTTGGGGTGGCTTGGCCATTCATGCGGCAAAGCATTTTGGTTGCCGGGTAACGACAACAACTATCTCCCATGAACAGTACGTCCATGCCACTGCCTGGGTGAAACAGGAAGGTCTTGAAGACAGAATTACCCTGCTGGAAAAGGATTACCGCGAACTGGAAAGCAGCTCTGAGCAGTACGATAAACTGGTATCAGTTGAAATGATTGAAGCGGTTGGCGCCAAATACTACGATGAATATTTTCAGACCTGCAGCCGCTTGATCAAGCCCCATGGCCTGATGCTGATTCAGGCGATTACCATATCCGATCAGCGTTTCGAGCAGTCCGTTAACAGCATCGATTTCATTAAACGCTATATTTTTCCTGGTGGGCAATTGCCTTCCAATGCTGTGATCGCAGATAAAATTGCTACCCAGACTGATCTGCAGCTTATTGGTCTTGAAGACATAACCCATGATTATGCCAGGACTCTGGCGGCTTGGCGTGAACGTTTCTGGGATCGTATCGACGATGTCAGGCGCCTGGGTACTGATGATATTTTCATTCGCATGTGGAATTACTACCTGTGTTTCTGTGAAGGTGGCTTTCGCGAAAGAGTCATTCATACCGGTCAGTTTCTGATGGCAAAACCGGGTTTCAGGGAATTACCTCGCATTCGTTAATTCCTTATCAGGTCGGGATGGCTGGGCATGCTAGTATAGTGAGCCCTGATTCTCTGCTTTGGAGCTGTTTTGCCCTCATCCCACCCTTTTGAAAAGCTCACACCTGATACCGTCATTGATGCCGTTGAATCTACCGGCATTATTTCCGATGCGCGTATCCTTGCCCTGAACAGTTATGAAAACCGTGTTTATCAGGTCGGTGTCGAAGATGCTGTTCCTCTTATTGCAAAATTCTACCGCCCTGAGCGCTGGAGTCGGGAGCAGATTCTCGAAGAGCACAGCTTTTCCCTGGAACTGGCTAACCTTGAAATCCCCGTAGTACCTCCGATTATGGTGGGCGATTCTACTTTGTCAGAATTTGCCGGCTTTCAGTTTGCCCTGTTTAAAAGACGGGGAGGGCGCAGTCCTGATCTAAGCCTGGACAATCTGCTGATCATGGGACGCTTTATCGGCCGGCTGCATGCTGTTGGCGCAATCAAGCCTTTCAAGCATCGACGCACAATGACGGTTGAGTATTTTGCTGAAGACAGCGCGCAATATCTTCTGGAGAATAACTTCATCCCCCAGGACCTTCGCCCGGCTTACAGTTCGCTGGCTCAGGATCTGATCAGGCGTATTCATGATGTCTTTGCCTCAGTCAGGGCTCCTGAACAAATTCGTATCCATGGCGACTGCCATATGGGCAATGTGTTGTGGCGGGATGATATGCCACATTTTGTCGATTTTGATGACACCATGACTGGTCCGGCCATTCAGGATCTGTGGATGCTGTTATCCGGCGATCGTCAGGAAAAGTTGGCCCAGTTAAGTGAATTGATTGATGGTTACAACGAGTTTTATGATTTTAATCCGGCGGAACTGGGGCTGATTGAATCCCTGCGCACCATGCGCCTGATGCATTACAGTGCCTGGCTGGCGCGGCGCTGGGATGATCCGGCCTTTCCGTTGGCGTTTCCCTGGTTTAATACTGAAAGCTATTGGGCTGGCCATATCCTTGAGCTAAGGGAGCAGCTTTTTGCTCTCGACGAACCCGCCCTGGTGCTTTTTTAAACTTTGAATGCGAAAAAGCTGTAGGTCGGATAAGGGCGCAGCCCGTCATCCGACATGGCAGTTAGTCTGTCTTCGAAATTGCAAATGCCTGCTATTTTAATCTCACTAAATGGGTAGTGTTTTAAGAAGCATTTTCCCCTTTCGGGAATTTCTCCTGTTATTTAAAACGTTATTCTCCTCAAATTTTTTTCATAGTATCTTTGCTTTTTATTTTTATTTATTGGAGAGCATTTGATGCGAAGTATGTCTTGTATTAATTTCTGTATTTCCCTGTTTATCACAACTTTCAGCATTTCTGTGCTGGCACAGGAAACTCCCGCAACAATCCCTGACAGTTTTATCGGAACCTATAATTTGACCTATGGTGATTTCAGCAATGGTCTTGCCGATGATTTCTTCAGCGATGGCGAGGATGTCACCATCGTTATCAAGACTGGCGGGATCCTCTGCGTGAACGGTGAACAGTTAAGCGATCCGGTATTAAGAAACGGTAATCCCGCTGAAGCATTCTGGGATGGTTCCAATGGCCTGGGCTATGCGCTTTCCAATCTTAGTAACGAAGCTTTCAATGAGGTAAATCTTGCCGTTGATGGCAGTTTCGCAGGCCAGTTTCAAGGCTCGAAAACCAGCTCGGAGACCACCTGTGCGTCAGGATCAGGCACAGGATCAGGAAGCGGCACACCGAGCCTGAGTGCATCGCAACAAGACATGCTTAATCTGGCGGAACAGTTGTTTGCCTCAATTTTTAAAAATGGTGGTCCAGTCAGGGTGGCTCAGGGATATACCTACAGACTCTATGGTGGGTCGGGCGCAGCCATTGGCTTTAAGGATGGTCAGGTATTCACCATTGGCGGTCCATTCGGCAATAAACTGAAAAGCCTGGGTCCGCTTTCCCAGGTCACTGTGTCCCTGCAAAACTATCAGGCGAAAATTGAGCTTAATGCCGGTGATATCGATACCGGTAACAGTGATGTGGACATTACCGGTGATTTTGATTTAACCATCGATGGCACTATTGCCACCGTGGTTGGCGGTTTCGCGACTCCTCCGGTGGATTTTTCAGTAGTTATCAATGACATCGTTGCTCCTGATCCCACTGATACTGATGAAGTAACCAGTATCATTACCGAAACCCTGGATAATGTTGAAGGCGTTCAGGATCTTGAGGTAATCGTGACCAATAACACGGCGTCGCGTATAACCTTTACGGTTAGTTTCAGCGCTATTCAAAATGGTGTGACTGTCAATATGGAGCTGGAATACGATTACGTGAGGTAATTCCTGTTACAGCGGTACCAATATTAAAGGCAGCAGAATCAAAAGTTCTGCTGCCTTTTTTATGTGCGCCTAATAATCAAGTTCCTGTCAGCTCTATGCCGTATTTTTTTATAAGATGCCCTCTTGATCACTGGATGAATATGCTATGTTGCGTATTCCCGGTTTCAGGGCAGGTAAAGAGTACTGACAATGAACAGTAATTCCCTATCAAGGAAAAATTTTTCCAGATTTTCTGCAGTCGTTCTGCTTATTTGTTTTCTTGTCGCTTGTGCGCAACCCTTTTCAGCGTCACACCAAAGCGGTGCAGGCGTTGTCGCACGTGTCGAGGCAATCCCCAAAAGTCCAAATGATCGCCGTGATTATCGCGCACTGGAACTGGACAATGGTCTCAAGGTTCTGCTTATTACTGATCCTGATACCGACAAGGCCGCTGCCTCAATGGACGTGAATGCGGGTTCCAACAGTGATCCGGAGGAATATGAGGGACTGGCGCATTTTCTTGAACATATGCTTTTTCTGGGTACACAAAAATTTCCGCAATCCGGTGAGTATCAGGAATTTATCAGTAGTCATGGTGGTAGTCACAATGCCTATACCTCGTATGAAAATACCAATTATTACTTTGATATTGAAAAGGATTCCCTGGCACCAGCGCTGGATCGCTTCGCCCAGTTTTTTATTGCCCCCCTGTTTAATGAGGAATATGTAAACCGGGAGCGCAACGCGGTAAATTCTGAATACCAGTCGAACCTGGAAAATGACGGCCGCCGCAGTTATTCGATCTTCAAGCAGGTAATGAATCCTGAACATCCACTGGCGCAGTTTTCTGTCGGCAGTCTCGACACCTTGCAGGATAAGGCCGCAGGCTCACTGGAGCAGGCACTGCATGAACATTATGCGCGTTATTACTCTGCCAATATGATGAGCCTGGCCATAATCGGACAGGAATCACTGGATGAGCTGGAAGCATTGGCCCTGACTTATTTTCAGGCTATTGAAAATCGAAATGCTGATGCGCCGCGCACGGATGAGCCGCTTTTTGTGCAAGGCCAGTTACCGGCGCTACTGGAAATCGAGCCGGTACGTGACACACGATCATTGTCCTATACCTTTCCGATTCCGGTGATGTGGGAATATTACCGTGCCAAGCCATTGAATTATCTTGGCAATATACTTGGCCACGAAGGTGAAGGCAGTTTGTTGTCCCTGCTGCGCGAGAAGGGTTGGGTGAATGGCCTGAGTGCTGGCGGTGGCATGTCTTATCAGGACAACGCGACGTTTTCATTCTCTCTCTCCCTGACCGAGGCCGGAGTAGAGCAAATTGATGAAATCTCCGCGCTGGTTTTTCAGTTTATCGAACTCGCCCGGCGCGACGGAATTCAGCAGTGGTTGTTTGATGAACAACGCACCATGGCAGATATCAGTTTTACCTTTCAGGAGCCCGCTTCGCCGGTTGGTTTGGTCAGCAGCATGTCACGACGCCTGCAGATTTATCCGCCACAGGAAATTATTACCGCAGCATATGCCTTCGAGGATTACAACCCGGCACTATACCGGGAAATTCTCTCCTATCTGCGTCCGGACAATGCGCTGTTAACTTTTGTTTCGCAAAGCGTTTCCGGTGACCAGCAGGATCCCTTGTTTGGTGGGCGTTACAACTATTTCACCTTGTCCGATCAGCGCATCAGCGCCTGGTACAGTGAGGCTATTGATCCTGCGCTTGCCATCACTGAGCCGAATCCTTTTTTACCTGATGATCTGAGTATTCGTGATGTGCCGGGAAGCGGCGCTGTTGGCCCCCAAAACAAACCTGAGCTTATAGTAGATGAAGAGGGCGTACAGCTATGGTTTAAACATGACAATGAGTTCCAGGTGCCACGGGCAAATTTCTATGCCTATGCCATGACGCCGTTATTTAATGAGTCCCTGGAACATAACCTGATGTCCAGTCTGGTAATCAACCTGGTCAATGACAAGCTCAATGAATACAGTTATCCGGCGAACCTGGCCGGGGTATTTTACGGGGTGAACAGCAGAGCGCGCGGATTCTCCATTCGCCTTGGCGGCTATAATGATAAACAGGACATACTGCTGGAAGCATTGCTGGAGACACTGGTAGCAGCAGATTTTGAGCAGGAACGTTTTGACATTATCAAAACGGAGCGAATACGCGGGCTTGAAAATGCTGACAAACAAATGCCCTATACGCGTCTTTACCAGAAAGCCCAGGCGCTGCTGGTCAATCCTTACTGGTCAGAACAACAGCGCATTGATGCCCTGCAAAAAATTACCCTGGAAGAGGTTCAGGCCTTTATTCCCCGCATGCTGGAAAACCTGAATCTGCAGGTTCTCTATCATGGCAATGTGGAACCCGAAGAGGCGCTGGCCATGCTGGATATCCTGACGCGTTATTTATCGGTGACTTCGGCTGTTGTTGATCCTCCCTTTGGCACGGTACTGAAATTAAAGTCGGGCAGCAGGGTAGTGCAGGAAGTGATGGTGGATCATGATGATTCCGCTATCGTCATTTATCTGCAGGCACCCGATGACACCCTGGCAACACGTGCTACAGTCTCTCTGCTGGGGAACATTTTACGTACCCCTTTCTTTGATGCCTTGCGTACAGAAAAACAGTTGGGTTATGTGGTGAATGCCGGCTCAATGCCGATACTGAAAACCAGCGGACTGGCCATGACCATTGAGTCGCCGGTTGCCGATCCCTTGCAACTGGAAGCCGAGATTAATATTTTTCTGAACAATTATGAGTCAGAATTGGCAGCCATGCCCGCTAGCATGTTTAACGATATCAAAGCCGGATTGTTAAACAATTTACGTCAGGAACCCCAGAGTCTGGGCGCCTTAAGTGGTCGCTTCTGGAGTGATATCCTGATTGAGGAAACTGCAGAGGATTCCACCTTGAAAATGGCAGATGCCATCGAAGCACTGGATAAAAGCGACATTCTTGAATATTTCCATAATCAGGTTATAGCCGGGAATGCAGGATCGCTGGTTGCCATGTCAGCTGGAAGACTCCACCAGGAAGACTATCTGTCAGCAAAAGAAAAACAGGATAGTGACACCATAATCATTGAAGATCGTATAGAAAGCTATAATGCATTTAAACAATCTTCTGATGTGTTCACCTTCAGGTAAGCTGTTTAGTCCTAATTCATAGCCAAGGAACTAACCCTATGTCTGCCAGACGTCCCGTGGCGGGATTTTTTCTGTCATTGCTCACTGCCCTGATGTGGGGTGTATTGCCGGTGGCTTTCGTTGTGCTGATTGGCTCTATGGATACCATCACGATTACCTGGTATCGCTTTGCTCTTGCTGCGGTGGTGGTATTTGTTTTTCTCTGGCGTCGGGGGAAGTTGCCGCCTGTAAAAAAATTCGGCAGCAAAGTGAAGTGGATTCTGTTTCTGGCAGCTTCTGCGCTTTCCGCGAATTTTGTATTTTATCTGAGCAGCCTGAGCTACCTTAATCCTGAAAGTGCCCAGGTATTGATTCAAATGGCACCCTTCATTCTTATGTTTGGCAGTATCTTTTTTTACAAGGAAACTCTGGGTTGGTTGGAGTGGATCGGTGTTGGTTTATTATTGGGTGGATTTTCCCTGTTCTTCAACGATCGACTCGCAGAAATATTTTCTTCCATTAATAATTATTCCATAGGGATTCTGTTGATGGTGATGGCCTCTGTTACCTGGGGGACATACGGTTTGCTTCAGAAGACCTTGTTAAAAAGCATGGACTCGGTTCAACTTACCAGCCTGATGTATCTTGGTGGTGTTATATTGCTGCTGCCCTTTGCCAGTCCTATGACGGTATTTTCACTGGATGCTTTACAATTTGGCGCTTTGTTATTCTGTAGCCTGAACCTGGTGCTGGCTTATGGTGCGTTTACCGAGGCATTGTTTCTCTGGGATGCAGCCAAGGTCAGCGCCGTGATTACATTGGCACCTTTGCTGACAATTGTGTCGATGACGCTGGCAGTAAGGTTTTTTCCTCAGGTATTTGAAGACAGTAACCTGAATACGCTGGCATATCTGGGTGCGCTATTTGTTGTCGTCGGGTCCATGCTGGCGGCACTGGGGCACAGGTTTAAAGCCCCTACAAGAAAAGTACCACCACCACCGATTGAGTAGGGTCATTCCCTGATAGAGGCATGTCTGTTCTCTGATCAGGCTTCCGCTTCTTCCGCTTCTACTTCAATCTCAAGAATTCTGACATCGAATCCGGAATGGCGGGTAATGATCTCTACAATACGCTTTTCCGCTTCGGAATTACTGACACGAACGAACAGCAAGGTGTGACCATTATCCAGTTGCTCCTGCAGGTACTCCGCATCGCTTCTGTTGATTAGTGAGCCGACCAGTGCACCGATCCCGACCACACCGACGGCGCCGGCACCTGCGGCAAGAGCTGCGCCACCAAAAATGCCTGCAGAGGCCACGGCAACACCCATCGTTGTGGTGATGCCGGTAAACACGAGACCGCCTGCCAGGGATTTGAAGTTATCGCCAAGGGATTCTTGTTTTACGAAAGCCGTTTCTGGTGCATCAGCAGAGTCACTGGATGCAATTGCTCGGGAATATAAGGTTCCCAGAGACTTTTCCACCGTTTTCTCTCCGGCCAGAAGGCCAATTTCATCAGTCCTGAAGCCAGAATCATGGAGATCCTTCAGTGCGGCTTCTACATTACCTAATTCAAAGAAAATTCCAATTACTTCTTTAACCAACTTGGTCATTACAACTCCTGTAGTTAGTGCTGAATGACAATTAAGGGTAACAAAGACTATTTTCTTTTTCCACCGAGAGAAATTCTGCTTTGCTTTAAAAAAAACTTTTTGAATATATTTTGATTTCAGCCAGAGGTAGAGAAGGGAGCTCCCGGTCACGTAGCCAATGAATAAATTTCAGAGTCTTGAAGGCATCGAACCAGTTGTGCAGATGCCTGTGCATTACTCTCTGATTTTTACTATGGGAAAAAGCATGGGCAATTGCCAGTTCCAGGCCCAGATCCTTTAGGCAGTTATATAGAATGTTGCCGTCAATACTGCTGAACTCTTTCTCACTGTTAATAAATGCCTGCAGACTTTCCTCACTCAAAGTGATTTTATTATCCGGCTGTAAGGTTTTCGCTATTGCCAGCCAGCATTTTAAATAGCGAAAGCATTCGGGATGGTAGAACAGATAATCCTTGCTCGGGTTTTTCAGGGCAATTATTTTTTCCAGGGCAGGGCCAGTACCAAAAGGTACGCGATTTGAAAGCCGACTGGTCAGTTCAATGGCTGAGGATTGTAAAGATACAATATGACCGGTTTTTCCGAGCTTGTTGAGCAGGTAAAAATCTTCACCAGCCTGACGTTTGGGGAACCCACGCACCCTGACATAATGCTGTGCATTAATTAGCAAAGTACTGCCAATAGTATGGAAGGCCCAGGGTGATCCCGCCCACTTCAGCCCGGCGACGTAATAGTTCATCGCCAGGTCGTAGCTGTGCTGCGCATTATGAATATCCTGCTGTACATGGGGCGTATGATGAAAAGGATAGATGCCGGCGCTAACATTTTGAACGTCCAGGCCGACCGATGCCTGAAAATAATCATGGGGTAAAACAGCATCAGCATCGGTGGAATGGATCCAGGGTGTTTTCAGGATGTCCATGGAAATCAGCTGGCAGGCAATATCACAGGCAATTTTGCGAGCCAGACCGACGCCTTCCTTTTCCGCCAAAAACAGGCCGGAACTGCAACGTTCCACCAACAGCACATCAAGATTGTCGCGTATGGACAAGAGCTGAATGTGAGGCGCAATTCTCGCTGTACATGAATAATGCCTGTCCAGATGTACTGCGATTTGCCTGGTCTGCTCGATTTCTCCCGGGTCTGCATTTTCACTGGCATTCACCACCAGGATAATCAGCACATTTTGCCGGTTAATGGCAGAGGTGAGTTTTTCAAGAAAATCAGATTCTTCCGCGAAGGCAGGGATACACAATACATGCCTCCAGCTCCAGGAATCGGAAACAGCATGCTGGACATAAGCATGTACCTCAGAGGCTTCTGTTTCGGCATAACGGGCAAGATATTGTTGCATAGACATAGCCCAATGGTACCAGTTCAGAGGCCTGGCCAATGAATCCATTTCAGGGTTTTTTGCGTAAATCTACCTATAAACAAGAGTGTCTACAGTGAACAGTACAGCTGCGCGTATTTCAGGAATATTACTACCCGCCTGGGTTGACCTTGTCCTGTTCAAGGTAACCTGGGTGGGTCTGGTGGTCTTTCAGTCACAGGCTGTGTTTCCGGTGATTGCGGTTATAGCGCTGAAATTATTGACATGGCCGAATATCATCCGGGCTTTACCGGTTGTTGTGCTGACCTTTATTAGCGGTCTGCTGATGGATTCTGCATTAATGGCATCTGGCGTATTTGTTTTTACCTCGGCCTATCTTCCCATATGGCTGGTATTGTTATGGTTGTCCTTTGCCCTGACTTTGCCAAGAGGATTTTCATTTATCAGCCGCTGGCATCCATTGGCTCAATCTGCCATAGGGATAGTTGCCGGCTGCCTGGGTTATTTTGCCGGTTATCTTATGGGCGCAGTCAGTTATGGATTGTCTATTACTCTAACAATGCTGGTCATTGGTGTATTGTGGGCAGGCTTTGTGCCGCTGATGATTCAATGTGAAGAATGGATACTTAAAAAAATTCAGATTTAAATAATTAACCTTTAAATAATGCAACTCTAAACAATCAAACTTTGAAAGGTCAGCACTAAAATGAAAAAGCTTTTACAGCTTGTTGGTTTTTTTCTGTTATTACCGGCGACGTCGTTTAACTTGCTCTATGCCCAGGGCTCGATTAATCCCTGGCAGCAGTTTCAGCTGGTAGGGGAGGCAGAGTTCAAGTTTCTCTTCTGGAATGTATATGAAGCACGACTTTACTCCAATAGCGGTAATTTTATTTTTTCGGAAACAAAACCCTTTGCCCTTGAAATACAGTACAAAAGGCAGTTCAGCAGCCAGCAGCTGGTAGAAGAAACCCGCAAGCAATGGCAGGCCATTGGTATTGATGCCGACAGTGAAGACAATACTTCAAGACTCAGAACTCTTGAAACTATGCTGAGTGACGTAGATAAAGGTGATGTTATTACA
Organism: Pseudohongiellaceae bacterium; assembly: GCA_965661105.1. Taxonomy (GTDB): domain Bacteria; phylum Pseudomonadota; class Gammaproteobacteria; order Pseudomonadales; family Pseudohongiellaceae; genus Eutrophocola. The sequence goes on along the minus strand of CBFICR010000005.1, from coordinate 55,679 downwards.
CTTTATGTCGATACTCTGGGCTCAAGTAATTTTTATTTTAATGGACGCCTGCTGGGTACTATTGCAGACTCCGCATTCACGGAACAGTTTGCGGCGATCTGGTTGTCTGAAAAAACCACTCGACCTGATTTCAGGGATAATCTAATAAGGCAAAGTTAATGGCCAATTTAAATAACGTATTAACAGCAAAGCTGGCACTCAAACATAAACAGTCAATTTTCGGAATCCTGGTTATTGCTTTGACACTTGTCATCAGCAGTTGCAGCAGAACGACACTGGATGATTATCGCGATACCACCCCGCAGCTTGATCTGAGAACCTTTTTTGATGGCAGTCTCATGGCCTATGGACTTCTGCAGGACAGATCCGGCAAAGTTACAAGGCGTTTTGAAGCCACAATTGAAGCTTCCTGGGAAGGCGAGCAGGGTACACTGGTTGAACACTTTATTTATGATGATGGCGAGGAACAGGATCGTATCTGGCAATTGACTCATCAGGGTAATGGTCGTTATTCCGGCGTCGCCGGCGACGTCATTGGTACTGCAAACGGTGAAATTGCCGGCGCTGCCTTTAACTGGGTTTATAGTCTGGAGGTTCCCTATGGTGATGGTACTATTGTGGTAAATCTTGATGACTGGTTATTTCTGATTGATGAGGATCATATTATCAACCGCACAGTTCTGACAAAATTCGGTTTTCGGGTCGGCGAGCTTAGCCTGGTTATTGAGAAAATCTAAAAGGCTTTTTTGAGGCAAGTGTTCGACAGCCGCATTTTTTGGAGTAAATTTAAATGACTGACAGTATTCATCATATTGCCATCCAGGTAGAAGATATAAGCAAGGCCGTGGACTGGTATAGCAAGGAATTTTCCGTCAAGGTCAGTTATCAGGACGATACCTGGGCCATGCTCGATTTTGAAAACCTGTCCCTTGCTCTGGTATTGCCCGGACAGCATCCCCCTCATTTTGCTGTTGCCAGTGCGCATCCGGAAAAATACGGGGCTCTGACTACCCATCGTGACGGCACTGAATCAATCTATATCAAGGATCCGTTTGGTAACGCCCTGGAACTAATCAGGGACTCTGCTTAAGTATTGCATCGGCTTTTCTAAGTCCCTGCAGTCGCGTTTCGACCATACAGCCTTCCTGAAGCATGGCTGAAATGCCGAACTTATCAATTACTTCCCGCACACGTTGTCTTGCTCCGCAAAGAATAACGATGTCTTGGGCTCTTTGTATGTCATTGATCACTTCCTCCAGGGTGATTGAAGCACTGCTATCAATAAAAGTAACGTCTGATAAATCGATCAGCAACACATCCTGATTTTTTGACGAGCGTAATACCCTGGCGATGTCTTTTGCTGATCCAAAGCTCATAGGACCCTCTATATGAAATATCACTATGCGGCCATGATAATTTTCGAGGATGGCTGATTCTTCCGGCAGCAGATCATCTGATTGGGAGGGGTCTTTGACCAGTTTCAGGCTTTGCATTTGGGTGTCGGCCATACGTTTTACAAACAAAACCGAAGCCATAATCATCCCTACTGCCACTGCAGTAATCAAATCCACAATAACTGTCAGCACCAGAGTGGTCAGCATGATAAAAACACCTGCTTTCGGAGCGCGCAGGATACGTTTCAGGTAACGCCAGTCAATTATATCTATACCCACTTTGAGCAAAATGCCGGCAAGGACTGCATGGGGAATATGAACCACCAGTCCACTAAAGCCGAGTACGATTATCAGCAGCACCAGGGCATGGATGACCCCGGAAAGCGGAGTTTTCCCTCCGGAGCGAACATTGATGACTGTGCGCATGGTGGCACCGGCCCCCGGGATAGCGCCAAAAATTCCCGCAAGCAGGTTGCCAATGCCTTGGCCTACAAGCTCCTGGTTCGAATTATGGTTATCCCGGGTAAGACTGTCAGCGATCAGTGAGGTCAACAGGGAGTCTATAGAGCCAAGAAAGGCGAGGATCAGGGCAAAACGAATCACCAGAGCAAAATCACCCAGGTTGAAGACCGGAAAATGCAGCTGCGGCAAGCCGGTAGGTATATCGCCTATTACCGGTGCAAGGGGGAACCAGAACCAGGCAATGGCTGTGCCGACTACTAACGCAAGAAGAGGAGGTGGCAACAAGCTCCTGAGCCTGGAAGGGGTAAAAAATATAATTAGCAGGGACGCCAGGCCTGGCACCAGAGCGCCAATTCGGGGCTCACTTAGCAGGCCAGGTAAAATAAACAGGTGATTAAGCATGTTGCCTTCAGGCAGGGTTTGGCCAACAAACGGTGCCAACTGAAGAATGATTATGATGCAGCCAATGCCACTCATAAAGCCGGAGATAACCGGATAGGGCACCAGATTGATATAAGTTCCGAAGCGCAGTAAACCAAACAGTATCTGAAACACACCACCGAGCATGATGACGGTAAACACCAGGGCTGGTTCATCTGAAAATCGCATGAACAGAATGGCAATAATGACCGTGATCGGACCGGTCGGACCGGAGATTTGTGTGGGTGTGCCACCAAAAATACTGGCAAAGAAACCCAGCAGGATTGCTCCGTAAAGTCCTGCCAGAGCTCCTGCACCAGAGGCGACGCCAAATGCCAGCGCCAGAGGCAGTGCGACCACGGCTGCAGTCAGGCCACCAAATAGATCACCACGGATATTGGATAAATATTTCACAATGAATCTGTTTCTCATAACTCGATAAGGATTACCCGCCATTATTTCAAGCGGGAGGTATTATCACCATTGTCCTCCAATTTATGGACTTTTTGGGAAAAATAATTTCAGGCTGATGGCTATACCCAATCAAAATCATGTGTTTTTGAAATCATTGCAGTGACGTTAGTGATTCCACCCAGTTCTCATTCCTGATGAGTTATTTTTCAAAAATTCTATCTATTTCACATATTGCTGATTTTTTCGATGTGAATTTCGCCAAGTAGAGTTATATACCACTCTAATGTTGGTGCTCACTAGTAATTCAGAAATACAAGCCAGCATTTTGCGGGATAACTGCATTAATCAGCAAATAATGTCTGATCATACAAGCAGCAAACTGCATAACGGATAACCAGGTATAGCCAAATTAAACCGTGTTTCGGTGTGTTACGGGTTGAGTAATCAAACGTAACCGGAATGAAAACTGATGAAAAACGTAGAGTATCCTGAAGATGGTAACGAGCATCAGACAGCCGCTGTCTATGCGGCTGTGCGTGTATTACTTGTGGATACAGCAGAAAACGAGGGCGTAGATTTTCTGCAGGCTCTGAAGCAACTGGAAATGAAATTTGTCTTTGAGCGGGTATCCGGTAAAGCAGAGATAATCCAGGCGCTGCAAACAGGGAGCTGGGATATATTGCTGGTCAATGAACTGGTCAGCGAGCCGAAGCATGAGGAAATGCTGGCGTTTCTTGAGCAAATCAACAGTGATACCGGATATGTGCTGTTGAGTAATGCAGAGATTACCACTGAATTTCTCACCACAGCCTACCAACAGGGAATGTCAGATGTAGTTACCAGTAGTCAATTGGACTACTCCTTTGAAGTTTTCTCTCGTGCCGCAGAAAGAAGCCGCCGTAACTTTCAGCTGAGTCAGCTTAACCAGGAAAAATTTGAACTTGCCACACATCGCGATCAACTGATGTCTGGTACAGAGGAAGCGTTGGCTTATCTGCAGGATGGCATTCATGTATTTGGTAATGCTGCCTACCTTGATCTACTGGGTTACACCAACATGGATGACTTGATAGTTCTGCCTTTCATCGATGTCGTGTCTTCAGAACTCAGAGATAAAGTAAAACAGTCATTACTGGATTTTCAGCATAAAGTACGAGTGAAGCCTGAAACCCAAGCGCTGGAAATTGAAGAAATGTTTGTTGCTGCAACCGGTGTAAAAGAAGGGATCCTGCAGGTGCATGCCACCTTCAAACCGGTCGTTTATGATGGTGAAGACTGTTTACAAGTCATCCTGAAGGATGATTACTCTCAGGCAGAAAGGGAAACACCCGCCGCTGCGGAAGGACTGGGTTATCCACTTTTTATTACTCATCTGGATAATTTTGTTGCTGAAGCAAATGTCTCTGGAAGAGTTGTTGGACATGTGGTTCATATCGGGGCTAATGGTCTTCAGCATTATTTGGCCGACAAGGGGTTCGGCAGTCTTAATGGCAAGATGAAAGCATTGGCCAGTGAATTGAAGTCCACACTGCAAAGCAATGACTTCATGATCCGCTTCACTGAAAACAGTTTTTTGATTTTACTGAAAAGCAATACAGGGCAAGACGGCGATCAAGCTAAACAAAAAGCATCAGCTGAAAATCCGGCTATTGCGAGATATGTAGAGTTACTCAATAAATTTGAGCGATCCTTAAACAAGGAAATCGGTGAAACTGAAACTAATCCGCTGATTACCTTTAATTACGATGTCATACCTGTTGATCCGGAATCTGAGTCTGCAGAAACACTTATCAGAGCATTTCTGATGAGTGGGAGCGATAAAGAATCAAACAAACGATCAGAGCCTGTTGACAATAATGTTGTTCCCTTTGCTAAAAAGACTGATGAGCAGCCCTCGAAAGAAGAACCTGTTTCGAAGTCCGGCAACCAACAGCTGGATGGGGAAAAAGAAAGAAAGGCAGCCGTTGAACAAGTTAAGTTTCTTAATAAACAGACAAGGCAGCAGTCTGGAACTAAATCTGAAAGTAAATATTCCAGCAAAAGCCCGTCGCCAAAAAAAGTGATCAAATCAGGGAAAAATCCCGCCCCATCATTACCACAAGTCACAACTCCTGTAACGCAAACGCCAGCTAAGTCCATAGACACAAACATTGAACCATTACCAGTATCAAGTGAACTGTGTATGGATGATCTGGAAGCTGCCTTGAAGAATAACCAGCTGGAAATATTTTATGAGCCATTATTGTCAGTCACGGAAATTGAAACCGAACTCTATGATCTGGGATTGTATCTGAAAGATGACAATACCCGGATTACTCATAGAAATCCTGGAGGAGCCCTGGAAAAAAATCAGCTCGCCGGCAAACTTGATATCTGGGCAATTGAAAATTCGCTAAAGATAATTGGCGATTTTTATAACCAGGGGCTGGAATATCGGGCCTTATTGCCGGTGTCTGCGTGTTCCTTGTTGGACAAGCATTTTTCTGAACATATTGAAAAAGCGCTGGCGAAACATTCCTTGCCTCGGGAAATTTTGGTTATTGATTTTCATCTTAAAGATTTGCTGGATGATTTGCCTGCCGGATCTGAACAGCTCAAAAAATTAAAGGAAGCCGGAAGTAGTATTTGTATTTCCGGGGTGACTGAAGTAGATCCGTTTAAAACATTATTGAGCGATACCGACTTCAACCTGGTAAGGCTGGATAATTCAAAAATTGCCCATGCAGTTGATAATGGTGATGGGTACAGCTCGCTTCAAAACCTGGTTGATTATTTTCATACTAAAAAAACACGTGTTGTTGCCGGCAATATCAATATCAGTGATTTACTTTCTGTTTGTTGCAAAGCGCAGATTGATCTTGTGAAGGGCGATTATATTCAAAAGGAACCTTTGCCGTTAACAGCAGACTCTCTTTCCCAGGCAATGACAATTTAAAGAGTCTTAAGGAGTTATAGACATGAGCACTAATCTCGAAAACATAAAAGTTATGGTAGTTGATGATAGTAAAACCATTCGTAGTACTGCACAAAGCCTGTTGAAGGAAACCGGATGCCATGTGGTGACTGCCCATGACGGCTTTGATGCCTTGTCTGTTCTGGTAAAGGAAAGGCCTGATGTAATGTTTATAGATGTCATGATGCCGCGTCTTGATGGCTATGAAACCTGTTCAATGATTCGCAGTAATGAACAATACAAGACTTTGCCAATAATCATGCTTTCCAGTAAATCCAGTTTTTGTGACAAGGCGAAGGGCGATGTGGTGGGTGCAAATGCCTATCTGACAAAACCATTTGCCCGTGAAGAACTGGTAGAGGCTATCAGTAAATTTGCACCGGTTTCAGAACCGCAATCGGTCTCGGAAACTGAAACAGCAACACTATAAATTATTAGCACTCCATATTTAACAGGGTTGGTTATGCAAGAGTTAAAAATACTGGTTATCGATGATCGAGCTGCTGATATTGAACATGCTGCATCAATTTTACGACAACAGGGTCATACCATTCTCTCGGCTTCTGATGGAAGCGAAGGGGTGAAAATGGCTGAGTCAACTTTGCCGGATCTGATTTTGATGGATCTTGTGATGCCGCAACTCAATGGATTTCAGGCAACCAGAGAGCTTTGCAGGAATGAAACGACCAAACATATTCCAATTATTATTATCAGTTGTAAGGATGAAGAGTCAGATAAGGTATGGGCATTAAAGCAGGGCGCACGAGCCTATCTACCCAAGGGGTTTGATGACGAATCTTTGCTAAATTCAATCACAAGGGTCATGGATGAAGACAGGTCAAGGTATTTACCGAGACAGGCAGCTGAATAATGTTAAATCATAGCAACGGGTTCAAGTCGCCATTACAGCAGCTACTGCTACTGGAAGAACGAGTCAGGCGCACCGGGGCAAGCTTACCTGAAGATGCCAGTCAAATGGAGCGATTTCACGGTATCAAATGCCTTATCGATGAAGCCACTTGTGTTGTTGATATCACAACGGTCGCCGAAGTTATCAAGGTCAGGCATGTGACACCTATTCCAGGTGCAGTCGGATGGATTGAAGGGGTAATGAACTTCCGTGGCGCTCTGGTTCCGGTTTACAACCTCAAGCGGTTCCTTGATCAGCGAGCAGTACCAGTTAGTCAGTTTGCTTTTGCTCAGGGACCTTTGCTTGTGTGCAGAGTGGGTAAACAGTTGCTTGCACTAAGAGTGGGCAAGGTTTTTGGTATGCAGAAATTTGATTTTGATGAATTTACGCCGGTTTCGTTGCAAAACATTGATCCACACAAAACAGATTTTTATATCGATGCAAGTGTCACTGCCAATGGTAGCTGTTATCAGCGCTTTGACCTAAACAGATTAATTGATGTTCTGAATAGCTATGACCCGTTTCAGCAACAGGTTGCACTGGCATAAACATTTTACCATCCATAAGCAGGAGCAGGTAATGGAACAATCCAGTTTGTTAGTTAAAAAAAGAAGGCAGCCCAAGACCAGGGTTTTCATGGCTATCTTTATGGTTACATTGCTAATGATTGTCATTAACCAGGTGTTTATCAATATTTCATCCAGACAGTTGCAAACCTGGAATCAACAGGTGACTACCCTGAGTATGTTGTCACAGGAGATTGGCAGGGATGCGCAAGCACTGGCTGAAGCTGATAGCACTTTTTTTCCTGATCTCTATGACGCCAGACTGGATTTCGCCTCTACTTTGGCGCAGATCAACAAAGACGACAGTGGCGTTGCAGATGCTCTTAACATTGGGGGTTTTGGTAATCGAGAGTCTGGTGTTGAGGCGATAATTAACAGGAGGTTTCCAGAATTTCAGGATATCTGGCTGAATACGGGAAAGGATATTGATCTTGTATTGAACAATCAGCAACTGATTAATGAGGTCAATGCCCAGGCCGCAGTTATTCTCAATGTGATGCCTCTTGTACAGCGAGAATATGCCGCTGTTACACAGCGCTTTATTGCGCTCAATCTATCTACAGTGACGGTTGCAGTTGCACAACGTCAATCATGGCTGGCAGAGCGCATTGCGTTCAATCTCAGGCGTATCATTGCTGGAGATGCATCTTCGGGTCAGGCAGATCAGCTGTTGAGTGACATCAATCTGTTTGCTGACAATCATGCGGCCTTTCAGACCGGTGATCGGAGTCTGGGTATAAATGAAGTAATTGACGCCCAGGCTCTGGATGGCCTGATCAACGTATCAGTGTTGTTTTCCCCAATCGCCGATACTGCCAGTATTATTCATAGTGCCATTCCTGAAATAAATGTCTATACAGGAGCCTTGGCCAATATAGTTGGAAACAGTGAACTGTTACTTTCCCAGATCAAGGGGATTGGAGAGATGCTGGCTGACCAGAGTACTCATCCATTAGCCAGTCCAGTTGTTGGCTATGCTCTGTTGTTCCTTCTGTTGCTCACAATTCTGGCTTATGGTCGACAAGTCATCCGGCAATCTCAGGAAGCTGAACAGATCAGTGCGGAAAAAAACACCCGCAATAATAGCGCTGTAGTGAAGTTGTTAAGTGAAATTTCCAGTCTTGGCGAAGGTGATCTTACTGTCAGGGCTACGGTAGGGAAGGATTTTACCGGTGCCATCGCTGACTCCATTAATTATGCTGTTGAGCAGTTAAGGGAACTGGTTTCTGCTATTACCAGTGTGACGATGGAAGTCACCAGTTCGACTGAAGCTTCCATGCAAACCGTGGAGTCACTATCAGCTGCCACCAGGCGTCAAACCAAAAGTATTTACTCGGTGCATGAGTCCATGCGGGAAATTGGTAATGGTATTAACCAGGTAAATGAAAACGCACAAAAAACTTTAGAGGTAGCCAAAAAATCTGTGCAAACGGCAGTCGGTGGTGCGGCCGTTGTGAAAGATACCATCAAGGGCATGGATAATATTCGGGACCAGATCCAGGGTACGTCAAAGCGTATTAAACGTCTGGGTGAAAGCTCGCAGGAAATAGGGGGTTTTGTGTCGTTGATTAATGATATTGCCGAGCATACCAATACCTTGTCACTGAATGCGGCGATACAGGCAGCCTCGGCAGGAGAGGCGGGCAAGGGATTTGCAGTCGTTGCTGACGAAGTACACGCATTGGCGGAACGTTCTTCCGCGGCTACACGTCAAATTGAAAGCCTGGTTAAGGTAATTCAGGGTGATATCAAGGAGGCGGTGCAGTCAATGGAAGATACAACAGCTGAAGTGGTATCCGGTACCAGGCATGCGCAAAGTGCGGGCATGGCGCTGGATGACATCCAGCGTGTATCAAAAGAATTGCAGGAACTTGTTAACAGTATAAACGAGGCTTCCAGTAACCAGAGTAAGGCCGCCTCTGAAATTACCCAGTCCATGGCAGTAATTCAGCAAATGACTGCCAACACCACCAGCGGTATGGAAGCCACCTCAAAATTTATGTCCAGCCTTGGAGGATTGTCAGCACGCCTGGAGGGTGCTGTTTCAGGCTTCAGCCTGGATAGAAGGAAAAATCCCAGAGGCAAGGACAACTGGTCCGGATTGGCCCATAAAAAGGTAGCGCGTTTGCCCGGCAAGGAAAAATCCCCTGATGGTAAACCCCTTACATTACGTGCCAAGGATGCGCCGCAAACCGAAAACATGAGCACAGACGACAGTAGCGCAATATTACCTAATCAAAGCGCTGTAAACGCCTGAACTGACTATCCTGGTATTGAAGAATCCAACAGGTGAACGCAATGAATAAATGGCAAAGTTCCAGAGCCCTGAAACGGGTGATCGTTGAAATTAAAACATTGAGTGAGGTGCTGTCTACAGCACTGGACCATGTCATTTCAACTCCTGCTGATGAGGATAAGCCCCTGCAGGATCTGCGTGCACCAGTGGTTGGTTTTGCCTGTATACCGGGGATGCTGCAATTACTTGAGTTACCTAATCTTGCGTTGTTGGCAAAGGAAATAAGTGTATCGATAAGCGAGCTGGTGGAAGAAAAAAAACAGCTGCCGAGCTGGAAACTGAACCCGCGTCTGGAAGCTGCTTATGTAGGTCTGGGCAGTATGGATTCAATGCTTGAAGCAGGCATTGAAAAAAATAGTGATAATTTTGAACAGCTCGTAGTGTTACTGAACCGGGTTAGAAACTCACGCAATGTTGCACAGGTTTTCAGTTCTTCGGTACTGCTGGAAAAACAGGACATCAATTATCGGAAAGTGTTTGAGGAAAAACCACAATTGCTCCAGGAGTTGATGGAAAAGCAGCTCATGTTTTACAACAAAGCCTGCAAAATCCTCTTGAAGACCCCCACAGATAAGAATGCCCGCGAGGTGGTAATCAAGGTTGCAGATAACCTGCGTTTGCTGCTGCGCGATTACAGGGCTGGAACTCGTTGGGGTCTATCAAGCGCTTTGCTGGCCAATCTGCCAGAGGAAAACCTCGACCAGACACTGTTTCGAATCCTGGCGGGATTTTCCTGGTCCCTGCAGTTTACCAATAACGACAGTGTCATGTTGCGGCATGATGAAATGTCAGGAGTGCTTGATAAAGAACTAGAAAACAGTGTTCTCGTTGAAATCGCCAGGCTCCTTGAGATAGCAAATAATAGCACTGGGGGGATAGGGGTTGTCAGGACGTGGCTTAAGCTGTGTAGTAGTGAAGCAAGCCAAAACGCTGGTAATGATCTTTTTAAGGTAACCACATTTACTGATGAGACTTCCCATCTGCGTTATCACAGCAGAGAGGCCAGGAATAAAACTATTACCATTCTGGCAGAACAAATTACTTCCTTGCTTGAATCCATTAATGAGATTGCAGATGAAATTGCAGATGAGAAGGAAGTCGATAATAAGTCCAGTGAGGAAATTCAACGGGAAATTGGGCGGCTTGGAGAAGTTATTCACTTTATGGGTCTGGAAACTCTGGCAAAAAATATTCAGGGTGGTCTGGCTGGTGTATCAACTCAAAACCCTCGTGACCTGTTGTTCAGCATGGCGAAAGTTCTGGTCTCTACCTCTATTGAGCTAGGTAATTATAAGGAAAACCATGGGGTAAACCCGAGCTCTGAAGTAAAAGAGGAAGTTAGTATCCCGGCGATGAATTCTGCCCGTTTACATGCCTTGCAGGCAGTCATTGCCAGCATTAATACAGTGATTAAAAATCTCGACCTGTTGGCACAGGACAATACCGTTGTTCTGGAAGAAATCCGGGCAAGCCTGGGACAGCTTTCACGGGTACTACAGCTGTTGAATCTGCATGAGCAGTCAAAACAGTTTCACATCGCACGGGACTATATTACCGAACTTACCCAGCTCACTACTTTGCAAACGAATAGCGATGGATTTCAGCGTCTATGCCAGCTGATGATAAATTCCCTGTGGTATTTTGAACAACTGGTATTGGGGAGAGAGGCTGATTGTGCTGTCTATCTCGAAAAAAGTGCCGATTTTGCTACGCAGCTGCTTGCTGATATTGCCCTGCGCAAGCAATTGGCCAGCAATGACTGCGGGCCAGATAATGATGAAAGAAAAAATGAAAAGTCATACTCGTCTTGTCAGGAACAGGAAATTCAGACGGAACTTTCAATTGCTGCCAATAAATCGATATCTGCTTCCAATGAAATAGATGAAGAGCATAAACAAAAAATGGTCTTCAGTAATGAGTTTGACGAGATACTGCTTTGTCTTCGTGAAGAATTAAGTGACCTGAATAGTATAGATCAGCAGACTGGCAGAGTCAGGAATTGCAGCAGACTTTTTCATACACTGGGTGGAAGCGGTCGTTCCATTGCGCAGGATATTGCTGCTGTTTCCGTTGCCATGGAAAGATTGTTCGATAGCCTCACTGCGAAACCACAAGGCATCACTGATGAAATCATGGGTTTTACGGAAGAAGTACTTGATGTGCTTGCATTGCTTCGGGACGGCATTCTTGACCCCGGGAATGACAATGCATTCAAGGCTGGTTCGTTCAAGGCCAGCATTAATAATATCTGCATACAGGCGGTAGCCTATGAACAGGCGCTGACGGGAAAAAATTCATCAATTGATACACGGGGACCATATCCGGGCATAACCCATGCCAAAACAGCGCTTGAAAAATATATGCAGTCGCAAGACCCATTGCTGACAGGGTTTCTTCATGAAGCCAGGGATCTTCATGCCCGCATCAAGGAAGGGCATCTGTCGCTCAGGAATAAATCCGACAGTGCTGAAGCACTGAATCAGATCTGTTCAGCCTTATATCTCCTTCAGGGCGCAGCTGAAATGGCAGAGTGCCATTCAGTTAGCAGCTTCAGCAGCGCATTGCTGATGGCCGCCAAAAAACTCACTCCTGCCATGATAGAAGCCAATGGAGTGGATAAGGTTTTCAGCACTATTTTGGAGGAGTGTGTGGGCTGGTTGGGAAATGCGATGTCGAGTCTTGAAAAGGGGCAGCCTCTCGATGACAGTGAAGTGCTGATTACAAGGATGAAAGAATACGCCCCTGCTGTAACACCACCTGTTGATAAGGTGAATGAAGAAGCTGATTTGCAGGAAAACCATGAGCGACATAGCAGCAGTTCGGATCAACTGTTGTTTCTTCCAGCACCAGTCCCAGTGCGAGTACCAGAAGCAGAAGCGAAACCGGAATCGGAACCGGAACCGGCATCAGCTGCAAATTACGCTGCTGAGCTTGAGACGTCACCATCACCGGTGTTGGTAGCTGAAAGCAGCGAAACTCCGGTGGATCAGGAGTTACTGGCGGTTTTTGTAGATGAAATGACAGAGCTTTTACAGGATCTGGATGACCTGTATTTGCATTGGCAGCAGAATCCCCAGGATACAACCATTCTTGAAAATTATTTGCGTATTCTTCATACCCTAAAGGGGAGCTCGGCACTTGCCCAGGAAGATGCTTTAAGCAAAGCCTCCCATGACTATGAATCATTTGTGATCAGTGCCAGTAAGGCTAATAGTTTTGATACAGAATTTTTTACCAGCTGCGATATTCATTTACATGGACTGCATAAAATCTGCAGTTTATACAGCAGGGATGCCAATGGACTTATTACAAGAAAGTCATTAGTGACTGAAGAAGAGCAGGAATTAAAACCTGATCTGACTACCGGGTCAGCAGCTATACGCAGCTCCCAAGAGTTAATCAATGGGGTTGAGCTTCAAGAAAATACTGAATCTGAAAACACGGAGCCTGAAAAAAATCAATACAACCAGAATATACAGGAACCAGGCAAAGCGACGTTAGAAAGTTTTGAAAGTGCCAGTGATAGTAATGGTAGGTCTGAAACACACAAGACAGATTTTGCAGTTTCTGAGCCGGCAATATCCAGTCCCCTGACGTCAGTGGCTGCTGCTGATAATACCAACTCTCATAATCAGACTGAAACTTTGACACCTTTGTCCGCGCCTGAAGAGCAGGTACGTGTTTCAAGTCAGTTGTTAGGGTATTTACTTAATGATGCTGATGAAATCAATTTTTCAAGAAACCGTCTGGAAAAAAGTTTTCATGATGTCGGTAACCTGTTAATTGAAATGGATGAAACTCTCATTCGCCTGAATTCTTTTGTTAAAAAAATTGATGAAAATGCCAGCCAAAGTGCAGGTAGCAGGCTGGAGTTTAGTCATCATGCCGGGCCGGAATCAGCTACTGATGAGTTTGATGTACTGGAAATGGATCGTTATACCGAGCTACAGGAAATGTCACTGTCCCTCACGGAAGACTATGAAGATTTACAGGATATCAGGCGCAACCTTTCCAGTCGTCTGAAAGAAATTGATCAGGCCCTGTTGGGACAACAACGTCTCACCAATAGTTTACAGGATGGATTGATTTCATCACAAATGCTGCCTTTTTCAAGTATTGTGCCGCGTTTGCGCCGCCTGGTCAGACAAACGGGCAGAGAGCTCAAAAAAGACATACGAATTGAAGTTCAGAATCAGCAGGGCAATCTTGATAAAAATATTCTGCAGGCAGTAATTACCCCGTTTGAACACATCCTTCGTAATGCCATAGATCACGGTATCGAGTCAGCACAAGATCGCGTAAAAGCCGGAAAAGAGCCTCAGGCGACAATCTCCCTGGTGGTAGCGCGGCAGGGTGCCTCGATTAGTGTCGTCATCAAGGACGATGGACAGGGTATCAATGTTGAGAAAGTAAAAAGTCGCGCCGTTGCAACCGGACTCATTGAGGAAGGCGCCATAATTAGTGATGAAGAAGCAATACAGCTTATCTTTCAACCAGGCTTTTCCACAGCTGAGCAGGTTTCCACCATCTCTGGCAGAGGGGTTGGGCTGGATGTAGTAAAAAACCAGATCAACCAGGTCGGTGGTGCGGTTGAAGTCGTCAGTGAAGCAGGAAAAGGTACAGCGTTTATCATGACATTACCTTTAACGTCCTCCCTGAATCGAGCCTTGCTGTTCAAGATACAGCAAACTCCTTACGTGGTGCTGATGGATACACTGGCTGGCGTGCTGGTAGAGAAACTGGCGCGCATCTACCAAAGTGAAGAGAATACTGTCCCACCGGTTTTTGAATATGGTGGCGAGCAATACGAATATCTGTATCTGGGTAAATTAATTGATGCCGGGCTTGATCCACGACCAGAAAGTGTCGATGCCGCTATAACTTTGCTGCTGGTAAAGGGAAAACAGAAAAACCAGGCCTTGCATATAGACTCAATTATCGAAAGTCGCGACCTTGTAGTGAAATCCTTTGGCAAGCAATTTACCTCCATGCCGGGAATCAGTGGCGGCGTCATTATGCCTGATGGCAATGTCGCTATTGTTCTTGACCTGGCATCGTTGGTTAACCTGCATCATGACAATAAAAAATCGTCTTCAGGTTCAGTATTTTTGCAATCAGGACCCGGGAAGTCAGGCGCGCACAATAAAAAAATTATGGTCGTGGATGATTCCATCACCGTCAGAAAAGTGACAACCAGTATTCTGGAGCGTAACGGAATGGATGTCATTAGCGCCAAAAATGGAATCGAAGCTATCGCATTGCTGGAAACTCATTTACCCGATGTAATTTTACTGGATATAGAAATGCCCAAAATGGATGGCTTTGAAGTGGCTAGCTATATCCGCAAGCAAGAGCCACCGGTAAGGGATATTCCTATCATCATGATTACCTCTCGTATTGGTGAGAAGCATCGTAATCGGGCTGGAAAGCTTGGCGTTAATGAATATCTTTGTAAGCCCTTTCAGGAAAAAAATCTAATTGAAACCATTCAGAGTTTTTAGCGTCATTAGAATCATTAACGTAAATCTGAATAATATTTTTATGAGACAAAAATGACCATACAGGACATTCAAAGCGCGAGCTGCATGATGCTTAAAACCAATGAGCAACAGTGGTTGGTGCCCAGAAATATTATCGCTGAAGTAATCAAGTACAGTTTTATCGATGCTTCCCGGGACAAGGACAGCGGACTCAGTTTTATTGAATGGCGCGGTTGCCGGTTACCACATATAACGCTATTCAAATCAGAAGGCGTTGTTGAAACAGAATCTTCAGGAGAGAACAGGGTTGTTATTATCTATGGTTTGCACAATCCGGGAATTCTGCCCTATTACAGTTTTCAGATCAGTAAAAGTCCGCAGCTCTTACAGGTGTGCGAAAGTGACCTTAAGCAAATCCAGACACAGAACCTGCACCCGGGAGAACTTATGCAGGTTGAGGTTGATGGTATAGAAGCCATCATTCCCCAGGTTGATTATTTTGAAAACTCCATTCTCAAACGGATTCACCAGTTATGTTAAGCAGTAAGCAAGTACAAAGTAATGAAATGCTTGATTTGGAAAAGAAGCTTTCTGAGGCCAATGCCCGGTCCCGGGATTTTACCCTTGGTATGGCCAAGCTGAGTGAAGCGTTAATTCGTGAAAAGAAGGCCAGGAAAACGCTACAGCAGGCGCTGAAAACCATAGAGCCGGAATTACTTGAGATATTGGGCGCGCATTTTTTGACTATTTACCAGAGTATAGACAATGGTAAGGAAATAACAGCGGTCTACAAGGGTGGAGAAGGCTCTGAATCAGTTGAAAAGCAGTCCATCAGGGTCGCTCTTAGTACAACGTCGGTAGCAGGTTATGTAGCTTTGAGTCATCGCTCACTTTGTATCAAGGATGTATATGATGCTGAAGAGCTGAAGGAAATACATGCCGACCTGAAGTTTGATGCCCGTTTCAGTGAAAGTCGTAATATTCAGTTTAAATCGATGATAGCGGTACCGATCAAGAATGAAATTCTTCTAGGTGTGGTTCAGCTGATTAATCTTGATCAACACAGCACCTTTTCGCGCTCTGATATCAAACGCGCTGCCATACTGGCGCAGACCCTGGCTAAAATTTTCAGAGATGATTTTCAGACGACCCTGGGTCCTTATGATTATCTGGTTCAGCAGGGAAAACTCAGTAGTCTTGATCTGGAAAAAGTACAAAGAGATTTTGCTGGCTCGAAAAAGAAAATTGTTCGAAATCTGATAGATGACTTCAAAATATCTGAAGATGAAATTGGTAAATCACTGGAACTGTATTACCGGGTTCCTTATATGAAATATGATTCCCTGACCCAGCCACCGAATGAATTGATTGAAAATATCACTACAACTTACCTGATAAATAACCTCTGGGTACCTGTATCCGGTAACAAGGATGCAGCGGTCATTCTGATTGATGATCCCAGTGACTATACACGGATAATGGAAATTCAATCTCTTTTACGTGTGAAGAAAATCGAGTTAAGAGTCGGATTACCGGAACATATTCTCCAGTTTATAAGCGGCGAAACCGATGAGTTTTCTGATTCCGAGGGATTTGATGATGTATTCAAGAGTCTGGAAGAAGAAAACGATGTGGAATTGCAGCGCACAGAAGATGATGAAGTTGATGAATCTGCTGTGGCCAGTTCGGCGATCATACAGCTGGTGAATAAAATTATCATGGAGTCCAGTAGACTGAACAGCTCCGATATTCATATTGAGCCTGGCAAGGACAAGGGACCGGGCATCGTGCGAGTGAGAGTAGATGGTGAATGCAGCGAGCTTCTCAAGGTGCCGGGTGAGCATACAGCAGCGCTTATTGCGCGTATCAAGGTCATGTCTCGCCTGGATATTTCTGAACGCAGAAAGCCACAGGATGGCAAGTGTAAGTTAAAAGTAGGCAAGCGAAACCTTGAATTACGTGTGGCGACTGTACCCACTGTCAATGGCGAGAGCGCAGTGCTACGTATTCTGGCTGCTGGTAACGCCATGCCGATGGACAAACTGGCGTTGAGTGATAGCAACTATGAGAGACTGAATGACGTCTGTAAAAAGCCTCACGGTCTTATTCTGGTGGTTGGTCCGACCGGTTCAGGTAAAACAACTTCGCTACATGCTGTGCTGGGGCATGTGAATAAACCCAACAAGAAAATCTGGACGGCAGAAGATCCGGTGGAAATTACCCAGCCAGGATTGCAGCAGGTTCAGGTACATCCAAAAATAGGCTTCACATTTGCTGATGCCATGCGTGCTTTTCTGCGTGCAGACCCGGACATTATTTTGATTGGTGAGATGCGCGATAAAGAAACAGCCTCCATCGGTGTTGAGGCATCTTTAACCGGGCACCTTGTGTTATCCACCTTACATACCAATTCCGCACCGGAAACCATTTCACGTCTGCTTGATCTTGGTCTTGATCCGGTAAATTTTTCCGATGCACTGTTAGGAATACTCGCCCAACGCTTGATGCGAACCTTATGCGCTGATTGCAAGGAGCCTTACCAGCCTGAACAAAAGGAGCTTGATCATCTGATTGATCAGTATGGCAGGGAGTCCTTTGCAGAGCTTGGCATTGATGCGGGCTCTGTGGAGCTGTGCCGGGCAAAAGGCTGCTCCAGCTGTGGAGGACAGGGCTACCGTGGGCGTGTGGGAATTCATGAGTTTTTGCTAGGCACCCCGCAACTGCAAGGACTAATCTATCGCAACGCCGGCATGGAAGCTATATATGATCAGGCTATTAGCGACGGTATGCGTACGCTTAAACAGGATGGGATTGCCAAGATTTTTGCTGGTCTAAGTGATTATTCGCAATTATTGAATGTTACGGCGGAGTAAAAAAAAAGGGCGCAGATCGGGAGAGCTTTAGCGGGCTTGATCTGCGCCCTAAAGGGATAAAGGGAGCTGCTATTAAACGGTCATGCTACTTCTTTAACTTGTCGAAAAATCTTTCTCTTTTTCAAAGCCCTGCGCGAGAGTGTGTGTTTTACTCTTCCGGCGCAGTCCGCAATGGCGTGATACATATCCTGTTTGGTTGATCGAATAACAAATTCCGGACTGTTGCCCATTCTCACTAAAACCTGGCAGCGTTTGTCGATACCGCCATGACTATTACTGTTGATATCCTCCAGCCTGACATCGAGGAGGGTTATTTGCTGATACCTGTCCAGAATATCCAGCAGGTTATCCTGTATCGAAAGCTCCAGGGCACGAGTAAGGGGAAAGCTTCTTGACTGTATATGTAGTGCCATGTTTCCACTCCTGTTTCATTCAAGTTGCAAGCATGGTATTACAATTATATAGTTCGCAATAATCGTATTTTCTGTAAGTATAATTCGGTAAAAACGTACTATTGGCCGGGGACGAAGATGAATTACAAGCACCTGCATTATTTCTGGATGGTTGCCAAAACGGGCAGTATTGCCGGTGCCAGTGACGCTTTGCATATTACACCGCAGACTATCAGTGGTCAGTTGACACAACTGCAGGACACCATCGGGGATAAATTGTTTGAACGTAAGGGGCGGCGCCTGCTATTGACGGCCAAGGGCAGGACAGTTTTCAAATATGCCAATGAAATGTTCAGTCTGGGCGAAGAGCTGGGAGAATTTTTACGGGGGGGAGCTGGCCAGGGACAGAGAGAATTCATTGTTGGCATCATGGATGGTGTACCAAAAACCATTGCCTACAAAATACTGTCGCCGGTGCTGGAGGGCAGTGAAAAAGTCCACCTGACCTGTAGAGAGGGGGCTTTTGAACAACTTATCACGGCCCTGGCGATTCGTCAGCTGGACATGGTGATCAGTGACATGCCAGTCAATTCTGCCTACAGCATCAAGGCCTACAATCATAAACTTGGTGAAAGCCCGTTGACCTGTTTTGCTGCCCAAAAGCTTGCCAGTCTATATCGAAAGAATTTTCCAAAGAGTCTTGATCAGGCCCCGCTGCTATTGCCCACTGACAACAGTACTATCCGCCCGGCCATTGATCAATGGTTCATGTCCATGGGGGTATCGCCCAATATAGTCGGCGAGTTCGATGACAGTGCCTTGCTTAAAGCCTTTGGTGAAACCGGGACAGGGCTTTTTTTCATGCCGAGCATCATAGAAAAAGAAGTGTGCGAGCATTATGGGGTTGAAGTCGTGGGTCGCACCAATAAAGTCCGCGAGCAATTTTATGCACTCTCGCTGGAACGCAAGATCAGCGACGGGCTGCCAATTCTGTCCACTATATACAACACGGCAAAAACACAGTTATTTGCCGATACGGATTTTTAATGCAATTTCATTAGTGGTTATTTCAGGGTTTCTTTCCTGTTACCAGGGAGTAATAACCATAGGAACGTTGGGCACTGACATCTTTAAAGCCGGCTTTCTCCAGAATGGATTCCAAGTGATTCAGAGTGTACTGCTGTCCCTTGTTTCCCTGAGTCATGAAAAAGGAGAAGGCGACAGCGGCGTAGGGTTCATCACCGCTTTCTTCCAGAAGAATTTCCTGCAGGCAGATGCGCCCACCCGGAGGCAGAGCCGCAAAACTTTTTTGTGCCAGTAATTCACAGGTTTCCGGGCTCCAGTCATGAAAAATATTTGAGAAAAAATGGGCCTCATAGCCTTCGGGCCAATCTTCCCTGAACATATCAATGGCTTTGGTATCTACCCGGTCAGATACGCCCGCTTTCTCTATATAGCCTTTGGCTACTTCACAAACCGCAGCCAGTTCCATAATCGTACATTTCATCTCTGGATAATGATTGGCCAGTGCCGAGGCATAACAGCCTGAACCACCACCCACATCAAGCAGGCTACCTACATTGGAAAAGTCACAGGTATGAGTCAGTCCTACGGCAGAGGGCATGGAATGACAGTGCATAAAATCGGTGACTTTTTTTGCCAGTGCCGCATCCATCTGACCAGATTCCCAACTATCTGCCGGGCCTCTGGCTTCCTTCGTTTCTCCATCCCTTATGTTGTCGAGAATAACTTTGTAATTTGGAACTGCTTCACCACGGCGGATGAAAAATGGTCCCCAGTAGTAGGGGCTTTCTTTCAGCATATAAGTACGTGATAGCGTATTGAGTTGGTAGGCTCCCTGATGTTTGTCCAGTAAGCCCTGCACTTTCAGCATCGGCAATAATGCCTTCATGCCGCGCAGGGAATAACCAAGTTTTTCTGCCAGTTGCTCGGCACTTGCGGGCTCGTCAAAGCCTTCAAAGACTTCCAGATCCAGGGCAATGGTAATGGCCTGGGATTTAAAATCGCTGAGCATGATGTCCCAGATTTTTGTATCGTCAACGGGCGGGAGTACTGGATTCAATTTTCTTACCTCTTATCGTTTTAATGCCGAATTTTTTATAGTTGCGCAAAATTTTTGATGATGCTGTTACACCAGCTTACTCGGTAGCATTTGGAGTCAGTGGAAAATTGCCATCATAGGGTGGCCAATTAGGTACCGGTTGGGTTGGCCTGGCATAGAACATGGCTGCATGGACATGACGAATCAGGCCATCCTCAATGCTGAATACTTCAGTGAAATGATTGCGCCAGCGTTCATTGCCAGGACGACGCAGGAATACCACGGACAGCATGGCAATCTGTTGTTCAACATCGACTACCTGAACCCGACGACCGGCAACCTGGGCGAGACCAAAATCACCGGAAGTACGGCAATCGGAGGTGCCGTTGTAACCGGTTGCTCCCTCTGCCAAAGGCCCGCCAAAAGTATTCTGGCCGTTTTCACGACGTGAGCAGCCCGGATGGCCTTTAATGACTTTACTGTTCTGGGCGATGATGCCGTCGAAATAACTGTTGGCAATGGCAATCAGGTCATCACGGCTGTAGCGGCGGTCCAAGGCTACGGCACCCTGGTTGGGAGGATTGGCAATCAGGTTGTCTGCATCCCAGTAAACTGTCCCGGGTACGCCTTGCAGTCCCGGATCATTCTCCCGGCCGATATGCCACTCTGCTTCGGTAATCATATTGTTTTTTACTTTCATGCGCAGTGATACCACCGCACGTTCGCCATCTTCTTCAAGCAATCCATAAAAACCGGCTGAACTGCCTTCAGGGTCATAGTAACGGCGTTCCAGTTCACCCAGGGCTGTGACGGTAGACCAAAGTCCTTCGTCGTTAGGGGTCACAATAGAATTTTCTGTCTGGCGAAAGCCATAGCTTAACGGTGCCAGGGAGGCATCGTTGGCGACTATGGCATTGAGGTACTGGTCAAGAAAGCCTGCCAGGCAACTGCGATCGCAGTCCTGTGCCTGAGCAGAAAATGAAATGCCGGTGAACAGGCACAGAGTAAACAGTTTGCGTAGAAGCATGAGCACATCCCCTGAGTATTGTTTTTTTAGTCAGGTGATTCTCTTTCAACTACGCAGCGCTTGCAACCTGCTCTTAACAAGCTGAGCTGTCAGTTACCGGCTTTTTCAAGAATCAGATGGCCCAGCGCGGTATTTGAAGCCGGCACATGATAGAAACGGTGCTTTTCATCCACCTGGGATCCCAGTGCCGACCGCGCAATTAACCACATCACCAGCTCGATTCCCTCTGAACCGGCTTCGCGAATATACTCCGGATGAGTGATCTTGGTGAGCTCTTCAGGGTCGTTGATCAGCATATTCATGAAATTCAGATCCCACTCCCTGTTGATCAGTCCTGCACGCTTGTACTGAAGTTGATGACTCATGCCGCCGGTGCCCCAGATATGGACATTGAGGTCTTCGTCAAAAAGCTCCACGGCCTTGCGCAGGGCCTTGCCCAGTTCGAAGCAGCGTCTACCGGTGGGAGGAGGGTACTGGATCACGTTTACCATAAAGGGAATGACCCGGCAGGGCCAGGCTTCAGGTTGACCGAACATCAGTGACAGCGGCACTGTAAGGCCATGATCCACCTTGAAATCATTACAAATGGTCATGTCGAAGGAATCAAGGATGACAGACTGGGCAATATGCCAGGCCAGATCAGGATGACCCTGGACAGGAGGTATAGGACGTGGTCCCCAGCCTTCATCAGCACTTTCAAATTCTTCGCTGCAGCCAATACCGAAGGTAGGTACCACACGCAGGTCAAAGGCGCTGGCATGGTCGTTGTACACCAGGATGATGACATCAGGGATATTGTCAGCCTGCCATTTTTTGGAATATTCAAAGCCTTCAAATACCGGTGACCAGTATTCGTTACCCGTGGTGCCAAGATCGATAGCGGCGCCTACGGCTGGAATATGGGAGGAAAAAACTGCGGAACTGATTCGAGCCATGCTTACTTGTCTCCCTGATTTTCTTTGATACTGCGGTTACCTTCGATCGGGCGACCGCCACTGAGCATCATTGCCCGATATTCCTCCGGAGTCATCCCGGTCATGGTGGACACGGCGCGTTCAAAAGGTTGTGTGTGAGTGTAAAAAAGCTTGGCAAGGAAGTAGATATTGCCCCCCTGTTCGATACAGAGATTGTAGTCTTTTTCCAGTATTCCCTGCTTCTGAAGATCGCTCAGTGGCCATTCATCAACATAAGCTTTTTCATCAGCGAGGAAACGCTTGCGGTTTTCGGCCTTCATCAGGGACATAAAAAACTGATTCAAATGGTATCCCTTGCGAGACATGTCCGCATCGAAAACGATGGTACCGGGAATATCCTGGTAGGGTTTTTCCAGGGCCATGACTGGTCTCCAGATAAGTGAAAAAAGAATTCTAGCACAAGCGTCAGCTAGGATGTGTCTTGCACGTTTTAAGCCTGTAAGGTGTATTTCCTTTTGGCTCAGGATTTAAATTGATTCCGGAAACAGCCACTACTCAGTATTGAACATAAATACCGAGGTACTTAGGGCGATTTCCTTTAGAAAAAGCATCAGAGCCAGAATCAGACAGAGCATTGCGAGCACAAAAAGAAAGGCAATAAAGATAACAACTTCAAAGTTCATTACAGCGCCAATAAAAAGCACAACTATCACCAGACATATCAACAAGGCACAACAGGTGCTCAGGGATATGGCCCAGTTGGTTAATGTGGCGCGCCGTGTCAGGGATTTCAATTCACCCATGACCAGAATCCTTTCTGTTTCATCACAAATGGCTTTCTTGTCCTTCAGAAAGCGCCCGCGGTCAACAATACGACCGAGTCGATGGGTCATGACATTGAGGGCGCCGGTGATGCCGGCTAGCAGGAAGACTGGCGCAACGGCCAGTTGAATGGCACTGGAGATATCAGTGACCTGAAAAAATTGCTCCATGGCAGGCTCTTTATTAAAGCAGTGAGTTGATCATCACTTCAGAATAAAGAACATGCCATGTTTAGTCCAGTTGAAAACAGGCACTGACTAGTTGGTGGCAGCAACCTCAAAGCCACGCCTGGCTGGTATATTGATTTTCTTGCCCTTCATGTCCTCAAGAATAACGTAGAGGCAGGGGATCAGCAGCAGGGTAATAACAGTAGCGAATACAATGCCAAACGCCATTGAGGTAGCCATTGGAATCAGGAACTGCGCCTGCATGCTGGTTTCCAGCAGGATGGGCAACAAGCCAAAAAAGGTCGTCAGGGAGGTCAACAGGATGGCACGAAAACGACGCGACCCACCATTCACAACAGCAGTCACGATATCTTCACCTTTTTCGACGGCTTTATTCACAAAGTTGACCAGAATAATACTGTCGTTCACAACCACGCCGGACAGGGCAATGATGCCAAGGAAAGACATAAAGTTTACCGGAATGCCAACCACAAGATGGCCAATAATTGCGCCTACCATACCAAACGGGATGACGCCCATGATGATCACTGGCTGGGAATAAGAGCGTAGCGGAATCGCAAGCAGGGCATAGATACCAAATATGGCGAATAACATGCCGCGCACCATATCCTGAATAATAGAGGACTGTTCTGCGGTGCCGCCATCCTCGCGATAGTCGACACTTGGATAGCGGGTTTTTAACTCGGGAAAGAAGTTATTCTTGATGTCATCGTTAACGACACCGGGTTCAACCAGGGATTCAATAATATCCGCATTAACGGCTACTGAGCGCTCACCATCCACTCGATTGATCTGCGCATAGCCTTGCTGCATATCGAAGTCAGCGATAGAAGAAAAGGGCACTGCATCACCTTCACTGGTCCGAATGTACATGTCTTCCAGGTCACCTATTGAAACACGTTCCTGTTCCGGGTAGCGCACCATCACACGCACTTCATCATCACCACGTTGCAGGCGCTGGGCCTGGGATCCGTAAAAAGCATAGCGCACCTGTGTAGACAGATCATTGAGAGTAAAGCCCATTACCTCGGCACGAGGCAATAGCTGTAAACGCAGTTCGTCTTTGCTGTTTACCGCTTCATTCCTGATATTGATCAGGCCGTTATAGGTACGTAATTTGGCTTCCAGTTCGGTAGCTGCAGCCGTCAGCTCCTGGGGATTGTTGCTGACCAGCTGGTAGGAGATCGGGTTGCCGCCAAACACAGTACCGGACGAGAAGGTAAGTGACTTCAGCCCCGGCATATTACCCACATAATTTTCCAGATACTGGGTTAACAGGTCAGAATCTATCTGGCTGGGAACATCCTTATCCATTTCGATTGCTGCCGTGCCGGAAGACACACCACTGCCAACAATAATGACGTGGTCAACAACATTGGTGGACATTTCTCCGGTCTCGGAGTCCCTGAACTCAAACTTGCCATTCAGTGACAGAGCGGCATCTTCCAGTTTGTTCATGATTGCCCGGGTCTGCTCTTCCGGACTACCTTCGACCATAGTGACACTGGCCTGAATAAAGTCACTGGGAATTTCCGGCAGGAAAACGAGACGGACTACACCACCTGCCAGAAGGCCGGCTGTGATAATGAACATGCCAATAAAGGAGGTGAAAGTGACATAACGATTTCGTATACATTTCTCAACAAAGGGGACATATTTGCTTCGGACAAAATGGTCAAGTTTACCGTTGCAATAGTGAGGTATTTTATTGAACCAGCTGGTTGGATTTGGTTTGCCAAAATGCACCAGATGAGAAGGCAAAATCAGTTTCGATTCTACCAGTGAAAAAACCAGACACAGGATGACCACCCAGCCTATGGACTCCGTAAAAGCTGCCGCAAAGCCACTGATCATCAGTAGCGGAAAAAAGGCGACGATAGTTGTCAGAACGCCAAAAGTCGCCGGCAAGGCAACCCTGTTTGCGCCGTGGACAATGCTATTGATACTGTGACCATATTTGGTCATGCTGTGGTGAGCACTTTCGCCAATAATGATAGCGTCATCCACCACAATACCCAGCACCATAATAAAGCCGAACAGGCTGAGCATGTTCAGATCAAGCCCTACAGCAGGCATCAGTGCGAAGGCCCCCAGAAAAGAAATGGGAATGCCAACAACAACCCAGAAGGCGAGTTTTATTTCCAGGAAAATACTCAGAATGACCAGAACAAGCAGGCCACCCATGAGCAGGTTACTGGTCATCAGATTGAGTCGGTCTTTCAGGTAGTAAGAAGAATCTGCCCAGACATCCAGGCTAATCCCTTCCGGTAGTGTCTGTTTGCGTTCTGCCACAAAATTACGTGCTGCTTCTGTCACCTGCAACATGTTTTGATTACTGGTGGTGAGAACTGTCAGGCTGATGGAAGGTTTGCCATCAAAGCGGGCATAGGTTTCGGTATCTTCGAAGCCATCAACAATAGTGGCGATATCGCCAAGGGTCAGGATGGTGCCGTCAGTTGAAGTAAGCAGTACGATTTTGTCAAAATCCTGATAATCATAGGCAATCGCCTGGGTACGTACCTGTATTTCTCCACCCTGGGTGTCAATGGAACCTGCCGGCAGATCAAGGGAGGAGGCACGAATGCGCTGGGCAATCAGGTCAAGAGAGATGCCGTATTTAAGCAGGGTGTTTTCCGATACCTCAATGCCGATTTCATAGGGGCGGTCGCCTGCCATTCTGACTGATGTGACATTGCCAAGCTCAAGAAGTTCGTCTCTCAATGATTGGGCCAGTTCCTTCTGACTCACTGGATCAATATCACCATAAACTTCAATACGCATGGCATCATTGCGCATCAATGTGCGACTTACTGCTGGCGGTTCAGCATCTACGGGAAAGTTGATAATACCGTCGACACGGGTTTTGACATCATTGAGCACTTCATTGATGTCATAGGATTCATCCACTTCCAAAGTTACTGAAGCACTGCCCTCCCGGGAAACTGAACGAATATCTGTGATGCCATCCACGTCTTCCACGGATTCTTCCAAAAGTATCGTGATACCTTTTTCGACATCTGCAGGTGTTGCACCGGGATAGGCCATGGTGATCTGAATTGTGGTCAGGTCAAAATCCGGCATGGCTTTCTTGGTGATCGTGTAGACGGAAAACAGACCGGCCATGATGATGACTATCATCAACAGGTTAGCTGCGACATGGTTATTGGCAAACCATGAAATCAAGCCTTTTTCTTCTTTTAACTCTGACATTTTTCGTAACGCCTTTTTTTAGCCGTACAGTTTGTTAGTGTTGAATTACTGAATAGTTTGAACGGTTTGGACAACGCCTTCTATTTCATTAATCTGAACTGGAGAGCCATTAAGTGGATTCTCGAGGCGGGTCAGAATGACGCGGTCGCCACTTTGCAGGCCTGAAGAAATATAGACGTCATCACCATTGATGGTAAGCACTTCAACTGTTTTTGGCCTTAATCTGCCTTCAGCATCTGCTGTCCAGATAACATTATTGGCTTGCAGGGTATAGCGTGGCAGTACGATTACATCTTCTAGCAGTCGTCCACGGATAGTGGCATTAACATAGGTGCCTATGAGCAAGGGCTCGTTGTTTCGATTATTAGAGCCATTGTTGTCATTACTACTGTCATCAGGATAGAGGTTATAGGGATCTTCAATCTGTACAACGCTAAACAGTACCCGTGTTCTGGTATCAAGGACGCCTTCCGTGCGGGTTAGCTTGCCGCTCCAGTGAAATTCCTGGCTTCCAATATTGCTGACGAGATCAACTTCAGGGGCATTTTCCATATTGTCAGCGGCCTTGAGATTTTCAGTATGAGCCGGCAGATCAAGGAAGGAAATTTTGGTTTCCGGGATAGGCAGCCTGACTTCTGCATAATCGACTGCGAAAGTTTCTGCGATTGAGGCGCCTGTTGTTACATATTGGCCGATATCAGTATTTTTACTGCTCACCATGCCGTCATAAGGCGCGACGATAGTCGTTTTATTTAAATCAGCCTCAGCCTGGTCCAGATCTGCTTTGGCAGATTCCAGCCTTGCCACGGCTTCCTGTAGCTGTGGTTTGCGCAGATACAGCTCTTTTGCCCGAATTCGAGACTGTTCTTCAGCTGTCATACGGTCCCATTCACGTTGGGCTACATCAGCCTGTCCTTTTTCCTGCTCCAGCAGGCTTTGCGCTGAAGCAACAGAGGCCTGGGCACGACTTACAGCGGCGCGATAATTCTGGTCATCCAGCTTAATCAGTACGTCGCCTTCGTTGAAAAAACCGCCAGCGACAAACGAGGGAGAAACTTCAACCACGCGGCCGGCAACTTCAGACACCAGATTTGTCTGGGTTCGCGGGGCGACGGTACCCTGTGATGAAACCGAGATATAGGCATCCTGAACAGTCACCGTCATGGCATCAACCACTACTGACAGCTGTTGCGGCTCACTCTGCTCGGCATCGGGACGTCCCGCACGCAGCATAACTGCG
This sequence comes from Pseudohongiellaceae bacterium, assembly GCA_965661105.1. GTDB lineage: Bacteria > Pseudomonadota > Gammaproteobacteria > Pseudomonadales > Pseudohongiellaceae > Eutrophocola. The sequence goes on along the minus strand of CBFICR010000005.1, from coordinate 28,056 downwards.
ATGGCGACAGAAGCCAGGATAATCAGGAAGGGCAGAAGCTTTTTCAGCATGGATTTGATCCTTTTTTAGTAATTATTGCCGCTTGGTAAATTTTGCATCGTCTTAACGCAAAGGGCGTTTTTCAATGTTTTATCTTTTGGCCTGCAATGCAGGAACAAAAGAGACACTCCCGGATTGCTCTTTTTTACGGTCAAGCAACTGATAAAGTTCACTTTTTAGTGAAAATATAAATATGACTCATGAGTCATTATTTTCGCTGGCATCTTACCTGCAGTGGTATGGAGAAGCAATGGGAAAAGCTCCGCATAATGTGGAAAGAAAATGAAACGAATTTAAGAGCTGTAATTGGTAGCAGTGGTCTAATGGAGTGCGGCTCGCAATGGCAGTTCCCGGACTATTGCAGCTTCGATTTCCAATAATTCATTCAGGCGGGGAGTAATCATTGCTTCTGAAAAATAGGTTTCCGCCAGTGTAAGAAACAATTGATAGTGACGGCTTTCGGAATCGGTGATGGCAAGGTAAAAACGCTTCAGTTTTGGGTCTCTGTCCTCAGGCAACGCGCGGGCAATCATGCCGAAACGTTCTGCGCCGCGGGCCTCTACAATACTGGCAATAATAAGTCGGTCCAGCATATAGGCCTCTTTTCCCTTGTCCATGGCCTTGTGCAGTCTATATATATAGTCGTCTTTTTGATCTGAGCCGGGTGTCAGTTTTTTCTCCAGTATTAACCTGATGACATCCCGGAAATGATTGAGCTCTTCGACAGCAAGGTTAAGCATTTGCCTGACCAGTTCAGGTTTGTCAGGGTAGTGTGAGATCATCGAAATGGCCATCCCCGAAGCTTTTTTCTCGCAGCTGGCATGGTCCAGCAGGAAACTGTCAAAATCAGCCATGACCGTTTCCAGCCATGCGCTCGAGGTGGCTTGTTTTAATGAGAAATCCATTTCTCCTGATCTAGACGGACTGTGGTGTTGGCGAGGGGAGGGACGTGAAAGTATTCAGCAGCGCCTGCCAATTGCGGCGTTTCCCTTCCAGTTCAACTTTTAAAAGTCGGTAGCGCAGGCGCAGGCTTTCCACATCCATGTCATGAAATTTTTCATGTAAGTCGGTGGATAACTGGGCGGATTTTGCCTGGTACCACTGTTGCTTGAGTTCGGCCCAATGATTCAGCGTTTCCACCAACTGGTTATATTCAAGTTCGAGCTTTTCACGCCAGGAAGGGGAGTCGATTACTTTTTCACAGGTAATCAGAGCATGGTTATATTGCACCTGCAGGCGCTTGAGCTCCTGTCTATAGACAGAACATTGGCGCAGATTGTAGGTAAGCCCTATCCAGGAGCAGAACTTGATCAGCCACTTGGTGGGATCCCAGTGATACCACTTGATGCCATTGCGATAATCCCAGGCGAAAGTGTGATGATAGTTGTGATAACCCTCGCCAAAGGTAAACAGTGAAATAAACCAGTTGTCACGGGCTGTCTGTTGCGGGTCATAATCACGGCTGCCCCAGATATGCGCCGCTGAATTAATCAGGTAAGTGAAGTGCTGACTGAGCACCAGGCGCAGGAAACCGGCCAGTAGCAGGCTCGCCCAGATATCGCCGTGAAGAAAGCCAATGAGGGCAGGTATGGCCACATTCATTATCAGCAATAATGCCAGATAATGCTTGCGTTGCCAGACCAGAATCGGATCTGCCAGCAGATCCTTTACATTGCTGGTGTCCTCTTTTGTGCTCTCAAAATCCCGAATCATCCATTCAAAATGCGAATACCAGAAGCCATTCCCGGCTGAGTAGGGGTCTTTTTCATTGTCATCCACATGAAGATGATGACGGCGGTGATCCGAGGCCCAGGTGATGCAGTCATTCTGCAAGGCACAGGCGCCGCCCAGGGCAAAAATAAACTTCAGAATGGGGTGAGCCTGATAGGCCTTGTGTGACCAAAGGCGGTGATATCCGGCGGTGATGGACATTTCACAAAAGATTAACAAAGCCAGGCACCAGGCCCATTCATACAGGTCATAGCCATAATTCATGCCATACCAGGGCACCAGCGTGAGTACCACAAGAATGGGCAGGCCGAGGACGGCAAGATTTAGCCAGCGAATCGGGGGTTTGGGACTTTGGGAAGCCATAGGTGATGTTTTCTTCCGTAAATGGGTGCACTGCTACTTTTGAGGTGAAATTATTACAGATAAGTCGTAGTAATAAAACCGCTTGATGACTATGAGAAATTCGGGCTATGGATCGAATAGCAACTTGGGATCCGCTATACTGCCGGAATTTTGCCAATCTGTGTTTTTACAGGAGAAGTCATGTCCGGGCTAAAGTCAAAAGCTGCTGTTAAGTCTTTCAGGAAAAAACCCTCAACCTTGCGCCGTTTCATTTCACAGGCCTTGCTGGGTGCGGGCAGTAATCTGATATTGGCCGGGCAGGTCTATTCCCAGCAGCAGTCTGTTGAGGAGATTATTGTCGAGGATACTGGTCGTAGCCCTTATCTGATTGATGAATCCTCCATTGGAAAATTTACGGAACCATTACTGGATACTCCGCAGTCGGTGACGACTATCTCATCAGAGCTGATGGAAGACCGTAATGCCATGAGCCTGGATGATGCCTTGCGTAATGTGCCTGGTATCACCCTGGGTGCCGGAGAATTCAGTTGGCAAGGCAATAACCCGAATATTCGTGGCTTCTCGTCCCGCAATGACATGTTTCTGGACGGCATGCGTGACCTGGGAAGTTATGCCCGGGATCCATTTAATCTGGATACTGTTGAGGTCCTGCTGGGTTCTTCCTCCATGGTATTTGGGCGCGGTTCCACGGGAGGGGTCATAAACCAGAGCACCAAAAAACCGGTACAGCAGGAATTACGTAAACTGCATATGAATTTTGGCAATGCCAACACCAGAAGAATTACGGCTGATTTTAACCAGCCGCTGGATCTTGGTCGTGATGCCGCCTTTCGCGTCAATCTGCTTGGTCATAAAGCCGATGTTCCGGGACGTGATGTTGTGGAAACCGAACGCTATGGCGTGGCCCCCAGCCTCAGTCTTGCATTGGGAAATGCCACACAGCTGACGCTCAATTATATGCACCTGCAAAGTGACAGTACGCCGGATTACGGCTTGCCATGGATTCAGGGTGAACCCGCCGCGGTGAACCGGGAAAATTTTTACGGCTTTGAAACTGACTTTCTGGAGACCCGGGCCGATGTCAGCTCAGTAATTCTGGATCATCGTTTTAACGAGACGTTTTCCCTGAATACCCAGTTGCGCTATGCTGATTATTCGCGCAGCAGTTTTATTACCGAGCCGCAGGTCGGGCCTGACGTGACGCGCACTGATGCGCCCGAGTCCGTTACCGTTCACCGAATGATTTTTACCGGTGACAGTAATGAGCGCATGCTCCAGGGCCAGGTCAATCTGCGTGCAGATTTTACTACCGGCTTGCTTGAACACACGGTCATTAGCGGGATTGAGTCCGCCGAAGAATCTTCTGATCCGACCTTTGGCTTTGCCTCGCAAACTCCCTGGTTTGATTATGGCATTGCTGTGCCTGCCACGAATCTGGCAAACCCGGGTGGTTCCTATAACGGCGTGACGGCGACCCGCCTGCGATCCGATGCCAGCAGTGACACACTGGCGGCTTATTTTCTCGACACCATAAAATTTGGCGATCAGTGGCAGCTTAGTCTGGGCCTGCGCCGGGATCGCTTTACCAACAACTATACAGAATACCGTTTTGATGTTGACGGGAGCCAGACCAGTAGCGGGCAGGTGATTACCAAGGACATTGAAACCAGCTATCGCACCGCTTTGGTTTATAAGCCAGTAGCAGATGGCACCATTTACCTGGGATGGGGAACCTCCTTTAATCCTTCCGGCGAATCACTTTCTTTCGTCAGCAGCGGTCGTGCTTTGACTACCAGCAATGTTTTCCTTGAACCGGAGGAAAATGAAAGCCTGGAACTGGGGTCCAAATGGAATCTGTTGAATGATCGTCTGCAGCTGGATGCGGCCTTATTCAGGATCACCAAGAAAAATGCCCGGGTTTCTGATCCACTTAATCCCGGCTTCAATACCCTGGCGGGGGAGCAGGAAATTAATGGCTTTTCTGTCAATCTAAGTGGCGGTCTGGGTGAGATTCTTCATTTCACCACCGGTTACACCAGGCTGGATGACAAACAGGAAAACCTTCTGACAGGTAATACCGGCAGGATGGACAATGTGGCGGAGAACTCCTTTTCCTTCTGGATTAACTGGACCCAGGGTGAGCGGCTTGATTACGGTATTGGTACCCGTTATCTGGACGAAAGGGTTGTTAGCAACAGTAAGTTTGCCGGAGATTACTGGGCATTGGATGCAATGATGAAATATCAGTATTCCGATAACATCACTATCAAAGTCAACCTGACCAATCTTACTGATGAGTATTATTTCGATCAATTGCATCCCTGGCATGTCGTTCCCGGGCCAGGTATTGGCGGCGTTTTTGCCATTAATCTGGATTACTGATTTTTATGATTCTGCATTTATCAGGGGTTTTAACTGGCGAGCAAGTAGAAACTTGCCGGTCGCGGTTGGCTGAAACTCACTGGTCTGATGGTCGCGGCAGCGCCGGCTATTTATCGGCAGCGGTAAAGTCGAATGCGCAGTTGCCAGATAATCATCCACTGGCCAGGGAGCTTGGTGAAATCATCATCAGGGCGCTGGATGGCAATGCGACTTTTACTGCAGCCGCACTGCCTTTAAAAATAGTGCCACCGCTGTTTAACTGTTATGAAAATGACGGTCATTATGGCAGTCATGTTGATGGAGCTATCCGCCCGGTGACGGGAACGCCTTACCGGGTTCGCACTGATCTGTCTGCTACCGTGTTTTTGTCAGATCCGGGAAGTTATCAGGGGGGGGAGCTGGTCATTGAAGACAATAACGGGCCCTCGGAAATAAAACTGGCTGCTGGTGATATGATCCTTTATCCCGGCACCAGTATTCATCACGTTAAACCGGTGACCAGTGGGAAGCGCCTGGCGGCTTTTTTCTGGATCCAGAGTATGGTGCGTAGTGATCATCAAAGAACCATGCTTTTTGAACTGGACAACGCGATTCAGAAAATAGCAAAGGACACACCTGACCAGAGCGCCCTGACAAACCTGGCAGGGGTTTATCATAATCTGTTGCGAGAATGGGCCGATACCTGATGTCAAACAGTGATGATCTTATTATTGAAATTCAAACCCGCCTGGAATTTCAGGACCGCACCATTGCAGAGCTCAATGATGTGATTACTGACCAGCAAAAACAGCTTGATAGACTAGGCCGCAGACTGGAAATGCTGGGGGATAACCTGAAAGTTCTTGAGGCGTCTGTAGAGACGGAGCAGCAGGACGAAAAACCCCCGCATTACTAGCGATAAGTGTTAGCAATAAAGAGTTAGCAATAAAAAACTACTAATAAAACCAATCTTTAATGCACGCCAATTCAAGTTGCAGGGGTTTAGCGATTAATTCTCGGCAGCGACTTCCTCAGCCTGCAAGCCTTTGTCACCTTCAGTAACGGCAAAATTTACGCGCTGACCTTCCCGCAGTATTCTGTGTCCATCTCCGACTATGGATCTGAAGTGGACAAAAATATCATCTCCACTATCCCGGGTAATAAAGCCAAATCCCTTGCTGGCACTAAACCATTTAACGCTACCGGTTTCCCGCGGCCCGCCACTGATAACGACAGGTTTATCCTCTTTTTTTCTCTTGTTGCCCTTTTTACGAGAGGTTTTTTTTCTGGAGGAGCTGGTGTCTTTAATAAGGCCTTCTGCGGAACAAATCCAGAAACTGGTTAAACAGCCGCCCAATAGAGAAACAGCAAAGACGGTCAGTGGCTCGGGTAAAAAATTATATAAGCCGATGAAAAAAGAAATAGCAGAAAGTACTATCGCTACGATTATTGAAGCAATGATAATTTTGATGTTCATGATTAGCTCTTTTTGAAAAAGATGATTTTCTTTTTTTATTATTAATGTTTATTTTATTTTTTTGTTTGTCTGCAACGATGGAGGTAATAAATATTGATGACAGTGATGACCAGGTATAAAGATAAGTATAAAACCTAGTATGAAACCAAGTATCAAGCAATGGTAAATAACACTTAAAAACCACCACGCAATGCAGCAAGTTGCAGATGGTAACATTTTCAAGAGAGATGTTTAAAGGGGCTGGGTGCTCAAGTGGCCCGGATGCATTTTACAGGGGAATCGGAATGCCACCAGCCCGTATTTCAATATCTGTTTTACCGTCTTCATCGCCAAAATCACGCTCCGGGATATCACAATCCTTGAGGATGGTGTTCATACGGCTGCGATCACGCTGAAATAGCTCCAGATCATATTTAGTGGACACATCGCGCCAGGCAGCTGCATATTCACAATGAAAAGCTTCCTGGTCCGGACGCCAGTTGCCAATACCACGATCACGTTTGTCGCGATGGCTGTCACGACTGACCGGGATCAGGTTCAGGGGATCATTGGCGAATTGCATGCGTTTGTTGTCATCCCACTGGAAGCCATTCGCAGCGTTGGCGTAGGCAAGTGGAATAATATGGTCAATCTCCAGACGGGCTGCACGTTCAAACTCTTCCCCGCTATAGGGGTCTATCCATCTGCCCTCACGAATTTCACATTCGCGCGGGTTGGTCCAGGTAACAGGTACCTGGCTGGTGGCCTGAAGTATCTGGATGCGAACCGTCTGGCAACTTCCTACCAGCATCCAGTGCGGCCAGTCTTCTTCAAGATAAAACAGATCCTGGTCGCGGTTGGAGAGCTGTGGTCGGCGTGACATGATGTTATAGCGAGAGGGGGCCATCCGGCATCCTGCCTGATGACAGTGGTAATCGCCAAATAAATCCCAGTGCCCGCCATTACGATCGGTATTCTTGTCCAGATGCGCCTGCAGGGGTGACCAGGGCAGGCTGATTAACAGCCCGGGTAAAACCAGCAGGATAATTTTTTTCAGGTTCGGCATGTTGCTCTCCTGACTAACAAGTTGAGATTCAGGTTTACTTTCCCGCGTTTAAAGTCTCTTGTGAACAGTTGCTCCAGGAGCGGTTTTAAACGCGAAAAATCCATTTATGGCCTTGATACAGACCTTGATACAGAAAAAATTACTCAATCACAATGACTTTAGTTTGGTCACCTGATCGTTCAACTGATTAAGGGTTGTTTCTGCATTAGACAGTTTTTCCTTTTCTCTGGCAACCACGTCAGCCGGGGCGTTATCAACAAATTTGGCATTGCCCAATTTGCCGCCAAGCCTGGCAATTTCCTTGTTAAGCTTGTCCTGTTCGCGACCCAGACGTGCCAGTTCAGCCTCCACATCAATCAGACCGGCCATTGGCACCAGAACTTCCATATCACCTACCACCTGCATGGAAGAGGGCGGCGCCTGTCGGGGATCGTTGAGCCAACTTACTGATTCGAGTTTCGCCAGCTTGATGAGAAATTGCTGGTTACTGTCCAGGTTTTTACGATCCTGTTCAGTACCACTGGTCAGCAGGACATTGATATTAGTGGCCGGTGAAATATTCATCTCGCCGCGGATATTCCTGATAGCAAGGATAACCCCCTTGATCCACTCCACTTCCTTGTCGACATTTTCATCAATAATGCTGGTATCAACCTCCGGGAAAGGTTGCAGCATAATTGTGGAGCCTTTAATGTCCAGCTCGGGAGCGGCTTTCTGCCAGATCTCCTCGGTAATAAAAGGCATCAATGGGTGCAGCATGCGCAGACTGCTTTCAAGGACATGCAGCAAGGTATAACGGGTGGCATTTTTTTGAGCAGCGGAGGCATTGTCATCCCATAGTACGGGTTTGGAAAGCTCCAGGTACCAGTCGCAGTATTCATTCCAGAAAAAGTCGTAGATGGCCTGTGAGACCAGGTCGAAGCGGTAATCTGCAATACCATCCTCTACCTGTTTCAGTGTTTGCTGCAGGCGGGATCTGATCCAGATATCGACCTGGGAGTAATCCTCCACGCTTTTCGGTTCAGTGACCTTCTGGCCTTCAACATTCATGAACACGTAACGGGCCGCATTCCAGATTTTGTTACAAAAATTGCGGTAGCCTTCGATGCGACCCATATCAAAATTGATATCTCTGCCAGTGGAGGCCAGGGAATAGAAAGTGTAGCGCAGGGCATCTGTTCCAAAGGCGGGAATACCGTCGGGAAATTCCTTGCGGGTTTTTTTGGCAATTTTTTCAGCATCCTGTGGACGCATCAGTCCCTGGGTGCGTTTTGCCACCAGACTTTCCGGGTCAATACCATCAATCAGGTCAATGGGATCCAGCACATTACCTTTTGATTTGGACATTTTCTGGCCATCCCCATCGCGAATAAGGCCATGGATATAGACTTTCTGAAACGGAATCTGCTCCCTGAATTTCAGTGTCATCATGATCATGCGGGCAACCCAGAAAAAGATAATGTCAAACGCCGTGACCAGCACATTGGTCGGGTGAAAGGTGTTTAACTCTTCGGTATCTTCGGGCCAGCCAAGGGTAGAAAATGTCCAAAGTGCAGAAGAAAACCAGGTGTCCAGTACATCTTCATCCTGTTTCAGGGGCAGGTCGTCCGTCAGACTGTATTTTTCACGGACCTGGGCCTCACTGCGGCCAACAAAAATATTGCCTTCTTCATCGTACCAGGCCGGTATGCGATGCCCCCACCAGAGCTGGCGACTGATGCACCAGTCCTGCAGGTCACGCATCCAGGAAAAATAGGTGTTTTCCCAGTTTTTGGGGACGAATTCGATATCCCCGTTTTCCACCGCTTCAATGGCGGGTTTGGCCAGACTTTCCACTGCTACATACCATTGATTGGTGAGGTAGGGCTCAATGATCACGCCACTGCGATCGCCACGGGGAACCTTGAGTTTATGGTCCTCCACTTTGTCCAGCAGGCCGGCAGTTTCCATATCCCTGACAATCTGCCTGCGGGCATCAAAGCGATCCAGACCGCGGTAGGCTTGCGGGGCATTCTCGTTAATGGCGGCATCGACGGTGAGGATATTAATAATGGGCAGGTCATGACGTTTTCCTACTTCGTAGTCATTAAAGTCATGGGCCGGGGTTATCTTGACGCAGCCGGTACCAAATTCCGGATCGACATAGGCATCGGCAATAATGGGAATTTCCCGATCACACAGCGGCAGCAGGACGGTTTTTCCAATCAATGACGCAAAGCGTTCATCTTCGGGATTTACAGCCAGGGCTGTGTCACCAAGCATGGTTTCCGGACGGGTAGTGGCAATAGTAATATAGGATTTGCCGTCGGCTGTGGTCGCACCATTGGTCAGCGGGTAACGGAAATACCAGAAGTAACCATTTTCCTCTTCCGAAATAACTTCCAGATCGGAAATGGCGGTATGCAGTTTAGGATCCCAGTTCACCAGACGGTTGCCACGATAAATAATGTCTTCGTCGTAAAGGCGAATAAACACCTCTTCAACTGCCTGGGACAGACCTTCATCCATGGTGAAGCGTTCTCTGCTCCAGTCAATTGACGAACCAAGTCGACGTAACTGGCGGGTTATATTGCCACCGGATTCTGCTTTCCATTCCCAGACTTTTTCAACAAATTTTTCCCGTCCCAGATCGTGGCGGGTCAGGCCTTGCGTCTGTAATTGACGTTCGACCACCATCTGCGTGGCAATACCCGCATGATCAGTGCCTACCTGCCAGAGCGTGTTATAGCCTTTCATGCGGTGATAGCGAATCAGGGCATCCATAATGGCGTTATTAAAACCATGCCCCATATGCAGACTGCCCGTCACATTGGGAGGCGGAATGGCAATGCTGTAAGAAGGACCCTGGCCGGAAGCTTTAAAATAGCCCTTGTCTTCCCAGGTCTGGTACCAGGTTTTTTCTATCTCGGAGGGTTGGTAGGTTTTTTCCATTGGATGTAGTTTATCTGCCTGTTTTTGGATATTAGTGGCTGTCAGAAAGGCGCGCATTATAGCCTGTCACACAGAGATATCCCAATGCAGTAGCACTGCCGTCATGAATTAAATTAGCGGGATTTACCCGGCACTTATGAAGGGTTGCAGTTATTCAGGCATGCCACTTTCAATACCGAGTGATTCCAGGTTCATGCTGACGCCATAATAATTGGCCAGGGCAACCTGATGGTCAAAATCCGCTTGCCAGCGTTTTAGCTCTGCCTGGGCTACGGCTTGTTCACGCAGGTTAAGCTGGAAAAAGTCACTGAGCCCGGTTTCGAAACGTCTGGCCTCTGCATCGGCCAGCTGTCTCGCCGCATTCAGTTCGAGTTCGGCGATGTTGTTCATTTCGCGGGTCGCTTCCACATTGATCAGTGCTATTTCGAGTTCAGCGCGGGTCTGGTTAATAAATTGCCTGATACGAAAATCAATACCGGTCATTCTGGCCCGTGCAGCACTGGCTTTGCCGCGGGCTGCATTGGTGGCCAGTGGAATGCTGAAACTGATATCGGCCACATTTTCACCGGCGCGCAGGGCTGTGATCCCGCTACCAAAATCCTTGGAGTTATAGAATCTGAGGTCAACCCGGGGTTTAGCCTGATTTTCAGCCAGTAACACATCAAGCTGTTCCTGCTGACGAGCCAGTCGGGTACTGGCAATCACCGGATCCAGTTCTACGACCCGATCAAGAATGGATTCCATATTGCTGGTATCGCCGATATTTTCCGGGGGCATTTCAAGGCCTTCCGTATAGACTGGCAATTTCGGAGAACCATCAGCATTTCGTAAATAGACGGACAGTTTGTAGGCAGAGGCATCGACCAGGCGCTGGGCATCCACTACCAGGCCACGGCGCTGCAGCACAGCCAGTTCATTATCAACCCCAAGGATTTCCGCTGCGTTGCCACTTTCCACACTGCGTTGCACAGCCTCGGCGCGATTCTGTGCTATATCCAGCAGTTCGGTGTAGTCGCCCAGTAAATGTTCTGCCTGTAACCATTGTGCATAGGTGATGTAGGCATCCTGAAGGATGGAGATCACATCTCTTTGCAGATTGTAACGTTCACGCATCACATCAACTTCGGCTTTGGCAGTGCCATAACGAAATTCGTCGATTTCCCGATCGCGCCATAACGAAACCGACACACCAATTTTCGATTCGCCGTCACTGGTAGTGGCCAGATCATTTTCATAGCTGGGAAAGCTGCCGTTGGAGCGGCTATAACCACCAAAGACACTGGCACCAAAAGCCGGAAAGCGTTTTTTGTACATGGTCTCCAGACTGTTGCCGTCATAGAAGCCGCTCAGCCGGTTTTTATAGGAACCCTCAATAACCGGATCAAAGGCGCCCTGGGCAGCTTGCAGCATTGAATCCTTGGCACGTATTTCTGCACGGGCGGCCATAATCAGGGGGAAGTGCATTTGTACACTGTCGAGCACCTCGTCAATTCTTGTGGCAGCGGCAGCATTAGTATTACTGTCATCAATTTGTGCACGTATGCTCAATGGCAAGGTTGTTAGCAGCACCGGCAATAGCCCCATCAAAATCAACAACAGCAGGTGCTGGTCGGGCAGTATTCTTTTTAATTTTATAAACATCATTGGCTTGCATTAATTGCGTTGTTGACGGGAGGGAAATTATTTAACAGGCGCCAGAACTCAAAGCCAAGTGAGACAGTATCCAGCAGGATCCAGCCACGGACATTGGCCCCCAGGCGAATATAGCTTTCCGGCGGCCATTTACAATTGATCATGTTCTGACCAAAGTCAGGACCTTCATTGCCAAGACAGTCATGGGCAGTGACAGGTTCTTTTACCAGTACGCGGAAAGTGCCATTGGCTCTGGCGCTGGGTTCGACGAAAACCACTTCACCGGCAAACGTGCCAATAGCATGGTTGGGAACACCGCTGAACTGAAACGCCGGCCAGCCTTCAAATTCAAGACGTACCTGTCGACCGGGGGTCACCAGGCCGATATCCCTGCCGTCGATATATATTTCGGCGGCACGTTCTGCGTTAGCTGGCATAAAGGTGGCAAGGGGGGCTCCGGCACTGACAATCGTCGCCAGATCACCGGCTTCCACCTGAATAATAGTCCCGTCTCTTGGGGCGGTGATGAGCTGGCTACCCTGGCGCGAAAGGTTTGTTTTCGCCCCATTCAGGCTGGCAGCGGCATCCTGCTCACTGGCGCGTAATTCCTGGACCTTGATGCGTGCCTGTTCATATTCATAACGCGATGCCAGGCCTTCATTGAACAGCGTTTCCTTTCTTTCGTAATCGATTATGGCGGTATTCACGGCTTCGGTAGTGGCTTGATATTTAAGTTCGGCGGCCGCTAACTGGGCCTCAAGCCTGGACACCAGATTGTTGTCGACATCCTGGATCTGCACGATGGGGTCGCCTTGCTTCACGGTATTACCATCGTTTACATACCATTGCGCAATACGTCCGGCGACAACGGCGTTAATGGTTTGCACACGATCACGGGGATTCATGGTAGTCACTTTTCCCATGCCCGAGGTTGTCTGCACCCATGGGGTATACGTCAGGGTCAATGCGCTTACCAGCAAGCCCGTGAGTAATGTCCAGGCAATAACCCTTAACGGTACCGGCGTTATAATCCGGCTCAGGCAGGACAAGTGACCAAGGTACTTTGAGTCCAGGGATTTCTGGAAAGTAAATTTCTGGGCTTGCTCATTTTTGCTGATACGATCACTCATTCTTTAGCTCCCTGATTCCAGGTCAAGTGTACGAGTAAACAGCGCAATATCATCGCGCTTGGTAAAGTAGATCACGCTGGTATTAATCGTTTTCAAATATTCAATATAATTGATCAGGGTTTCTCCGTTCACCAGATCAGCGATCTGGTCCAGAACAACCACTGCCGGCTCTGCCAGCGTGACTGCCGCCAGCTTCAGGCGCAGACATTGCTCAAGGCTGAGAGGCCAGCCGTCAGCACTGACCAGTGAGTCCAGCCCCATAGGCATTTTATCTATCACCGGAGCCAGTCCTAACACATCCAGAGCATCACGGATTTTCGATTGCTGGGCCTTGGGGTTTGAAAACAAAAGGTAGTGCCGAATACTGCCAGGGATGACACTGGCCCGATCCACCACCTTGATGTCTTTACGTAATTCAAACGGATTGAGTTCATGGGTCGACATATTGCCGTAATACACTTCGCCGCGTACCGGGAAAATATTTCCGATAATAGAACTCTTGAAGAGATCACGGACACGCTGGCTGTCACTCCAGGTACGTAAAATCTCGCCCGGACTTACGACTATATTCAGGGTGACCTTGTCCTGGGTTTTGCTGTCGCCATAGCCGGCATTGTCGAACTTTATTTCCCGGGTTTCTTTATGCAGGTGATTGTCATCAATGATTTTGATGGTTTCCTGGGGCAGTTGCTCAAAGCGACTGATTTCCTCAACAGCGGCACAGATGTCATAAAAATAACCCAGGTAGCCTGCCAGCATAGGCAGGCCGGCAAATATTGCCATCATAATTAATTCTGCTGCCACCAACTGGCCCAGCGTGAGCTGACCCTGGATAACCAGCCAGCCACCCATGCCCAGAAAAGCCGCACTTGCCAGGGCATTAATAAACAGGAAACTGAGCAGTTGTTTAAAGGTATAGCCAAAATGTTTCTCCTGCTCATCCACATGGTGATTCACTACCTCGTTAAATTCTTCAAGGATGTACTCAATGTTGCCGGTGGCCTTGAAGTCGCGCAGGCTGATACTGAGGGTTTGTAGCCAGTCTGCGGTTTCATACTTTGCTTCGGACAGTAAAAAGCCGGTCTGGATAGCTTTCCAGCCCCACAGTTTCCAGACGATCAGTAGCAGAAACACCAGTACCATGGAGAACAGGAAAAAATACAGATGATAAAGGGACACCACGATAAAACCGATAATGGCCTGAAGAATCAGTGAAAAACCGTTGGTAATAATATTGGGGACATTTTTCTTCAGGGTCATGATGTCAAAAAAACGATTGAACAGTGCCAGACGTTTTCTCTCATCGGTGCCGGATTCGCGTGCAGCAACGGCACCCAATGCCATTTCAGAGGCAATGCGGATAAAAATTTTGCGGTTGAAGAGTTCCATGATGTAAGCGCGAAAGGCATAAAGAATGCCTGAAAAAAGCAGCAAGCCGAACAGCATCAATGAAATAACTACGATGGCCCTAACCAGTCCGATATTGGCAATGGTATCAATCAGTGTTTGCACTGAAATGGGAATAGCCAGTGTCAGCAGACTGATAGCGAGGCTGTAGATTAGTACCAGTTTGTAAAAGCGCTGTTCCGGGCCAAGCAGGCGAAAAAACATTGCCCTGAATTCAGTCACGCCGGGTAAAGAATGGTCATGGGAACTCATTAATCCAACTCCTCAAATACAAAAACAGGCGGCACTATAGTGAGAAACATTTCAGTATTAAAATGCTTTTGTGATAGCTTTATCCTTTCACCGAGAGTTTCCTGTCTATTGACGCAGAGACCTTTACTTGCCGGATCGGCGATATCAGGGAGAAAAGACCTAAAGGGTGTGATGTTTGAGTTCGTATCCTTTGCCTTTATAGGTATTCCAGTGCTCGCGCAAATTACGTTTTGCGGCTTCCTCATTGGGAACAATTTCGGCAATTCTTTCAAACTGCTCATGAAACGCTGGAATTCCCTCGCTCAAATTGATCAACAGTGTGGCGCTGACATCGCAGGTTGACCCAAAGCCGATAAATACCGGAATCTCCTCATCGGCATCAAGGTCTTCATCAATGCCGACAATGGCGTGGGGAACAAAACTTTCCGGCCTGAAACTCCAGAGTAAATCGTCCATATCCTGGGCAAGCTTTTCAGAGTCGGTATGGATATAGATCTTCATCCCCTGATTCATGGCTTTTTCACACAGGCGGCAGGCAAAAACCATGCGCTGTTCCTGGGCGGGTTGCTGAAGAAGATAAAAATCGACCTGGGTCATGGGCTTTGTCAGTTAATTTTGCATATATCCAGATAAACTGATGAATCAGTTATTTAACAGGTACTCTACCAGCAGTGGCACCGGCCTGCCGGTAGCGCCTTTTTGCTTACCCTGTAACCAGGCTGTACCAGCGATATCAAGATGGGCCCAGGGATATTTCTTGGTAAAGCGTGACAGGAAGCACGCTGCGGTAATACTGCCGGCTTTGGGGCCACCGATATTCGCAATATCGGCAAAATTACTGTCCAGTTGCTCCTGGTATTCATCCCAGATTGGCAGTCGCCATACCGGATCATTGATATCAAGGCCGGTCTGGTAAAGCTTGTCAGCCAATTCATCATTGTTACTCATCACGCCACTGACGACTGAACCAAGGGCAACGATTACGGCACCGGTCAGCGTGGCAATATCGATAACAGATTTGGGTTTATATCTTTCTACATAGGTCAGGGCATCACACAGTACCAGCCTGCCTTCGGCATCGGTATTGAGTACTTCAATAGTCTGGCCTGACATGCTGGTTACAATGTCGCCAGGTTTGGTAGCCCGACCACTGGGCATGTTTTCAGCGCTGGCGATAACTCCCACAACATTAATCTTCGGTTTCAGGGCGCACAATGCGGCCATGGTGCCAAGGACACTGGCAGCGCCGCACATATCAAATTTCATTTCATCCATGCCTGCGCCGGGTTTCAGGCTGATGCCTCCGGTATCAAAAGTGATTCCCTTGCCGACGATCACATTCGGTTTGGTTTTTTCACTGGTTCCGTTATATTCCATGACGATCAGGGCAGAGTTTTCATCGCTGCCATTACCGACAGAAAGCAGGGAACCCATGCCAAGTCGGCGCATCTGGGCTTCTGACAACACTTTGGTTTTTAACAGCTTATTGCGTTTCGCCAGCAACTGGGCCTGTTCACCCAGATAAGTTGGGGTACAGATATTACCGGGCAGATTACCCATTTCACGAGTCAGCGCCATGCCCTCGGCGACTGCAGAACCGGTATCAAGTGATTTCCTGAGCCTGGTGCGTTGGGTTTTATCCACCAGATAGAGATCAACTTTCTTAAGTTCAGGCTTACTGCCTTTCTTGGATTTGGTCTGGGTATATCGATAGACACTGTTTTGCAGGATCTGGGCCAGCAATTGGCCGCACTTCTCGGTACCGGCATCCTTGACTGGCAAATTGATCAGGGTATCCAGTGCATCAGTCAGGGCATATTTCTTCAGTCCCTCTGCCACACTGTTGATAATCTTGATAAATTTTTTCAGATCAAGTTCACCTTTTTTGCCCAGACCTACCAGTAAAAGTCGTTTTGCCCGCACCCCCTCCGGGTTATGAATGAGCAGGCTTTGCCCGATTTTGCCACTGATATCCCCAGCTTCAATAATATTTCCCAGGGACCGGTGCGTCAGCTTGTTCACTTCTGCACTCACTTCGGGTAATGCCTTGTTCTGGTAGACACCAAGGATCATGCAAGAAGTGGAAATATTCTGGAGTACAGCAGTCTTGATTGTGAAATTCATAAAGGTTCCGTTTTTAAAAAAATTGAGAGGAAGACGGTGAAAGTAAAATTTTACTCTGGCCGCTGACATATATCAAAAGACTGTCTCCCTTATGCATCAATGGGGGAGTGCTGTTTCGCATTATGGACAGACAGCCATCATACAGGTGGCTGTGCCCTGAGCGATACACTAGAATCCCCCCTATGATTATTTCACGCTATCTGACACGCCAGATTCTTCAGGTTACAGCTGCGACGACATTCATACTACTTGCCGTTGTTGTGCTGGGACGATTTCTTAAATACCTGGGCCAGGCTTCCCAGGGAGAAATTGATCCGGCAATTCTGGCCCTGTTGATGACATACCGTATTCCTGAATTTATTCAGCTGATACTGCCACTGGCGCTGCTACTCAGCATATTGTTGGCCTATGGTCGTATGTATGCAGATAACGAAATGACAGTGCTATCTGCCTGTGGCCTTAGCAGGCGTCGTTTGCTGGGCATGACTTTTATCTCGTCAACACTGGTTGCCATAACTGTTGCCATACTTTGTTTCATGCTCACGCCAATGGGCCTGGTGAACACCGATAAATTACTGGAAGCGCAAAAAGAACTGAATGAGTTTGATGTCATGGTGCCTGGCTTGTTTCAGAATATTTCCCGGGGTCAGCGCACTACCTATACCGAAGATATCGTTGATGAGCAGATGCAGAATGTTTTTATGCATGAAAGCGAAACCGGGCGTATTACCGTGGCCAATACCGCTATTCCCACAGAGGACGAGGAAGGCGGGCGCTTCGTACTTTTTACTGAAGGCTCCATTTCAGAAAAAGCCACCGGTGCTAATACCATGCAGTTAACGCGGTTTGAGGAAATGGGGGTGAGAATTCCCGCGCGTGAAATAACCATCGACGTTGCCGTCGCCGAACGGGCAATGACGACAAGCGCGCTTTGGCATTCCACAGAAACCTCCCATAGTGCTGAATTGCAATGGCGAATTTCACTGGTGCTGATCATACCAATACTTACGTTGATGGCAGTGCCACTGAGTCGGGTCAGTCCCCGGCAGGGGAGATTCGCAAAAATGGTGCCGGCTGTATTTCTCTACATTCTTTATTTTGGTCTGTTGCTGGTGAGCAGAGATCTGTTGGCGGAAGGGGATATTCCTGCCTTCCCGGGATTATGGTGGGTGCATGGCCTGTTTGCATTTCTGGGTTGGTTGTTATTTTCAGACAGGTTAAGTGGATTGTCGATTCCCGGGTTTGTAAACAGATGACAAAAATAGATCGTTACATAAAAAACCAGGTGCTGTTAGCCATGCTGGTAGTTTTGTTTGTGCTGGCAGGACTTGACCTGGTATTCGCTCTGGTGGATGAAATTGGTGAAACCGATGGGAATTATTCCAGTGTCGATGCCATGCGCTATGTGTTGTTTGTTTTTCCGCGGCATATCTATGAACTGTTGCCCATGACTGCTCTGATTGGCTCGCTTGTTGGCCTGGGGATTCTCGCTTCGGCTAATGAACTGGTGATATTGCAGGCCTCTGGCGTAAAAGTAATGCGCATCGTATGGGCTGTAATGAAGCCGGCTATTATTGTTATGGTAGCGGGTTTACTGCTGGGTGAATTTGTCGCTCCCAAACTGGAACTTCAGGGAGAACTTGACCGGGCCCTGGCGCGCGGAGAGCAGGTTGCACTTTCCCGTTATGGACACTGGCAAAGAGACAGAAATGAGTTTATGCATTTCAATGCCATTGACCCCGATGGCGTGCTGCATGGCATCAGTATTTATTCCTTTACTGAGCAGCAAACTCTGGCGGCACAGGTGAATGCTGAAAGTGCCCGCTTTCAGAACGAATCGGGTGGCTACTGGCTGCTGGATAGCGGCACAGAAATTACCTATAACAATACGCAGGGGCAGGCCGGGTCACAGGTCGATGTGTTTGCAGAAAAAAAATGGGATGTGAACCTGAATCCTGATCTGTTAAAGGTACTGATTATTGATCCGGATAAAATGTCGATATCTGACCTTTATCGTTATGCCCGCCGTTTTGAAAATCAGGGCCAGGATGGAAGCGCTTATTTTCTTTCTTTTTGGAAAAAGGTATTACAACCCATGACCACTGCCGCATTGGTTATTGTGGCCGTGTCATTTATTTTTGGTCCCTTGCGCTCTGCTACCATGGGTTCCAAGGTGTTTACTGCAATTTGTTTTGGCATTGTTTTTTACCTGCTACAAAACCTGCTCAGCACAGTAAGTCTGGTATACCAGTTAAACCCTCTGTTTGCGGTTAGCGCTCCGATAATATTCTGTCTATTGCTGGGTGCGGCCTTACTCAGGCGCGCAAGCTAACAGGCTCACATGTTTTTTATTTTTTCCGCCGGTAACAGCTATAAAGCTGCGCCGGTGCAAACAAGGATGCTGTGATTCGGGCATGTCAAAAGACTTCTATAGCAAACTCATTCCCTTTGGGCATTTTGAGGAATTCACCCGCAAGGAAATCTATCATGCCTTGCCGGAAGACTGGCTTGTCGTGGTCGCAGATATTCGCAACTCGACAAAGGCGATTGATGATGGGTTTTACAGGGAAGTAAACCTGATCGGCGCTGCCAGTATTACCCAGACCATGCTTTCAATTAAAAGTCAGAATATTCCCTTCGTGTTTGGTGGTGACGGCGCCAGCCTTTGCATTCACCGCGATGATGTTGCTGCGGTTTCTGAACAGCTGGGAAAACTACAAAACCTTTCTTTGGCTAACTTTGGTCTGGAGCTTCGTGTTGCCATTATTCCTGTTCAGGAGATTCGAAATAATCACTACGATATTCTGATAGCCAAGCTTGAAATTACAGAACAAAAATTTATTGCGCTTTTTCGTGGTGGCGGTCTTGCCGAGGCAGATAAGCTGGCAAAGCGCGAATATGAAAAGTATGCAATTGCTGAAGTAAAAGAAGAACTGGATAGTCTTGCTGGCTTGTCATGTCGCTGGAGCCCGATACCCTCGAAAAAAGGACAGGTAGTCAGCCTCCTGGTGATGGCGCGGGATATTGGTGCGTTGGATGTTTACCAGGAACTGATTAGTAAATTCAGATTGATTCTGGGGCGCGAGATTTCCGAGACCAATCCCGTTCTGAATAATCTGACAAAGTACAAATCCATGTCACAGGCACTGGCAGAAGAATCAATGTATCACCGTTCGTGGTTTAGCAAGTCTTTCCTGGCCAGGGTTATAGATGTTGTTCTGGCGGTGTTGATTTTTAAATACCGGATAAACCCTGTCCCACATGCCTTTGATGCCAAAAATTATCTGGGCTCCGTTAGTCGTCACAGTGATTTTCGGAAATTTGATGATACCTTGCGCCTGATTATGGATTGTTCCGTTGACGAGATGGAAGGTCTGAAGCGCATTCTGGAAAGAAGTTATCAGGAAGGAATACTTTATTACGGTCTGTTTTCTTCCGATCAGGCTTTAATGACCTGTTTTGTGGAAACCACACAACAGGGTGGACACTTGCATTTTATTGATGGCGGGGATGGCGGGCTGGCAATGGCAGCAAGGCAATTAAAAATGCAGATGAGCGGGGATTGACCACTGGTAGTTACAAGTTACAAGTTACAAGTTACAAGTCTCAAGATAAAAGAAAAAGGATAAAGGTGACATGGTGCTTTATCGGGTTGAGTTTATAGCCGGGAGGTTCACTTGTTTATTTCCATGAGAGGAACTTTTACGAGTTTTGTGTTGGAGATTTTGTCATGAAGTGTCTGTTTTTCTGAATTAAACAGCATCATCCAATAGCCTGTTCCCAGTAGCAGCCATGACACGATTGCCATGCTGAAGCGCATGACAGACTGTGCTGCTGTAATGGGCTGGTCTTGTTTATTCACTACCCGGATGCGCCAGGCTTGCATGCCAAGGGTCTGGCCGCTGTGGGTCCAGAACCAGCCATAGAAAGCCCAGGCACTCACAATCATTGCGGCAAAGGTGATGTTTTTGTAAATGGGGTCCAGAACCACGGCTTCTCCTTCCAGAGTACGGGCATTTTCAACACCGAAAAATGAAAGAATAATAAAAGTGACTACCATCCATATAGCAATGACGAGAATACTGTCATAGGCCATGGCGGCGAGAATTCGCCATAAGGGCGCGGGTGTCTTGTCGATTACCGGAGTTTGTTGTGCCATTGCTGATATTTCCGAAGCCCACTAGCTGTTTATTATTAATTATTAAGTTTATTCAATGTTGGTGTTAAGTCTGCGCTTTTCAGCGTAAATACCGATCAAATTGCCACTAAACATGATCAGAGCACCGAAGATGACAAATACATCCATGCTTTCCTGATACAGCAACCATCCCATGATACCCGCAAGAGGCAGGCGTAAGAAGTCCATAGGGATGACAACCATGGCATCAGCATAGGAAAATGCCCGGGCAAAACAGTAGTGAGCCGTGATTGCAACAACCCCCATCACTACCATCCATAGCCATTCTCTTGTATCGGGGACCACCCAGATGGCAATCGTCGGAATAACGGTAATCATGAACTGAATGACCGTGACATAAAAAATAATGCTCAGTGGGGAATTATTAACCACCAGTTTTTTGGTGAGTACATTGGCTAGGGCGAAGCACACCGCGCTGAAGATAACGATGAACATGGCGGGATCCGGGTTACGAAAGCCGGGTCTGAGTATTGTCAGCACCCCGATAATTCCCAGAACCAGGGTCAGCACACGAAAGCGGTTTATTTTCTCTCCCAGTAGCACGCTGGCTATAATCACTGACCACACCGGCCCTGAAAACTCCAGAGCAAATACCTCAGCCATTGGGATGGAGGCAAGTCCAAATATCCAGGCATATTGCGCTATAAGATGAGAGATGCTTCTGACCAGGTGAGTCCCTGGCTGACCGGTTTTCAGTTGTTTCCAGCCACTTCCCTGCAGCAGGCCACAAATCAGTACAAAACCTACCGCATTTCGAACGGTGATCATTTGCAAGGTTGAAATGGTGGCCGATAATTCCCTGGCAGCGATGGCGAGCATCAACAGTGAACTTAGTGTTCCCAGCATCCAGAAGGCGGCGAGTATGACTGGTGAGCGAATAGCAGTAGACAAAATGATTGGCTTCAGTAGGATGCAGGGATCATGATTAGCTAGCAGACCATTGTACTCCACCAACCGGTTGATACCACAGGCATGCTGGCTCTTTTTCAAGCGGCTTTTTATAAATCAAGGATACACAACACAGGAACTCCCGTGGATACCAGTTCATATTTACAACGCATAGACTTTAGCGGCACAGCAGACAATTCCCTGGCGACGCTGGAAAAGATACACCAGCTGCATCCTCGCGCTATTGCCTTTGAAAACATCAACTCTTTTCTTGCTGAACGGGTCAGCCTGCAGCCGGATGCTGTCTTTGAAAAGTTGGTGAACCAGGGCAGGGGCGGCTATTGTTTTGAGCAAAACCTGATGCTGGGAAGCATATTGAAACAGCTGGGATTCCGGGTCACAGAGCATGCTGCCCGGGTGATTTGGCGTTCGCCGGAAAAAACAGAAATGGCGCGCACCCATATGCTGCTCAAGGTGGATATGGGAGAACAATCCTGGATTGCTGATGTAGGGTTTGGCGGTCTTACCATGACCGCACCTTTGCGACTGGAACCGGGGCTGGTCCAGTACACGCCCAATGAAGCTTTCAGAATACTTCAGGATGGAGACGAATTTACTATTGCTGTCAGTCTTAATGGGGAATGGAAATCAATGTATGTGTTTGACCTGGTTCCCCAGTATCCGGTGGATTTTGAGATGGCCAATCATTATGTTGCCACGCACCCCCAGTCACATTTTGTGGATAATCTGGTCATGGCCAGAGCAGATAAAGACTCCCGGCATGCGCTTGAAAACCGAACCTATACCCGGTACATACTCAAAAATGACATGGGCGCTACAGACACAAAGAGTGGGTCAGGGGAAAAGATAGAAAAGCAGAGTCGCCGGATTGTTGACTTCGAAGAGTTGCTTGATCTGCTAGGCCATACTTTTAAGGTGGCGCTGAATGACAATCTTGATGTCTACGCGCTGCAAAGGCGCTGGGAAAATTTGCCCTGAATGCTGTAATTAGGGGCAAGGACTTGACATTAAAGGCTAAATCACCAAAACTGCGCGCCATGAACACAACCATGACAATTATCAAGGGCATTATTATCCAGCGCTGAACGCGGGTTGGATCTTTGATTATTTGTCAGCAATAGATTGAAGAACATTTAAAAAACCCGCCACCAGGCGGGTTTTTTCGTTTTCGATTCGGACAAAAATTTATCAGGGCTATAGTAATTAGTAAGTAAGAACACTATCTGCCAAAACATTTGGCAAAACGCTAGTTATTAAAAAACAATGGAGTTTGATGTGACTGAACAGACTGTCACCAGTACGGCAACTTCGGGCAGCTTGCCCGACTATGTTTCCCTTATGGATACCACCTTGCGCGATGGCGAGCAAACCCAGGGTGTGTCTTTCAGCGCGGGAGAGAAACTCAATATCGTGCAGGCCATGCTGGAATCCCTCGGTGTCGACAGAATAGAAGTCGCCTCTGCCAGAGTGTCAGCAGGAGAGCAGGAAGCGCTGCGCAGTATCATCGACTGGGCAAAAGGTCAGAAGCTGGAAGGGCGCGTGGAAGTCCTCGGCTTTGTGGATTACGACCGCAGCGTCAACTGGATCCAGGAGGCCGGCGGTCAGGTGCTGAATCTGCTGGTCAAAGGCAGTGAAAAGCATTGCACCAATCAGCTCGGCAAAACCCTGGATGAGCATGTTGCCGATATTCTGCAGACGGTTGGCTATGCCAGGGAACAGGGGCTGCGCGTGAATGCCTATCTGGAAGACTGGTCCAATGGTTACCATGACGACAAAGGCTATGTATTTGCCCTGATGCATGCCATCAAGGACTGCGGAATTGAACATTTTATGCTGCCCGATACCCTTGGCGTGATGAGTCCTGATGAGGTGTTCAGTTCTCTGTCAGATATGCGCAGGGAGTTTCCTGAACAGATATTCGATTTTCACCCACACAACGATTATGGGCTGGCGACAGCGAACTGCATGGCTGCAGTAAAAGCCGGTATTGCCAACCTGCACTGCACCATGAATTGCCTGGGTGAACGCGCGGGAAATGTCAGCCTGGCCGAGCTTGCTGTCGTGCTGCGCGATAAAATGAGCATTGAAACCGGTATTGATGAAACTCACCTGCACGATATCAGCACCATGGTTGAGCAGTTCTCCGGAAAATATATTGCCGCCAATATGCCAATTCTGGGGCAGGATGTCTTCACGCAGACTGCAGGTATTCATGCCGATGGTGATGTGAAGGGCGGACTCTATGAAACCCGACTCAGTCCGGAACGTTTCGACCGCAAGCGCACCTATGCGCTGGGTAAACTCAGTGGCAAGGCATCTGTGGTCAAGAATATCGAAGAGCTGGGTATCACACTGTCCGATGTTAATCTGAAAAAAGTATTGCAGCGGGTCGTGTCCCTGGGGGATTCCAAGGAAACCATCACTGCCGATGACCTGCCTTTTATCATTGCTGATGTACTGGAGAGTAATGACTACCAGCATATAAAACTGGTGGAATGTCAGATTCACAGTCAGTACGAAAAAAATTCAGAGGTGAACCTGGTGGTAGAAATCAATGGCACTGATTATGCTGAAAACGGTAAGGGTAATGGCGGCTATGCCGCGTTCATCGACGCGCTGAAAAAGATTATGCAGTTGCACAATTTTGAGCTGCCGGAACTGCTGGATTATTCCGTACGTATTCCCCGTGGCGGTAAAACCGGCGCCTTAACGGAATGTACAATTACCTGGGCTGGTGATCATGGGGGTAAGGCAGGAAAGAATTTGCGTACTCGCGGTGTCCATTCCAATCAGGTGTATGCAGCGGTGGAAGCCACCTTGCGGATGATCAACACGCGAATGCATAGTGAAACTGAAGCAAATTAAAAGCGGATAAAAGAAAAAAGCGGATAAAAAGAAAAAGGATAAAGGATAAAGGTGAGCAGTTTGCAGAGTCGTCAGGCGTCCACCTTTTTCTTTTTTCCTTTATCCTTTATCCCGTGTCACTGGATTGGAAAATTTCGGTATATCTGTTGGTAACTCAAAAGTTGAAAAGATAATGAAACGAGACTCCGTCTTAATCGATTTACGTAGTGATACTGTTACCAGGCCGTCACCTGAAATGCGACGGGTGATGGCTGCGGCGCCTGTGGGCGATGATGTGTGGGGTGACGACCCAACGGTAATTAAGCTGGAAAGTCTGTCAGCCGAGATGATGGGGACGCAGGCGGCTCTATATGTTGCCAGTGGCACCATGTCGAATCTGTTGGCGATCATTACCCATTGTCAGCGTGGTGAAGAATATATCGTCGGTCAGGATGCCCATACCTATAAATACGAAGCCGGCGGTGCTGCTGTGCTGGGCAGTGTCCAGCCGCAACCCCTGCAACTGGAAGCGGATGGCAGCATTGCCCTGGAAAGAATCCGCGCCGCGATCAAGCCCGATGATTTTCATTTTGCCATCACCCGCCTGCTGTGCCTGGAAAATACCATTGGCGGCAAGGTCCTGCCGATGAGCTATATCGAAGCTGCTTCACAGTTGGCGCAAAGCCATGGCCTGCGTCATCATCTTGATGGTGCACGTGTGTTCAATGCGTCAGTAAAACTGGGTATAAATGTTCAGGATATTGCCCGTCATTTTGACTCGATTTCGGTATGTCTTTCCAAAGGTCTGGGCGCGCCGATTGGCTCGGTATTGTGTGGCTCCGAAGACTTTATCAAGCAGGCCCGGCGCTGGCGTAAAATGCTTGGTGGCGGCTTGCGTCAGGCAGGAATCATCGCCGCTGGCGGCATCTATGCCCTGGAGAATAATATTGCCAGGTTGCAGGACGATCATGATAACGCTGCCCTGTTGGGCAAGGGACTGGCAGAAATTGATGAGCTGGAGGTGGATCTGGATAAGTTACAGACCAATATGGTGTTTTTAGGCGTGCGTGATGGTCATTATCAGGCGCTGGCAGACTACCTGCAGTCAAATAACATCCTTATAGAAGCCGCAGAAAAAATTCGTCTGGTCACTCACCTGGATATCAGCAGCGATGATATACAAAGGGTAATCACCACCATCAAGGCTTTCTATACTGAATCGGGGGATGGGGCGTGAGTCCATCACAAGAGGAATTTGCCATGCATCCACTGCGGTCCCTGGTTGAAATGGAAAGCCATCTGGATCTGATCAGACAGTCACCCTGTGACGAAGGCGTGGTCGAGATGATTGTGTCACGACCCATTACCGGCGGACGACAGGTGATGGAAAATGCCGATTTGACTATTCAGACAGGCCTGCAGGGAGATAACTGGAGGCATCGTAAGGATAAACATTCTGCCGATGGCAAGGCGGATCCTGGCAGACAACTGACCCTGATGAATTCCCGTGCCATCAATGCCATTACCGAGTCTTCCGAGCGCTGGCCGGAAGCCGGTGACCAATTCTTCGTAGACTTTGATCTGAGTGCCAAAAACCTGCCCCCGGGAACCCGTCTGGGTATTGGACAGGCTGTTATCGAAGTCTCGCCTTTACCGCACCTGGGGTGTTACAAATTTGGCAAACGCTTCGGCAAGGAAGCCAACCGCTTTGTGAATTCGGCTATTGGCAAGTCACTGAACCTGCGCGGTATCAATGCCAGGGTCATCACAGCCGGTGTGGTTGCACCGGGTGACCCTATCAGGAAAATAATTTAGGCGTTTTTTTCTCAGGGTTATCTAACGCTTTTACAGGAATTGCGTCTATGAAACTTTATCACCATGGTTCCTCTACCTGTGCTGCCAAGGTGCGCTTTGCCCTTGAAGAAAAACAGCTGGCCTGGGAAGGGCACTATGTGGACATCCTTAAAGGAGAACAGTTCCAGCAAGACTTTCTTGGCATAAACCCCAAGGGCGTGGTCCCGGTATTGATAGATGGTGATCTGGTACTACCGGAATCCACTGTCATTTGCGAGTATCTGGAAGATAAATATCCAGACCATGCCCTGATGCCGGCAACTGCAGACGAGAAAGCCAGGGTTCGACTCTGGACCAAAGCGGTCGATGAGGAACTACACCCGGCGTGTTCAGCCATAACCTATGTTGTGTCCCATCGTCATACTATTCTGCGTAATGGGGTCGGCAGTTTCGAGGACTTTGTTGAAAATGGTGACAGTGCCGGTAAAGCCGCAAGACTGCTTAAATGGCAATGGATTCAGGAAGGCATTAACGCGCCAGGCGCAGCAGATAAAATACGCTTATACCTGAGCTATCTGGACAGGATGGAAACGGCCTTGTCGGGAAGTGACTGGCTTGTTGGCGATACCTTCACCATGGCGGATGTGGCGCTGGCGCCCTATCTGAACCGACTTGCCGCCCTGGCGATGGAAGCTTTATGGCAAAAAGGGCGATTGCCGAAGGTTGAAAACTGGTTTGAACGGATTAAAGCCAGGCCTGCCTTTGAGCCGGCTTTTTTGAAATGGATGCCGGTGGAATTGACTGAAGAGATGTATTTGAATGGCCAGCAATCCTGGCCGGATATTGAGATGTTAATATCATAGTAATTTTTTATAAGTGTTTTCTTTTCCTGAAAAGAGACTTTTTCTTTCCCCTGCCGGGGAGGGCCTTACTTCTTTTTAAAAAGAAGTAAGCAAGAAAACCTGTTTCGGGTTCGCTGGCCTTCGGCTTCCTTCGTCGCACGAATATCGCGACGGGCCGCCGGGATTCGCCATCCAGGCTCAGCCCGGCTCAAATGGCCGTCCATGGCCATTTGTCCCTGCGATATTCCTGCTCCTCAGCAGCTCACACTCAACGCAATGCGAGCTTCGGCTCAGCTACGTGAAAATTTATAGCTTTTGTCATGAAAGATGTTCTGATCATGAAAAATCATGTAGGTCGGATAAGCGAAGCGCCATCCGACAAGATGACCAGCCGTAAGCACCGTTTATGCCAGCGATGAATTTCCAGATAAGTTAATCATTCTGTCGGATGACGGTTTGCAGCTTTATCCGACCTGCAACTTTCCCCCTGCCGGGGAGGGCCTTACTTCTTTTTAAAAAGAAGTAAGCAAGAAAACCTGTTTCGGGTTCGCCGGCCTTCGGCTTCCTTCGTCCCATGAATATCGCGACGGGCCGCCGGGATTCGCCATCCAGGCTCAGCCCGGCTCAAATGGCCGTCCATGGCCATTTGTCCCTGCGATATTCCTGCTCCTCAGCAGCTCACACTCAACGCAATGCGAGCTTCGGCTCAGCTACGTGAAAATTTATAGCTTTTGTCATGAAAGATGTTCTGATCATGAAAAATCATGTAGGTCGGATAAGCGAAGCGCCATCCGACAAGATGACCAGCCGTAAGCACCGTTTATGCCAGCGATGAATTTCCAGATAAGTTAATCATTCTGTCGGATGACGGTTTGCAGCTTTATCCGACCTGCAACTTTCCCCCTGCCGGGGAGGGCCTTACTTCTTTTTAAAAAGAAGTAAGCAAGAAAACCTGTTTCGGGTTCGCCGGCCTTCGG
>CBFICR010000004.1:0-83839 GCA_965661105.1 Pseudohongiellaceae bacterium | reverse complement strand
CTGGGATGCAACTTCCTTGACCATCTGCGCACCCATGTTTTCGAACTTGTCTTTCAGTTCGATTTCCTTGGCAACAGACACACCATCTTTAGTAACGGTAGGTGCACCGAAAGATTTATCCAGTACAACATTGCGTCCTTTTGGACCGAGGGTTACTTTTACCGCATCAGCCAGCAGGTTAACCCCTTTCAGCATTTTTTGGCGGGCGCTATCTCCAAACTTTACTTCTTTAGCCATTGTCTTAAATCCTATTTTTTATTCAGTTAGCTTTTACGATCAATTTAAAATCTTTACTCGATACCAGGCAGATTAACCTTCAAGGACACCGAAGATTTCGCTTTCGTTCAGAATCAGTAATTCCTCGTCATCAATTTTGACGGTGTTACTGGCATATTTACCGAATAAAACGGTATCGCCAACTTTCAGGTCAATTGGACGGACGTCACCGTTGTCCATCAGACGACCCGGACCAACTGCTACAACTTCTCCCTGTGAGGGCTTTTCTGTAGCTGAGCCTGGTAACACGATTCCACCAGCAGTAGTAGTTTCTTCTTCTTTTCGTTTCACTACGACTCTGTCTTGTAACGGACGAATGTTCATTCTTTTAATCTCCAAAACTCTTGGGTTAACAAAACTTAAATTTTCAGCAACGGACAAGGTGTCCCCAGCGATGCAGATATCCAGATATCCCAGGTTTCAATAACCTCAGAATCCTAAATTCCTTACAAACCAGTGATTTATCTGATCAGATCAGTGCCAAACCATGATTTGAACCCAGAAGATGGGGCTGATTGGGGGGATTTCAATAGAAAAAAGTAAAAAGTTTTGAAAAAAACGGCTATTTCATTCAATTAGCGGTCTTCGGGCTCATTCAGGCGTGAATTTGCCGGCTTTTCGGTCTTGTACTCCCCTTCATAAACCCCTTCAGACTTATTCTCCCCGCGGGAGAAGTTGCCGGTACTAAAAGTGCTGTGAGTACCGCTGGTAAAAATAGCTATTTTTCCAGACCGAATCAGCCAGTGAACCAGCATTCTCCGCGTTGGCCCGATAAGAAAGATAAAACCAATGGTATCGGTGATAAATCCCGGTGTCAGCAGGAAAGCTCCCCCAACCGCCAGCAGCAAAGCTTCAATAATTTCCTGCCCTGGCAGTTCTCCACTTTCCAGACGCTTGTTGGCACGGCTAAAAGTCGACAAGCCCTGCTGTTTTAATACCTGGATACCAATGGCAGCGGTCAGCACAACCAGCCCAACAGTAGAAAGACCACCAATGTGATCACTGACCTCAAACAGAAGCAGCATTTCCACGATGGGCACGATTATAAAAATAAGAAATAATGCACGCATGATTATTGTAATTTAGTCTCTTGAGCAGGTATTCAGCAAGCTCAATACCTGAAAGGAATCTGTTTCAATGTACTTTATGTGGAGGCAAAAGTGCAGACATCAAGCCTGAAAGAGGAAATCTGGCAAATCGTAGCCGCTATTCCTTCTGGCAATGTCGCCACCTATGGGCAGATTGCCTGTCTGGCGGGATATCCCAACCATGCCCGCTATGTAGGCACTACCCTGAAAAACCTGCCCCATGATTCACGCCTGCCCTGGCACCGGGTAGTGAACAGCAAAGGGCAACTTTCTTTTATGCCCGGCAGCCAGGCCTGGCTGAAACAGAAAAAAAAGCTCGAAATTGAAGGAATAGTATTGCTGGGCAACAAGCTCTCCCTGAAAAAATTTCAATGGCTTAACTGACTGTCAATGCTCGTTAAGTTTGTATTAATGCAATGATATTAGCGGCAGGATTATAATTGGGCAGGAAATTAGCAGAACTATTCAAGACGAGAGAACCAATATGTTAATAAGCCAATCAGTGAGTTTTAAGTTCAGGGTTTCCTGGTTCATCAATTTTGTTTTCACAACCATGCTGTTTGTTATCAGCACAATTATCAGCACTATGCTGGCCGCTGCCCCCGCTGTATTCACGAAAGGTGAGCTGGTAATTCCTGAAGGAGCGGTGATCAGCGGTAATTCCAAAGCCTATTACAGCGACATTACCCTGGCCATGGATGAACAGGGAAGCCTGGTCATTACCGGAGCCAGCAAAAACTCCCTGGTGACTGTGGAGGAAGTGGACGTGCTGGTTATGGAATCTTTTCCCCTGCAGGTGAATCTTTCCGTAAGCGGCTTTCTTTCTGTTCCCTGCGTAGAGCTCTTATCACCGGCTGTTTCCTATGCCAGCAACCAGTTTACTGTGGTACTGGCAGAGTCCACGCTTGGCCCGGCTGAAACCTGCATCGCCGTATTGGAGCCTTTTCAGACCAATGTTCCGCTGAATGTAACAGACCTGCCGGCTGGCACTTATCTAGTGGACGTAAACGGGATTGAAACTGAATTTACTCTGGATCTGGACAACAGTCCGCAGAATTAAGGCTGGAATGGATCAGGACGCCAGTTCAGTTTTTTTGAATCGAGCGCCTATGCGATCACCCAGAACCAGCATACAAGGCGTCATAACCAGCGTCAGGACGGTGGCAAAGGCCAGGCCAAAAGTGATCGCCGAAGCCAATTGGGTCCACCACTGGGTGGAGGGCCCACCAATCTGGACATGACGATGGATGAGATCAAAATTCATACCCAGCGTCATTGGCATCAAACCAAGTATCGTTGTCACCGTAGTGAGCATTACCGGGCGCAGGCGTTGGGAACAGGTCAGGATGGCAGCTTCCACCGCCTCTGCTCCACTTTTCTTGATCAGATTATAGGTATCAATCAAAACAATATTATTGTTCACCACAATTCCGGCAAGGGCGATAACCCCGATACCGGACATTACGATACTGAACGGCTGATCCATAATTAAAAGCCCCAGCAGAACCCCGATGGTGGAAAACATTACCGCGGTCAGAATTAACAGGGCCTGGTAAAAACTGTTGAACTGGGTAACAAGAATAATAGCCATCAGGAACAAGGCCGCCCCAAATGCCTTGGTGAGAAACTCTTCCGACTCACGCTGGTCTTCGTCCTCGCCCTTGAAATTAACCAGAATATCGCTATCCAGAGCGCCATTATCCAGCCACTCCCGAATTTCCTGTACCTTATCATCAGCAAGAACATCATCAGGGACATCGGCTGCGATATTGAGCACCCGGTTACCATCAGTACGCTGAATACTGCCGACCCGCGGTGCTGCCACACGCGACATAAAGTTACTGACAGGGACGTTCCCCTGTATGGAATTTACCGTCAAACGATCCAGCATGCCGATATTACGCATGGTTTCAGGAAAGCGAACGCGGATATCCACCTCATCATCGGCATCATCCGGGCGAAAATCACCCAGCATAATACCATTGGTAATCAACTGAATCGCGCTGCCAATGGTGGTGATATCAGTACCAAAACGGGCAGCTTCCTGACGATCCACCTCCATTTTCCAGTCAATGCCTGGCAGTGGCCTGGAGTCTGTGACATCAATAAAATCACCCATTTCGGCCATACCCTGTCTTAACTGCTCAATGGCATCCGGCAATAATTCGGTGTTCAGGGCAGACAGCTCCAGCATAATGGGCTTACCGGAAGTAGGGCCAGATTCCTGGATCTGGGGCTCTACGATAATGCCTGGAATATCGGCAGTGCGCTCACGCACCTCATTGAGAATTTGTGCCGCTGGACGCCTGAGCTCCCAGTCAACCAGACTAAGTTGTATACGACCAATGATGTCTTCATCAATATCGTTGCCAAGATTCACTCCGCTGCGGGTATAAACCGATTCAAATTCTTCCATATTCAAAATACGGTTTTCGACTTCTGCAACCAGCCTGTCACGTTCATAGACTGAAAGGTCACCACGGGAATGGATATTTAGCACCGCAAATTCAGGTTCTACATCGGTAAAGAATTCGACGCCTTTACCAAGGTTTTCATAGAGCACAAAAGTGCCAACCAGAAAGGCAAAAGCTATCCCCAGTACCAAAAGCGGTTGGTGTAATACCTTACTGACAAAATCAACATAGACAGCTGTGAAACCTGATAACTCCTTTAGACCCTCACGGCCTTCTTCCAGCAAATTTACATCTTCAATAGTTTCGTTTTCGGAAAAGTCTGGATTGCTATTATTACTTTTCAGAAGTGCGCCAATGGTGGGTACGAACAATAGCGCCATAAATAATGAGGCAGTCAGAGTCACCAGCAAGGTAATGGGCAGGAACTTCATAAACTGCCCAATGAGACCGGGCCAGAACAATAGAGGCATAAAGACAGCCAGTGTTGTTGCCGTTGACGCTGTGATAGGCCACGCCATGCGCTTGGCGGCTTCAGTAAAGGCAAGTTTGGGACTGTAGCCATGCTTGATATTTCGCTCGGCAAGCTCTACCACCACGATGGCCCCATCTACCAGCATTCCGACTGCCATAATCAGGGAAAACAGCACCACAATATTCATGCTGTAACCCATCAGGTAAATCACCAGAATGCCAGACAGAAATGCTCCGGGAATGGCAACGCCAACAAGTCCAGCTGAACGCAGCCCAAGAGCACCAAGAATAACTATCATCACCAGCATCACCGCGATGGCGACATTATTCACCAGGTCATTAAGCATGGTGCGCACCTGTTTCGAGTTATCAGAAGTGAATGTTACCTCGACATTTTCAGGCCAAAACTGCTGTTGTTGCCCTACCAGAAATTTCACGCTATCCACTACTTCGAGGATATTGGCCCCGGCACGCTTGGTAATTTCCAGCGCTATGGATGGATTACCATCGAGGCGAGCAAAATTGGTGGGATCCTTGAAAGTACGACGTACCGTAGCGATGTCCTGGAAAGTAACGGTTTTCATGCCGTCAGTTTTCACTGGCAGGGTCAAAAGATCCTGCAAATCTTCTATCACACCGGGGACTTTTACGGCAAAGCGACCCTGGCCACTGTCCAGAGCGCCGGCTGCTACCAGACGGTTGTTACGGCTGACATAGCTGATGAGGTCAGCATAATTAAGATTGTAACTTTCAAGAGCTACCGGATCGACAATGACTTCCAGCAGTTCTTCACGATCGCCGCCAATATCAGCAGATAACACCCCGGGAATACTTTCCAGCGTATCGCGCAGACTGCGACCAAGTAAAACCAGTGACCGCTCAGGAACATCCCCATGCAACATAACCGTGAGGACAGGAAATAATGAGGTATTAATTTCCTGTACAAAGGGCTCTTCCGAATCTGCAGGTAATTCATTACGCGCCAGATCAACTTTTTCACGAACATCGGTCAGTGCCTGGTCAGCATCAAAGCCGGCATCAAATTCAAGGATGATGACTCCACTGCCTTCCGCGCCGGTGGCTCTCATTTCCTTGAGTCCTTCAATGGAGCGAAGCTCGGTTTCCATTGGACGTAACAGAAGCCGCTCGGCGTCCTCCGGAGAAATACCCTCGTGAATGATATTGATATAAATCTGGGGAATATCGATATCCGGCTCTGCTTCCTTGGGAACAGAAACGTAGCTTGTGATTCCGGCAAGAATCAACAGGGCCAGTATCAGAATGACCGGCCTTGGGCGATTTATAAATGCACTAATCAGCGCGTTCATAAGCGGAATTGTTCTCCAGGGTGGTGGCGTTAGTCACAGCCTCAACTTGTTGCCCCACGGTCACAAAACCCTGCCCCACAGTAATTACTGTGACTGTTGCGGGCAAGCCGGTCACCAAAATGCCGTCGTCGGAAGAACCGGCTATTTCAATCGGTTAAAAATCGACTCTATTGCTGGCGTTAACTGTCTTAACGCCGACGGTACCGTCATCGGCCAGAGTCAGCAAAGAAGGAGAGATATCATGGGCAACAATTCTTGAACCCGCCAATTGCAGCTCTGCTGTCAACCCGGCACGGATACGACTGGGATTGGGAACTTCCAGTTCAACCCTGAAGGTGCGGGTATTGGCATCGGCTACTGGTGCCAGATAACGAATAACGCCGGTAAGCTCCGTGCCATTCACCAGCTTCGCAACTCCTCTGCTGCCGACATATAGTTCACTGACTTCCTTGCCATTTATATCCCCGGTAATGATCAGCGGATCGATATCGACAATATCCACCACCGTATCACCAGCACGCACATAATCACCAATCTCCACTGATCTGTCCTGCACAATGCCATCAAAGGGCGCGTCAATAATGATGTTCTTCAGCTCAAGTTCAATACGCGCTTTAGCAGCCCTGGCACTATCAAGCCGGGCATTGGCTTCTGCAATTTCCACCTCGGAGGCAAAGTCCCGGTCACGCAGATTCTGCCTTGCTTTTAGCTCAAGCTCACGCTGGGCCACCAGAGAACTGGTCTCAGCGAGACGGGCATTTCGATCGCGCATATCCAGTTCAATGATGGTTTCACCTGTAGTCACCGGACTGCCCCGTTCCACGAATAATCCAACAACGGCGCCGTCGGTTTCGGCTTTCATGGAAACATAGCGATTGGGTTCAGTTCTGGCGCTGGCAATAATTTCACGGGTAACTTCATTGGCAGCGATTGTTTCTACCCGAACGCGCATGGCAGAGCCGCTGACATTAAAAGATTGCGCACCTGAATCTTCCGGGCTGTTACCAAGACCCGACAACATCCACAACGTAACCACTCCTGCTACGCCGGCAGCAATAAGTAAAGATTGTTTTTTGCTTGTATTCATCTGGATTTGCTAAAAAGCATGCCCTGCATTTTGAAGGCGCAAATTATCACAGGAAATCGACTGCATTGCGAGGGAACAGCGGTATGAAAAGAAGGAAGAGGAATAAGATGGATCAGACGCTGCCAAACTAAAACCAAATAACCGCTTAATCCCTGAAATTATTGTACTGAAGAGGTAAACCATAATTCTCATCCTTGAGCAGCGCGATAACACGCTGTAAATCATCCCTTTTATTTCCTGATACCCGTAATTTATCGCCCTGGATGGCAGTCTGGACCTTCAGTTTCTGTTCTTTAACTTTCTTGACGATTTTGCGTGCAGTTTCAGATTCAATGCCCTGCTGCACAGTCACTTTCATTATGGCCTTTTGACCAACATTCTCGATATCAGCGCTTTTCAGTGAACTGATATCCAGACCGCGTTTTACCATTTTGGTTTGCAGTATATCCATCATCTGCTGAATCTGGAAATCCACCTCTGCGGTTAAAACCACAACGTTATCACTGAGCTCGAAACTGGCTGGTACCCCCTTGAAATCGAACCTTGTGCCAATTTCACGGGATGCCTGGTCTATGGCATTAGACATTTCATGCATATCTACTTCAGAAACAATATCAAAGGTAGGCATGATAATTCCCTTACAAAGTTAATAGTCTTATGTCAGCAAGCAGGCTGCCAAGGAAACTGCAGAACATCCCCCCATCAACACCATTGACTGCACGGTGATCATAAGACAGGGCAAAAGGCAGCATTTTACGCGGCACAAACTCGCCATTGACATAAACTGGTTTGACTGCCGCTCTGGATACTCCCAGGATTGCTACTTCGGGCGCATTAACAATGGGGGTGAAGCCCGTGCCGCCAATATTACCCAGGCTTGAAATTGTGAAGCTGGCGCCCTGCATATCTTCCTTGGTTAACTTCCTGTCTTTGGCTTTGGCACCGAGCTCAGCTATCTCTGCGGCAATCTGCCAGATAGATTTTTGATCCGCATCTTTGACTACCGGAACCATCAGTCCCGCCGGCGTGGCAACTGCGACACCAATATGAATATACTTTTTCTGAATCAGTTTGGTACCTGATGAATGCAGTGATACATTGAATTGCGGGTACTCTTTCAATGCCTGGGCACAAGCCTTCACGATAAAAGGCAGCGGGGTAAGCTTGATGCCTTTCTTTTCAGCCAGTCCCTTCTGTGCCTCACGGAAATCTTCCAGGTCAGTGACATCAGTTTCATCAAATTGGGTGACATGTGGCACATTTAACCAGTTACGGGTCATATTCTGCGCAGTCAGGCGATGCAACTTGGTCAGCTCGACCTCTTCGACCTCACCAAACTGACTGAAATCGATATCCTCTATTACGGGCAAACCTGCTCCGCCAGAGCTGGCAACGCTTGCCGCGCCACTCTGCATTTTTGCTTTAACAAACGACTGAACATCTTCTTTAACTATTCTGCCACGTGCACCACTACCAGGGACTTCGGACAAATGAACGCCCAGTTCTCTGGCAAGTTTTCTCACCGCCGGACCTGCGTAAACATCCGCATCATTTCCAGAGGCTGAAGTATTGCCAGTTGAGCCTTGGACAGATGAACTCTCGGTAGATGAACTTTTCGTTTCAGCAGGTTTGGCAGGTGCAGCTGCCGGTTTTTCTTCCTGCACGGGCTTTTCAGCACTGGCAGCTTTTTCCGGGGCACTCGCTTCACCGGTGGTTTCAAGCTCAAGAATCAAGGAGCCTTTGCTGACCTTGTCACCGACTTTCAATTTAATGGAAACCACTTTACCCGCAGCCGGTGATGGAACATCCATGGCCGCTTTATCTGTTTCAAGCGTGACCAGGCCATCCTCTTTTTTAACTTCATCGCCGACAGCGACCAGGATATCTATCACATCAACATCACTGTCATCGCCCAGATCAGGGACCACAACTTCACGGGTAGAAGATTCGGCAGCGGCTGCTGGAGCCGGAGCTTCTTCTTTGGCAGTTTCTTCTTTAGCGGTCTCTTCTTTAGCGGTCTCTTCCTTGGCAACTTCTTCAGTTTTTCGAGCGCTGTTGTTTTCGCTATCCTTTACGCTTTCTTCTTTACTGTCGTCTTCTTTACTGTCGTCTTCACTCGCGCCCGCAATCTCTATACTGACGATATCTGTTCCCTGACTTACCTGGGCACCGACTTTAACCAGTATTTCCTTGATAACACCCGCTTTCGGTGAAGGAATTTCCATTGCAGCCTTGTCACTCTCCAGAACGATGAGTGAATCATTTTCATTGACCTCATCTCCGGGTGACACCAGGATTTCAATGACCTCAACTTCCTGCTCATCGCCGATGTCCGGAACCTGAATTTTTTCAACTGCCACTTCTCATACTCCTGGTATTCATTTGCGCTAATCTTAGCGATTTACTTCACGGTATCTTGAAAATACCGCTATTGAAATTCAATGTAAAAAGATAAAACGTTCAGTATTCTTTGTTCTTGCCTGCTTTTATCTTTTATCTTTCATCTTTTTAAGTTAAGCCATCAATGGATTAATTTTTTCCGGATCAAGCTTGAATTTCTTGATGGCTGCACTGACAACCTTGGTTTCAATTTGTCCCTGTTTGGCGAGCTCGCCCAGAGCAGCAACAACGATAAAGCTGCTGTTCACCTCAAAGAAGTGACGCAGTTTTTGCCGGCTGTCGCTACGACCAAAACCATCAGTACCCAGTACCTTGTATGGCGCAGGAACAAATGCCCGTATCTGGTCTGCATACAACTTCATATAATCCGTTGCCGCAATAACGGGACCTTCTCCGCCAGCCAGACATTCCTCTACATAGGAAACTCTGGGTTTTTTGTCAGGATGCAGCATATTCCAGCGGTCAACATCCAGGCCATCACGTGCCAGCTCATTAATACTCGTAGCACTCCAGACATCAACGGAAACCTTGTATTCCTTGCGTAGAATTTCTGCCGCAGCCCGAACTTCCCTGAGAATAGTACCACTACCAAGAAGTCGTACAGAACTGGCTTTTTTGCCTTTCGCTGCAGCGCCGGCGGCTACCTTGTATTCCTTGCTACTGCCGTCTTCCAGCAGGTACATGCCTTTAAGAATACCCTCTTCCACTCCTTTTGGCATATCCGGATGAACATAGTTT
Source organism: Pseudohongiellaceae bacterium (assembly GCA_965661105.1). Taxonomy (GTDB): domain Bacteria; phylum Pseudomonadota; class Gammaproteobacteria; order Pseudomonadales; family Pseudohongiellaceae; genus Eutrophocola. The sequence continues at coordinate 74,037 of CBFICR010000004.1, read as the reverse complement.
TCATTCATCGAAGTAATGTAATAAAACACTGCCTCGTCATTGTCATACATACGGCGAATACCATCCTGAATGATGACTGCCATCTCATACGAATAAGTCGGGTCGTAGGAGATACAGTTCGGGATAGTATAGGACAATAGCAGGCTGTGACCGTCCTGGTGCTGCAGACCTTCACCGTTAAGAGTGGTTCTTCCCGCAGTTGCTCCAATCAGAAAGCCTCGCGCCTGCAAATCTCCCGCAGCCCAGCATAAATCGCCAACGCGTTGAAAACCAAACATGGAGTAATAAATATAGAAGGGAATCAGGGGATAATGATGCACGCTGTATGAAGTAGCAGCTGACAACCAGGAGCTCATGGACCCGGCTTCATTAATTCCCTCTTCCAGCAACTGACCATTTTTTTCTTCCTTGTAATACATCACCTGCCCGGAATCTATGGGATTATAAAGCTGGCCCTTGGCTGAATAGATACCAATCTGCCGGAACAGGCCTTCCATACCAAAAGTACGCGCTTCATCAGGAACGATGGGCACAATTCTCTTGCCAATTTCTTTATCTTTCACCAGCATGGAAAGCATCCTGACAAATGCCATGGTGGTGGAAATTTCCCTTTCACCGGTTCCCTTCAGCTGCGCATCAAAAGCACTTAGCGCAGGAACCTTGAGCTTTTCACTGCTGGCACGCCTGCTTGGTAATGTGCCCCCTAATCGACCGCGCATGCGGTTCAGGTATTCCATTTCCGGGCTATCAGGGGCTGGTTTGTAATAGGGAACAGATTCCAGTTTGTCATCGGGAATCGGTATCCCGAAACGATCACGGAATAATTCGAGTTCTTCCAGGCTTAGTTTTTTGGCCGAATGCGTAGCGTTGGCTGCCTGGGCCGAACCAAAGGCATAGCCCTTGATGGTTTTGGCCAGAATAACCGTAGGCCGGTCTGTACATTCCACTGCCTGTTTATAAGCCGCGTAAACCTTGAAGGGGTCATGGCCGCCGCGATTCAACTGCATCAGCTCTTCATCGGACATGTTTTCGACCATTTTCAGCAACTCTGGCGAGGTGCCAAAGAAATGCTCACGAATGTAGGAAGCATCACCAACGCTGAAGGCCTGAAATTCTCCGTCCACTACTTCGTCCATGCGCGCCTGCAGAATCCCGTCATGATCCTTGGCCAGCAGGTTGTCCCAGTGACGACCCCAGACTACTTTAATAACGTTCCAGCCTGCACCACGGAAAATGCCTTCCAGTTCCTGGATAATTTTTCCGTTGCCGCGCACCGGTCCATCCAGTCGTTGCAGGTTACAGTTAATAACAAAATTCAGATTTCCCAGACGTTCACGCCCCGCCAGTGAAATCGCTCCCAGGGATTCCGGCTCATCACATTCGCCATCACCCAGAAAAGCCCAGATCTGTCTGTCACCCTGTTCCACTAATTCCCGGTTATCCAGGTACTTCATGACATGGGCATGATAAATAGCCTGCAAGGGTCCCAAGCCCATGGAAACAGTTGGAAACTGCCAGTAATCCGGCATCAGCTTTGGATGCGGGTATGAGGACAAACCATTGCCATCGACTTCCTGGCGGAAATTGTCCAGCTGCTCCTCACTCAGGCGGCCTTCAATAAATGAGCGCGAATAAATCCCCGGGGAGGCATGCCCCTGGAAAAGAACAATATCGCCCAGACGATCTTCTGAATCGCCGCGGAAAAAATGATTGAAACCCACATCATAGAGAGTGGCTGCAGAAGAAAAGGTCGAGATATGACCACCCAGGTCATAGCCCAGTTTATTAGCCCGCATCACCATGGCCAGAGCATTCCAGCGAATCAAGCCACGTATATTTCGCTCCATATACATGTCGCCCGGCATGGAAGGTTCTTCTGCAACGGGTATGGTATTTCGGTACGGGGTGGTAAGTGAATCAACCGGAAGCTGTTGCCCTGATTCCGTTGATTTGGCAATCAGGCTTTTAAGTAGGAACTGGGCACGATCCATGCCCTGGTTTTTGATAACGGAAGAAATAGAATCACGCCATTCCTGTGTTTCTAAAGGATCAATATCGGTATATTTGTCGACCATAATACAGCCCTGAATGTCCTGATGGGGCAAGTCTGGTGATGCCAGCTTGCCAGTTTAAAGTTCAAATTCCCAACGCCGCTTTTCACGCGTCGTGGTTACTCGCCCATGGTGAGCGAAAGTCTGCCAGTGCTTATTATTATCTTGCCTGTGGATCACACAGGAGCAGCAATGGCAGTAAAAACTCTGTAGTAAATTTACATTGGCGCGCAATATTACTTGAAAACACAGCCATTTTCCAACTTAAGCTGTTGAATTTGTAGTAAAACTACAAAAATGAAAGATTTTCATTTCGGGCATGGGAAAAACCCCTGTAAATACGCATGGATAATAATGTAGTGGAAAATTGCATATAAATAACAGGTATTGAACGATTGCCCCAAAAAACCGAATCCGCTTATTAATACTCCGTTTAATCACTCACCAGTTGCAGATAACGCTGCCAATCAAAACAGGGGCCAGGATCTGTCTTTCTGGTCGGGGCAATATCAGAGTGTCCTGTAATTCGGTCTGCTTTAATACCCGGATAATGCTGCATCAACAGGTTCGTGATCCGGGCAAGGGCAGCATATTGATTGTCAGTAAACGGCTCCTCATCACATCCTTCCAGCTCAATGCCGATGGAAAAATCATTACACTGCTGGCGCCCCTGAAAGCTGGATTCGCCGGCATGATGAGCCTTCTTGTTAAAGGGAACATACTGCGTTGCCTCTCCCTGTCGATTAATTAGCAAGTGTGAAGACACACGTAAATCCTTCAGACCCCTGAAATAGGGATGCACTGAATGATCAAGACAGTTACAGAACAGATCATCTATATAATTACCGCCAAACTCGCCCGGAGGCAGGCTTATATTGTGAATAACCAGTAAACTGACGTCTTCTCCGGGCGGTCGTTCAGTGAAATTCGGTGAAGGCTTTTGCCGCGCGCCCACCAACTTATGATGATTAATTTCCATGTTTCCATATTACCCCATGCACCAGCATGTTTATAATCGGAACATGCACATGACCAATAATCAAATACCATGAATTCAAACGATCCGCAAAAAAGTACCAAACGAATTGGACAGCTTATGATTGCCGGCGGCTTTGTCCTTGCGCTGATACTGCTGACCACATTGTTTGATGGCTACCTGAATAATGCGCGTAACCCGAATTCAAATCCTGAGTCCAGCATCAATGCATTTGGTGAGGCCGAGCTAACCCTTGAAAGTAATCGTCTGGGACAATACGTGGTCACAGGATATATTAATAATATTCCTGCAGAATTTATTCTGGATACCGGGGCAACAGATGTTGTGATTCCGCCATCTCTGGCTCAGGCCAGCGGCCTGGAGTATGGTTACCAAAGTCAGGCCATGACGGCAAATGGCCTGGTTTCCATATACAGCACCATCATCAAAGAGCTGCGTCTTGGTAATATTACCCTGGTGAATGTCCGGGCCAGCATCAATCCTGCCATGCATGAAAGCATGGTATTATTGGGCATGAGTGCGCTGGGTCAGATTGAGCTTAATCAACAGGGGTCGCGCCTTACTCTTAGATACAATAACAAGTGATCCAATAACCAATAAGTCAACTCCTTTTCCTAACTGCTCAAGGTCCCTTTTGATCCCATGACCACTCAATTACTTGAAGGCTTGTCAGAAACCGTCCGCGCTGCTCTTGCTGAAGATATTGGGTCCGGGGACATTACCGCAGAACTTATTCCTTCAGAAAAAACTGCCACCGCACAAATTATTTCACGGGATCGGGGTATTCTTTGTGGAACACAATGGGCCAATGAAGTTTTCCAACAAATAGACCCTGCTGTCACCCTTGAGTGGCATAAGCATGATGGCGATAGCATCAATAACAATGATGTCATCCTGACCGCACATGGCAAGGCCAGATCATTGCTAACCGCAGAACGCTCGGTGCTGAACTTTCTGCAGACACTCTCCAGTGTGGCCAGCAGTGCACGAAAGATTGCGGATCAGGTAAAGCATACTCGCGTTAAAATTCTGGATACCCGCAAAACCATTCCCGGCCTGAGACGTGCGCAAAAGTTTGCGGTGCTCACTGGTGGTTGCTTTAATCATCGCATTGGCCTCTATGACGCCTACCTGATCAAGGAAAATCACATCAATGCCTGCGGCACTATAGCCAATGCTATTAACACTGCACGAAAACACCATGAAGGAAAGCCGGTTGAAGTTGAAGTGGAAACTATTGAACAGTTAAAGGAAGCACTGGCTGCACAGGCTGACATCGTTATGCTGGATAACTTTACCCTGCCTATGCTGAATGAGGCTGTAGCTGTCAACGCTGGCAAAACCAAACTTGAAGCTTCAGGGGGATATGATCTCGATTCCGTTGTTGCCGTTGCCGAAACCGGAGTCGATTATATTTCTATCGGAAGTATCACCAAGCATATTCAGGCTACTGACTTTAGCATGCTGTTTGATTGACCATTTTTTAATTCTGCAGCTGATTTCCGTTATATAGATGGAATAAAAAAGGCCGTAATGACGGCCTTTTTTTCTACTGAAAAAATTAAAAGTTATAAGCGACGTATTTTTACATTACGAAACTTAATGGTTCCGGCACCATACTGCAAAGAAAGTGGGCCACTGGAAAAGTTATCATCGGTGCTATCAATAGTAGTAACGCCATTTAATTTCACCACAATGTGATTGCCTTCCATAGTTATGTCGTAGGTATTCCACTGATCCCAGGTATCGATCACACGAGTAGGCGCCAGAAAATTAGGTATCCCGCCGGTACGACCACTCTGATCAGGGCGATCATCATAAATATTGGCTTCATAGGCACTTCTGTCAGTAATATTCGCAGGATCTGTAATACGCATGAATACGCCGCTATTGGCGCCTTCATGGTTCCAGAACTCAAGCTGTATCTGAAAATCGGAATAACTTTCTTTAGTGACCAGATGACTGACCCCTGAAGCCGAGTCAGCAACAAACTCACCATTTTCGATTCGCCAATTGGCATCCCCTACCCTGTCCCAGCCGGCAAAACTGCCTGACATGTCTGTCCAGTCGCCACTCCCCATGCTTGAACAGGCACTAAGAAACAGTGTCAGAAAGGTGATACTCATGATTGTCTTTATTGTTTTTAAAATATCCATGATGTTCTCCAAATAGATTTCCCAAAAAGGGTGTGCTTGAAACTAATAATACCTGAAAGTTGACTTATTACTGAGACAATCTCCTCTTACTTGCAATATTACCAACCCTGCCGGGACTCTTTGTCAGGTAGCTGGTTAAGGACCAAACTGCACATTCTCGATGGCACTGAATATCTCCGGGGTAATGCTGATAACAAATGGCCTGGATAGATGCTGGTAATCGCGAAAGACAATTTTATCGTCAATTTTCGCTCCACAAATATTATCGGGACAAATCAGTGGATTTAAGTCCAGTATGCCTACATTAACAAATTCACTGGCGACCCAGGCCATATCAGCTGCCAATGCCTGATCCAGTGGATTACCTGCAGAGGTCTCGCATGTGTTTAAATTCGATAAGAATTCAGGTTGCCACTGTTTTCGTGCGAGACAAAATGGCCCATCAAAAGGTAAAGTGGAAGTACTTGAAATAATATATATATTGCCTGTATTTTCTGACAATTGGCTAACAACCCGCTTTGTGCCATTTTGCCATTGTGATGAACTAAACCCATATTCAGCCGCACTACCCATGAAAAGTATATCCGGGTTTACTCCTTTGACAAATTCAATAGCGCTATTACGCCAATCACTGCAAATTGTATATTCCTCTCCTATACGCGGATAAAACCACGGTTCATCTACAAGTGGACAGGAAGACTTGGTTAGAACAATAAATCGCCAACCCTGTCCTATCAATTGTGTAGCAAGCGCAGAAAACCATTGCACGCCAACACTATCTCCAAACAGAACAGCGGTGTTTTCTGATTCACTATCTCCAAAAACACAAGGCCTGACAAGCGAACTAAAATACCAGTCGTCACAGCCCATAGCATAGATGACAGGAAGGTTACTTTTAACTTCACTGTAAATTCGTTGGTCAGGGAGATTAGCCCACTCCAGTGATTTATTTTGCCAGAGAGTTCCTGACCAATAGACCGCTGTCATGATTAACAGGGAAAATACCATGGTCACCCCTGGACGCCTGATCAAGAGTCTATGTTGTCTTACTGGAGCTTCTATGAGAAACATTGTTGCCATGGCAAACAATAGAGAAATAAAAACCAGTAATAGTTGATATACAAGGCCCGGCGCATCTATCAGAACATCGCCAAGAACGAGGACAGGCCAATGCCATAAATACCAGGCATAGGATAACTTGCCTATGAATTGCATTGGTCTGGTAGCAAGGATGATTGAGATGGAATTTGTAGAAGAAAGTGTCCCTGAATATATAATCAGAGCGGCCCCAAAGGAAGGAAGCAGAGCCCAGAAGCCAGGATAAACCATCCTGTCGTCAAGCAACAGAGTTGCTACCAGGATCAAGGCCAGACCAAGCCAGCCAGATAAAAAAAGTAGAGACGTATTTGGTGAATGACTTTCCACAGAGTCTGCCAGTGAATCCTGATCCCGATTAGTAAAGATATAAGTAAGCGCCCCAAGTGCAAATTGCCAGCCTCTGGAGGGCATTAAATAAAACCCCCAGAGCGGTTTTATATAGGAAAGAAAAATGGAGAGAAAAAGGAAAAGAACAAAAATAATAGAAAAATATTTATTCAAATGTGAAGTAAAGCTAATCCGTGAACTGGATTCACCAGACTTGAAAATACCCAAAATAAAAACAGGCCATATCAGGTAAAACTGCTCTTCTACAGCGAGAGACCAGGTATGAAGAAATAGATTACTTTCTGCAGCTGAAGAAAAATAGTTCAGCTCTGAAAAACTGAATATAAAATTAGTGATCCAATACGGCACCCATTTAAAAGTTGAAGCCTGGGCGAGCTGTTCCATCGGTGCCAGAATGATACTCGCCAATACAGCTGTACCCAACGTCATAACAGCCAAGGCAGGCAGCAATCTTTTCAGACGTCTGGCATAAAAATCGATAAAATTTATTTTTCCGGAATTTCGGATTTCCTTGATCAGCAAACCAGATATTAAATACCCGGAAAGCACAAAGAAAACATCAACACCAACAAAGCCTCCCTGCATCCATGGAATGCCTGCATGACAGGCAATGACAACAATAATCGCAAGAGCTCTTAACCCTTCTATATCGGGCCTGAATTTGAGATGTACAGAGTCAGTAAAGGAGCCACTAACTACAGTATTATTTTGAGTATTCACTAAATTTTCCGCCAATTCACCAATCTTATAAGTATTATCTGGCTGCTAATTATAAGAAATAAATCATGAAAAATATTTCGGCTACGAAAGACTCGATTTAACCGACTCACAAATTATATGGATATTTTCATCAGTTACGTAGGGGTGCATCGGTAAGCTTAAAACTTGATTTGATAATTGAACTGACTGATTTAAATCAAGCGGGCTAATGACACTTGAATCCAGTTCAGCAAAAGCTTTTTGCTGGTGCAGACACTTCTTATAATAAATCATACTTGGAATATCTCTGGTAGCTAAATATGACTTAATGGTTTCTCTATGTTCAGATCTGATAGTGTACTGCGCCCAACTGGAAATAAATCCTTTTGGCACTGCTGGTGTTATTACATAATCGCCAAGCATTTGATGATATCTGTCGGCTATCTCGTTTCTTAAGGCCATTTCTTCAGGAAAAACTTCAAGCTTTTCCAGCAACACTGCTGCCTGTATTGTATCCAAGCGACTATTCATACCGATGCGGATATTATCGTATTTATCAACGCCTTTCCCATGCTGGGCTAACGATCTGATAATTTGGGCATAAGCATCATTGTTTGTAAAAACAGCGCCTCCATCCCCATAGCACCCTAATGGTTTGGAAGGAAAAAAACTTGTTGTGGAAACATCTCCAAAACTACATGCTTTTACATTATTAATGGTGCCACCAAAGCCCTGGGCAGCATCTTCGAGAATTTTTAAATTATGCTTCTTTGCTATTTTAATAATTGACTCATAATCTGCGGGCAAACCGAATAAATCCACCGTCAGTATTACTTTTGGAATAGCAAGTGTCCTGGCCTGAAGTTCAAGAATGGTTTTTTCCAGACTAACCGGGCATATATTAAAAGTGTTGGGATCACAGTCGACAAAAACAGGTGTTGCGCCACAAACGGCAACCGCCTCTGCGCTTGCAAAAAATGTGAACGCAGGACATAAAACCAGATCTCCTTGCTGGACATCCAGGGCAAGCAATCCCAGCACCAATGCATCAGTACCATTAGCACAGGTAATGGCATTTTTAACATTAAGGAATTCCTGTAAGCGAATTTCCAGTTCATTCACCTCAGGACCATTTATATAGGCGCCGTGATTCAAGACTTGCTGAATTCTTGAATCTATCTTGCTCTTTAATAAAGAGTATTGGGAATTGAGATCAATAAATTGCATTCAATCACTTTTATTAATTATTTTTAAAACTCTTCCTTTAAGCACATAAGTCTCGCCGCCATGGGGACAAGTTTCTTCTGCGTCCCCTTCCAATGGCAAAGCCAGTTTTTCTCCATGCTTACTAATCCAGCCAATCTGCTTTCCCGGATTTCCAACCACCAGAGCAAAATCCTTTATATCTTCCAGAACTACAGCTCCAGCCCCTACAAATGAATACTGACCAATAGTCACACCACAACGAATGGTCGAATTAGCCCCCAGACTTGCGCCCTGTTTAACCAAAGTAGGCATATATTCCTGCTTTCGGTCTATAAAAGCTCTTGGATTATGGACGTTGGTAAAGACAACGGAGGGACCGCAAAATACGTCATTTTCAAGTTTCACATTGTCGTAAATGGAAACATTATTTTGAATTTTTACATTATTACCAATGACAGCTTTTGAGCCCACATAAATATTCTGCCCCAGGATACAATGGCTGCCAATTTTTGCATTGGAACAAATATGGGAAAAATGCCAGATACGACTACCTTCACCAATTTCTGCGCCATCGTCTATGTATACAGATTCGTGATTAAAATAGGGCATTGGCTGGTTAAATTTCCTTTATGAAAGGATGGTAATCAACACCCGTGACTGGAGAGATATCCCTGGTGCGAATATCAGCCACTGTTTCAATAGCAACACGGTTGTCCTCAACACCGAACCCTCTCCCGGCGAGAATTTCGGAGTAACTTATTGTATGCAGGTCTGTGAAACCCTCTGAAAACTCAATCTGCTCGCCATTGACAGTTATGGTTCTAAAAGTTCGCTGGTTGCTATTTTTAATTTCAACTGGCAGATCATTATGATCTACAGAAAGAAACCAGTTGACTCTGGCATGCTCATACTCAAGAAAACCTGCGGATTTGAAATCATTACGAAAATGAACTTTATTTGTTTCCAGATTTCCAAATACATAATGAAGCATGTCGTAAAAATGCACGCCAATATTTGTTGCCACTCCCCCGGATTTCTTTTCATCACCTTTCCATGACTGGTGATACCACTTTCCTCTCGACGTTATGTAAGTAAGCTCAACATCATACTTTTCTTTACCAGCATTCCTTTCCACATTTTTTTTCAATTCAATGATCGAAGGATGGTGTCGTAGCTGAAGAATAGTATGTATTTTTCTCCCGGTATCTTTTTCAATATGAAGCAAACCATCAATATTCCATGGGTTAATTACCAACGGTTTTTCACAGATGGCATCGGTATTGGACCTGAGCGCGAATCTCACATGAGAATCATGAAGATAGTTTGGGGAACATATGGAAATGTAGTCTATTTTGGATGAGCCAGGGGCTCTTCTGATCTTGTCAATATGTCTGTCAAATCTTTCAAACTCTGTGAAAAAATAAGAGTTTGGAAAATAGCTATCAATTACTCCAACAGAATCATTTGGATCAAGCGCAGCAATCAGGTCATTGCCAGTATCCTTAATAGCCTTCATATGCCTTGGTGCTACGTATCCTGATGCGCCCACCAGAGCAAAATTTTTCATGTTAATACCACTTTGTATTTAAAATTAGTTACGAAACTCAAAGCCTATTCAGTATCTTTATACATCAAAACGGTGATTTGCTCTGATACCAGACCAATTAAGAAGACTATTACTGCTGACAGGAACAATACCGCACTCATGTTTGTAAAAACATGCCGGGTCAGGAAGGTATACATGTAATACCCTACCCCAGTGAAGAAAAAAGTCATTGCTGCTGGAATGAATATTTTTAATGGTGAATATAATGTACCAATTTTGAAAATAATAATAAGAAAACGCATCCCATCCTTGATGATGTTGACATGACTTTTGCCTTGACGTGCCAACGCAACAATCGGAACATATTTGACACTGAAGCCGGCACGAAAAAAAGCCATCGTGATTGTGGTCGGATAAGAAAAACCATTTGGAAGCAGATAAAGGAAACTTTTAAACTTGTTTCTATAAACAGCACGAAATCCGGAGGTGAGATCAGCAACAGGATGACCCGAAATCAATGTGGCCAACTTATTATAAAGAGAATTGGCCAGAGATCTGCCAACGCTGGCCTGTGATTTACTGTCACGAGCGCCGACACACATATCTGCCCCATTTTTCAATTCAGCAAGTAAAAGACTGATATCTTTGGGCTGATGTTGACCATCGCCATCCATAAAAACAATGATGTCGCCTTGCGCTGCTCTGGCACCTGTCTTGATGCTGGCTCCATTACCCTTGCTGTAAACATGGCTGATAACATTAACATTATTTGTTTTGCATACTTCTTCAGTTTTATCTGTTGAACCGTCATTAACGACGATTATTTCAGCCTGCGGGTAAAGTGAAATTAATTCTGGCAATAAACTCTGTAAATTTATAGCTTCATTTTTTGCAGGTATAACGATGGTGAAATCTACGTTACTCACTCTCAACCCCCTTGGATTTTGCAGTAGCCAGCTTTTCTTGTAAGGGTTCCAACACGGCTGTTTCAATACCATGGGATTGTGTATTCAATATATCCATATAGCCAATAATCTGCTCAGCTTCTATCAATCTATTGTTATCCAAAAGAATAGTAGTCATTTTCTCCAGTATTTGAATATAGCCTGAGCGCTCAAAGGCAGATAATTTCAACCCCATGCCTTTTTGATAATTACCCAATAATAGATGAATACTTCCTTCAATGTCTTCCAGATATGCCAGGAATTCATCAACTAATTTGTTGCCCGACTGGTTTTTGGCTGCCTCAATTACCGGCAAGAGCATTCCGGGACTTATCTCTGGACATTTAGCATCACTTAAGGAGGTAATTATAGTATTTAGCGCATTAAGACCATAAGGTGTTATTGGATACTGACCGGCTATATCAACAGCTTTATCAATCAATGGCGCCAGATCGGTTCCTGTAGAACACAGAAAAGTAGCCTTAAGAATTACCGGACCGAAATCTGTAGGTAGCAATTCCTGCACAATATCCAAATGCCGCAATGTCTCAGTATAATTTCCATATCCATATTCAATAATTGCCATCTGGGTTTGTGCACGAGGGGAATCAGGATGCTCTGCAACAGCTACTCTGTAAATATTCTCTTCGCTCCCCCACTCCTGAACCCTCAATACTGTAATAAATCCCATCAAAACCAAAATCAGGATATTAAAATATTTGAATTTTGGCATGTCTGGAATCTTTCCTAGATAGTAGACAACCGCCAGTATCGGCCCAACTGCTGCCAGGTAATTTCTGTGTTCAAACATTAGTTCAAGACTGAATATCGTTGACTCCAACATGTGTGATACTAAAAACCAGGCGATTGCCAGAGCAATAACGGGCGCTTTTTTTCTTAACAGGAAAATCAGGAAGACCGCCAGAATTAATAACAACAGCAACAATAACGTAGCGAGATCAAAGCTACGGGTGATTTCAATATAATCATGAAACAGCGCCATGTCAGACAATCTTGGCAACAAAATCATTTTTAGATACAAGACTGCAACATGTAACTGCGTGAGAAGTCTCTCACCCATGTCAAAATTTCTGGTTGCGTAGTTTGTCAGCGTATCAAGATGTGTAAGGGTGTACAGTCCGCCAACTATAATTGGAAGAAAGACAAACACACTTTCAAATATATAAATCCTCTTTCTTTCAAGCTGTGTTGCAAATCCAAACTGAAAAACTATTATTTCAATAGCCAATATATAGAGGGGAATTAATGCTCCATTTTCCTTGGAGAAAATAGCCATAAGTAACGATATGGGAAATAAAAAATAGGCAATGGGATAGAACTTTTGGGCACTGCTGGCTTCACTCTCCCTCAGACTTACAAAAATTAATAACGATGTCAGAGTAAACATAGTGGCCAACTGCGCCATTCGTTGGACTGCATATAAAACAGTACTTACCATCAAAGGATGAAGTAACCATATTGCAGATGTCATTCCGGCAACAAAAAGACACTTTTCTTTGTCTTTTCCCCGGGAAATCCTGAAAAGAATTTTTTGTAATAGCCAAAATATCAGTAGGCCATTAATAAGGTGAATGACCAGATTATGAAGCTTATAGCCCCAGGGTTCGGGGCCATGGACAATGCCGGAAAAAATCAGGCTCAATACAGAGACAGGTCTTCCTAAAGTGCCACTTTCATTGTGGCTAACAGCAAATATAATTTTTTGTACATCAAAATCAGCAACATAGGAATTAACAATATTGGTATAGTCATCCAGTAGAAAAGGACCATCCAGACCCTGCCAGTAAATTGCAGTGGTTGCCAACAAAATGACCACAACGGACAGGGCAAAAACAATGCAGGATTTCTTCGACATATAATGAGTATTGATAATCGAGGCCCAAAGTAATTATTGTAGCTTAAAAAAAAACCAGCCCGCACTTTACAGTAGGGGCTGGCTTTGAAACTACTAATATTAGCTCTATTAATAAAGCTAAAATATTACAGTTTTAGTTATTGCATGAAGAAGGCAGGTATTGAGTTCCTACCAAGGCACCACAAATCCAAAGAATACCCTGGCTTGCATCACCTGAAGGTCTCATGGTCAGCTGAACCGCAGCGCCCAGATTAGTTGTGCTACCTACAACAACGATACCAGTACCTGCACCGGCCCAATAAAGGCTGGATACCATACCCTGGTTGATTGACTGAACAGTAACGTTAGCAGCTGGAATAGTCATGGTAGCGTTTACCAGAGCATATTCCGATACTGAGTTTTTGGCAGCACTGGAAGCAAGTACCAGTTCAGAAGCCTTTGCACGGATGGTGTAGTCCTGATAGGCAGGAAGTGCTACAGCCGCCAGAATACCGATGATCGCAATTACGATCATTAATTCGATAAGGGTGAAACCTTTTTGATTCATGTTTTTCATTTTACTCTCCAGAGGAAATACAAATTTTGTTGTTCACGTTTGCCTGGGCTACCCATAACCCCAATGGCAACCGCGAGAAAACAGTTATATAAAAAGCAATTACTATGCCAATAATCAGGAAATATTCAATTCCGGTGATAGTGTGCAGTAGATCACACTTTTGGGCATGATCATCACTTTTTGTCCAATATTCATACAGCCACAAGACAGTTTAATATCAGACTAATAGCAGTGCAGAAGAGATGACAGAGAGAGGGGACTGACAAAATTTGTCATAATGTGAAAAAAAAGTCAATTGCACTCCTGCAATGCTCCCTCCCGAGCCTGGCTTGTGGCATTTCCGCATTTCAGTATTAGACTGAAGATCAGTCAAGACTCGACCTGATCAAGGACAATGAATACAAACGCGATAATTCATGGCAGCGCTCACTGGTTAGTGTCCGGTGATTTATTGGATACAGCACTCGCTGAACAGGCGTGCGCCAGTGCCGCGGGGAAAAATCAATCAGTCGTTAAATATCTGGTAGATCAGGAGATACTTGAAAGCAAGTCGATAGCGTCAATACTGAGCCAGGAATTTGGCTATCCATTACTTGATCTTGATGCGATGGATCCACTAACCATGCCACTGGCGCTTATAGACAGTAACCTGATTCATAAGCATCGCGTACTGCCGCTCCTCAAAAAAATGTCCACGCTGTACCTGGGCACTTCAGATCCGGCAAATCTTCCGGCACTTGAAGAAATCAAGTTTCATACTGGCTGTAAAATCGAATTGATCATCGTTGAAGAAGATAAATTACATGCAGTCCTGCAGGATCTGCTTGAGCAAAGCCCATCTCTGATGCCTCGTCATCAGGCCATGGATTACCTTGACTCGCAATCCCAGGTTTTTGGAAATCCCGGCGAAGAAACCAGTCAAGAGGAAGAAAGCCGGATTGATGAAACCCCCGTTATGCGTTTCGTTAATAAAATACTGATCGATGCCATTCGTAGTGATGTGTCTGACATTCATATTGAACCCTATGACAACAGCTCCCGAATAAGATTCAGGGAAGATGGCCTGCTTAGGGAAATTACCAGGCCTCCCGTGCATATATGCCGCAGGATCTGCTCACGTCTGAAAGTGATGGCCAAACTGGATATTTCTGAAAAACGTGTTCCCCAGGATGGGCGCTTCAAGCTCAAAACAACGCCACGCAAATCCATTGACTTCAGGGTGAGTACCTTACCCACGCTATGGGGCGAAAAAGTAGTGTTAAGGGTACTTGACCCTGGTAATACCAAACTGGATCTGGATACCCTCGGCTTTACCGATGAACAAAAACAGCATTATCTTGATGCCCTGAACAGACAGCAGGGACTGATCCTGGTCACGGGCCCTACCGGCAGCGGTAAGTCACTTTCTCTTTATGCGGGACTGTCCTTGCTTAATACTCAGGAGCGCAATATTGCGACTGCTGAAGACCCGGTAGAAATTCATCTTGAGGGCATAAACCAGGTAGCCATTAATCCGGCTGCAGGCCTGGGTTTTGCCGACTCTCTTCGCGCATTTATGCGCCAGGATCCGGACGTTCTGATGGTAGGGGAAATCAGGGATCTGGAAACCGCTGAAATAGCCCTGAGGGCATCGCAGACCGGTCATCTTGTGCTTTCCACTTTACATACCAATAATGCTTCTGAAACCATCTCGCGCCTGATTGAAATGGGCATAGCACCCTATCACCTGGCATCAACACTAAGTCTTGTCATTGCCCAACGACTTCTCAGAACCCTGTGTAATCGCTGCAAAAAACCAGTAAAATTACCTGCACAGGTTTTGATCCAGGAGGGGTTTTCCAAAAGCCAGCTGGATAATTTGCAGCTTTTTGCCCCGGTTGGCTGCGATCATTGCCTGGCTGGCTATAAAGGCAGGCTGGGTGTATATGAAACAGTACCGATTACTGAAGCAATTTCCCGTGCTATTATCAATGGTGGAAATTCAATCCAGGTCGCAGAATTAGCTAACAAAGCAGGGTTTAATAACCTGCGAGAGTCGGCACTGGAACAGGCAGCACGCGGACTAACCAGTCTGGCAGAAGTTAACCGCATAATTTAAAAACAGCTATAGTAGATACCAAGGAAAGGATAAAGAGGAAAACGAGATGGCAGCCCCCGCACAATCCACCCTGAAACAGTCTACATTTACCTGGCAAGGGCAAGATGCCAGAGGCAAGGTATCCAAAGGAGAAATCTCCAGTAGCAGCGCGGCAATGGCGAAAGCCCAGTTAAGAAAACAGGGTATCAAGCCTACCAAGGTGAGAAAGAAAGCCAAACCTCTGTTTTCCCCCTCCAAGCAAACCATCAAGCCAATGGATATCGCTATTTTTACGCGTCAGTTAGCGACCATGATGAAAGCAGGTATCCCACTGGTACAGTCCTTTGAAATTGTAGGGGAAGGCCTGGAAAACCCGAGCATGAAAGAAATCGTTTTCAGTATCCGTGATGATGTCTCTGCCGGCAGTCACTTTGCCGACGCTATCAGGAAGTTCCCGCGCCAGTTTGATGAGTTATTCTGTAATCTGGTTGAATCGGGCGAACAATCCGGCGCCCTTGAAACCATGCTGGATCGGCTTGCTACCTACAAGGAAAAATCTGAAGCCCTTAAATCCAAAATCAAGAAAGCCATGAACTACCCAATCACGGTATTGGCGGTTGCTGGTATTGTCACCGCGATCCTGCTGATCAAAGTGGTTCCGCAGTTTGCTGAAACCTTTTCCAGTTTCGGTGCTGAATTACCAATTTTCACCCAGTATGTTATGCGTATTTCTGATTTCATGATCGCCTGGTGGTTATATGTCCTGGTTGGCATCGGCATTGCCGGATTTATTTTTAAAGAGGCAAAATTACGATCAAAGAAATTCCAGTATGCTCTGGAAAGATTCTCGCTGAAACTTCCAGTCTTCGGTCATATTATCGAACAATCCTGTCTCGCCAGATTTACCCGCACACTCTCAACCACTTTTGCTGCCGGTGTTCCTTTGGTAGATGCCCTGTATTCAGTATCAGGGGCTACCGGCAACATCGTTTATAAAACAGCCTCGCTACAAATTCGCGAGGATGTTACGGCCGGTCAGCAGTTGACCCAATCCATAAAATCGACTGAAATATTTCCCATCATGATTCTGCAAATGGTATCCATTGGCGAAGAATCCGGTGCTCTGGATGCCATGCTTGATAAATGCGCCACTTTTTATGAAGCTGAAGTAGACAATGCGGTGGATGGTCTGACTGCCATGATGGAACCGTTAATCATGGCGGTACTGGGTATCCTCGTTGGTGGACTGATGATCGCCATGTATATGCCTATCTTCCAGATCGGCTCTGTTGTTTAAGAGTCGACATAGCCTCATTAACAAAAGCATTATCGCCTGATGACATTGACTGATTTTTTTGCTGCCTACCCGATGCTACTGGTAGCTATCTCCATAGTCTTTGGCTTGCTGGTGGGTAGCTTCCTGAACGTAGTGATTTATCGCCTGCCTCTTATGATGCAAGCTGAGTGGACACAACAGTGCTCCGAATTACTCGAAATTGAAAACCCATCCAAACCTCAAGAAAGTGATGCCGCTTTTAACCTGGCTGTTCCCAACTCACATTGTCCCAAGTGCAAACATGAAATTTCTGCATTGGAAAATATCCCAGTGTTTTCATGGCTTTTTCTGGGAGGCAAGTGTCGTCATTGCCAGGAAAGCATTTCCGCCCGATACCCGATCATGGAGACATTGACCGCGATAATTACTGCGCTTGTGGTTTTTCAATTCGGTTTTAGCTGGCTAACCCTCGCTGTTCTTTTTCTTTCGTGGAGCCTGATTGTACTAACCATGATCGATTTCGATCATCAATTACTGCCTGATGACATTACCTTGCCACTTTTATGGTTGGGTCTTGCCGTTAACAGCATGGGCATGATTACAACTTTGAGAGAAGCGGTCTGGGGTGCCATAGCAGGTTATGCAATACTGTGGGGGGTTTACTGGTTGTTTAAACTGGTGACCGGCAAGGAAGGTATGGGTTATGGAGATTTTAAATTACTTGCGGCTTTAGGGGCCTGGATGGGCTGGCAAGCACTGCCGGTAATCATTCTGCTTTCATCCTTTGTCGGCGCTGTTGTCGGTCTCAGTCTTATTGTTATCAAAGGCAGGGACAAGAACATACCGATACCCTTTGGTCCCTATTTAGCCAGTGCCGGCTTTCTGGCCTTATTGTGGGGCAACGAAATATCCGAATTTTATTACAGTCTTATCCTTTAACACCCTTTGTATTTTATGTAAGCCCAAAGCGGTAATAATCCCATGCAGGAAAGTGGCAAAAAGACTCCCTACATTATTGGATTGACCGGCGGGATTGGAAGCGGCAAATCAACAATCAGCTCTATGTTTGAAGAATTAGGCGCTGAAATCGTTGATGCTGATAAAATTTCTCATAGCATTGTCAGTAAAAACAAACCTCTCTATAAAGAAATAGTGAAACATTTTGGCTCTGATATTCTTGATGAAAAGGAAGAGCTGAACAGACCTGTACTGCGAAATATAATTTTCAATGACCACAAAGAGAAAGCATGGCTGGAAGCACTTATGCATCCAGTCATCAAAAATACCATTTCAGGGATAATCAAGGAGAGCCAAAACCCTTATATCATTTTATCTGTTCCTCTTTTATTGGAATCAGGAAACTACGATTTCGTTGACAGGGTATTAGTCATAGATGTTCCGGAAGCACTTCAACTTGAAAGAATTGGCAAAAGAGACAATATTTCAACCGAGTTGGCACAAAGCATTATTAAATCGCAGATGAGTCGAAGTGAACGTAATAAAAGAGCAGATGACATTATTGTAAATGACGCGCCAATTGAAGATATAAGAAAGCTAGTCAAAAATCTTCATGCCAAGTATCAACAGGCAACATGAAAATTCTAATTTGCACATTCAGTTTTCCCTATATTGATGGCAACGTGTTTGATTCACGCTTTGTATATGGTGAGGCTGTTGGGTATGCGAATAATGAGGCCGATGTCACTGTACTGACTCCCCATTTTCCTGGCTCACCGGAACTGGAACTTATTGGGGAGAAAATCAGGGTTATCCGCTTCCCCTATTTTCTACCAAGGTCTGCTCAAAAAGCACGCTCTCCCGGAAAACCTTTATATAATCCAGGCTCAATACTCGCCTTATTACAACTCCCGATACTTTGTTTGGTCTTTATGATCAGGATAATTCTACAAGCAGGAAAAGTAGATATTATTCATGCCCAGTGGACACTGACAGCATTACTGGCACTGCCTGCCAAGTGGATAACCGGCAAACCTCTCGTGGTCACAGCCAGGGGTAGTGACATCAGGCTCCTGCCTGCATGGCTGAATCGTTTTATCTTCCGTCATGTTGATGCGGCGCTAGACTGCTTCGGACCTACAATCTGGAACACACGAACCAAGGCCAGCTTTCCCTCCAATTATATAAGCCTTCCTCATTTGGTACTTGATGACAGCGCAGCAGGTATGCCAGCCGACATGAGTGCTGTAATAAAGGAAAAACCCGGCGCATTTATCATCCTCTATATTGGAAGGTTTCATCCAATCAAGGTAACTGAAAGCAAATTACCCCTGTTTGATCTTATTCCTGCGGTCGCCAGTTTGAAAAACAATAACAGGAACTTCCATCTTTTTTATATTGGTGATGGTGAACCGGATGTCATGAATAAACTGGAAGGCATGATCAAAACATATAATCTGGAAGGTAGTATCACCTTACTTGGCCCAAAAACCGATGTGATGAATTATATAAAACATTGTAATCTGGGTATTGGAGGCGTTGCTTTTAACGGCGTTAGTCAGGAATTGACCATATTGAAAAAGCCGCAGCTACTATTTAAAACAGAAGATAACCTCCAATCTCCCTGGAAAGATGAACAGAATGCTCTATTTTGTACACCCGATGACCTGGAACAACTTTCGAGCAAATTAGAGTGGGCAATAGATCATCCACTGGATTTAAAGTATTTAGGCAATAAAGCAGCAAGTGACATGAAACCATTCTTTGTAGAATCCAGGGAGGGCGGGCGTTACTACATTGATAAATTCTCCAAACTAATTTAAATTTTTTATAGCTCTATTCGCAAATTTTTTAATATGCTGAAACGTGTAACCCACCAGCCATTAGTATCCAACAGAGAAATCAGTTATGAACGGCAAAGATAAAAAGAGCTCTTCAGTTTACTCAGATGAAACCCCCTGGGAGTTACGCAAACAAATTCTTGACTATAAAGCTACGGATTGTATGACCGATGTGGAGCGTGCCAGCTATTTTGGCTTGCCAGAAGGTTGCAGAATGCGTGAAAGAGCAAAAATTATCTCTCCTGAGAAGCTTAAAATCGGGAAAAATTGCTGGATAGGAGAAGGAGCAATACTTGATGCTTCAGGCGATCTTGAAATAGGCGACAATACGTCTATAGGTCTTGGCGTATATGTGTGGACTCATGACAGCCATAAATTAAATCTAAGAGGCGAAAATACAGGGAATAGTTCACACAAAATCAAAAGGAGTCCCACAAAAATTGGCAGCAATTGTTTTATTGCCGGACCAAGTGTCATCATGCCGGGTGTAACAATTCAGGATAAATGTATTATCTCACCCATGAGTGTTGTATATAACGATTTATCGGAGAAAACCATATACAAACCCTATCAGGATTTTTTCAACTTCATATCAGAAAATCAGCATTTGAAAAAACGTGTAGACACTCTGCAATTACAATATGAAGAATTACTTGAACAGGTCAACTTGCTAAAAAACTCCAGCTAAATTAATTCCGTCCGGCTATTTTTTTAAAGGTAAAAAGCCTTGTGGATTATCCGGGAGAATCAAAGGAAAACTTCACACCATTCTTCAAAATTTAGTAACGACCATATGAGAAGTCGCCTGTTTTCCTTTCCCTGAACATGTTCGTTGATAAGCCCCTGAGCTACATCCTTGTCGATATAATCATAAATTCTTGCATTGTTATTAAATAACCTGGATTTGAGATAATCGATACTCTCGCCCTTGAACCAGCTGGCGTCGGGTGCAGAGAAGCCCTGTTTTATCCCATCTGTTATTTGCTGGGGTATATATTTTCTCATTGCCTTTCTTAATAACAGTTTTCCATCTTTGGTTTTATTAAAATATTTTCCTGTTTTATTACCGGACTCATTTTCATTTAATCTTATTACATTACCAAGATTCCCAAGCTTCATATTCGCCGGCAGCTGCATGGCAAAATCCACCAGATCGTTGTCCAGAAAAGGGACACGGTTTTCGAGGCTATGGGCCATACTCAATTTATCCTCGACTATCAGCAATCCATGCAAAAATGTTTTGGCTTCAAAGTAAAGTGAGTGATTGATATAGTCTTCAGGCGTGGTGAGATTATGGGCATGCTTGTCAAATACATCCCGGAATATATGTCGTGTATCCACGTGGCCCACTTCTTTTGCTATAGGATTGAAAAAATTGCTGAATTGGTCACTTGGAACAAGCCTTTGCCAAAAATTGTAATACTTGTTCACATAGTCGTCGAAATTCTCATTCACTACTGCCCGGTAATAACGCCAGGGGTATCCACCAAATAGTTCATCACCACCGGTCCCGCCAAGGACCACCTTTACAAACTTTCCTGCCAGTTGAGAAATATAAAAATTAGGATATGACTGACCAACCCGCGGATCCTCCATATGCCAAACCAGTTTTTGCATACATCTTTCCATGTCACCAGCCTTAAGCACCATTTCATAGTGCTCTGTTTTGAATAGGTAAGACATGTATTCTGAAGCTTCCCGCTCATCAAACCCCATTTCAAGCCCGGCTGCTGAGTGAAGATCAAATCCACAGGTAAAAGTTTTGATATAAGGTAAAGAATTGGCAGCAATCGCTGTAATAGAGCCTGAATCCATACCGCCACTCAGGTAACAACCCAGCTCAACATCACTAACCGATTGCCTGTTAACCGCCTGAACAAGTAGCCTGTCGAGCTCTTCAATATATTCCTGTTCAGAGTTCTGGGATTGGGGTTCCTGAAAGCTGTAATCCCAGTACTTGCTCATCTTCAGGTTGGTAAAGCCATTTCCCCTGGAGACAAAAGCATAATTTCCTGCCGGGAAAATATGGATATCCTTAAAAAATGTTTTGGAGGTAAAAATGTTCTGAAAAGAAAAATATTCGGGTAGCACTTCCAAATCGATTTCTTTTTTCACATCAGGATGCTTGAGAATTGCTTTCTGTTCAGAAGCAAATATGAATGTATTTCCGACATTCATAAAATACAGAGGCTTTATCCCATAGCGATCTCTGGCCAGAAATATTTTTTCTTCATTCTTATCCCAGATAGCAAACGCAAACATACCGTTAAAATGGTTAACGCAATCAGCTCCCCATTCGATATAGGAGTTAAGGATGACTTCAGTGTCTGATTTAGTTGTGAATTGATAGCCAAGATCAGTAAGCTGTTTTTTTATAGCCTGAAAATTGTATAACTCGCCGTTATAAACGATGGAGTAGCTTTTATTATCTGTCGACATGGGTTGATCGGCATTTTTTGACAAGTCGATAATAGAAAGACGTCGATGAGCGAGCCCCATATTATTGTCAATTAAAAACCCTTCGCTATCCGGCCCTCTATGGGCAATAGTATCAGCCATTGACTTAAGAACAGAACTATCAACAGTCCGCTTGTCAGAATAAAAAATGCCGCTAATACCACACATAGTGCTATTTACTTCGCGAAATTGAGTTATGTAATTCTTCTACCACATAGTCCTGATCCTCATGAGAAAGATCATGATATAGAGGCAAAACCAGAGCATGACTGGCAGCGTAATTAGTACCAGGCATTTCTCCTTCAATTCGACACTGGGCTGAATCAGCGAAAGCTGGCAGCTGGTGCAAGGCATAGGATCCAATCTGGACTTCTATCTGACGACTTCTTAAATCGTTCAAAACAAAGTCTCTGTTTTCTACATAAATACAATAGGATTGATAAGAATGTTTGCCTGTTGCACTTGTGTCAGGAACAAGTACATCCGATGAGCTTGCCAACAAACTGTCGTAATACCCGGCCAGTTTGATTCTTCTATCAAGCAACTCATCGACCTGTTTGATCTGGTCCAGACCTATTGCCGACAAAACATCACTAAGTTTGTAATTAGTACCAACTTTATCGAAGGTGATGCCTCCACCCTGCTTATCAGGCCCCATACCAAAATGTTTATAGGAAAATATCCAATCTGCCCAATTACTGTTATCAGTTGTCAACATTCCTCCTTCGCCAGTGGTTATGAATTTTCTGGGGTGCATACTGAAAACCGAGATATCAGCCAGGGAACCTACTTTACGTCCTCCAATTTCACTGCCAATCGAACAGGCAGCATCTTCCACAATGTACAAGTCATGTTTATGTTTGATTTTATCCAGTTTGCTGTAGTCCAGAGGGTTTCCAAAAAGAGAAACCGGAATAATTGCCCTGGTCTTGTCAGTCACTGACGATTCCAGTTTCTCATAATCAATCAGCATGTTGCTTTTATCCACATCCACTATCACAGGTGTTGCACCGACAATAGAAACAACATTAGCAGTTGCAGGATAGGTATAGGCCGGTACGATAACTTCATCGCCAGGCCCGATGTTTAAAGCCCTCAATGCCACCTCAAGCCCGGTGGTACATGACGTAAAAGCAAGCGCATGGCCCACTTTTATATAATCACAAAAGGCTTTTTCCAGGCTTTTAGTGACACTGCCTTCGGTTAAATAACCGCTATCCAGAACCTCCATCACTCTCGCTTTGGTGGACTCGGTAATATAAGGCTTAATCAGTGGTATTTTTCGCATGACTCTCTTCACTCGTATTAAAGGCTTTTACGCCATTCAATAACCTTTTTCAGACCGTCCTCCAGTGACACATCTGCCCTGAAGTCAATTTCGTTTTGAGCCTTTTCCGTTGACCCTATTCTACTTTTCACGAAAGTTGGGCCCGCCGGTTCATATTGAATTTTCTGATCAGAGCCATAGAGTTCAATAAGCATTTCTGCTACTTCCTTAATAGATGTTTTTATACCTCTACCTACGTTATAAAACTCATCTGTTGCATCAGATTTCATGGCACATACATTGGCTTTTGCACAATCCTGAACATAAATAAAATCATAGGACTGCAGACCATCACCGTAGACCACAGGTGGCAAATTATTATCAAGTCGGTCAAGGATCTTCATTATAACGGCTATATAAGCACCCTTATAATCCTGTCTGGGTCCATATACATTCATATATCGCAGGCCTACAAAATCAAAAGCCTTGTCTGTACCTTTATATCGGTTATAAAGGGAATGACACATTTGCTCACCGGCAATTTTGGTAGCGCCATAAAAATTATTATTATTATGAGGGTGATCTTCTGTCATTGGTTCGATTACCGCATCTCCATAGACCGATGCAGAAGATGAATAAACCAGGCGCGGCACATTATTGTTGATCACAGCCTCAAGAACATTAAAAGTGCCGCCAATATTCACTTCGAAAGCTGAACGCGGATAATCCCAACAATGCAATAACCAAAGCGCTGCAAAATGAAAGACGCCATCAATTCCTTTCATCGCCTGATCAAGAATATCAGGTAAAAGAATATCCCCGCCATGCTCAAATATCTTAACTCTCGGGTCTTGTAAGGCATTTTTTAAATTTGATTGTTTGCCTCTGGTAAAATTATCGTAAATTCGGATTTCCTTAACATCTTCTTTAAGTAACGCATCCACAGTGTGTGATCCGATAAGGCCTGCCCCGCCGATAACGAGAAAACTTTTACCTTCTAAATTCACTTTAAATCTCCTGAATTAACTGAACTTTCATTATTATCTACATCAACCATGGCAACCCGGGCATTTTTTATGCCCAGCACGCTGCCGCAATATATACCAAGGACGAAGCTCAATCCTGTTGTTAAAACCCTTTGCAGCGATACAATCAATACTGCCGAATCATTCGCGACGTTGTAATGATGCAAAAGTAAAAGAATTGAAATATCCCTGCTACCCAAACCCATTGGAATCATTGATATGGTACCAATAAAAAACGCTGTAGATGTTGTAATTACAGACTCCCAAAGGGTCAGCTCTTCCAGAAAAAACCAGCATAGAAGGAAAAGATTGAGACCATCTACCAGTCTTAACAACATTGATAACATTATATATATCGTCAGCTTTGATGATGTCACACACTGCATGGCGCCTATAGTTTTAAACAGGTAATCAATCAGTCTGTATTGCTTACTCGATTTTTTATGCCAATAGTTGAATAGAAGAAGTACAAAAAACAAACCCAGAGCACCAATAAAAATAATAGCGACAACATTATTCAGAGAAATTCCAAGTATTGCCGGAATTCCGACAAGAGCAATAAGTCCACAAAGTGATGTACTAACGGCTATCTCGATAAATAACATTGCCGTACTTTTAGAATACTCAATGTTTTCAATTTTTTTGAACAAATAGATCGCCACCGGAATACCAATCTTTACCGGTGTCGAATAATGTGCAGCCAAGGTTGAAAAGTGTATATAGGAAAGGTTTTTCAGCCCACAACTTGAGCCGAGCGCATAGAACAGGTACTTTCTGGAAATAATATTCAAGCCGGTGGCGAGAAAAAAGACAGCAACCAATAGAAATAATTGCCACAACTGGAGTGTGAGTAGAGACGCCAGAATGTCTGTCACCGGGATACCGGAAAGTAAAACAATCAGTGCAATCAATAAAAAGAAAAAGATTAGCCAGTATCTTGTTATATATTCTTTTACTTTAGCGTACATCTAATTATCCGGATGACAAGAAACCTGCTCGAAAAGTTAAACCATGATGTCAAAAAACCATCAAGGTAACTCTTGTTTTTCCACTGCTATTTCAGCGTATTTATATGGCCTGAGTATACCAATTAGCACTGCCAAACGGGGATTAGTCTGACTTTTTATCTGTGATCAATACAGCATTACTGACAGGTAAATCCCGGTCTGAATAAGGCTATAGGCCCTTGACGAATCGTCCACTGTGGCATGCTTCTTCAGAATGCAGAAATGATTCACTCAAACTGCATGATGTGGTCATTTCCAGGAACTCTTCTTTGGAGTAACGCATTGCATTGGAAGGCGCATACCAGTCAAAGTTGGTGGAAGTAGATGTTTCACGACCCAGGGAGCTATTCCAAAAGCATTTGAGAAAATTCCAGTAAATAAAGCGCTGAATATCCATTTCACCGCCTTTGATGCCCAGCAGTGGGATATCGGGAACATCAATGGTGACATTCAAATCACTCAACCTTTTTCCAAGTTCAGTTAACTGTTCACTCATTTCCCACATGTCATTGCTGGAGATATTTTTGGTCTGTATTCTGAAATAGTCGTCAACAAGCTCTCTGGGAAGGGCTTTCTTTGCATAGACATATACAGCCAGCTCCCCCTGTGGAGCCAATATTCTGGAAAACTCTGCCATGGTATTTTGTGGATCCTCGGTGTGATGTATCACCTGATCACAACTGACATAGGACACTGAATTATCTTTAATTCGCGTATCTGCGATATCCCCTTTAACAAAACGCAGGTTTGTTGTTGAAGCATAGGTTTTGGCAGCCAGAAATACAGAATCTGAATAATCCATACCAATTACCAGTGTCTGCGGACTGAGATCTGCAAACCATTTAGCCTTGAAGCCAAGCCCGCATCCGGCATCAAGCACAACATCCTGGCGGATAAGAAAATTCTGCAGGTCATTTTCAGAAGAAAAACCGTATAACTCCAGATACCATGCTTTCTGAAACTGGAAAAGCCGCTCTTGACTGGCTATTTCCTCCTCACTGTATTTTTGCCATTTATCACTAAATACAGAATTGGTTTGTGACTGATTAACGTCATTTGATTCATCTGAAGTAATAATGACATTATCACGACGGGGAAAATCACCCTCGAATATTTCATCTATATTTTTTATTTCAGCAGTTATCACTTGCTACTCCAGTATTGTGAATTTTTGAGCCAGTCGCAAAAGAAGAATATCGGGGAAACACAGACTCGTCCAATTATAATTAGTCCATAGGAATCAATAACTTTTATTACCTTATACCGGGCTTCTAAATAGTCGAAGAAATGCAGGTCAAGAGAATCAAGCAACGCCATAACAGCTCTGATAGACTTGACGGACAACTACCCTGGAAAATTCTTATGTACCAGGCAAGATAATTACAGCCTTATTATCCAAAGCGAATTATGACTGTTCTATATAATTCATAAGGTTTATAACTATTGACTGACTATGTTGATAACATTTAATCCTCCCATTTAACGCTACATGTCCATAACTCTGTCAAAAAGCTTTTTTTCCCGCCGCCCGGTTTGTATTGGCATTATCCTGTCAGCATTGTTGTTATGTTTTGCGACAGCCCTCGATAGCCTGTTTCTCTTTGACGACTTTCAGAATCTGGATGCATTAATACATATCCAGGACGAATCCCTGTTCTCACCTGGATTTTGGGAATTCGTTCTTGGCGGCAATGCAGGACCCACCGGTCGCCCGGTTTCACTGTTCAGTTTCGCACTACAGGCAGATTCCTGGCCCGACACCCCTGCCGCTTTTAAATGGGCTAATCTGGTCATTCATGGCCTCAATGCCTCATTGATTTATCTGATCTGCCTGCAGCTGGGCAAAGTCTTGAAGCTTCATGAATCTGATGCCTGGAAACTTGCTCTATTCACCAGCCTGATCTGGGCGATTAATCCCGTCCATTCAACCGTAGTACTGTATGCCGTCCAACGCATGGCCCTGCTATCGAATTTTTTCATTTTGCTAGGTGTCTTCCTCTACCTGCATATCAGACTCGCCATAACTGAGGAAAATCTGAACAGGCAACTCGCCTTAATGACTCTCGTCATTGCTGGTGCCGGCTTACTGGCACTATTGAGCAAGGAAAATGCCCCTTCTCTCTTTTTCTACCTGTTGACTCTGGAATATACCCTGTTAAAAAAAGCCCACTTTCCTGACCAGCGTAAGTTCATGGTTTGGCGCGGTGTAATGCTTTGGTTTCCTGTGGTATTGACACTTCTTCTACCGCTGATATTTATGTCAAAAATGCAGGCGGACTTCGCTTCATACTACGACTATTCCATGCTGGATCGACTGATGACACAAAGCAGGATTTTGTGGCAGTACATCGCCATCATCGTATTTCCCTCCACATCGGGTACGAGTCTTTTTCATGATATTAATGTTTCCGCAGGTTTTCTTAGTCCGATTTCAACGCTGATTTCAACAAGCGCCTGGCTGGCTTTATTATTGATCTCCGTCTTAAGACCTGGCAAACACCGAATCTTACTTTTCGCCCTGTTATGGTTTTTCTCAGGTCATATTATTGAATCCAGCGTTTTGGCACTGGAACTATTCTTCAACCATCGAAATTACCTTGCTTTTCTCGGCTTCATTTTTGCAGCTCTTTATTGTCTGATTGTTCTTGTGCCACGACACTTGTTATCTTCACAACTAAAATTAACAATCTGCCTGCTGTATTCCCTATTATTGATATTCCAGGCTTACAGCATTAGCAGTTTATGGCGGGATCCTCTAGAACTATCTGAAAGCTGGTATGTTGCAGACCCTGACACGGCTCGTAATACCGAATTTTATGCCATGAATCTTTCCCGGAGAGACTTTGATGGCCAGCTGCAGGCAGCACTGCTTTATGAACAGGCGTTTAACCGTGACAGGTCCAATTACCGCATGTTACTCAATCGTATGCTGCTGAGCTGCTCTACCTCCTTCATACCCCGGCCTGACGATGGCACGATTCTTCAGTCTCTTGAGCAGATTAATAACGGCAATCGCGACCTGCTATCTCCCTTACAACAGCTTGTGACATTAACTACCACGAATACCTGTAATATTTATTCTGCAGAACTTCTCTCCACCATCATTTCCAGCATTATGGACAAAATGCCGAATCAGTCCCGCGGCTTGTATCAATTTGAGCTCGCCAGACTCAAGTTTTATAGCGAGGAAATCGAGCAAGGCATTGCTTTACTTCAAGCGGCTTATGACAATAGCGGTGATCCAGGCGCATTATTCACTTTAAGCCTGCAATTGATAAATGCTGGACGCTATCAGGAAGCGCTGGATACCCTTGATTTGGGAATACAGAGGATACAAACCTATAATAATATTCGCAGCGGTACACGCGCATCAAAACTGGCCGTACTTTACGAAATGAGGGAAGATGTATCAGGCTTTTTAGCCACACAATAAACGAATAATCGTATGAACAGACAAACGAAGATAAATAATGACTGAGAACAATCAAACCGGTATTAAAACGGTAAACTGCCCGACCTGCCAGAAAATTGTCAAATGGCAGGAAGAAAGTATTTTCCGCCCGTTTTGCTCAAAAAAATGTCAGCTGATAGATTTTGGAGAGTGGGCCAATGAGCGCCATGTTATCCCTGTAAAAGAGGGACCGGAGGATTTCAATCTGGATGATTTGGAAATCAGGGATTCGACTGAAGGAGAGTTTTAATGGCGGCTAAAATAGCCTGATTGGCAGCGGGAAATTCATGCTTGTCCAACTCATCAACCTCAATCCATTTGACCGGCTGCCCCTCTCGCCCCACAGCCGTACCGGAAAACACACTCACGTAGCAAACATCCAGTAACACATGCTTATCGCCGTAATCATGGGATATTTTTAGTAAACCAGTACTTTCCCTGATGCTGATATTCACTTCTTCAAGCAATTCACGTTTCAGAGCCTGCTGCACTGTCTCGCCTGGAGCGACTTTGCCACCAGGAAATTCCCACAGCCCTCCCTGATGCTGGGATTCATGTCGACGCGCCACAAGAATTTGTCTTGCACGATTAACCACAACCCCCACCGCCACATGGACAACATTATCGGGTTTGTTGCTGCTCACCTCGGTCGACTTTGTTTCAGGTTCGGTATTCGGCATTAATAGTGACATAGTCATGGGAAAGATCACTGGTCCAGACAGTTTCGGAACATTTGCCCCGACCCAGCGAAATACGAATGGTAATTTCTTCCTGCTCCATCACCTTTTGCCCGGCGGCTTCTGTATAGCTGGCGGCAACAGCACCATTCTCGACAATACACACATCATCGAGATAAATAGCGACTTTCTCTATATCCAGTGCCTCAATACCGGCGCGTCCGGTAGCGGCAAGAATTCTGCCCCAGTTTGGATCTGAAGCAAACAGGGCGGTTTTCACCAGTGGTGATTCAGCAACGGTATACGCTAACTGCAGACATTCTTGCTGATTAGCGCCTTCCTCTATGCTTATGGTGACAAATTTTGTAGCGCCTTCAGCATCCCTGACAAGGCCATGGGCCAAACTAACAAAAACTGAGCTCAGGGCAGCCATAAACCTGGCATTATTTTCATCAACCTGAACGTCGCTTATGCCAGATGACACCAGCAGGCAACTGTCATTAGTGGACGTATCACTGTCCACAGTAATTCGGTTAAAGGACTTGTTCACCACAAGGTCGAGCATTGCCTGTAGCGATTTTGTCTCGATTTTTGCATCGGTGAATACAAAGGCCAGCATGGTCGCCATATTCGGCTTTATCATCCCGGCGCCTTTCGCGATGCCGGTAATGGTCACTGTTTTTCCATCTATTTCGACCTGCACCGAGGCTCCCTTGGGGCGGGTATCTGTGGTCATAATACCTTTGGCACAATCCAGCCATTTGTCTTCCTGCAACTGACCAAGCGCCTCTGGCAATACATCAGTGATTTTTTCAACAGGAAGCTGTACACCAATTACGCCAGTGGAAAAAGGCAATATGGTATTCACTGGCAAAGATTTCAGTTCAGCAATTTCAAGACATACCCGGCGGGCATTTTCCATACCCGTCTTGCCAGTACCCGCATTGGCATTTCCGGTATTGATAACAAAATAATGAGGGGAAGTAATGGCAAGATGCTGTTTGCAAAGCGTAACCGGTGCGGCGCAAAAAGCATTGCGGGTAAATGACCCTGCAACACAGGCAGAATCACCCAGCGAAAAAACCACACAGTCCAGCCGGCCGGGCTTCTTTATACCGGCAGATACGGCTGCCATGGTAATTCCCGGCACTGGATGAAGAACCCCTAAATCACCATTTCCCACTGCCATAATTTCTTTCCTGTAACGCTCTCATCTTGCCAGGCTTGCGATGATTCCAGGCCGGCTGTTCCGCTCTGGCACACAATTGCCCTAGTCCAGCTTACCGTGACATTGCTTGTATTTTTTACCAGAACCACAAGGACAGGGCTCATTGCGACCTACTTTCTGACCTTCGCGTGTATAGGGTGTTTGCTGTTGTGCTGCTTCTGCTGCTGAGGTTTGGCCGTCTGCACCTTCGGCATTATCAGCCGCCAGTGCAGCCGCATTCTGATGCACAAGATTAGTCCTTTCCTTTTGCTGCTCCTGGATGCGCTTGCGCTCTATAGCATCGGCAGATTCATCCTGCTTGATTTGCACCAGACTTAGAAACTTGACGACTTCGTGCTGCAGATTATTCAGCAGTTCTTCAAACAGGGCATAGGCTTCACGCTTGTATTCCTGCTTTGGATTTTTCCCACCATAGCCGCGCAGACCAATACCCTGCCGCAGACTATCCATTTGACTCAGGTGTTCTTTCCAAAGCGTATCGAGAATCTGCAGGGTAATCTGCTTCTCGAACACACGCATGTTTTCGCCAACCAAAGCACATTTTTCATTGTAGCTTTTAACAATTTCTTCCAGGATGCGGGCACGCAGCGACTCTTCATAGAGCGTATTGTCATCATCCAGCCATTGCTGGATAGTCAACTTGATGCCGAACTCCCCTTCCAGTGATTGTTCCAGACCGGCAATATCCCACTGCTCTTCCAGGCTTTGTGGCGGTATATACAGACTGATGTGTTCCTGGATAACCCCTTCACGCATGGTTTCAATGACATTACTGATATCATCGATTTCCATCAATTCATTACGGCGTTGGTAAACAATCTGTCGCTGGTCATTGGCTACATCATCGTATTCAAGCAACTGCTTGCGAATATCAAAGTTTCTGCCTTCAACCTTGCGCTGGGCTTTTTCTATGGAATTGGTCACCATCTTGTGTTCGATAGCTTCCCCTTCGCCCATACCCAGTCGCCGCATAAGGGCACCCACCTTGTCTGACGCAAAAATCCTCATCAGGTTATCTTCAAGAGATAGATAGAAACGTGAGTAGCCAGGATCTCCCTGTCTGCCGGCACGACCTCGCAATTGATTATCAATACGACGTGATTCATGTCGTTCTGTACCAATTATATGCAGACCACCGGCTTCTATGACCTGGTCATGTCGCTTCTGCCAGTCGGCCTTGATTTTATCAATCTGCTCAGGTGTTGCATCTTTCAGTGCAGCTACCTCGGATTCCCAACGGCCACCCAACACAATGTCAGTACCACGACCGGCCATATTGGTGGCGATGGTCACAGTGCCAGGGCGCCCGGCTTCGGCAATGATTTGCGCCTCTTTTTCATGATATTTGGCATTAAGGACAGCGTGTTCAATTTTTTCCTTGTTGAGGAATTTGGAGAGAATTTCGCTGGTCTCGATACTCGCGGTACCAACCAGTATTGGCGCTCCCTTATCACGAAACTCGATAATGTCCTGAACAATGGCTTGATGTTTTTCACCGGTAGTAAGATAGATCAGATCATTGGCATCATCGCGAATCATGGGTTTATTGGTTGGAATCACGACAACGTCCAAACCATAGATCTGATGAAATTCAAAGGCTTCGGTGTCCGCTGTTCCGGTCATGCCGGCGAGTTTTTCATAGAGACGGAAATAGTTCTGGAAAGTTGTGGAAGCCAGGGTCTGGCTTTCATTCTGAATAGGCACTCCTTCCTTGGCCTCAATTGCCTGGTGTAATCCTTCTGACAACCGTCTGCCGGGCATGGTCCGGCCGGTATGTTCGTCAATCAGGACAATCTGTTGATCCTGCACAATATATTCAACTTCCTTGTGGAAAAGGTAATTGGCTCTTAAGGCTGACTGTAACTGATGCAAAAGCGTCAGATTGGTAGCCGAGTAAAGATTTTCACCTTCTTCCAATAAGCCTTTACTTACCAGCAGGTCTTCAACTTTTTCGTGGCCAGGATCCGTTAGCTCAACCTGACGACTCTTCTCATCAACGATGAAGTCACCATCCAGAGGAATATCTTCTTCCATGCGTCGTTCAATCATGGACTTTTCAGGGACTTTCTCGACTTGCTTTAACAAAGGCACCAGAGCGTTGATATCCACATAGCGCTTGGACGAATTTTCAACCGCACCGGAAATAATCAGCGGGGTTCTGGCTTCATCAATAAGAATAGAGTCGACTTCATCAACAATGGCATAGGACAACGGACGCTGGAATCTGTCCTCCAGCCGAAACGCCATATTGTCTCGCAGGTAATCGAAACCAAATTCATTATTGGTACCGTAAGTGATATCAGCCTGATAGGCCTCGCGTTTCTCTTCGGGAGACTGGTTTGGCACTACCACTCCCACGCTTAGTCCCAAAAACTCATACAGCGGCTGCATCCAGAGCGCATCACGCCGGGCCAGGTATTCATTGACGGTTACCAGGTGCACACCGCGCCCGGTCAGGCCACCCAGATAAGCTGGCAAGGTGGCAACCAGGGTTTTACCTTCACCAGTGCGCATCTCGGCAATCTTGCCGTGAAAAAGCACCATGCCGCCAATCATCTGTACATCAAAATGTCGCATACCCATGGCACGCACACCGGCTTCCCGAACCACGGCAAAGGCTTCAGGCAACATTTTTTCCAGGCTTTCACCGTTCTCGAAACGTTCTCTGAATTCAATGGTTTTGGCCTTCAGCGCCTCATCAGATAATGCCTGTATTTCGGATTCATGGGCATTAATACGATCAACCACTTTTGACAGTTTTTTAATTTCTCTCTGGTTTTTACTTCCAAATATTTTAGTAAGCATAGGTCAAAATCTTGCATAGTGTGTTCAGGAAACCGGGTATCCAAATATACCCAACGACCCCTATGGCGCTGGCAATTATTAGTGACAGCCAAAGGGAGGAGAATTATTCGGGAGTATTATCGGCTGGTGCGATGAACGTAAGAGGCTGGATCGACAACACGGCCATTTTTATGGACTTCAAAATGGACATGGGGGCCGGTAGAACGGCCTGAATTACCGGACAGGGCAATAATCTGCCCTTTCTTGACTATATCACCGGGCTTAACCAGTAATTTTTCGCCATGGGCATAGAGGGTTTCATAACCATTACCATGGTTAATCTTGACCATATCACCATAGCCCTGCTTATCACCGGAGTAGGTAACGACACCTGAGGCTACCGCCTGAACATCAACGCCAGTGCGGCCAGTGGCAAAGTCAATTCCCTGGTGCCAGGCCTGTTTTCCTGTGAAAGGATCAATGCGTCGGCCGTAGGGGGAAGAAATCCAGCCCCTGGCAATTGGGCGACCAGACAAATAGGTATTGGACTGTATTAATTGCTCCGAAAGAATCGAGTCAAGCAATTCCAGTTGTTGCTGTTTATCTTCTATTTCCCGGGTCAGTTCATCCAGGTTACGCAGGAAATCAGGGACTTCAACAGACACGGCATCTGGATCTGTTGGACCTCCTACAGCAGGCGTCTGGGTGAAATCAAACTCACCATCATCAAGATTGGATATATCAGTAAGACGCTGTCCCAGAGCATCGAGGCGCAATAATCTGGCCTGCAGATTGGCCATTCTCAAGGTGAGTGCTTCCAGCTGCGCAAGCGTTTCCTGGCGGATCTGTTCGATATCGGCTTTTTGGGATTTCAGATCATCCATCCAGGACTGGGTTGCTTCATCCTTGTAGAAATCAGCATTACGCAGGGCTGATAAATGAAAACCGTAGTACCCAAGTAAAACCGGAACACCAAGCATGCAAACGGACAATGCAACCCTGGCCCATCCTTTCAGGACCAGTGATTTCGTCTCCCCATGCTTTTGATCGACAATGATTATTTTCATATTTTGGGCAATATGGATAATTACTATATATATTAGAAGGTTACAGCTGCCTTGAGGATTCCACGTACTGCATCCAGAACATTACTGGCATCGAAAGTAGCAACGTGAATATCAATTCAGGAACGGATTAGACCATATCTAACCAGAAAAAACAGGTCTCAGATAGGAAATTGGTGCATCATCTTCAACGTCAAAAGTCACGATTTCCCAGCAGTCTTCAGCGGTAATGAGCTTTCTGAGTAGCGCGTTATTCAGGGCATGCCCGGACTTGTAGCCCTGAAACTCGCCAATCAGGGTTTTTCCCAGTAGATAAAGGTCGCCAATGGAATCGAGAATCTTGTGTTTTACAAACTCGTCTTCATAGCGCAAGCCATCTTCGTTGAGAACCCGGTAATCTCCTACAGCAATAGCATTATCCATGCTCGCTCCAAGTGCCAGGTTACGGTTACGCAATTCCTCGAATTCATGCATAAATCCGAATGTTCTAGCTCTGCTGACCTCTTTCACAAAAGAGGTGCTGGAAAAATCCACTGAAGCTGCCTTGGTAAATTTTCGGTGTACCGGGTGATCATACAAAAGAGTATAGCCAACCTTGAAGCCATTAAAAGGTTTCAGACTGACTTTCTTGTCACCCTGTTCAACCGTGATTTCTTTAGTAATACGAAAATATTTCTTGGGAGCGTTCTGCTCTTCAATACCGGCAGACTGGATCAGGAAAACGAAGGGACCGGCACTGCCATCCATAATCGGCACTTCAGAAGCACTGACATCAACAAAGGCATTGTCTATACCAAGGCCTGACATGGCTGACATGAGATGTTCCACAGTGGAAATCCGCACATCTCCTTTCATTAACGTAGATGACAAGGTGGTATCACCTACGTTTTCTGCCAGGGCTGGTATCTGAACGGCGGGGTCAAGGTCTACCCGGGTGAATACTATCCCGGTATCGACAGGTGCTGGCCTCAAAGTCAGGTAGACTTTCTGACCGGTATGTAAGCCCACACCGGTCGCTTTTATTACATTCTTTAAAGTTCGTTGCCTAATCAATGATCGCTCTCACTGTTACCTTGGTTGTTAATGACCGTTCACCCCCAAAGTCATTTCACACGACAATTTTATTCACGCCACTTTCTACTCCCCTGCTCGTCTGGCAAGCAAGAGGCTTGTATCACATCTGGAGCAAAAACCCTGATTGCACCCGATACAGAAAAAGTGCTGCAAATGCTGTTATTTTGCCACTATTAATGCTTTTGCTGCTGCTTCTTATTATATTCTTGCAGGTATTTGAGCAAGGTTGTCGGGAAAACGCGCATCTTACCAAAAACCCGCACTTTCACCAATAGCCGAAGCCCCCGTGTCTACGGGATTTGTAAAATAACTTTCTGCTTCCAGCCCAAAAACAACCAATACCTGAACCCTGCAATCTTTATTTAACTACTAACGGCTACTAGTCAGCCTGCTTGCGCAGAAAAGCCGGAATATCCAGAAAATCCATATCTGAATCAGCCCCAACCGCCTTGGGCATGGAGTGTCTTTCTTCCTGCCGCTCTTCACTGGCACCATGTGCTTTAACTGCTTCCTTCTTGCGCATCACAGCAGGCCTGTCCAGTGTGTGAAAATCAGCCGTTCTGGGGTTCTTCATTGTGTTATCTACCACCTTGGTAGGCTTTTCAACCTGCACCCCACCCAGACCTGTCGCCACAACGGTCACAATCAACTCATCTTTCAATGAAGGATCAATAACAGTCCCAACCACAACAATTGCCTGCTCGGAAGCAAACTCGGAAATGGTATCGCCGACCTGGGAAAATTCTCCCAGCGTCAAATCCTCACCAGCAGTGATATTGATCAGAATGCCACGGGCACCCTGGAGATTCACATCTTCAAGTAATGGGCTGCGAATGGCTGCTTCAGCTGCTTCAACCGCCCGGTTCTCACCCTTGGCGTAACCGGTTCCCATCATTGCCATACCCATTTCGGACATCACTGTACTAACATCGGCAAAATCCACGTTAATCATGCCCGGACGCATAATAAGATCAGCAATCCCTTTGACAGCACCGGAAAGCACATCATTGGCGGCACTGAACGCATCCAGTAAAGTCGCTCCTTTACCCAGAACATCCATCAGTTTTTCATTGGGTATGGTTATTAGAGAGTCAACATGCTCTGCAAGTTCCCTGATACCCTGTTCGGCGATAGCCATTCGCTTGCGACCCTCAAAAGGAAACGGTTTGGTAATGACTGCAACGGTAAGAATGCCCATTTCCCTGGCAATCTCGGCAACCACCGGAGCACCACCAGTACCGGTTCCACCACCCATGCCTGCGGTGATGAAGACCATGTCAGCGCCGGAAATAATTTCCCGAATCCTGTCGCGGTCTTCAAGTGCTGCCTGTCGGCCGATTTCCGGATTCGCACCTGCACCCAATCCCTTGGTGATGGTACCCCCCAATTGCAAATTGAGCTTGGTCTCCATCCTGTCCAATGCCTGGGCATCAGTATTGGCACAGATGAACTCTACACCATCAATGGTGTTTTTAATCATGTGCTGCACGGCGTTACCACCGCCTCCGCCAACACCAATTACTTTTATGACTGCTGTTTGAGCAACATTGTCGATTATTTCGAACATTTCATTTACCCCCTTTTGGGTTCCACCTTGAAGTTAAAAAAATTAATGATTTGTTTGACTGATTACTCAGTCTTCACTGCTAAATAAACTTTTTACCCGGTCAAAAAGCGTAATACCGGGCTCTCTGACCACACTGCCTTCTCTTTCCTGCGCCTGTTTCATGCCATAAAGAAGCAAACCAACTGCTGTTGAATAGGTAGGATTTCTGACGATGTCCACCAGCCCATTCACGTCTACGGGCATACCAATTCGTACTGGCATATGGAAAATTTCCTCTGCCAACTCAGCGACACCTTCCATCTTGCTGGTACCGCCAGTGAAGACCATGCCGGCTGCCAGCATTTCTTCATATCCGCTTTGTCTGATTTCTGACTGAATCAAATGAAACAGTTCGTCATAGCGCGGCTCAACAACATCGGCCAGGGCCTGACGCGATAATTCCCTGGGGGGACGCTCCCCGACACTGGGGACCTTGATCATGTCATCCGCACTGGCAAGTTGTGATAACGCGCAGGCATACTTTATTTTCAGTTCTTCGGCGTGTTCAGTGGGTGTTCGCAACGCCATTGCTATGTCATTGGTCACCTGATCACCGGCTATTGGAATAACACCGGTATGTCTGATTGCCCCTTCTGTGAAAATAGCAATATCAGTAGTGCCACCACCGATATCAACGATACAAACACCGAGTTCCTTTTCGTCCTCGGTTAATACTGAATAACTCGAGGCCAATTGTTCGAGAATGATTTCATCAGTCTCAAGACCACAGCGTTTGATGCACTTTTCAATATTCTGTGCAGCATTAGTGGCACACGTCACCAGATGCACTTTGGCTTCCAGTCTCACTCCGGACATTCCCAAAGGCTCCTTCACACCTTCCTGGGAATCGATAATGTATTCCTGGGGTAATATATGAAGCACTTTCTGGTCAGCAGGTATCGCTACCGCCTGGGCTGCATCAATAACCCGTTCAATGTCAGCGGCATAAACTTCTTTATCACGAATTGCGACGATGCCATGTGAATTCATGCTACGTACATGACTGCCGGCAATACCCGCGTAAACTGAATGAATCTGACATCCTGCCATCAGTTCGGCTTCTTCCACTGCGCGCTGGATTGACTGAACAGTGGACTCAATATTCACCACGGTGCCCTTCTTCAGGCCACGTGATTTGTGTCGGCCGATACCGACTATATTGAGTCCGCCTTCCTCGTTTATCTCGCCGACAATGGCCACAACTTTGGATGTCCCGATATCCAGACCCACTATCATATTTCCGCCACTCAAGTTACTCATTGGAAGCAACTCCTTCTTATTCATTTGTTGAAATCTGGTCATAGCGAGACCACCTCTGAGAGATTATTTTCTTTAGTTTTTACTGCTATACCGCTGGTGTACCGCAAATCGATTGATTCAATTTCATCCATCTGTTCAATCAGGGAGGCTTCTGCAAAATCCACAAACCTTCTCATTTTTTCCATCAACTGCGACTTGCCAATGTTGACTTGCACACCATTCACAAGAGTCAGCTTCCAGGCAGCACGTTCGTTCAGGTCCAGCTCTGCAATTTTCAATCCCCGCTGATACAGCAACTGGCTGAACAACTGATATTGCTCCATCACTTTCCTTTCAGTCCCCGCAGGGCCTGACAGTATTGCCAGACTTTCAAGACCAATGATGTTATTCGGAGCTATGATTGCGCCATCCTGGTTTAACAGGCGTTTTTCTCCCCAGCGGGCAATTGCCTTTTCCTCAATAATGTTCAGCACCATAGTGTCCGGCCATTCCCGACGTATGGTTACCGAGCGAATCCAGGGCATGGTTTCCAGCACTTTCTTGATTTCCTGCATATCTACCAGCAACAGGCTTTCACTGATGAAACTATTAACAGCAGCCAGTACTTCCTGTTCTGAAATATAGTTAACCTTTCCTTCAATAAGGACATGTTCCACGCGCTGATTACTAACCGTTTCCACTACCTTCGGCGTAGTCATCACTCCATAGCCAAGCACCCCGGCAAAAATCAGCGCAAACATGACTTTCCACAACAAACCACGATTGAACTGTCGAGGTGGTCTGACATTTTTTACCTTTACGCTGGCGCCACTTCTGTTTCTATTGCGTTTTTTACCCGGCATCAGAATTTCCATGCTTAATCCCTCTCCCGGCCACTATCACTGGTAGCCAGAATTTCCAGCACCAGTTCGTCAAAATTTATTCCCGCCTGTTTTGCTGCCATGGGCACAAGACTGTGATCTGTCATTCCGGGCACGGTATTTACTTCCAGTAGCCAGAAAACTCCACCACTATCTCGCATCACATCCACTCTGCCCCAGCCCTCACAACCGACTGCCTGATATGCCTGCATTGCCAAACTGGCGAGATTTTTTTCATCTTCACTTCCCAGGTCGCTGGGGCAAAAATATTGCGTCTCATCAGAAAAATATTTAGCCTGATAATCATAAAATTCGTTACTTGCTCTCATACCTACTGCAGGCAGAACAGTGTCTCCAAGAATGGCGACTGTGTATTCAGGTCCATCAACAAACCTTTCTGCGATAACGTCCTTGTCAAACTTACTGGCATGGACAAATGCCTGTTGCAGTTGTGCTCCATCATTCGCTCTGGAAATTCCGATACTGGAGCCTTCCTTTACCGGCTTTACAAATACAGGCCCCAATTCAGCAATAACCCTGTCCAAATCTGTTGTCTCATCAAGCATGACAAATGGCGGTGTATTCAAACCGAGACTTTGCCAGATGTGTTTGCAACGCACTTTATCCATGGCAAGAGCAGACGCCAGCACGCCACTACCCGTGTAGGGAATATTCATTAATTCCAGGGCTCCCTGCACTTTGCCATCCTCACCTTTGCGGCCATGTAACATGATAAAAACCCGGTCAAAACCGTTTTCAGACAAACTTGCCAACACCTTGCCATTGGTAAAATCGACACCGGTCGCATCTACCCCGCTTCTCAACAGTGACTCAAGAACTGCGCCACCACTCATTAGAGAAATTTCCCGTTCCGCCGAGTCGCCTCCCATCAGCACAGCGACCTTGCCAAAAGCTTCGGGCTCATATCCGCTCATATCATTCATATCCCAAGCCATCCCTGGACAACTCTCGCGACAGAACACCAATACTGCCAGCGCCCTGGGTCAGCAAAATGTCATCATTGAGCAGCACGTCTTTCAGTACACTTCTGATATCTGCCTGATCCTTCACATAAACCGGATCAAGTTGTCCGCGCTGCCTGATACTGCGACACAGGCTTCTGCTGTCTGCACCCCGGATAGGCATTTCACCTGCGGCATACACTTCAAGAAGCAATAGCAAATCGACTTCGGAGAGGACATCAACAAAAGCATCATAAAGATCATGGGTTCTGCTATAACGATGGGGCTGGTAAATCATGACCAGCCTTTTCTCCGGCCAACCGGTTCGAATGGCCTTAATAGTGGCCGCCACCTCGGTAGGATGATGCCCATAGTCATCCACCAGCATGACTTCTCCGCTTTCAATAAGCAGTGGTTCCTTGATATCAAAACGACGACCGACTCCACTAAATCCTTCGAGTCCCACCACAATATCTTCATCCGACATACCTTCATCAGTTGCTACCGCAATAGCTGCAGTAGCATTCAGTACGTTATGGATGCCCGGCATATTCAGTGTCAGATCAAGCTGTGCATGATTGTCGGGGCGGGTAAGCTTGAATCGGCTGACATTACCTTCCTGATCAATATCATGAATATGGAAATCAGCCTGATCAGATTGGCCATAGGTAATAACCGGTCGCGATATTTTTGGTAATAGTTCCTGGATTACAGGATCATCAATACACAACACGGCAAGGCCATAAAATGGCAGGTTGTGCAAAAATTCTACAAAGGTTTGTTTGAGCTTCTCGAAATCACCGTCATAAGTGACCATATGGTCTTCATCTATATTGGTGACAATGGCAACCATGGGCTGCAAGTGCAGGAATGAGGCATCGCTCTCATCAGCTTCCGCTACCATAATATGACTGGCGCCAAGCTTGGCATTGGTGCCTGCACCATTAAGTATGCCGCCAATAATGTAGGTCGGATCCATGTTGCCCTGAGCCAGCAGGGTCGCCACCAGACTGGTTGTTGTGGTCTTGCCATGGGTTCCGGCAATGACAATGGCATGTCGATAGCGCATCAACTCAGCAAGCATCTCAGCGCGTCTGATAATCGGAATTCTGAGGTTAATCGCCTCAAGCATTTCTTCATTGCTCTGATCAATAGCACTGGACACAACCACGACGCTGGCCCCTTCAATATTGGCCGCTTCATGCCCAATAAAAATAATCGCGCCAAATGATTCCAGACGCTCAGTGACCGTTGAAGCAGCGATGTCTGAACCACTGATTTCATAACCCTGATTTAGCAGCACTTCAGCAATGCCACTCATACCCGCGCCACCGATACCGACAAAATGAATTCTGCGAATACGGCGCATTTCCGGGATGTCACTTCTGCGCATGACGTGACGACCTGCTTCAGACATAGGAAGCCTCCATGCACAGTAAGGCAGCCTTTTCAGTAGCATCAGGCCTGCCTGCTGCCAATGCCTTGCTGGATGCCTGCTGCAGAATTTCGTCATCCATGGCAAATTTCTGCACCAGAGCAAGTAGAGCATCAGGGGTGAGATCTTTCTGCTGAATCACTTCTGCAGCGCCGGCAAGCGCCAAAAAGCCGGCATTTTCAGTCTGATGATCATCCACCGCAAAAGGATAGGGAATGAGAATGGAGGCCAGTCCTGCTGCCGCAATTTCTGACACTGTCATGGCACCGGCGCGGGCGATAATAATGTCCGCCCAGGAATAGGCATTTGCCATGTTTTCTATAAAAGGCTGAACCTGAATCGTATTTCCGGTATCCACCTTATGCTCGCTATAAAATGCCAGCGTTTGTTCAAGATTTTTGCTGCCACATTGATGCAGAATTTCAGGTCGCTGCTGTTCAGACAACAATGCCAGCATGGCTGGAATGGTTTTGTTAATCGCAACCGCTCCCAGACTTCCCCCAATTACAAGGATGTGCAATTTATCTCCAATAGAAACTCCGCAAGATTGCCCTGTTACGGCCTTTATCTTATGCAAACCAATGTCAGAAATTTCCTTTCGTACCGGGTTACCCACCACAACGGTATTGCCAGGCTTGATAAATGATTTCAGTAAACGGTTGCGGGTAATTTCCCGCTTTCTCTCAAAAGCCCCCGGAAAAGCTTCCATCACAGTTGAGGCCAGCGGGAACAACATTTGATTGGTAAAACCGGCAATAGCATTTTGTTCATGAATCAGCAGTTTTTTCCCCAGTAGCCAGGCAGCAAGCCCACCCGGCCCGGTAACAAATCCGCCCATGCCAAGAACGCAACCAGGTTTGATCTGGATAAGCTTGCGAATGGATTGCAGCACCGCCACGAAAATAAGCAGGGGTGACAGGAGTTTTTTCAGCAGACTCGTTCCCCTGAGCCCGGCAATGGAAATAAAGTGCAAGGGAATATCTGTTTCAGAAATTACTGTAGCTTCAAGCCCTTTACGGGTACCCAGCCATTCAACCTGTACGCCTCTGGACAACAGATATTCAGCAATACTCAACGCAGGGAACACATGTCCGCCTGTGCCTCCGGCCATAATAAGTATTTTTCTGTTATTGGTATCCATGCTCATTTCTATTCTGCTCAGACGCGAACGCTGGCTTTCCTGCCTCCTGTCTGATGATTCTCAATATCAATTCTGAGTAATATCGCCACCATGGCCATGCAGGTAAGCAGGCTCGAACCGCCATAACTGATAAACGGCAGTGTCAATCCCTTGTTTGGCAATAAGCCGACATTGACACAAACATTAATAGCCACCTGGGCAACAAAAATAAAAGCAAAACCATAGGCGGCATAGGCAGCAAAAAAGTTTCCATTTGTCTCGTTTCTTCTTGCAATGAGCAGTGTTCTGGAAATAAACGCAGTAAATAGAAGTAACAGGGCAAGGACGCTGATTACGCCAAGCTCTTCGGCAATGATGGCAATAATGAAATCCGTATGACCGTCAGGCAGGAAATACATTTTCTGGATACTGTTACCCAGGCCCATGCCCAGCCATTCACCACGACCAAAACCAATCAGCGCCTGGGCCAACTGATAGCCGGAATCAAAAACAATATCTTCATGAAAAGGATCTTTGAGTGCCTGCAGATAGGAAGTCACTCTGCGCATGCGATAAGCAGAGGTAAAAATCATTGCAGAGCCAGCGCCAAGTAACAGGATGGCTGACAAAAGGAAATGCCAGAAACGGGCACCGGCAAGAAAAAGCATCGCCATCACGGCAAACATGATGACTACTACTGCGCCAAAATCGGGCTCAAGTAACAATAGCAAAACAGGTAAGGACATCAGCGCAAAAGGCAGCAGGAATCCCTTCAGGCTATTACAGATAAGGTCATGTTGTCTGCTCAGCAACCCAGCCATAAAAAATACAATGAGAATTTTTGATGGTTCGGAAACCTGCAGAGTCATAAAGCCGATATTTATCCAGCGCGTACCGCCACCTGCTGTATAGCCCACGCCAGGAACCAGAACCAGTGATAACAGGAGCAAGGTGATAATGAAAAGACCATAACTGCCTTTTTGCCACCACAGCAGGGGAATCTGGAATGTGATTACCGCGCCTGTCAGACCTAACAGAATGAATATCAACTGGCGCTTGAAGTAATAGAATGGATCCTGATGCAGACTTTCACCT
This sequence comes from Pseudohongiellaceae bacterium, assembly GCA_965661105.1. Taxonomy (GTDB): domain Bacteria; phylum Pseudomonadota; class Gammaproteobacteria; order Pseudomonadales; family Pseudohongiellaceae; genus Eutrophocola. The sequence goes on along the minus strand of CBFICR010000004.1, from coordinate 30,037 downwards.
ATTTCCACGGATGCCGAGGTCATCATGATAAGACCCACGAATACCAGGAGCATGGCAAGAATAATAAGCCAGCTATCACCGTAATAGGGGCGTGCTTGAAACTGTTGATGGGTTACCGCTTGCATATTAGTGCAGCTCCCCGACATGATGAATAAAGGCTTCACCACGCTCTTCATAATTGCTGAACATATCGAAACTGGCGCAGGCGGGAGAGAGTAATACCGCATCTCCACTATTGGCTTTTTCCTCAGCAATGCTGACTGCTTCTTCAAGGGAAGTGACCGTAATGGTCATTACTGAACCATTTACTGCCTGATCAATTAGTGCGGCATCTTCTCCAAACAGAATTGCCAGCTTCACATAAATAGACAGCGGGTAAGCCAATGGAGCAAAGTCAGCTCCTTTGCCCTGACCACCCGCCAGTAAAATAATTTTCCCTTTACCCAAATCGCCACCCAGCCCATTAACGGCTGCAATACAGGCACCTACATTGGTGCCCTTGGAATCGTTGTACCAATCCACACCTTTCCTTTGCACTACCCACTGACAACGATGAGGAAGTCCGGGGAACTTTTTTAAAGTAGCAAGCATGGACTCAATGGAAAATCCGGCAGCATGACCCAATGCCACCGCTGCCAGGGCATTGGCAACATTATGTTTGCCAGCAATCTTCATCTCGGCTACTGGCATCAGTGCTTGCTGATTAAAGCCAAGGTACTGACCATCATCCTGTCTCAACAGGGAAAATTTGGCAGCACTATTATCAACAATGGAAAAATGCCATTGTCGAACATTGGCGGGAAGCTCAGGTTGGCATAACGGGTCATCATCGTTGATCACCGCTTGCTGACAATTCTGGAATATTCGCAACTTGGCCTTGCGGTAATCAGCCATTGAGTCATAACGGTCCATATGATCCAGACTCAGATTTAATAGCGTTGCGACTTTTGCACCTAGGTTACTGGTAGTTTCCAGTTGAAAACTGGACAGCTCGAGCACATACAGGCTGGCCGGTGGCTGCTGCAACAAATCCAGCACCGGTAGTCCGATATTGCCTGCTACAGCGACATCTATCCCCTCAGCTTTTGCCATTTCACCTACCAATGTCGTTACCGTGCTTTTTGCATTGGAGCCTGTGATGGCAATCATTGGTGCTGTTATTGAGCGGGCAAAAATATCCACATCGCCAGTCACCTGAACGCCCTGCTTGATGGCGTTCTGTATCACTGGCATTTTTTGGTCCACGCCTGGACTAACAATCAACTGTGCAGCATTGTTAAGTGACTGCGCATTAAACTCACCCAGTTCGAGTTCAACTCCAGGACATTCAGCTTTCAGTTGTTGCAGTCCAGGCGGATTCTTTCTGGTGTCCAACACCTTGAAGTTTTCATTGCGACTGGCCAGGTAACGGGCACAGGAAAGCCCGGTCTTACCAAGACCGATCACGACTTTCATCTTTTGTGTTACCTGCTGCGTTTGCATTTTCCAGCCTGATTTATGCGTTTTTGTTTATCTTAATTTCAACGTTGCAAGCCCGAATAACACCAGAACAACGGTGATAATCCAGAAGCGAACGATGACTCTGGGTTCGGGCCAACCCTTTAATTCAAAATGATGATGCAGGGGAGCCATGCGAAAAATTCTTTTACCGGTTAACTTGAATGAAGCGACCTGCAGAATGACTGAGAGGGTTTCCATCACGAATACGCCACCCATAATGATCAGCACAATTTCATGCCTGACAATGACGGCCACCAGACCCAGTGATGCACCCAGCGCCAAGGCGCCGACATCGCCCATGAAAATCTGTGCGGGATAAGTGTTGAACCAGAGGAAGCCCAGGCCGGCGCCCGCCAGGGCTCCGCAAAATATTCCCAGTTCGCCGGCACCGGCAATATAGGGAATATTCAGGTAGGCAGAAAATTCTGCATTCCCGGTTAAATAAGCGATGACACCAAGCGCAGCGCCTACCATCACTGAAGGTAAAATCGCCAGTCCGTCGAGACCATCAGTCAGATTTACGGCATTACTGAAGCCCACTATCATGAAGTACGCCAGCAATATGTAAAACGGCCCGAGGTTAAGCGCAAAGTCCTTGAAGAACGGAATAAACAATTGCGTATCGGCAGGCACAGTAGCAATTGAATAAAGATAACCCGCGGCAATAAATCCGATGACTGATTGCCAGAAATATTTCCAACGCGCTGCCAGGCCTTTCGGGTTTTGCTCAAAGACTTTGCGGTAATCATCCACCCAGCCAATTGCCCCAAACAGTCCGGTAACGATCACCACGACCCAGACATAAGGATTTCTCAAATCAGACCAAAGCAGGCTAGAGATAATAATACTTATAAGGATGAGAGCTCCGCCCATGGTGGGCGTACCGGCTTTACTGAGATGACTCTGCGGTCCATCATCTCTGATTACCTGCCCAATCTGGTGGTAATTCAGACGCCTGATCATGGTAGGGCCGATTATCAGCGATAAAGCCAGCGCCGTGAGAATTCCAAAAATACCGCGCACGGTGAGGTACTGAAACACCGTAAAGCCGGAATTAAATTGTGATAAATATTCGGTCAGCATTAGCAACATGAGAAATAGTTCTCCCTGGCTTTAACCTCGTTGGTACCAAAATAGCCGGCACAAGAATCGTTACCAAAATAAACGCTGATACAGAGGATTGGCTTCATTGCTGGCCCTCCTGTATTTGACTGACCAGTTTTTCCATACCCTGGCTACGCGAACCCTTAATCAGTACTGTAGTCGTGGCATTCAACATAGGCATAATGGTGTGCTTGAATTGTTCCCTTTCATTGAGAAAGATACCGCCATCACCAAAAGCAGAAACAGCAAGCGCGCTCATTTCACCAGTGGCGATCAAACAATCTATGCCCTGTTGCCTTGCATAGCTCCCAATCCCGGCATGTTCTTTTTCAGCATCACTGCCCAGTTCACCCATATCTCCCATTACCACGACCTTCGAGCCTTTGGTCTCGGCCAGTACGTCTATCGCTGCACGAAATGATGCAGGGCTGGCGTTATAACTATCATCGATTAGAGTTGATCCATTTATGCCGGAAATGACGCACAGTCGACCCTTCACGGCGGCAAATTGCTCAAGACCAGCCTTTACCGCATCAAGACCGACACCCGCGCTCATGGCCATAGCCGCTGCTGCCATGGCATTGTTGATATTGTGTTTTCCAGGCACCTGCAACTTGATCGACACCGTCCCTTTTGGCGAATTCAATGTGAATGCTGCACCCTGAAACTGATCCAGCTGAATATGGTCTGCAAAATAATCTGCATGCTGGTTACCTGAACCGCTTACGGTCACCAGGTGCCTGCCCAATGAAATAATTTGATCAACAAACTGCTGGGCAAAAACATCATCAATGTTGACCACTGCTGTGCCGCTTTCCCTGATACCAGCCCAGATTTCAGATTTGCCATTTGCCACGCCCTGAAGATCACCAAAGCCTTCAAGGTGGGTACCGGCAATACAGGTGATATGGGCAATATCGGGGCGTGCCAGCGCAACACTGTAGGCAATGTCGCCAGGTCCATTAGCGCCCATTTCAATCACGGCATACTTATGGTGTTTATCTATTTTCAGCAGGCTCAGGGGAACACCCAAATCATTGTTCAGGTTGCCGCTTGTCATGATTACTGAATCGCATTGCGCAAGAATCCCACCCGTCATTTCCTTTACCGTGGTCTTGCCCTGGCTACCAGTCAGACCCAGCACACAGGCACTGGCCCGGTTTCTATTCATCGCCCCCATTGTTCCAAGCGCTGCGCGAGTGTCCGCTACCGTCAGGACCGGTAAATCTATATTTACCTGCTCCCCTACAATCACGGCACTGGCTCTTTTCTCAGCAGCAATAGCAACAAAGTCATTGCCATTGAAATTTGGCCCTGAGATAGCCACAAACAAATCTCCGGGCTGCAAGGTACGTGTATCAATGGAAGCCGAACTGAATTCAGCATTGGCGCCGGTTATTAACCCGCCAGTGGCTGCCTGAACCTGTTGCAAACTCATTGACCCAATCACGCTTTAACCTGCTTTATTGTTATTTTGATTATGTTCAGCAAATCGATTATTCAGACTTACCCTGGCTTGCTTAACGTCACTAAAGACCATTCGATTACCGCCAATATCCTGATACTCTTCGTGCCCTTTTCCCGCGATCAAAACAATGTCGCCTTCTTTGGCATTGGTGATGGCATAATCAATTGCCTTGGCACGGTCATGCTCAATCACTGTTTCAGAAGTATTTGAAAGGCCCGACTGAATTTGTCTGATGATTGCCATAGAGTCTTCATTGCGGGGATTGTCATCTGTAATAATTAACCTGTTGGCCATCTGCTCGGCAATTTCTGCCATCAGAGGACGCTTGCCTTTGTCACGGTCTCCGCCGCAGCCAAAAACACACCAGATATCACCCTTGGCATGCTGACGAAGTGCTGCCAGCGCATTTTTCAGACCATCAGGGGTATGGGCATAATCCACTACGACAGAAACAGGGAAGTCACCCAGAATTTCCATGCGCCCTTTAACCGGCGAAACAGCAGCGATTTTTTCCAGCACATTGTTGAAATCAAAATCACCTTTGTGTGACTCTGACGCCATCACCGTGGTGAGAACCGCAAGAATATTACTGACATTAAACGAGCCTGCCAGGGAGCTACTGAAGCGCCCTTGACCCCATGGCGTAACCACTTCCAGCGTAAAACCGGTACTCTTGAACTCAAGCGCTCTTGGAAACACATCCGCTTTCGGGTTATGCATGCTGTAAGTAAACGATTTGACACTTTTAGCCAGGCTATTGAGTATCTTGGCACTGAACATATCGTCCATATTGATAACAGCAATTTTTAACTGGGGATTAATAAACAGTTTTCTTTTTTCATCACCATAGGCTTTCATGCCACCGTGATAATCCAGATGATCACGACTAAGATTGGTAAAAACCGCCACATCAAATTCACTGGTATTAACACGGTTCTGGCTTAAGCCATGGGAAGAAACTTCCATTACCATGGCCTCACCATTCTGAATCCGGACTTCCTCGAAGATCTTCTGCACAGAGATGGCATCAGGAGTAGTGCCTGGACCTGACTCATCATTGGTATAGGGCTGACCATAGATGCCATGACCAAGCGTGCCGCTAATGCCGGTTTTATAACCAAGCATGCTCAAACACTGTCCGATAAACTGACAGCAACTTGTTTTGCCATTGGTTCCGGTTATACCGATTAACCAGAATGCGGCCGCCGGATAATCAAAAAATCGTGCCGCTATCTTGCCGATCCTGGCAGTAAGTTTTTCTACAGGAATTACTGGCACGCCGTTCCTGATGGTAATTTCACACCATTGTTCATCAGCTTCTACCAGAACAGCATTAGCCCCTTTAGCAATCACCTCATCAACAAAATCGCGACCGTCATGTGACGCACCCTTATAGGCGAGAAACAAATCACCTGAATCAATCTGGCGCGAATCGATTTCTATACCGGTCAGCTCAACATCCATCGCCTTGGCGATTACGACATCTTCAGCCAGTAATTCTGAAAGCCGCATCTGTCTGGACATGATTTTTGCTGTATTCATAAATCTCTCCAGGCAGCGACCTGCTTTTCAGAACTGATACTGTTACTCATGCTGACTTGCTGTTCTTCTACAGCACTATCGGGGGGTACATTCAGTATTCGCATTGCGCCAGCAGCAATTTTGGCAAATACCGGCGCCGCTACCCGACCACCACCGTACTCTTCGCCCTTGGGCTCATGGATTGAAACAACAGCAACAATTTTGGGATTATGAGCTGGCACAAAACCGGCAAAGTAGGAGTTATAATTTTCTTCATCGTAGCCACCACCAACGTTGTAATACCAGGCAGTACCTGTTTTACCGGCAACCTGATGAGAAGGAATAGCTGCCAGCACGCCGGTACCACCAAGCTTGGTACTGACCACAGTTTCCATCATCGCATTCACGTCTCTGGCTATCTTGGCATCAATGACCCTTTCCCCATAAACAGGACCTTCAGTCTTCAGCAATGAAACCGGCTTTCGAATACCTTCGTTGGCATAAATCATGTAAGCCTGTGCCATTTGCAAAGGGGTGACCTGAAAGCCATAACCATAAGCAAGAGTGGCAATATCTGATTTACTCCACCTTGGAAAACTTGGTAGTACGCCAGAGGTTTCTCCCGGAAAGCCTGTTCCCATTGCGGTGCCAAACCCGACACGGGAAAGTACATCAAGCATTGGCGCCTCCCCCATGGCCAGACCCAGCTTGATTGCACCAACCTGGCTGGACTTGGTAATAATTTTCTTAAGATCCACTTTCTTATAATTAACAGGGTCTTTTTTAGTAGAGCCATCTACCTGTATATAGCCCGGATTGGTATCAATAATGCTGTTGGTATCAAATAATCCACTTTCCAGAGCAGCGGTTATCGTAAACGGCTTTACCGTCGATCCCGGTTCCAGCAAATCAACAATGGCCCGATTACGCATTTCGTTATCATCAAGGCTGATCCGGTTGTTCGGGTTGTAGGAAGGCTGGTTCACCATGGCCAGGACTTCACCTGTTTCGACATTCAATACAACTGCTGTTCCTGCCTTCGCATATCGACGTGTCACTTCTTCTTTAAGCGCCTTGTAAGCCAGATACTGGATTCTGCTGTCAATACTCAGGACCAGATCGTTACCAGGCTCGGCAACTGAATTGATTTTTACTTCGCGGATAATGCCACCACGTCGATCCTTGAGAACCTGCTTGGAGCCGGGCGTGCCTTTCAGCCAGTCTTCATAAGCAAGCTCCAGCCCTTCCTGCCCGACATCATCACTATTGGTAAGCCCCACAAGATGGACCGCAACTTCTCCCAGAGGATAAAAACGCTTGTACTCTTCCTGGGAATACACACCGCGAATATTCAGATCCAGAATGGACTGAACTTCCGCAGGTGGAAGACGACGTTTTATGTATAGAAATTCGCGCTGGGCATTGTCCTGAATGCGATTCCACAGAACATTGGTATTAACTTCAATTGTTTCGAGACCCGCTGCCAGTATTTTCCATGCCTGTGGGTTATCAATAATTTCCCGAGGGTTTAGCCAGAGCGACTGAACCGGAGTACTAATAGCCAGGGCCTGTCCATTTCTGTCCATGATGTTGCCGCGATGACCGACAATGACATCATTACGAACAGTTCTTCTATTACCCTGCTCCTGCAAAACTTCATTATTAATAACCTGAAGGTCAAGTATCTTCCAGCTAACCGTACCCAGCAGAGTGATTGCGGCTATGGAAACCAGACCCAGTCTCCAGAAATGTTGTTTCTTTATGCTGCTAGCGCTACTCACCAGACACTACCACCACGTTCTCCGTTGCCGGAATTTTCATACCGAGCTCTGCAATTGCCAGATTTTCAATGCGGCCTTGCGATACAAGACTGCTTTGTTCAAGTAATAATTGTCCCCATTCAACCTGCAGCTCATTTCTGTGTCGCTCAAGTTGTTGCAATTCATTCAGCAAATGCCTGTTTGTATGGGTTGAGTAAATCACCCCGGTTGCTGACGCTGTCACTACCAGCAACAGACTTATCAGGCCTAACCAGGACTTCGCAGAAATCCGGGTGTCCAGATCTTTCAACTGTCTGCCTTTGGTACTTTTCTTTCCTTTACCTAACATGCCGAGCCTTTCTCATTAAATGGCTTTAGCCAGTAACTTCTGCTCAGGCTATTTTTTCTGCGACCCTTAAAACAGCACTTCTCGACCGCACATTCAGCGCTACTTCTTCTGCGCCCGCCCTTACCTGTTTACCAATTCTTTTTAGTCGTGGATTTAATTGCGCCTGGGTGACCGCCATATCCGATGGATAGTCGTCACCTCTTTCCTGCTTGCTGATGAATTGCTTTACCAGCCTGTCTTCCAAGGAATGAAAACTAATCACCACCATCCTTCCGCCGATACAAAGCAACTCAAGGATCTGACTCAGTGCATTTTCCAGATCAAGCAACTCTCTATTGATCACTATCCTGATGGCCTGAAAAACCCGTGTCGCAGGGTGCTTGTGCTTTTCCCATGCCGGATGCGCCTGCTTTACAATTTCAGCCAACTGCAGAGTTGTAGTAATAGGGGCAAGTTCGCGCTCCCTGACAATGGCGCGAGCAATACGCCGGGAAAACTTTTCCTCACCGTATTCAAAAAACACCCTGATCAGCTCTTCCTCCCTGGCATCAGCTACCCACTGGGCCGCTGTCACACCTGATTGCGTATCCATGCGCATATCCAGCGGACCTTCTCTGGAAAAACTAAACCCTCTTGCAGCATCGTCCAGCTGTGGGGAAGAAACGCCCAGATCCAGCAAAACACCTGTTACCTTACCCATGACTCCATGTGTATCGGCCAGTTGTTCAAGCTCTGCAAAGCTGCTGTGTGCCACAATCACTCTCTCGTCCTGCTGCTGTAAATGGAGTGCTTCCTTTATTGCATCCGGGTCCTTGTCGATTACCAGCAACTTTCCCTTGCTGGACAACTTTTCGAGAATTTTCCGGCTATGCCCACCTCTACCAAACGTACCGTCTATATAGAAACCGTCTTTGTCTGTAATCAGTGCTTCAACCGACTGCTGCAACAAAACCGATTGATGTTCGAAATTATTCACAACCTAGAGTGACAACCCTTTTACTTCTTCAGGCATTTCTTCTTCGGTCTCTTCCTGGCCTAACCAGCTTTCACGCTTGGCATTCCAGGCATCCTCGTCCCACAATTCAAACTTTTTGCCCTGACCAACAAGCACCACTTTCTTTTCCAGTCCTACATAGGAGCGCAAAGTTGGCGGAATCAAAATGCGACCGCTACCGTCAAGCTCTATATCATTGGCATGCCCGATAAAAAGGCCCTTGAGTTTTTTGCTGGTGGCATTGAAACTGGGCAAGGCTTCTACCTTGCGCTGAATTTCTTCAAATTCATTAAGGGGATAGATGACAAGACACTCGCCATCGGTTGCTTCAATGGTAACGACCATTTTTCCCTGGCAGTGATCATCAATAGTTCCACGATAACGGGAAGGGATAGCCATACGCCCTTTCGCATCGAGATTTATTGAGTTCAAGCCACGAAATAACAAAATCAGGGTCCTTTATGCTTTGTTGGTTGCTTTAATGCTTGTTGTTAACTGGAAAAAGTTTGCAGAAAACGGCTTTATTAGGGAGGAAATGCCTTACTAACCCATTTCCACCCACATTCTGCTACTTCTTGCCACTTTTCCGCACTATAGGCAGGGATATACAACAAATCAAGCACTTAATTGCACAAATTTAAGTGGAAAGTGATGCTAAATGCGCCGAAAATCGGAAAAAAGGTCAAAAAAGGAGTTTTTCGAGAAGAATATTCACAAGGATTTACAATGCGATATAAGACAAACTTAAAGTAGTTTCTTAAGTTTGAGCTGGGTTTCGATATTTTTTAGTGTTTTTCGAGGTTTTGCCATATTTATGGCAAAAGGCAGGATGCTTCTTGTGAATAGGACTTCTAGTACGATCTTTCTATTTATAACGCTCTATTTATAACGCTCTATTAATCGACTTATATTCAGCCAGTTCTACTCATCCAACCCTGTTTATGAGGCTTTAATATAGAGCTTTCGTATATAGAGCTTTCGTTCAAACGTGTTCAAGCCAGACTCATAGTGCTCGGACAGGGACACATACTATCCATGTATCTGTGCCCTGTAAATAAAACCTGATAAAAAAATAAAAAAAATGAGTTAGCCGGTAAGCCGGGTTCTGTCTTGGGCAATCATTCATCTAGGCATCATGTCACCATAATGCTCATGCAGCCTACCCGAATCCAGTGCGAGCCACACCATTGGATTCCTATTTGGCCTTGCTCCCAGCGGGGTTTACCATGCCATGGAATGTTGCCACCCATGCGGTGCGCTCTTACCGCACCATTTCACCCTTACCTCGTTAGCCCGAAGGCTGGTGAGGCGGTTTATTTTCTGCTGCACTTTCCGTAGGCTCGCGCCCCCCAGGTATTACCTGGCACTGTGCTCTATGGAGCCCGGACTTTCCTCTGACAATTCTTTACGAATAAAGACTGCCAGCGATTGCCTGGCCAACTCAAGGCGCTAGGGTACGCAAGCAAATGTGGAAATTCAACAAGAGATTAATGCTAGACTCTTTGAAATGCTGCCGCATCGGGAAGTCCCAGTTTTAATATGAGCAAGCAAGCCTGGAGATAAAGTTGTCATTCAATCGAAATGCCCTGGAAATAGCAGGCGAATCCATTTTACCCGGCACCAGAAAACGCCTTGAAATAAAAGTCTCCAAACTGTTTGACTATACCGAGATGGTGATTCCCGTGGAGGTCATCAGAGGTAAGTCACCCGGCCCGGTGCTCTTTGTCTCCGCCGCCATTCACGGTGACGAACTCAACGGCATTGAAATTATCAAGCGTTTACTGGCACGCAAGTCAATCGGACGCTCCATGCACGGTACTCTGATCGCTGTGCCCATCGTCAATGTTTTCGGCTTCAATAATAATTCCCGCTACCTGCCGGACCGGCGCGATTTGAATCGCTGTTTCCCTGGCTCAGCTTCTGGCTCCCTGGGCTCACAAATGGCCAATATTTTCATGCGGGAAATAGTTGAGAAATCCACTCACGGGATTGACTTGCATACCGGGGCTATCCACCGTACCAACCTGCCACAAATCCGGGCACAGCTGGATGACAGGGAGACTGTTGAACTGGCGCGGGCCTTTGGTGTCACAGTGGCCATTAATTCATCGATCCGCGATGGCTCCTTGCGCCAGGCGGCTGCTGAAAAAGGCATTCCCATGCTACTTTTCGAAGGTGGAGAAGCGCTGCGCTTTGAAGAGAAAGTGATTAAAACCGGAGTTAACGGCATCCTCTCGGTTATGCGCTCAATTGGCATGATACGCCCCAGCAGACAACGTAAATCCCATACCGTAAAAGAAGTCTTTACCGCGTCCTCAAGTCAATGGGTGCGCGCTCCACATAGTGGCGCATTACGAGTCAGAAAAAAGATCGGCAGTATGGTTCAGGAAGGCGAATTACTGGGCACCCTGTCAGACCCCTACGGCGATGCTGTAGTCCCGGTTTGTAGCAGCCAAAAAGGCATTATCATCGGCATGACCATGATCCCACTGGTTAACCAGGGCGACGCCCTGTTCAATATTGCTACCTTTGAAGACTCTGAGATTGTAGAAGAACATATCGAAGAAAGAGATGAAAACTAAGCACTCCTTTAATAATTACGACAGTTAATTCCCGGAGGCCGTCAATGGCAGATAGCACAGCAACATCTTTTAACTGGCAGAGCGCTGTTAATGAAACATTTACTGATTTTTCCCAGCAGTTAATCAACTATTTTCCCCAGCTGATTGGCACAGTAGGTGTGCTACTGGTGGGCTGGCTGGTTGCACATACTCTAAGTCTAAGCACACGCAAATTGATTCAGGGACTCGATGTGCTATTAACCAAATTTACCCGCATTGATGGTATCAATCAGGAAAGAATACAAGGTTCCTACTCGGTCATTATCAGCAAAATCGTTTTCTGGATCGTGATGATTTTCTTCCTGACGGTTGCTGCCAATATTCTGGGTTGGGACGTATTCGCTGGCTGGCTCGACAGTATTGTCAGTTATCTGCCAGGACTGATTTCCGGTCTTATTATTATACTGGGCGGTTTCCTGCTAAGTAATTTCGCAAAAGCCACAATCTCCTCTGCTGCCGACAAAGCCGGCATAACTCAAAGTGCCGGCATGGCGCGCGCAATACAAATCGTCATTATCTTTAGCGCAATTATTATTGGTGTTGAGCAAATCGGTTTAAACATTGGATTTTTGAGCAATGTAATTGTTGCTTCCATTGCCATACTGCTGGCTGGCGCTGCACTGGCTTTCAGTCTTGGTGCAAAAAATATGGTGGCTAATATCATCGGCGCCCAATACACCAGAAAATATTGTCGGGTTGGTGACACAATAAAAATCGGTGATCTGGAAGGTGAAATCATTGAACTGGCGCAAGCCTGTATAGTGGTTGAAACCGAGAGCGGTCAGGCAATCATTCCTGCAAAATTTTTTCACGAGCAGGTAAGCCTGATTAATACCTCCAATAAATAAACTGTCGAATTTTGCTTCTAAAAAAGCTTATGGAAAACATTTTATGGAAAACCTCCCATGGACAACAAAGAAGAACTTGATTTTGCTCTGAGCTTTATGAGCGAACATCCCAAATCAGCGGTAAAAATATTGGAGCAAAGTAATGTCGATGCTGTTGCCAGCCTTTTATCCAATGCTCCCTCCAGCTATATAACCCCTGTCCTTAAATATATGCTGCCGGATTTTTTTGTCAGAGTCTGCAATGCAATGGGGCCAGAAAAATCTGCAGCGATTCTTGCACACCTTGATGCCAATGCCATTGCTATTGTGCTGCGTCGCAGTTCTGAAGAATCGAAAAAAGAAATTCTTGAAGAATTGCCCGCTAACCAACGAAAAAACACTGAATTACTGCTGGAATTTCCTGTCAATACGGTAGGTGCCTGGATGACACCCCATATGCTGGTAGTGCCTCATGATGTGAAAAACAAAAACGTCATGAAGTATTTAAAAGCTGGCGGAACCCAGGATGACAGCGAGTATATTTATATCACTGACAGGGAAGGAAAATTTCTTGGTAGAACACGTTTTCTTGACCTGATAAAAGGTGGTGAGAATCTTCCCGTGACTTCTTTTATGCAGGACAACTGCCCTTCTCTTCCGGCGCAAATATTCCTGGAGCAAACCAGCGAACATATTGCCTGGGAATTTTCTGATGTATTACCTGTAACAAACAGGGATAACCAATTACTGGGAATATTACCGCATCATGCTCTGCGCCAGGGCCTGGCGCAAATTCATAACGTCAGACCGAAAAGCAAATCCGGTAAAGATCCGCTAAGCAGTATATTTGAAGTCTATGGGCAATCACTATTGGCTTTATTCAATACCGTAAGTGATGCAGTTGATATTGATCATAAACAATAAGGCTATGCAGGGTGCCTGACATGCAAAATGAATTAGTAAACGCAGACGAAGCAATTCATAAACTCAACAAGACCTTCTTGCTGGATTATCCGGAAAGCGCAGCACGCAAACTGGAGAAAATTGACCCGCAAGATGCTGCTGAAATATTTGCCTCGCAACAACCCAATATCATTGCAGGCGTGATGGATAAAATGTCGCCAGGAACTGTGACTTCAATTCTGAAAAAAATACCTCAAGAGCTTGCCGCAAAAGCAATTTCCACAATGGATACCGGCATTTCAATTACCCAGCTCAATGGCATGAGCGAGGAAGAGCGTGAGGGCTATTTTTCCCATATGGAAAAAATCACTGCCCACGAATTCAAGGCTCTGCTGGATTATCCGCAGAACTCAGTAGGCAGGCAGATGAGCCCCGAGTTTTCTGCCTGCAGTAGGCATCTTACTGTTGACGAGGCCATGGATCTGTTGCGCCGGCAGGATACCGGTAATATCAAGCACCTGTTTTTACTGGACGACAGCATGCAGCTGGACAGCATTCTCGACATCCATCAACTGGTACTGGCCAATGGTGATGAGAAGCTCTTCAACCTGTCACGTCCCGTTGTAACCTTCGTCAATGCCATGGATTCGATGGAAGAGGTTATTGAAAAGCTGGACAAATTCAAGGTAGCGGTAATGCCCGTGGTGGATGTGAATCACAAACTGGTAGGAATCATTCGAAGCCAGGGACTCCTGGAAGCACTGCGTGAAGATATTGCTACTGATATGGCAACAATGGTGGGCGCCAGCAGGGACGAAAAAGCCCTGTCTTCAAGTTTCTTTGCCGTAAAAAAACGTCAGCCATGGTTACAGATAAATCTTCTCACCGCCTTTGCCGCCTCTGCCGTGGTTGGCTTGTTTGAGGATACTATTGCCCAGTTTACAGCCCTGGCTGTGTTGCTGCCGATTGCCGCCGGCCAATCCGGAAATACCGGAGCACAATCGCTGGCGGTGACCATGAGAGGCTTGACTGTCAGGGAAATTACCATGAGACACTGGTTCCGGGTCATGATCAAGGAACTCGGTGCAGGGTTTATTAATGGCATCGGCATTGCGTTAACTTGCTCTGCCGGCGTATTTTTGTGGAGCCGCAGTGCTGGTCTGGCACTGGTAATGGCACTCGCCATGATTATTTCCATGACGCTGGCCGGTACAGCCGGGGCTGTTATTCCAATCCTTTTAAAACGCTTTGGCCTGGATCCGGCTCAGTCTTCTTCTATTGTACTGACCACGGTTACCGATATTGCCGGCTTTATGTCTTTCCTGGGCATAGCCACCTTGTTATCCAGCATGCTGGTTGCAGGATAGGGGTCGACTTTATTCGTCTGCCAGTTTTTTCTGCTCAAGCCCGGCCTGATAAAACGTCTTCTTGCCAAGTCCGGTGATTTTTGCGGCAAGTGAAGACGCCTGTTTCAGTGGCAGTTCTTCAAGCAGGGTATTAAAAATGTGAAGCGCAGCCTGATCAAGAGACTGATCTTTTTTATCACTTCCTGCAACCATCAGCACAATTTCTCCGCGCGCCTGGTTACTGTCAGCAGCCACCATATCCAGCAACTCTGCCAGGGTACCCCGAAGAAATGTTTCGTAGGTTTTCGTTAGTTCACGCGCTATCACCCCATGCCGTTTCGGTCCGAATACATCAATCAGGTCTTGCAGGCAATCCTGTATACGATGCGGGGCTTCAAAAAAAACCAGCGTTCTTTCCTCGGCAGCCAGCTTGCCCAGATGATTGCTACGGGTGCCTTGTTTGGCCGGCAGAAAACCTTCAAAGACAAAGCGGTCGGTTGGCAAACCGGCACAACTCAATGCGGCAAGAATACTGCTGGCACCGGGGATGGGAACAACTTTTATACCGGCCTGGCTTGCCCTGTTAACCAATGGATAGCCTGGATCTGATATCAGCGGCGTCCCTGCATCACTAATCAGGGCTATATCTTCTCCTGCGCTAATGCGCTGAATAATTTCATCGACCTTTTGCACTTCATTATGTTCATGCAAGGCAAACATGGGGGTATCAATTCCAAGATGCTGTAAAAGTTTTCGGCTGTGCCGGGTATCTTCTACTGCAATACTGCTAACCTTCGACAACACCTGAATGGCACGGGCGGTGATATCGTCAAGATTGCCAACAGGCGTTGCTACGATATACAAAGACCCGCAATCAGTTTGGGGCATTGCCGGGCTTCCATTTGATATTGCATCCAACACTGGGAACCTGTGCCTGGCTAAGCGCTTGACCAGCCAGCGCCGCATCCATGGCCTTACGCAGATCCTCTCCCGTTACTGGAATATCATTGCCCGGTCTGCTGCTATCCATTTGCCCCCGGTATATCAGCGCCCTGTTTTTATCAAACAGATAAAAATCAGGCGTGCAGGCTGCATCATAGGCCAGTGCCACTGCCTGGGTTTCATCGAGCAGGTAGGGAAAGGTATAGCCGGCGTCCAGCACTTCTTTCTGCATATTTTCCAGATTGTCATCGGGATAAGCCTGAATATCATTGGCATTTATCGCGACAAAAGCGACCCCCTTGCCCTGATAGTCCCTTGCCAGATCAACAAAACCGGCTCTGATATGTTTAACGAAAGGGCAGTGATTACAAATAAAAGCCACCAGTAGCAACTGCGCATCCGTGAATGTATCCAGGGTCACGGTTGTGCCCCGAGTATCAGACAGGGAGAAAGACGGTGCAGAGGTACCAAGGGGTAACATATTGGAGGGAGTTAGGGCCATGGGCTTACCTGATAAACGCTTTGGGAGAGACAGAATACACTTTTACAATCTGCAGGCAATGTTGCCATAAATAAAACTCAACTTTAAGGTTATACTGTGCCTGATACCATGATGACCTTACAAACATTAAAGTTTCATTTCCTGTCTTTACGACTGCCAGTAAAGCTCTGCATTATTGGTATGTTGTTTATTCTGACTGCCTGCTCCTCAACCAGCATACCGGATCAGGCTGATTTCGAGTCAGCAATGCCGGCAAGTCAACTTGAAGGCGACGAGGAAATGCTGCAGGCTCTGCTGGCCCGGGGATCAGTTGCACAAAGCCCTCAAAAACAGCAATTGCTTTACCAGGCCGCGCTTGTCCTTGGTAACCTGGAACGCGATGAAGAGGCTCTCCAGTTACTGGAAACCCTTGCTACAGATGATATCCCCCTGCCCCTTGCTGCCAATATTCTTCTGCAACAGGCGCGACTTTACGCAGATCTGGGCCGATCAGACTCGGCCCTGCAGACCCTGACTACAGCTCGCCTTGAGCAGCTGCCCAGACTGGATAATGCAACGCAGATGTCCATTCGCCTGTATCGGGCAGAGCTGCTCTCTGACTCAGGCAGGTTTTTAGAAAGCGCAATAGAACGCATCCTGGTTGATCACTTACTGCCCCTTAATCTGGTGCCACTGAACCATGAGCAAATCTGGAACGCTCTGATAGCATTGGAGGCACAGCGTCTTGGCGAACTGGCGCAAACTGATAGACGTTTTGAATTTCAGGGCTGGTTTGAGCTTGCCGTAATCGGCAAGGCTTATCAGTACAATCTGGATCGACAGGTTGTGGAACTGGGCATTTGGCGCAATAGCTGGAGCCGCCATCCTGCTGCTGTCTATATGCCACAGGCCATGCAGCTGGTTGAAACCATGGCGCAGGAACGACCGAACGCCATTGCATTGCTGCTGCCTCTTGATTCGGTATCCGGCACAGTCATTCGCGACGGCTTTCTGAGCGCCTATTACGATGTCATGCAATTTGGAGGCAAAGTGCCTAGGTTGCTTTTCTACAACACCTCGAATTCCACTGACATCCTGCAGGACTACAATCAAGCAATAGCTGATGGAGCCCAGATGATTATCGGCCCACTGGAAAAACAACATGTAGCACGCTTGCATAATGAAAGATCATTGCCCGTTCCCACCCTTGCCCTGAACAACGTGGAAGGCTCCAGCCCCTACTCAGACAAACTTTACCAGTTTGCCCTTTCGCCTGAAAACGAAGCGGTGCAGATTGCTGAACGCGCCTGGCAGGATGGTCATCGCTATGCAGCAATACTCAGTCCGGCACCCTCAGGCGATAATTTTTACCAGCGCAAACGTGATAGTTTTGTAGACCACTGGCTGAGCCTTGGTGGCCAGATTGTGACCCAGGAAGTCTATCGTCAGGATTACACCGGCATTGTGGAAACCCTGCTCAATATCGACGAAAGCGAAGCAAGGAAGAATCGCCTGGAAAGACTTATCAATGAGGATCTCGCCTTTACTCAACGCAGACGCCAGGACATAGATTTTATTTTCCTGATTGCCCAGCCCGGGCCAGCCAGGCAAATCAACCCCACGCTGGCCTACCTTTACGCGGGTGATATCCCCGTCTATGCAAGCCAGGATGTTTATTCAGGCATCCCGAGACCGCTTGTGGATAATGACTTAAATGGAATCATCTTTGGAGATAGCCCATGGCTGCTGAATTTCAATGACGAACTCAAGACCAAAGCCACCAATCTGTTCCCGCAAAATAATGCACTTACCCTGAGATTACAGGCCTTTGGTATTGATGCATTCAGACTCTACCCGAGATTAAGGCAGCTGGAAGATATCCCCGACAGTCAGATTTACGGCGCTACAGGCCTGCTAAAACTGGGCGACAACAGAAATATCATCAGGCAACTGAACTGGGCAAAAGTCTCGGAAGGACTGGCCCAGGTGGAGGCCGCAAGGCAGTAGCTGTATTTGAATTTTCACATCAGCCATGGAAGGCGCAGAATGAAGAATGTAAGATCAGCCCCAAGTCGTAATCTCACGACTTCAGGCAAAGGCAAGCACTTTGAAGTACTGGCACTTAAGTTTCTCAGAAAACAGGGACTCAGGCAGTTTCAGTTAAATTTTTATTCCCGCTTTGGGGAAATTGATTTGATTGCGCAAGATGCAGGTGTTCTGGTATTTATCGAAGTCAGATACAGGAAAAACAGGGACCATGGTGATGCTGCCGCCACTGTGAATTTCTATAAGCAACAAAAAATTATTCGCACAGCTGAGCATTACTTGCAAAAAAATGGTCTTACTAACAAAATGCCTTGCCGATTTGATGTGATCGGCATTTCGGGAAGTGTTGATGCCCTGGAAATTCAGTGGATCAAAAATGCTTTTTAGGAAACACTAAATTATAATTTCGAGGCAATATGAATTATCAGGAACGTGTCAAACAACACTTTACAGCCAGCATCGATACAAAAATGCAATCGATGGAAGCGCTCACCCCCTTCATAACTGCAGCTGCAGATTGCATGGTGCAGTCTCTTCTAAAGGAAAAGAAAATTCTTAGCTGTGGCAATGGTGGCTCTGCCGGTGATGCCCAGCACTTCTCTGCTGAACTGTTAAACCGCTTTGAAAGAGAAAGACCCCCGTTACCCGCAATTGCCATTACCACAGACACGTCTACACTGACGTCTATCGCCAATGACTATTCCTATGATGAAGTCTTTTCCAAACAGGTCAGAGCATTGGGTCAGGCAGGCGATGTTCTGCTGGCTATTTCAACCAGTGGTAATTCACCCAATGTCATCCAGGCGATCAATGCAGCCCATGACAGGGAAATGACGGTGGTTCAGCTTACCGGGAAAGAAGGTGGAAATATGCGTGACACCCTGACAGCTGATGATATCGAGATCTGTGTCCCCTCTTCCAGTACAGCACGTATTCAGGAAGTTCATCTGCTGGTAATACATTGTTTATGCGACTTGATAGATACTCAACTTTTCGGAGATGATTAAATGTTTTTAACTCGCCTGTCACTGATATTCGGTTTTCTATTGTTCCTGAACAGCTGCGCCACTGTCATCAGCGCTACTACCGGTGATGAAGGGATACAGGAAGATCGTGGACGTCGCACGATGGGCGCCGTAGTCGACGACAACAGCATCGAAACCACTATCAAGGTCAATCTTAATGCCGCCGATGAGCTACTGAAAAAAGCGCACATCAATGTCGTCAGTTTTAATGGCACCGTGCTAATGGTGGGCCAGGTACCCTCACAGGAAATGAAAAATCTTGCTACCCGGGTCGCCCGCACATCCAGTTCGCGGGTAAAAGAAGTCTACAATGAGCTCGAAGTTGCAGGAACCACGACCTTTCTTTCCAGGAGTAATGACGCCTGGTTAACCGCAAAGATCAAAACCCTGATGCTGGCTGATAGTGAAGTAAGCGGATTGAGAACAAAGGTCATTAGTGAAAACGGCGTGGTCTACCTGATGGGGCTTTTGTCACAGGAAGATGCCAATAAAACAGTAAACCTGGTAAGCAACACCAAGGGTGTCACCAAGGTGGTTCGTGCCTTCGAGTATATCAACTAGACTCGATTCCCTGATGCCTGAAACGGCTGAGCAGCAACTTTTGAGCGCTAGGACTTCACTATCTTGAGATCGGGCCGACCCGGCCTGGGCTTCTCAACACTTTCACTCCTGACAGGTTTCTTATCAGGCGCCGGGCTTGGCGGTTCAGGGATGGGGTCGTCAGTATCAAAAATCATGCCTTGCCCGTTTTCCTTGGCATAAATGCCCAGTACGGCCTGTGTTGGCACATAGACACGGGTTGGAATCCCGCCGAAGCGTCCATTAAATTCAATACCATTATTGGAAATTGAAAGATCCTGGACTGCCATCGGAGAGATATTCAGAATTATCTGGCCATCCTTGACGAAACTCTGGGGTACCTGCACTTCCCTGGCGTAGGCATTAACAAGAATATAGGGCGTGCAGGTGTTTTCCAGAATCCATTCGTTAAGCGCCCTTATCATGTAAGGACGATGTGAAGTCATTTTCATGGAGCCAGATCCTCCAGGAAAGCATTTCAATCCATGCTTTCCTATATTGCCAAAACTTCCTGTAACTGCCTTTAACTTCCTGTAACTGCTTGTAGCTTCCTTTTACTTCCTTCAAGGCGTTAATGGATAAGAAAGAATCTAAACCTTCATTTCCTTTTCTTGCTCAGAAAGACTTTCAATCACAGATTCGCGATCAAAGAGGCTGTTGCGGTAATCAATCAGCGCCTTGGTTGCTTTGGTTTCAGGCAGCTTGATACCAATTTCTGGCAAGCGCCAGAGAATGGGCAATACACAACAGTCAACGATGGTGAATTCCTCACTCATGAAAAAGGGCTTTTCAGCAAAAATGGGCGAAATAGAAATAATACTTTCCCTAAGCTCTTTTCTTGCCTTTTCCAACTGTGTGGGCGTACCGTCTTCAGCCTGCAGTTTGTCAACCAGTGAACACCAGTCCTTCTCTATTCTGTGCATCCACAAGCGGCTTTGTGCTCTGGCAACCGGATAGACCGGGAATAACGGTGGATGAGGAAAACGCTCATCCAGGTACTCCATCATGATATTAGGCTCGTACAACACCAGGTCACGGTCAACCAGTGTTGGCAGACTGTTATAGGGATTCAGATCGGCCAGATCTTCTGGCTTGTCATGGACATCTACATCCACCACATCAACGGTGACACCTTTTTCCGCCAGCACAATGCGCACACGATGGCTGTATTGGCTGGTACCGTCAGAGTAAAAAAGCATCGAAGAGCGTTTAGTAACAACTCCCATATATCTCGCCTCAAAAAAATAACAAAAGAATTAATGCCTTACCAAATCGTAAAGCCCGGTAAACTTCCTAACGTTTTAGTCTCGTTCCTGAATCAATATTGTATCGATAATAAATCCTGCCTCAGCTGATCAGTGATCAACGTCTTTCCAGTACTCCCTGTTGAGCAACCAGGCAAAGACCCCAAAGAAAGCAAGAAATAACAGGACATAGCCACCAATTCGATGACGATCCAGCCGCGAAGGCTCTCCCATGTAATAAAGGAAATTCACCAGATCGTAAATCACACCATTGAATTCTTCTTCACTGAGAGTGCCGGTACCATCCACATGAACCAGATGATCACAATGGGCTGCATCTTCGCAGCGCTGAACGCCCTGCAGTCCTTCAAGTACATTGGGCATGGCCACATTGGGAAAAACCCGGTTATTTACACCGAAGGGTCTGGTTTCATCTTCATAAAATCCGGTCAGGTAGCCATAAAGCCAATCAGTACCACTTGCTGAAGTCGTCGCACGGGCTCGGGCCACAAGCGTCAGGTCAGGGGGAGCAATACCAAATGCATTGGCACCCAGATCAGCCGGCATGGCACTGACCATAAGATCACCTATAGCAGTATCTTCCGAAAAGATCATGTACTCTTCCATCAGCTCTTCAGGGATGTCCAGATCGGCTGCAACACGGTTATATCGCGAGTATGACGCTGAGTGACATCCCATGCAGTAGTTAATAAAAGTTTGCGCACCAGACTGCAGGGATTCCTTGTTCTCCAGGTCCATTTCCACATGTTCCAGCTCAACACCGGATTCCGCAGCGACCGCCATCAATGGCAACACTGTCAGGCCGATAATCAATACCAGAGCCAACAACAGTTGTGGAATAGTAATGAAGCGCCCGGTGGTACGTTCCGGCGGCAAGCGGGTTGCCTCCTTACGGGTATACCAGGGCATCAGGAAGAAATAAAGGAAATAAATGATAGTGCAGAACAACGCCAGTTTACCCCTGGCATCGGTTGGCGCCCAAACTCCAAGCACACCGAGGATGATGAAGCTCACCGTCAGCAACAGCAAGGCAATGCGGCTGTACCAACCTTTGTAGCGCATGGATTTAACCGGGCTGCGATCCAGCCAGGGCAATACAAAGAGAATCGCAATTGCCGCCGCCATCGTTACCAGCCCCCAGAATTTGGCGTCAAGACCAAACAGCGGATAGGTTACCGCACGCAACATTGAATAAAACGGAGTGAAATACCAGACCGGTGCAATATGTTCCGGGGTTTTCAGGCTATCCGCTTCAGTAAAGTTGGCATACTCGAGGAAGTAACCGCCCATTTCCGGCATGAAAAACAGCACAAAACAGAACACAAACAGGAATACCACGATAGCAACCAGGTCATGGACTGAGTAATAAGGGTGAAATGCAATCCCGTCACGGGGAATGCCCCTTTCGTCCTTGTTCTCCTTGATCTCAATACCATCAGGGTTATTTGAGCCAACTTCATGCAGGGCTACCAGATGGAGAAATACCAGGAATACCAGAACCAGTGGCAGAGCAACAACGTGCAAGGCAAAAAATCGATTCAAGGTGGCACCGGAAATCAGGAAGTCACCCTGAACCCATACCATCAGGTCTTCACCAATATAGGGTATAGCGCCAGCAAGGCTGACAATCACATTGGCACCCCAGTAGGACATATTGCCCCAGGGCAAAACATAACCCATAAAGCCTTCAGCCATCAGCACCAGGAAAATAGTCATGCCAAACAGCCAGATCAGTTCGCGCGGCTTGCGATAGGAACCATACATCAGGGCACGGAACATATGCAGATAGATCACCGCAAAGAAAGCCGAGGCACCGGTGGAATGCATATAACGCAGAATCCAGCCATAATCGACATCTCGCATGATGTATTCTACTGAAGCAAATGCTGCGTCAGCGCTGGGGGTGTAGTTCATGGTCAACCAGATACCTGTTAGCAGCTGATTAACAAGAACTACTGTTGCCAGCACACCGAATACATACCAGATATTGAAGTTCTTCGGTGCATAGTACTTGGTCATATGCTTTTCGATTGTCTTGGTCAAAGGCAAGCGAGCATCAATCCATCCCATCAGGGAGCCAGTTTTGGTTTTCGTATTCATCGTGGATGTGTTTTCTATATCAGACATTAAGAATTCTCTCCATCCAGACCAATCACCACAACATTGTCACTCTCATAGAAATGAGGAGGTACTACCAGGTTATCCGGAGCCGGAACACCACTGTAAACGCGTCCAGCCATATCAAACATGGAACCATGGCAAGGGCAGAAGAAGCCACCCTGCCAGTCAGGGTCATAATCCTGCGGCTGAACTTCAGGGTTCATCAGGGGTGCACAACCAAGATGAGTGCATAAACCCACCATTATCATCACTTCTGGACGAATTGAACGATATTCATTCTGGCAGTATTCAGGCTGTTGGCCCACTTCTTCAGAATTGGCGTCGGCAAGATGGCCAGTGTTGGATACCAGGCTTTCCAGCGTTGATTCTTCACGCATGAAGACATATACCGGTTGTCCACGCCAGGCAGGCATGGGACCCAGTAACTGACCTGGACTCAATCGACTGATATCAATGGAAATCGGCGCGCCGGCAGCAAGGGCTTTGGCACTGGGATTCCATGAACCTACAAAGGGTACTGCTGCACCTGCGGCGCCAGCGGCACCAACCAGGGTAGTACTTCCGATGAGAAATCGACGACGCTTTTTATTAACGGCAGGGTTTGTGCCATCACTCACAATGATGTTCTCCTTTCAATCAACCAGTTAACCAATAGAGTACCCTATGTACGGGGGGTTTAGCCTTCTGGTCTGGAAATAAGGGCCGGAATTAGGGGCAATAAACGGAGCGCGCATGCTACTAAATATAGCCGGTTTTTTCAAGGTAATCCGGGCTTTCCCATGCGCGATCATGGTAAATAAAAGGCAAAAAAAAACGCCGGAGCTATTGGCACCGGCGTTATCTTGTTTTTTACAGGAAAAAACTATCGTTTTGAGAACTGTGGACGCTTTCTTGCTTTACGCAGACCCACTTTCTTACGCTCAACTTCCCTGGCATCACGAGTCACGAAACCCGCTTTACGCAGAGTGCCACGATTTTCTTCGTTGAAATCGATCAGGGCACGGGTAATACCGTGGCGAATAGCTCCAGCCTGACCGAAACTGCCACCACCGGCAACCCGAACGTTGACATCAAATTTATCAGTGACTTCAAGTAGCTCAAGGGGTTGACGGACAATCATACGCGCCACTTCACGACCAAAGAAGTCATCAATAGTGCGGTCGTTGATAGTGATGGTGCCGGAACCGGATTTCAGAAAAACCCTTGCAGTAGAGGTTTTGCGTCGACCAGTGCCGTAGTATTGGGTAGCTGCCATATTACTCTTCTCTTAATTCAGCTCGATTCAGCTCGCGAATTTTAATCTTTAAATTTAGTGTTATTTTGGACTTAACTAATTATTTAGCTGGCTATTTCTATAATCTCAACGGTTACTGCCTAGGCAATATTCAATTGAGCAGGGTTCTGCGCACCATGGGGATGCTCATTACCAGTATAGATCTTCAGCTTTTTCATCATGGTACGTCCCAGAGGCGTACGTGGCAACATACCTTTAACCGCCAGCTTGATAACGTCTTCCGGTGCTTTTTCAATCATTTCATTGAAACTGCGGGTCTTCAAACCACCCGGATAGCCAGTATGACGGTAGTATTTCTTGTCGGTTGCCTTGTTGCCCGTGACAGCGACTTTCTCTGCATTAACCACAACAATGTAGTCACCGGTATCCACATGGGGAGTGTACTCGGCTTTATGTTTGCCACGCAGACGATGGGCTATCTCAGCCGCCATGCGGCCCAGAATTTTTCCTTCTGCATCAACGACATACCAGTCATTCTGTGCAGTTTCCTTATTTGCTGAAATCGTCTTCATTGCTTAACCTGAATTTACTTGTTATTAGCTGTATGTTGCAGCTGTGGTCAATAGAATATTATTAAATAACTTTTCCCATCTGGTTTACCTGAAGTCCCTGATTTTTGTAATACGGGACCTTCCCCAAATGAGGGAGCGCGAATTCTACCGATGCGGCACTCTGGATTCAAGTATTCATTGGCTTTTTTTAACTAAATCACCAATGTTTGTCACCTGCCGGAAAATAGCGCCCCATCAGTATCCAATTAAGGGGGCTAAATCATGGGTTTGGATGGTGTT
Source organism: Pseudohongiellaceae bacterium (assembly GCA_965661105.1). Taxonomy (GTDB): domain Bacteria; phylum Pseudomonadota; class Gammaproteobacteria; order Pseudomonadales; family Pseudohongiellaceae; genus Eutrophocola. The sequence continues at coordinate 5,100 of CBFICR010000004.1, read as the reverse complement.
CATGGCCAAGATATTCGAGAGACTGCATTTCCAGCAATCGGGATCGGGTTCTTTCAAAGGGAAACGCCAGTTCAGTCCCCACATAGATTGATTCCAGTGGCACTGCTGCAGAAATCACCAGTTTCACATTCTGATCATAAAACTCATCTACCATGGAAATAAACCGTCTTGCCTGATCATCATTATGTTCATCAAAGACAGGAATATTGGATATTATGACGGTATGAAAAAGCTGGGATATTTCTATATAGTCAGCAGCACTGCGCGGACCATCGCAAAGCGCAGTAAATTCGAACCAGGCAACGCCCTCTGACCAGAAACGCGTTGCTATATCCCTGCCCAGAATTTCCAGCACCCGGTTTTCCGATGTCATCATGCCGCGCGTCAGATTGTTGAAGCAGTCGTGCAGGGATTTATCTGCCTGCGTCCCCAAAGGAGTGATATAAATACCGGCATTTTCAAGTGTACGCAGCCGATAATCGGTGCCGCCATCGACATTCAGCACCTGGGTATGCTTTTCAAGCAACGCGATTGCACCAAGGAATTTCTGCCTCTGCAAGCCCCTTTCATAAAGCTTCGCAGGAATTATATTGGAAGTTGTTATAAGGACCAGACCATTATCAAACAATGCCTCAAGCAGGTTCCCCAGTATCATGGCATCTCCGATATCACTGACAAAGAATTCGTCAAAGCAAATCACATCCGCCTTGTTACTGATTTCCTTTGCCACCAGCTTGAGAGGATCCTTGTTTCCCCGATTGCTATAAAGCCCCCTGTGTACCATTTGCATAAAGCGATGAAAATGCATCCTGAGCTTTTTCTCCCCGGGAAGGCATTGATAAAAGACATCCATAAGATACGTTTTACCGCGCCCTACCCCACCCCACAGGTAGAGCCCCTTGATATTCAATTCCCTTTCGCCGAAAAATCGACGTAGCAAGCCCGGCGAGCTTTGCCAGTGATTCACCAGCTGCTGGTAAATCAGGTCAAGCTCGCGGATGGCCTCTTCCTGGGCACGATCTGGCTGAATTTTACCTTCAGCCAGGTCACGGGAATAATGTTGGGCGGGTGATTCGGAGTTTCTCAAGGAAAAATTTTCGCCTGGGTTCAATCAAAGCAGAACTGGAAAGTAATTATAGGTATAATCTACAGCATGTTACCAAGTTTTCTCTCCTGACCTTTCTCAGTACACTATATCTTTGAAAGTGAAACAAATCTGAACACTTAAGTAAGTATAGTATTGAAATCGTTTTGAGATAGCTCTTATTGAGCTTATTGAGATAGCTCTTGGACTGTCCAAGACTGTCTTAGACTATCTTGAAAAGTTCCGAGATAGCTTTGTTGGTTACGAATGGCATTCAAACTATCAAGCCTGGCAATTCAAAACCATCGAAACCTGGTATTTATACGTAATTAATACATTATCTGCGAATCTTTAATAGACTATCAATAAATCTTAGAACAAAGGATATTTTTCATGACCTGGCTTATCGGTCTTATCGGTTTCATTATCGGCATAATAGCAGGAGCTATTACTTTCAAACTGCTTAAATCAGACGAGGCGAAAGTGAAATCCCTCGAAGAGCAACTGGACAAGCTTCAGCGTGAGTTTGATAGCTATAAAGATAATGTTCATTCACATTTTAATAATTCGGCGCAATTACTGACGACACTCACGGAAAGCTACCGGGAAGTCTACCGGCATATGGCAGCCGGTGCGCAGGCTTTATGCCCTGAATATATTTCTGAACAACTTTCCCATTCCGCACGAGCCCAGGAATCACTGACCAGAGATAGTTTTGCACACTCCCCGGAGCAGGACACTGCTGAGGAGTTCAGTGCTCCGCGCGACTACGCGGCAAAAACCAGCCCTGATCAAAAAGGCAACCTGTCTGAAGATTTTGGTCTCGACAAGGTCTCTGCCGAGGAAAAGGAAAGCCCCTGAGTACGTCCTCTTACGGGCTTTATTAAATCAGCTCACACAAGCCTGATCACTGTACTTGCCCGGCCAGAATTTCTGTTTGGAATACGTATCAGACCAGCAACCTGTTTGCGGCGGAATACTCTGGTTCAATCCTCTTTCAAACTGAGTTATATCCAGCTTGGGTTTGCCAGACAGTTCCCGTATAATCTGCCGCCCGACAGACCCGGGGGCAAATAATCCCCGGACTAAAAAGAAAGTAAACTTGCCGTAGAACTGGTTATTCAACAATGACAGAGCACAAGCTTACCCACCTCAAGCAGCTTGAAGCAGAAAGTATCCATATCATTCGTGAAGTTGCTGCGGAATTTGATAATCCGGTAATGCTTTATTCTGTAGGTAAAGATTCTGCAGTCATGCTGCACCTGGCACTAAAAGCCTTTTATCCAGGCAAATTACCTTTCAAACTTCTGCACGTTGATACCACCTGGAAGTTCAAGGAAATGATCGAATATCGTGACAACCTGGCTGAAAGGCTTGGTCTTGACCTGATCGTTCATATTAATGAAGAAGGTGTGCAGGAGGGAGTCAGCCCATTTACCCACGGCAGCGCCAAACATACCGACATCATGAAAACCCAGGCCCTGAAACAGGCACTGAACAAGTACAAATTTGATGCGGCCTTCGGTGGTGCACGCCGCGATGAGGAAAAATCCCGGGCCAAGGAACGGGTCTACTCTTTCCGCGACAAGAATCATCGCTGGGACCCCAAGAATCAGAGACCTGAACTATGGAATCTGTATAACGGCAAAATCAACAAGGGTGAAAGTATTCGTGTGTTTCCGATCTCCAACTGGACGGAACTCGATGTCTGGCAATATATCCATTTGAATAATATCGACATTCCCTCTTTGTATTTTTCAGAAGAAAGACCGGTGGTGGAGTACGAAGGCACAGAAATTTGTGTCAATGATGACCGCATGCCAAAAGAGCTGGCAGAAAAAGCCGTCATGAAAAAAGTACGTTTCCGAACACTTGGTTGCTATCCCCTTACCGGTGCCGTTGAGTCAGAAGCAGCTACCCTGCCGGAAATTATTCAGGAGATGCTGATGACCACAACCTCCGAAAGACAGGGACGCACCATCGACAAAGATCAGTCTGGGTCCATGGAACAAAAGAAAAAGGAAGGCTATTTCTAATGTCACACCAGTCAGAACTGATCAGCACCGATATTAATGCCTACCTTGCCCAACATGAACGCAAGGAACTGTTGCGACTGCTCACTTGTGGCAGCGTGGACGATGGCAAAAGCACACTGATCGGACGCCTGCTCTATGACACCAAGATGATTTATCAGGATCACCTTGATGCCCTGGGATCTGACAGCATGAAGTCCGGCACCACAGGTGATAGTTTTGATTTGGCACTGCTGACTGACGGCCTGCAGGCAGAGCGGGAACAGGGTATCACCATTGATGTTGCCTACCGTTATTTCTCCACAGCCAAGCGCAAGTTTATTATTGCCGACACACCCGGCCATGAACAATACACGCGGAATATGGCCACCGGCGCTTCCAACTGTGAACTTGCCATTATTCTGATTGACGCTCGCCATGGTGTTCTTACACAGACCCGTCGACATACCTTTATTGCCTCCCTGCTAGGCATCAAACATCTTATTGTTGCCGTAAACAAGATGGATCTGATGGATTTCAGTGAAAAGGTCTTTAATGATATTCGTGATGACTACCTGGACTTTACCAGTGAACTGGATACCGGGGACCTGACCTTCATTCCCATCTCTGCCAAGAACGGCGATAACGTTGTCAACGCCAGTGAGCATACGCCATGGTATGACGGTGAGACCCTGATGTGGATGCTGGAAAATGTAAAAATCAGCGCCGACAAGAATTTCGAGGACTTCCGCTTTCCTGTCCAGTATGTAAACCGGCCCAATCTGGATTTTCGTGGTTACTGCGGCACCATCGCAGCTGGCGTTATTCGCAAGGGTGACCATATCACTGCCCTGCCCTCAGGCAAGACCAGTACCGTCAAATCTATTGTCACCTATGACGAAGAGCTGGGGATGGCCTTCACGCCGATGGCTGTCACACTGACCCTTGAAGATGAAATCGATATCAGTCGTGGCGACATGATCGTGCATTCCGACAATTTGCCTGCCAGCAAAGCTGATTTTATGGCGACTGTTGTGTGGATGAATGAAAAGGCTCTGTTGCCGGGCAAGCAATACAATTTCAAACATACGACCAAGTCCACTTCTGGCCAGATCAACATGATCCTGCACAAGGTCGATGTGAATACTCTGGAAACCAGTCCGACGCCCAGCCTGGAGTTAAATGAAATCGGCGTATGCGAAGTCAACCTTAACGAGCCCATTCATTTTGATGATTACAAGAAAAGTCCGGGCAGTGGTTCTTTTATAATCATTGACCGACTGACCAATGCCACCGTTGGTGCCGGTATGATTACCGATCAGCACCGCTCAGGTAAACACATCAGTACAGTCTCTGCCCATGTCACCACCGAAGAACGCGCTGCACGTTATGGCCAGAAACCGGTAACCGTTATGTTTATCGGTTTGTCCGGTTCCGGCAAATCAACGCTGGCTCATGGCCTGGAACGACGACTTTTTGACATGGGTCGTGTCAGCACTGTGCTCGACGGCAAACAGATGCGCCTTGGCATAAGCAAGGATTTGTCCCATGACGCGGAAGGCCGTGCGGAAAACCTGCGGCGAAGCGCTTTTATTGCCAAGTATCTGAATGATGCAGGCCTGATCTGTTGTGCAGCTTTTGTATCGCCTAATCTGGATTCCAGAGAACACATGATCAGCGTGATAGGCGAGGAAAACTGCCTGATAATTTACCTTAATCCGCCTCTGGAAGTGTGTATGCAACGCGACCCCAGCGGGCTTTATGCCGCTGAGGAAAATGTGCCTAGCGGAACCGTACCAGGAATTTCATTCGACTACCCGGAACCGGAAAGACCCGACCTGATCCTGCCCACTCACGAGCTTGACGTGGAAGAATGTATCGATCAGGTCATCAATGTGATGAAGGAAAGGTCGGTAATCTAGTCACAAGTCACAAGTCACAAGTCACAAGTCACAAGTCACAAGTCACAAGTCACAAGTCACAAGTCACAAGTCACAAGTCACA
>CBFICR010000003.1:0-111057 GCA_965661105.1 Pseudohongiellaceae bacterium | reverse complement strand
GCCTGCTGCAGTGATTCCAGTACAGTTTGTTTGTCCAGTCCCAGGCAGGAGACGATACCCATACCTGTTACGACAGCTCGCCGCATAATCTTGCCCCTAAAATTGCATACTGCAAACCTTTACTGGTTTGACAGAGTGTCTGGTTTGATAATCGATCAAAAAGAATCTTACCGGTTGTAAGTGCTTATGCCCCCAGCTTTTCATCCGGTTTGAACAGGCCTACTTTGAGCCCTTTTGCAGTATAAATGACCTTGCCATCAACTGAAACCTTGCCGTCAGCTATGCCCATGATGAGCTTGCGTTCAATAAGGCGTTTGATGTCGAGTTCATAAACCACTTTCTTGTTTTGCGGCAGAATCTCGCCGGTAAATTTTACGTCGCCGCAGCCCAGGGCGCGACCTTTGCCCGGGTTTCCGCGCCAGCCAAGATAAAAACCAACCAGCTGCCACATGGCATCCAGGCCAAGACAGCCGGGCATGACCGGATCCCCCTTGAAATGACAATCAAAAAACCACAGGTCGGCATTGATATCCAGTTCGGCAATAATATGGCCCTTGCCCTCACTGCCGCCATCAGACGAGATTTTCAGAATCCGGTCAAACATCAGCATATTGTCAGTAGGCAGCTTTGCGTTGCCCGGGCCAAACATATCGCCATGGCCACAGGCGATTAAGTCATCTTTTTCGTAACTGCTTTTAGGTGTAAAGAAGGCTGAAGACATTTGATATTACCGGCTCTAACCGGGTTCCCTGCAAAAAACTGGCTATTATAGAGATATCTCTTTTGAAACCCTAGAGTCTATTGCGCTTATTTGATTTTCGCTTTTATTGCCTAAAGTGCCATAGCCCCTGATTATTTGCCTGAATGCCTTTATAATCGCGCATTTGAGCAAATAGCAGCGGAATATGAAATTGTCAGTAATATGCTTGTTGAAAAGCGCCTGACTTTAAACTGGAGTAGAAATGATAAGACCGGTCATTATGGCGGGCGGCGTGGGCTCAAGGTTATGGCCGGTCTCGCGCAAGCTGTATCCCAAGCAGTTTGTCTCTTTTCAGCCTGGCTCACCTTCGCTTTTCCAGCAAAGTCTCACGCGTCTGCAGGGCCTGGCGAATATTGGTCCCGCTATTGTCGTTTGCAACCATGAGCATCGCTTTCTTGTGGCGGAACAATTACGTGCCCTTGACCTTGACTACGACCCGTCAGACGTCACCATCATTCTCGAGCCTGAAGGCAAAAATACCGCGCCTGCGGTTGCCCTTGCGGCCCTCGCGGCGGTTGGCGAGAAAGCTGATAAGGCTGATGATGCGACATTACTGGTGCTGGCGGCAGATCATGTTATAGGCAATATTCCGGCCTTCCATCAGGCCATTGCACAAGGAGCCTTACAGGCCGATATCGGGGCCCTGGTTACTTTCGGTATCGTGCCGGAGAAGCCCGAAACCGGTTATGGTTATATCAGGCGTGGCGCGGTTGCCGGGGATGGCTTCAGGATCGACCGGTTTGTGGAAAAACCCGATCTGGAAACGGCGAAGTCTTATCTTGAAAGCGGCGATTATTACTGGAATAGCGGTATGTTCATGTTTTCCGCGGCTACCTACCTGACATCACTGAAAAGTCACGCTGGTGAAATCCTTCAGGTTTGCGAAGAGGCCTGGCAGCAATGCATCGATGATCTTGATTTCAAGCGTATTCCAAAGGACGTTTTTCAACGTTGTCCTGCTGATTCCATTGATTATGCGGTGATGGAACATACCCGGGACGGCGTAGTGATCCCGTTGGATGCGCTCTGGAATGATCTGGGCGCATGGTCGGCTCTTTGGGAGCATGGTGAAGGTGATGCCGACGGCAATGTCAGTCAGGGTGACGTCATTCTGAAAGATGTCAGTGGCTCCTATATCCATGCAGAATCGCGACTGGTGTCTGTGATTGGCATGGATGATGCTGTAGTCATAGAAACACCGGATGCTGTGCTGGTCTCGGCAAAAAATCGGGTCCAGGAAGTAAAGGATATTGTTGATATCATCAAGCTGGCTGGCAGGCCGGAAACTGACAGTCATGTCAGGGTTTATCGCCCCTGGGGCTCCTATGAATCGCTGACTGATGGCAACTGTTTTCAGGTCAAGCGACTGCGGGTTAATCCCGGTGCAGCGCTTTCACTGCAATTGCACCATAAGCGTGCAGAACACTGGATTGTGGTAGAGGGTACAGCGCTGGTGACAGTGGGCGAGAAAGAAGTCGTCCTGCAGCAGAATCAATCCACTTATATTCCGATAGAAACAAAGCATCGTCTGGAAAATCGTGAAACTGAAGAATTGGTGTTGATAGAAGTGCAATGTGGTGATTATCTTGGTGAAGATGATATCGTACGTTTTGATGATGTGTATGGACGCGTACAGACTTGAAAACAGATAAAGGATAAAAGAAAAAGGAAAAGGCAAACGGGTTCAGGTAAGTCTGAAAGTATACTCCTTTATCTTTTATCCTTTTTCCTTTATCTCATTTAAAAAAGAAACAGAAACGTAAATTTTTAAATAAACTTTAAAAGGAAAGTATGTCTGATTCCCCGATAAAAAAATGTTTATTCCCGGCAGCCGGTTATGGCACGCGTTTTTTGCCCACCACCAAATCCATGCCGAAGGAAATGATGCCTATCGTTAACAAGCCTCTGATTCAGTATGGGGTGGAAGAAGCGATGGAGGCGGGGATGCATGTTATGGCTATTATCACCGGCCGTGGCAAGCGCGCGCTGGCAGATCATTTCGATATCAACTATGAACTGGAGCACCAGATCGCGGGAACCGACAAGGAGGAATTGCTGGAGCAAATCCGTCATGTCATTGATAACTGCACCTTTTCCTATACCCGCCAAATCGAGATGAAAGGCCTGGGGCATGCCATTCTTACCGGTGAAACCCTGATTGGTGATCAGCCTTTTGCTGTCGTGCTGGCAGATGATTTGTGTTATTCCCCGGATCAGGGCGTGCTGTCGCAGATGGTAGAGCTGTATAAAAAACATCGCTGCAGTATTGTTGCCATAGAGGAAGTGCCAGCGGATGAAACTCATAAGTACGGGGTTATTGCCGGCGATGAAATAGAACCCGGTCTGATTAAGATCACCGATATGGTGGAAAAACCTGATCCCGCCGATGCGCCCAGCAACCTGGCTATCATCGGGCGTTATATTTTAACACCGGATATTTTTGACATTATTCGTGACACACCACCAGGCAGAAATAACGAGGTACAGATTACTGATGCATTGCTGACCCAGGCCACCAGGGGTGCTGGTGTGTTGGGCTATAAATTCAAAGGTCGACGTTTTGACTGCGGCTCAGTGCCGGGTTTCATGGAAGCCAGCAAGTTTTATTTTGAGAACAACCTGTATTAAAAAGATCACCAGACGCTTATCTGTTGTAAGTAAAAGGGAGCAGTAAACCTTGCAAACCATTACCTGTTTTAAAGCCTATGACGTGCGTGGGCGAATACCGGACCAGTTGAATGAAGAAGTCGCCTATCGGATTGGTCAGTCTTATGCGGCTTTTATCAAGCCCAAGGAAGTCGTGGTGGGTTATGACATTCGCCTGAGCAGCCAGGCTTTATGTGCCGCACTGACTCGAGGTCTTACAGATTCCGGCGTAGATGTTTCCAATATAGGTCAATGTGGGACCGAAGAAATCTACTTCGCCACCAGTTTTCTTGGCGTGGATGGCGGCATTGTTGTCACCGCCAGTCATAACCCGAAAGATTACAATGGCATAAAATTTGTTCGCGAGAACTCCAAACCCATCAGTGCAGATACTGGCCTTGAAGAGATTCGAAAACTGGCCGAAATTAATAAGTTTGACATGGCGCCTGTGAAGGGTACTAACTCCCAGGTGGATGTAAAGAAGGATTACATCAAGCATCTGCTGTCCTATATTGATGTTAAAAAACTGAAACCTCTTAAAGTGCTGTGTAATGCCGGCAATGGCGGCGCCGGGCCGGTAATCGATTTGCTTGAGCCACATCTGCCGTTTGAATTCATCAAGATGTATCACGAGCCTGATGGCCATTTTCCCAATGGCATTCCCAATCCGCTGTTACAGGAAAATCGGCAGCCCACTACGGACAAGTTACTTGATGAGGGTGCTGATGTGGCAATTGCCTGGGATGGCGATTTTGATCGCTGTTTCTTTTTTGATGAAAAGGGCGGTTTTATTGAGGGCTACTACATTGTTGGATTGCTGGCCGAGGCCTTTCTGAAGAAACAGCCGGGTAGCAAGATCGTCCATGACCCACGTCTGGTATGGAATACCCGGGCGGTGGTAGAAGCCAATGGTGGTGAGGCTGTCCAGTGCAAGTCAGGCCACGCCTTCATCAAGGAAAAAATGCGTGAAGTGGATGCTGTCTATGGTGGCGAAATGAGTGCCCACCATTATTTCCGGGATTTTTATTACTGTGACAGTGGTATGGTGCCCTGGTTGCTGGTGCTGGAAATAATGAGCGAGTCTGGCAAGCCACTTTCTCAACTGGTAGAGGAATGTATCCAGCGCTTTCCTGCCAGTGGCGAAATCAATCGTGAAGTGAGCGATGCCAAGGCAGTGATCGACAGGGTATTGGACCACTATAAAGAGGATGCCGAAGATATCGATTATACCGATGGTGTTGGTGTCAGCTTTGCGCAGTGGCGCTTTAATTTACGCATGTCCAATACAGAACCCGTGGTACGCCTCAACGTTGAATCACGCGGTGATATTGCCTTGATGGAAGCAAAGACGAAAGAAATTCTCGAGCTGATGGCTTAAAAATAGTCACAAGTCGCAAGTTACAAGCTTCAGAGGGTAGGTCGGATAAGGCTTGCAAAGCCGTTATCCGACATTTTTTTCTTCTCTAAGGGCTAACACGCATTTCTAATCTTTCGGGGTGAGCTTATATACATTCATGCGGGATGCCCCGGAGGTATAAATCGTGCCGTCAGAATCCACGGCTAAACCGTGGGCTCGGGGTGCGTAGGCGGTATCAAGTAACTCACCATCCCTGACGATGCTTACTTTGCCTTCATTAACATCGCTGATATACACCACGTCATTCTCCCGCACCTCGATGCCACCTCTTGAAGGGTAGGGCCAGCTCTCCATGAAGTTTCCGTCCTTGTCGAAAACATTGACGCGAAAGTTCTCACTGTCGTTAATCAGAATATTGTCTTTTGAATCCAGGGCCACGCCATGCACGGCCTGAAATTCACCGGGGCCGCTGCCTTTGACACCGCCGATGGTGCGAATGAATTTTCCTGCGGGATTGAAATGCACGACACGGGAATTCACATAGCCGTCGGAAATATAGATATCACCATTGTCAGCGATATAGACATGATTGGGCTGATTGAATTTGTCCTGTGAGCTGTTGTCGCCAGCTTCATCCGCTATACCCAGTGTCATAAGCAAATCACCACCTGTGTTGTATTTGCGGATGACATGACGGGCAGAATCGCTAATCCAGGCGTTATCCTCTTTATCTATGGTGATGCTGTGTGCACTACCGAGTTCTTCAGAGCCGCTCCATGAACGCAGAAATGTGCCCTCACGATTGAAGATGCGTACGTAGGGCTTGATGCGTACCAGCACATAGATAAGGCCTTTGCCATCTGCCGTAATCCATGAGGTGGAACCGTCCCAGGCACCAGCCGACGCCTGTCCCCATTGATTGTCCTGACTATAGTTTTGTTCGGGATTCTGGTTTGGACTGCCTTCAGGCTGAGCCATAACATCACTGACACATAGACCAAGTAACAGGCTGGCAATAAGTTTTATCTGGTGGCAGTTCATGTTGCATTCCTCTTTATGGAAACTTGATTGAGTGAAAGTATAGTTTTTGCTGTCGGCCCTGTATATGCATCACACAGGCTGGATTATGCCCTGCGGGCTCCATATACTGCGTTTTGGTCCACATAATAATAACGAGGGTGCGTTTTCATGAATAGACGTTTAGTTAAACTACTATCGATACTGCAGGGACAGGCGGATCATAGAGGTGATCCTGATGCCGGTTACCTGTTGACGGAAGTAGTGGCAGACCATTCCTTTATGTAAACATTTTTATAATTTTCGGAGAGAAAGTATGAACAGAAAAATTCTGGCAGGCGCAGGCTTTGTTTGCGCTATGGGTATGCTCGTCATCGTGAATAGTGTGGTGTTACCAGATCAAATCATGGCCGCACAGAATGATGCGCCGCTTTCAGCCTGTGGTCCCCGTGGTCAGTTGCCGGCTGAGGTGGCCGGCAATGTTGATGTTAATGCCCGCTGCTTCGAGCTGCGCATGTATACCGTTGACACGGAGCGTGTTGGCACTGGTGAATTCAATGGTGGTATTGATGCCTTGCATCAGCGCTTTCGGGAAGAGGAAGTGGCTATCTTTGAAAGAAACGGTGCAGAAATTATCGGTGCCTGGCAAGATGTGGAAAGCCCGAATACCCTGGTTTATATGCTGGCCTACCGTGACCGTGCTCACCGCGAGGAGGTTTGGCAGGGATTTGCTGCTGACCCGGCCTGGCAGTCCCTGCGTCTGAAATATAACGTACCCCTGCAACGGCCGCAGGTTTTCATGCTCAGTAATACTGACTATTCAGCATTGCAGTGAATAAATTCTGCAAGGGCGGTGTTTCCAGACTGATGGATTTTGCAGGCTGACTCAGGTTACCCTGACTCACACTAAAAACCCGAAGAGACAAGATCATGAAACATGTGTTCAAAATGACCTGCTCAATAATGCTGGCAATCATCGTGACTGCTGTTACCCCGCTACAAAGTATTGGCGCTGAGGACATGACAGATTCACGTGCCAGGGATTATGCCGCCATTCAGACGCTGATTGTTAAATATGCTCACGTTTATGATTCCCGGGATGTCGAAGGCTATGTCAGTGTCTTTGCTGATGATGCGGTGTTCAGCTTTACCGGCGCTACGCTGAACGGCCGCAAGGAAATCAGGGAGTTTATTACCAGAGTGGCGAATTCGCCGGAACCGGCGCTGAAAAGTTATCACTCAATCTCAAATACCCTGATTGAGTTTGATAGCGATACGCAGGCCCGTCACCGTTCTTACTGGCAGATCGTTACTGGTCCTTCAGGTGGTCCTTTTAACGTTACCAATATGGGCTATTATGATGATGTTATCGTCAAGAAAAACGGCCAGTGGCTGATTCAAACGCGCAATATTCCAAACTAGCACATGCGCGGGCATAATCGGGAAGTCAGAGTCACATATTGCTAATGAGCTGGCTTGCGCTGTTAAATTGGAATAATTATTTGTAAGAAAATAAATGGAGTAATAAACCATGTCAGTTAAAGATTCAGGTAAAGATTCAGGTAAACAGACTCGCAAAGAAAGGCGTACCGTCCCCCCCGAAGCCGTTCAGCTTTATGACCAGTTTATTCACGGTGAGATCAATCGCCGCAGCTTTCTTAATGGCGTGAAAAAGTTTGCTGTTGCCGGGCTGACCGCCGGAGCCATCGTTGACGCCCTCATGCCGGACTATGCCATGGGGCAGCAGATCGCTCGCGATGACGAACGCATTCGTGCCGATTACGTTACTTTGCCGTCCCCTGAGGGGCATGGCTTTATTCGCGGCTATTTGGTGCGTCCCTATAGCGCCGACAGTCGTTCTGCCGAACCGGCAAAATTACCGGGCATCGTGGTGGTGCATGAAAACCGGGGTCTCAATCCCCATACCGAAGATGTAGCGCGACGCCTGGCCCTGGCCAACTTTATGGCCTTTGCGCCCGATGTACTGACTTCTGTGGGTGGTTATCCTGGCGACGATTACCAGGGTGGGCAGTTGTTCAGCGGCCTGGATCCTGACAAGCGTTTTGAGGACATCGTGGCCAGCGCCCTGTGGCTGAAAAATCGTGATGACTGTACTGGCAGGATTGGTATCACGGGCTTTTGTTATGGCGGCAGCGTTTCCAATCAAATGGCTGTGCGACTTGGTTCTGATCTGGCAGCGGCAGTGCCTTTTTATGGTGGTGGCGCGCCACTGGATCAGGTAGCAAACATCAAGGCCGCCATTCAGGTGCAGCATGGTGCCCTGGATGCCCGTCTGGTTGGCGCCTGGCCGGCCTATGAGCAGGCTCTGGCCGATGCAGGAGTTACCCACGAAGGCCATATTCACGAAAACTCGGTGCATGGTTTCTTTAATGACGCCACGCCGGAGCGTTATAACGAAGCAGCAGCGACTCAGGCATGGGAACAAATGCTGGGCTGGTTTAATACTCACGTCAGGGCTTAGGCGGACGCGAAAAACAAGTCTGGCTCTTATGGCCTGATTATCACAACCCTTGGATTATTGGAGTAAGCGTTGAATATCGATAAAGACAGCGTAGTCAGGTTCCACTACACCCTGAAAGATGATAGCGGTGAGTTATTGGACAGTGCCGATGAATCCAGTCCCATGACCTATCTACATGGCCATGGCAGCCTGATGCCCGGGCTCGAAAATGCGCTGGTTGGCAAAACCAGTGGCGACAAGGTGGAAGTCAAGCTGAGCGCTGCCGAGGCATTTGGCGAACGGGAGGACAATGCTGAACAGCGCGTTCCCCTGAAACACCTGGGTGGAGCCCGTGCATGGAAACCGGGTATGACCGCCGTCGTGCATACCCAGCAGGGACAGCGTCAGGTAACGGTACTGAAGGTAGGACATACCATGGCGACTGTGGATACCAATCATCCGCTGGCCGGCAAAGCGCTAAACTTCAATGTGGAAATCGTCGAGGTGCGTCCAGCCAGTGCGGAAGAACTCAGCCATGGTCATGCCCATGGCCCGGGTGGTCATCATCACTGAAATTTAGCGGCTTATATTACAGGCAGTGGTATCAGTTATTTGGCCGATACCAGAATTCAGCATGACAACCCTGGCAGGCATTGTTGATAGCTGCGCCTGTTTCCATCAGGCCAAGTAAATCTTTTTCTTCAATGGCCTCAAGGGTATTTTTTGTAAAAAACTGCATCTCCTTGATATAAGCGCGCCAGTTCTCTGCATCAGATTCTACCAGCGCCTGAATCTCTTCAGGCCGATACTGGTAGTCGGGGTAATCCGGATCAATTGGGTCATTGTCCATTACGCGTCCAGGTACCAACAATGAATTGCCCACTTCTATCAGGCTGATAGCGCTGGCCTGCAAGCGAAACCAGTCCGCATCGGTTTGCGGACGGATATCTTCTTCAACACCATCTGCTGTAACCACATAACGTACAGCCTGCCAAAGTTCCAGAGCACTGGGCTGAATAATGGCATTCATCAGGGTCAGGACACTGGTGTCGGTGTCGAAATATTCATTAGCAATGGTGTTTTCAACAGGCGCCTGATTAACGGGTTCATTAATGTCGGACGCCACTGTCAAGGGCGTTTCAGAAGAGGACTGTTCTGCTGAGCAGGCCATAAGCAGTGCTAGTGCGGCAATTGAAATTATGATTTTCATATTTCGAAGAAACCCTTTCGGTCAAAGATTCTAAATGGGGATAAAGGATAAAGGATAAAAGATAAAGGAAAAAAGTGACAGCTTCCTGGTTATGCAGGGAATTATTAACGCCAGCTCGCAGAAAACTGGTCAAAGCAGCAAGTGATCAGTAATAGGATGAAACGCTGTGGCAGATTGTTGTAAGGAGGTTGCTGTCAGGGAAGGTACTCCATAAACCTCGGCGCTGACATTACAATCCTTGATAATTTTATCCAGTAACTGATCAAAATCGCCGTCGCCGGAAAGCAGTACCACGGTGTCGACATCTTTAGCGGCATCCAGTACATCAATGGTTATACCCACATCCCAGTCACCCTTTGCAGAGCCATCACTGCGCTGAATATAGGGTTTGAGTTTAAGCGTAAAGCCAATATGTTTCAGTGCGCTCTGAAATTTAAGCTGGCCTTCATCCCCGCGATGGGTGGCATAGGCTTTGGCAACGACGATTTCACCCTGCTGGCTCAATTGTTGCCAAAAAGCACGGTAATTGAATTGGCGACCATAGGCTTCACGGGTGGTGTAGTAGATGTTTTGAACATCGACGAAGATGGCAATTTTATTCGCGATAAGGTATCTCCCCTCAGGTTATCGGTAGTAATTAGCAGGCGTTAGTTCAGGTTAAGGGAGTACTCTACTGTGAAACTGTAATCCCCTTCGATAATAGTGGTGTCTAGCGCGGGGTAAGGTGATGCATCAAGTAATCTGAAACTGTAATCTTTTGTTTTTACTGCTTCTCCAGGCACATCCCCGTTTCCTTCCAGGGTTAATTCCATCAGGGTAATGGCATTGGTGTTGTGGTCTTGCAACTGCAGGCCAATAGTGACCTCACCGGCCACTATGCACTGAGCGTCTTGCGGGCATCGTGAATCCTGGATATCCAGCAGGCTCAGGGTGTCATTGGTAAATAATATTGCAGGGGCTGTTGATGATAATTTTGCGGTTTGGGCGCCCACTGCTTCGATATCAGACTTGCTGGCGGACATGATGCTGAACTTTCCTGTCTTGCTGTCCAGGGTAAAGGAGACATCTTCGTAATACACCGACCCGTTAATGACCAGCAAAGGAACCTTCAGTGTGTTATCGCTGGTAGAAAAAGTAGCCACTTCGGCAACAACCTGTGTGCAACAAATGGTCAGTAAAAGCGCATAAATAGTTTTCATCCCAGTCCCCTTTTTTATTGTCTGTCTCATCCATGCCCGGGGTTATGGATCAGTCTTTCAAAGTTGATTCATGCCGGGCTTCAAGAGGCATCAGGGCAGCGCGTATGCTTGCCCCCCAGATCAGATTGCCCATGGTATTAAGGTGCAGATCGTCCGAGATGAAAATGTCGTCCATCACTGTGCCATCTTGCTTCAGAAAAGGATTCGCCACATCAACATAATGTACCAGAGGGTCCTGTGCGGCAATCATTCTGTAGCCGGCATTTACCAGCTGTGCATTTTGCCAGATGCTTTTCCGCAGGATGCTTGGCTTGACGGATAGTACGTAAATGCGTGATTGTGGTAACTCCTCGTGAATGCGGCTGATAATCTGCTGCAACTGATCCAGGATAGTTTCTGCAGGGATACCATAAGACGTATCGTTATCACCTTCATAGATCAGAATGGCTCGAGGCTTGTACTTCAGTACTGCGCGCTCAAGATGAAACAATAGATCCCCCATCACGCTGCCACCGAAACCTCTCGGTATCACAGTGAGTGGAGACAGGGCTGCAGCAGCCTGATCATTCCAGCGAGCGATACTGGAGCTGCCTGTGAGTACAATAGCCCCCTGTGGTGGCGGATCAAGCTCATCCTGGCGTTGAAATGCCTGCATATCACTTTCCCAGCGGGTCGGATCAATTTCAGGTTGTGCGCTGACAACCCCTGTAAAAAGGACAAGGGCGAGTAAAGCGATAAAGCGGGTAACAGGTTTTCTTAAGGGTTTATTCATCTTTAAATTCCATGGTTTGCTTTATTTTAAAATTTAATGGAAGTAACTAAAAACTGATTAAACACCATTAATGATGAACCGGGTATCAGAAACCCAATAATGCCAGTACACTCCCGGTCAGTAAAATCACAGTCTCATTTATCAAGCTATGCAGAGCTGGATTTGCAGTGCCCAGGCTGGTTTTATCCATAAAGTGTTTAGTGGTGAAATGATGTAAATCAACATGGTAACATCGTGCCAAGGTTACTATTAAGCATGTCAGCTTTACCTGTCAGATAATCAGTATAAAGATTTTTTTACCGAGCCAGAAGTAAGCTCATAAGGAGACAATATGTCAATTGAACACCATGATCTACACCATGAATTTCCCGAATTGAACGATAAAATCCATGAAATGAAGACAAGTAATAACCATTTTCGAAGACTGTTTGATGAATATCATGAGCTAACAACAGAGGTAGAGAAGATGGAGAACGAGGTAACACCAGTGTCTTCCATGACTGAAGAAGAAGCCAAGAAACGTCGCTTACATTTGAAAGACGAGCTTTACGCCATGCTCACCAAGTAATAAAAGTAGAGAATAAAGCCTGATAAAAAAACCAGCCTTTTGGCTGGTTTTTTTGTCTTTATTTTTTTACCCCGACAATAACTAATACGACTCTGAAAAAGGATCTAATGCCAGTCTTCAGGGTTTAATGCGTAATATTTTCTGAGTACTTCGAATAGTTCCGGATGTTTTTCTTTCAGCTTTTCGGGTTTTTCAAAAAAGGTTTCTGTCGCCACGGCAAAAAATTCGGCGGGATTAGTCGCGCCATAGTAATCCATGACTGATTTGTGGTGATTGGAAAAATCCTTGTTTAATTCCTCAAACTCTTTCGAAAGAATATTTGCCCAGGTGGTATAGCTGTTGCTGTGTAAAACCGGTGCGCCATTGGCTGAGCCGGATTCACTATCCAGCTGGTGAGAAAACTCATGCAGTACAACATTCTGTCCATCCTGGAAATTCCTGATGCCTTTGTCGACATCATCCCATGACAGGATGATTTTGCCATAATGCCAGGATTCACCGAGTAAGCCCCGCTCAGAAGTATCCACCGTGCCATCAGGGCTATGTCGGTCATGACCGGCCCGAAATGCATAAGGATAAACCAGGATATGTTTAAGGCGTGGATAGATTCCTGTTTTTCGGTTTAGCAGTAACAGGCAGGCTTCCGCTGCAATAGTGACTCTTATCTCGTCATTCATTTCAAGCCCATCACAGCCATAGAATGTTTTGCCGGCGATAAACAGCTTCACCATGTCTTTTAGCTGGCCTTGTTCTGATGCGGTCAGTTTCTGAAAAAAGGGTAGACGCTGATCAATAGTGGATTGCCAGCTTGGAGGAAATGGCTTGCTGAGGATTTGCTTTTGGCGCCATCCGGGATAGGTGATGCCGACAAAAATGACAAGGAAAACCAGAAAAAGGATTACATAGGGAGTCATGAATTATTGCTGACCCTGTTCTATTTCTTCCCAGCGTGCATAGAGTTTTTCCAGGCTCTCCTGTGCGACGGAGACCTGTTTCAGCACTTCGTCGATGCGGGGCTGTTCATCCTGATAAAACTCGGGATTGGAAATGGTCTCTTCCAGCTGCCTTAGCCTGGTTTCTGCCTCTTCTATTTTGCCGGGCAACTGATCAAGCTCCCGTTGCAGCATGTAAGACAGTTTGCGTGGCTGGGTTGGTTGTGGTTTTTGTGATTTCGCCTGTTCTGCATTTTCCCGGGGCAGCGTCGGTTTTTCAGCGCTGACTTCGCTGTTAAAGGAGCCGCCATGATCAATCCAGTCCTGATAACCACCAACATAATGGTTCACTTCCCCATTACCTTCAAATACGATTGAACTGGTAACGACGTTGTCCAGGAAGGCGCGGTCATGACTGACCAGTAACAGGGTGCCTTCAAATGACAGCAGTATTTCCTCAAGCAATTCCAGGGTTTCCATGTCCAGGTCATTGGTGGGTTCATCCAAAACCAGCACGTTAGCGGGCTTGCTGAAAAGGCGGGCAAGAATCAGACGATTCTGTTCGCCTCCTGAAAGTGATTTCACCGGCTGGCGTATGCGATCAGGGGTAAACAGGAAATCCTGTAGATAACTGATCACATGGACATCGCGTCCATTAATGGTGACAAAGTCTCCACCATCGGCGAGGTTTTGCTGAACAGTTTTTTGCAACTCAAGTTGTTCCCGGAGTTGATCAAAATAGGCAATTTCGATACGCGTGCCGATTTTTACCTTGCCGTGATCCGGGGTAAGTTGTCCAAGTAATATTTTCAGCAGGGTGGTTTTGCCGGTGCCATTAGGGCCAATCAGGCCAATGCGGTCGCCGCGCATAATAGTAATGGAGAAGTCCCTGACCAGCTGTTTGTCATCATAGCCATGCTTGATGCCCAGTGCTTCAACCACAATCTTGCCAGAGGCATCACTTTTGTTGAGAGAAATTCTGGCGTTGCCCTGAACATTGCGTCGCGCTTTTAACTCGTCGCGCATTTTTTCAAGCGCGCGCACGCGGCCTTCATTGCGTGTACGTCGAGCCTTGATACCCTGGCGAATCCAGACTTCTTCCCTGGCCAGTTTCTTGTCAAATTCAGAGTGGGTTTTTGCTTCAGCGGCCAGTTGCTGATCTCGATGTACTAAAAAGCCTTCGTAATCATGCTGCCAGTAAATCAGGTGGCCACGATCAAGCTCCATAATGCGATTCGCCACTTTTTGCAGAAAGGTTCTGTCATGGGTGATAAGCACAATAGCGCCGCGAAAATCCAGCAACAGTTTTTCCAGCCATTCGATAGCAGGAATATCCAGATGGTTGGTGGGTTCATCCAGCAGCAAAATATCCGGATCCAGTACCAGCGCTCTAGCCAGTGCAGCCCGCCTGGACCAGCCTCCCGAGAGGCTCGACATGAGGCTGTCACTGGGCAGTTCAAGTTGGCTGATAACGGTTTCGACCTTTTGCTGAATTTTCCAGCCATCAATGGCATCAATTTCAGTTTGCAGTCGGGCCAGTTTGTCCATGTCCGGAATGCCATCTGACAGTACAGTAAGCTGATGGTATTCCTTTAACAGGCGACCTACTTTTTCCAGTCCACCGGCGATAAACTCATAGACAGTTTCTTCCGCCTGGAAGGGCAGTTCCTGTTCCAGTGCGGCGATGCGCATACCGGGGCTTAGCCAACGTTCTCCGCTGTCCGGTTTATTCTCACCAATCAGAATCTTCAGCAGGGAGGTCTTGCCGACCCCGTTGCGTCCCAGCAGCCCGATAATGTCGCCAGACTCAATGGTCATGGCTTCCTTTTCAAGCAAAACCTGGGGGCCATAGGCCAGATGGATATCTTTAAGGGTAAGTAAAGGCATGGTACCTGTTTTTTCTCACGTTGGATGATGTTGTGGCTGAAGTAATTTCACTGGCGCAAGCCGGGACGCAAATCCTGCATTAACGGGAAATCATGCTAACAGGAACAGTCTCAGGTTGGGACCGTAGCGAGCGTTTCAGGTTGTTGCAGTCCTTTAAGTTTTAAGGTCATTTCCTTTTGTACCAACAGGAAGCTGATTACTGCCTGCAGGGTGACGGACAATACCGAGACATACCAGATCTGGTTTTCTGTAAAGCCGTCCTGTTTGCTCATCCACACAGCAATGGGAACAAAGATGATCAGGCGACTGGCAGAACTGAGCATGGCAGGCCTGGTATTACCCAGCCCCTGAAACATACCGGAACAGGTAAAAATAATACCCTGGGCCACGAAGTTCCAGGAAATAATTTGCAGGAATCCGGCACCGACGCTGATGACTTCAGCCTCTTCTGTAAATGAGGCAATGATGGTTTCAGGGTGATATTGTAATACCAGAGTGACCACGAACATGACAATGGCGCTGAGCATAATCCCCTTGTAACAGACTTCTCGCACCCGATCGCCATGTCCGGCGCCAAAGTTTTGGCCGGCAATCGGCCCTACAGCAAAGGCAATGGCCATGGTTGGCATGAATATGGATTGCATGATGCGCCCGCCGATACTGAAACCCGCCTGGGAGGCCTCACCGAAATCCTGGATCAGCCAGTAGACGATGGCAAAATAACCAAACATAAGCAGCATCTCACCACCTGCTGGTAGCCCTATATTTAACATCCTGCCCCAGATTGCAAAGTGCGGTTTCCACAGGCTTGGCTGGAAAGACACGTATTTTTCCAGCTTGATGAAGTAGGTCAGCAGCAGAATAACCCCGATCGCACTGGAAATTGTGGTAGCCAGGCCTGCCCCCATAACACCAAGCGCCGGGCCTGGACCCCAGCCGGCAATGAGCATGGGAGCCAGAATAATATTGAGAATGATGGTGATGACCTGAATCATCATGGTGGGTTTAACGATACCGGTGGCACGCAGGGTAGAGCCCATTCCCATTATGGCGAATTGCATACCCATGGCAGGCAGGAACCAGTTCAGAAAAATAACGCCCTGACGCTGGGCATCTCCAGCGGCAATGGTGGCCATGAAAAGGTCTGACAGGGTATAGCCACCCACCAACGTGGCGATGGCAAATATGCCTGCCAGCACCATGGACTGGTTGAATACCAGATTGGCATAGTCCTGGTCCTTGCGTCCTACCGCCTGGGATATCAGGGCGACAGCACTCACACCGAGGATCTGGCTTAGCGCCATAACAACAAAAAATAAAGTGCCAGCCGCCCCGACGCCCGCTATGGCAGCATCACCGAGGGCAGAAACAAAATAAAGATCTATTAACAGGTACAGGGTCTGGAAAATCATACCGGCAGCCACGGGCGCCGCCATGGTCAGTATGGTACGAATTATGGAACCCTGTGTCAGATCTTTCATGGCATTTTGTTGCGGCAGGAAAAAACGCGAGTTTACAGGAATAAAACCTGGGCTGGCAGGATGTTTTTCGGGAATTTTCTAGAACGGGTCCAGAAAATCGCCGGACCTGATGAGCTGTTCTTCAGCGACCGGCAGATTGTAGAAATACACCCAGGCGGAATAGACAGATCCATCCTGCAATGAAATGGTTTCCCGGCTACGGGTATACAGATGCGGTTGCGGTGAATGAGCGGCACATTCTTCATACTCATCCAGATCCGCAAGCGCGGATTCTCCGCCACTGAATGCATACAATTCCCCGACAACCTTTTCATGTCTGTTTTCCGCGCGCAGCAAGCCCGGGTAATCCGTGATCAAATAAAGTCTGCCGGCTACCGTGGCACGATCTACCAGAGTGAACCCGGGAGCAATGAGTCTGTGATAGTTTTCGGAGTCGGAATCACTGCGCAGTGTGCCGTATACAAAAATATAATCGCTTTGGTCTGACATGAATATTCAGGTGTGTCCTTATAGCTCACTGATGGTTTAGTATAGGTGGCTTGTCGAGCGGCAGCAGTATACCGAAATTATGCCGATAGAATTATCTCTTAATCCTCATGCCATGGGCGTGCTGGTACTTACCGTGATCGCGCTGGTACTTTTCACCCGCGATAAAATCCCGCTGGAAACCTCCAGTCTATTTGTGCTGGTGACGCTGACCGCAGGTTTTGAGCTATTTCCCTACAGCCATGACGGCCAGACACTGCATGCAATAGACTTTTTTTCCGGTTTTGGTCATGAGGCCCTGGTTGCTGTCACTGCACTCATGATCGTGGGGCACAGCCTGGCGCGTACCGGTGCTCTGGAGCCCATCGGCAGGATGCTGGCAAGATTCTGGGAAATTTCCCCGCAACTGTCGTTTCTGCTCACTCTGGTGGTAGGCGCAGGACTCAGTGCCTTTGTGAATAATGTTCCTGTCGTTATTCTGCTTTTACCCATACTGACCAGCGTCTCCCTGAAAACCCAGACGCCAGCCTCGCGCATACTTATGCCGATGGGTTTTTCCACGCTCATCGGCGGTATGGGAACTACCATAGGGACCTCCACCAATCTGCTGGTGGTTTCGGTTGCGGTGAGCATGGGTATGGAAAGCTTCAGCATGTTTGAGTTCCTGGCACCGGTAGCGATTACCAGTACCCTGGCCATTGCCTATCTTTGGCTGATTGCTCCACGCATACTGCCGGAGCGGGAATCGGAATTGAAGGACTCTTCACCGCGTATTTATTCAGCAGCGCTGAATATTAATGAAGAGGGGGCTGCTGATGGACTTACCTTAAAGGAAGCGGTAGAAAAAACCGATGACGAAATCAAGGTGTTATACGTTAAACGGGCAGGAACTGACTATCTGTCTGTTGCCCATGGCAGCATCAAGCTTGGTGCAGGTGATCAGTTGCTGGTCCGCGACACCCCTGACAACCTGAAAAGCTTTGAGAAACTGCTGGGGGCAGAACTTTATAGCAGTGACAGCAAAGTGGATGAAGAACACCCTTTGCAGGCTCAAGGGCAGCAGATGGCAGAAGTCATTGTTACCCAGAACTCACCTCTGCTGGGCAGGACGCTGGCTAATATGCGCTTTGCAGATCGATACCAGTTGGCGACCCTTGCACTGCATCGGGCCGGTTCACAGAATCGAAAGTTGATGTCCGATATGTCAAATATTCCACTGCAGATTGGTGATGTGCTGCTGGTTCAGGGCGCCAGTGAGAAAATAGGCGAATTGAAAAAGGCTGGCAGAATCCTGGTGCTTGATGGCACTGCGGACCTCCCCCATTCCAAAAAAGCGCCTGTTGCCCTGACTATAATGGTGCTGGTGGTTGCTATGGCAGCTTTCGGCTTGCTGCCGATCGCCATCAGTTCTGTGCTCGGTGTGTTGCTGCTGATAGTGAGTGGGTGTCTGGGTTGGCGCGATGTGGGGGAAGCGGTGAATACCCAGATAGTATTGATTGTAGCTGCGTCCCTTGGCCTGGGTGTGGCTATGCTGAATACTGGCGCCGCAGATGTCATGGCGGGACAGTTTGTCCGTCTCACCGCAGACTCCTCAATCACCCTGCAACTCAGTGGCTTGATGCTGCTGATGGCTATTCTGACGAATATTGTTTCCAATAATGCCGCCGCAGTGATTGGCACACCGATTGCCATGAGCATTGCACAACAGCAGGGGCTTGCTGTGGAACCCTTTGTACTGGCGGTACTGTTTGGTGCCAATATGAGTTATGCCACTCCCATGGCATACAAAACCAACCTGCTGGTCATGACTGTCGGCGGCTATTCCTTTAATGATTTTCTCAAGGTAGGAATTCCACTGACACTAATTATGTGGGCAAGCCTGAGCTTTTTGATTCCCGTATTCTTTCCCATATAAGGTGACCGGCTCACCTTATTGTGTATTTAACTAAGGAAGTTTACTGGTTTTCCAGTGCTTCTTCCGGAAAGTTATCCCCGGCCTCTGTATAGTCTTCAGGGTAATAGGTGAGCCCTCTCAGGTGCATACCACTTGCCAGCTCAATAAAGACTCTGTCACCAATAATGGTTGAAACATCCCTGACTGCAACAGCATACTCTGTTGGCTCATTAAAATAGGGCGTTGCATCCACGATCAGATATAAAAAAAGGTTGTCAAGTTTTCGCTTGACCATCAACACTTCGCCCACAGTTTTTCCGTTTTCCAGAGTAAGCGTTTTGCCGACAAATAGCTGCGGATTAAGGTTTGCCTGTTTCAACAGCTTGAGACCGGCTTCTCGCCTGGCATGACTTTCATCCTGTGTTAAAGGGTGTTCTATAGATGTAGTTAATTCACCGCTTTCTTGGTTCTGGGTTGTTTGTTCCAGTAAGGGCTCTTCCTGTGCCACAGCTTGCCGGGATAGCAGCAAAACACTTGTGATAAAAGTCAGTTGAAGAAGAGAGGGGTTATTCCTTTCCATTGCAATTGATTTCCTGTTCATTGGTATGGTTCCTCCTTGTCTTTTCGGTTTATTTCTTTACATAATTTTCCTTGTAAATTATGTGGCGGGATTGTTGTAGCGGTAGCAGTATTTTGCCTGTATCCGCTGCATCCCTTTACCCCAAGCATACATTTTTTGCGCACAAGGATAAAATGGCCAAACAGAAAGTCAAAAAAATGCATTATGATCAGTAAGATAGAATTAATTTGAAAAATCGTGTGGTGGCTTGAAAAGTATTTTTAACGGTCTTTTGCAAAAAAACCAAGGCGCCTTGAAGGTGGCAGGTAGCATTTCTTTAAATTATTATTTTCTGATTCAAAGTCTTTTAGTTAATAAAGTTTAATAAAATAAAATTTTAGTCAAAGGTGCAAGCCGACTTGCCAATACGTTGGTCGATTACAATAAAGCGGTTTGCAGGAATATTCGTACAGGTCAGGCTTTCTCCGTTCATCCATTGCACCTTGATCTCGTCAATAATGTCTGCCTCGCCAAGGCCAAAATGCAGATCGGGGACTGTCTGACTGTTATATTGACTATTGGCGGTGCTTAAACGTAACTGGGTTTGTGGGCCAAAATCTGATCCAACATCGGCACGCAGAGTAACTTTCGCTCCGATGGCATCGGTATTGGGTGCTGTGCCTACCAGTCTGATATTGATGAACTGCTGTCCCGGGCCGTGACCAACCTGGTTTTCAAAAAACTGTAAACCATTGGAGTGATCAAAAATAGCGATATCAATATCGCCATCGCGGTTGTAATCAAAGCAACTTAGCCCGCGTCCATCCGAAGCTACATTCAGAGCCCAGCTTTCAGCCTGATCGGTGAAAGTACCGTCACCATTATTTATATATAACAGACCGGGTTTATCCTGAAAGTTATCCCGGGAGACTTCGCCAAGAGTATTTCTTGATAATACTTGCCAGTCCTCCTCAACTACCGCTTCGGGGATGTCGCCATAGCCATTCACATGGTAGATATCGATGAAGCCGTCGTTATTGAAGTCGGCGGCGCACGCACCCCATCCCCAGTACCCCATTCTAATCCCGGCTGCATCGGTGATGTCGTTGAAAGAAAGGCGCTCAGAGGTGCTTGTGTTGCTGTAAAGACGATTACCTGAGTCTCCCCAGTTTATTGGAATCATGGTATTTTCGATTTTTGATGAAAGACCGCGAATAACTTCTCTGTTGCTCTTTATGGCAAACACAGACGTGACAAACCATTCCAGCTGACCATCATTATCTATATCCAGCAGTGTGCTGCCCATGCCGTTTTCATCAGTTATCACGTTATAGTCTGTTTCGTCATTGAACAAAGGACTGACAGAATCAGTGGATATATTCCTCAGGGTCGAGGTGGTTTCAAAGTCAGACGTGATCAGTAAATCCAGTTTGCCATTGCTGGTGAGATCAACAAACAGGGGAGTGAAATTAAAATACTGGTCAATATCGTCAGCCGTCGTTCCGGCCTGAGCATCCCAGGGACGTAATGTATTGCCTGATTCGGTCTTCCACAGGGCGGGGGAGGCGCCGTTCTGGCCGCTACCCCCACTCCAGTGCGCCAGGTAAAAATACGGATAGCCGGAATCATCCAGCGGCGCAAAAGACATACCGAAGGTTGGTCTGGCCATGGGGATGTTGGCAATACGCTGGTATTGGCCACTGCTGTTCTGAGCAAATACAGGCAGTATCTGGCCAAACAGATTGCCAAATAAAAGCTCGCGACGATAGTCGCCATTCAGATCCGCGACGGCAGAGCCGGAAAATTCATGGTCGGTATTTTCCAGCAGACTATCGCTGATGTCGGTGAAACGATTGCCGTTGTCGTTGTGATAAAGCTTCATCCCGGAAACTTCACCGCCTGTGAATATCAGGTCTGCCCAACAGTCCTCATCCAGATAAGCACTGCTCACGCCACCTGCTGAAAGTGTGGCTTCAACATAATTCTGGTTCCTGAACCAGGTATCCTTGCCATAGCGTTGAGGATCATCCAGTCCAAAATCAGAGCCGGAGCGTAACGCGAATTGCTGCTCTCCTGTATTGCGGGCCGAGTCCAGATTGTTTTCGCAGGACTGCACGTCAGCAAACGTTGTCAGTGGTGCCAGGTCAGGAAAATTCAGTGCAATTAAATCAGGGTAAGCGCCAGCACTGCTGACGCCGCTTAAAGTGGGCGCAGCCAGAGATTCATCCCTGACCAGTAGATGACCGTCCGGATCCTCATTGCCGGCTGGTGCCCACTGACCGAGACATTCAGTATCTATTGCGCATTCATCGCTCAGGCTCCATAAGAACGCCGTGAGATAACTCACCTCTTCCTCTGTGAGGTTGCGACCAGGTAGCAGGGGTTCGCTTGCAGAAAAACTGTCCTGGGCAATGGCTTCCCGGGTATAGCGCTCTGCATTGGGATAGCTGATGTCGGTACCGGTAAATTGCGGCAATGTGGCCAGCGAAAAATCGTATTCATTAACTGCAGCACGGGGATTGGCATGATAACGTATGACGTCTTCCAGGCTGGCAAAAGCACCTGCATGCCCCCAGGGTCCGGTGATCGCCACATTTAACAGCGAAGGGGTACGGAAAGCATTCAGGTCAGCATTGTCACCGGTCTCCAGCCAGCGGCCCAGATCAGTGCGGTTGGTACGGCGAAAACCACGTCCCAGTTGCGGAAAGCCCATATTGTAAAAGCCTTCGTCTGTGAAGCGATCGCTGCCATGACACAGGGCACAACCCAGACCACCTTCTTCTTTACTGGTCAGAAACAGGCGGGCGCCGCGTTTGGCATCGAGACTGATTTCAGTGAGTTCGCCTTCCAGATAATGCTTCCAGGGCGATTCGATAAATATTTGCGAATCCTCATAGGCTGCGATAGCGCTCTGGATATTAGGCATGGTGATTAATTCTTCTGCACTGCTTTGTGGTGCATTCAAACCATTTCTGAATAATTGCAGCCAGTTTTCTGCTGCCGCACCAATAGTGTTGTATTCGCTGTCAATTTCTCCGCGCAGGCGTTGAATCAGATGCTGCCTGTATTCTGAACCCGCGGTATATTCCGTGTAGTAATAGCCGCGCATCTCATTATCTGTGACCATTGCCCCCTTTGCCTGGAAAGCCAGCAGGCCGCTGACGGGGTCGGAATCAGCCCGCAGTCCGGACTCCGGTGTATTCACAGATTGGCCGTGTCCTCCTGGTGCTACCCTGGAATCCAGTACCTGGGTGCGTCCATCAAACAACAGCACCCGGTCAAACAGGGCTGTGTTCATGATGGTCAGACTATTTCGAAACATGTTCGGTCCGCCATCAGCGGCTGGATCAAGATCGCGATCGGCATTAACCCGACGTCCCGGGCCGATAGCCGCACTGTTTTCAGGGACCACGCCAATGCCGAGGGAAAGCCCGTCACCCATGGCAAAATCAGGATGGTGGCAGGCAGCGCAGGCACTGTCATAACCGCCAGATAGTGTCTGGCTGAAAAAAAGAATCTGCCCCAGTTTTACCAGGGCATCTTCATCGGGTTTGATTTGCCGTAATCCACGCTTAAAAGCAGGATCGCCGATCAGGCCATGCTGGCTGATCAGGGACTGTATGGCTGTATCCAGTTCGCGCTGGGAGAGAGAGGCCGTTTCGGAAGAAAAGTCAGCAGCAAAAACAGAAACTGCCATTGGAGCAACAAGGCATATAGGTAGCAGCAGACTACGGGCTGTGTGATAAACAGAGTTAACCATTGTCATGGGTTGTCAGTGCCTGGTTGAAATTGAACTTTTGCGCTGTGGGGTTCGAGCTCTCAATTCTAAAGGGTTATACGGTTTTTTTTTGGGAACTGGCCAGCAATTTCATTTCCCGACGAAAACAGCAGACTTAACCAGGACGCTGAGTCCGGAAAAGTCTGCTGTGAGCAGGAGTTGCATGTCAGGCGAGGCTGAAACCATGATGTTTTAGTGGCAGAGACCTGACACGGGTACCAGTGGCGGCATAAATGGCGTTGCAAAAAGCAGGCAGGATGGGTGCCTGGCCGGGTTCGCCAACACCGCCCCAGAAACCGCCGGTTGCTTCCAGAACCGTTTCTATAACCGGCATTTCTGCCATGCGCAGGAGCCGGTAGTTATGGAAATTACTTT
Source organism: Pseudohongiellaceae bacterium (assembly GCA_965661105.1). GTDB lineage: Bacteria > Pseudomonadota > Gammaproteobacteria > Pseudomonadales > Pseudohongiellaceae > Eutrophocola. The sequence continues at coordinate 87,675 of CBFICR010000003.1, read as the reverse complement.
CCTGAACCTGGCCTTCCTCCAGCGTAATCTCACCCCACATGGCGGCGCTGATTGCCCATACTGTGGCGCCTTCCAGTTGCGCCCGAACATTGTCCGGATTAACCATATGGCCGGTATTAATTCCCTGGATGACACGATGAATTTTAATGGCGCCGGCATCATTGACTGATAATTCCACAGCCGCAGCGGTAAAGCTGCCATAAGGTTCGGTGGTGGCAATGCCACGGTAAATGCCTGCAGCAGGTGCCTCATCCCAGCCGATGGCCTGTGCCACCTTTTCCATAATATGACGTGAAAGCTCATCTTCCGCCATATGCTTCAGGCGGAAATGATAGGGATCTTCGCCAGCGGCCACAGCCAGTTCATCAATAAACTGTTCCCGGGCGAAGGGTGTTTGTGACCAGCCAACGGTGCGCCAGAAACCCAGCGGCACGTGAGTAGGCGTCAGTTTAAAGTCCTGGAACTGGTCGGGTATCTGATAAGGCAGACGGGTAAAGCCTTCCACCGCGGTGAAATCAACACCACCACGCAGGGGCACGCCACGCATCTGGTTAAGGATTGAGCCACTGGCAATTCTGGTTTTCCAGCCTGAAATATTGCCATTGCTATCCAGCCCTGCTTTCAGGCGATACATGGCAAGCGGGCGGTAGAAATCATGCTGGGTATCTTCTTCACGAGTCCACAGTAATTTCACCGGGGTGCCTTCGGGCAGCTGTGCGGCGATTAATGCGGCAGAGCGGGCATAGTCACTGGAACCACCACGACGGCCAAAGCCGCCACCGGCCTGGACACGATGGGCATAGACATTTTCCTGTGCCACGCCCAGCGCATTGACCAGTTCTGACACCAGGCCTTCCGGCGCCTGGGTGGAGGCCCAGATATCGACGCGATCAGGGTTGATACGAACGGTGGCGCCCATGGGCTCCATGGGGGAATGACTCAGGAAGGGCGTGAAGTATTCAGCTTCCAGAACCTGGTCTGCATTGGCCAGAGCCTGATCTGCATCGCCGCTGTTATTGGGAAGTAGTGCCGCATCAGGGGCATCCAGGCTGGCCTTGAAAGTAGCCAGGATGTCTTCACTGCTGACATTGCCATTACCATTGCTGTCCCACTGAATTTCAATTTCCTGCAGGGCCTTGTTGGCGCGCCACCAGTTGTCAGCAACCACTGCCACTGAATTGTCATCGATACTCATAATATCAATGACTCCCCTGCGCGATCTGGCCTTGCTGGCATCAAAGGATTTGAGGGTGCCGCCAAACACCGGGCATTGTCTGATGGAGGCATAGACCATGCCGGGTAACTCGATATCAACGCCATAAATCTGGGTACCGTCCACGGAAGGTGGAATATCGACGCGCGGGAATGGCTGACCGATGATATGCCAGTCTGCGGGGTCTTTAAGGGTGACCGTTTCCGGCACAGCCTGTGCCGCGGCAGCGGCGGCCAGAGCGCCAAATCCACTTTGCCGGCCACTGCCAGCATGGCTGATGATGCCGTTGTTAACGTCTATTTCCGAGGCATCCACACCCCATGCTTCAGCTGCGGCAGCCACCAGCATGGCACGGGCAGTTGCGCCGGCATTACGAAGGTATTCCTGGGAGTTGCGAATGGTCTGGCTACCCACGGTGACCATATCGCCCCAGGCGCGATTCATACGGATATGTTCGTTGACATCCACGTATTCAATATTGACCTGTTCCCAATTGGCGTCTAGTTCATCAGCCACTATCTGCGGGGCTGAGGTCATACTGCCCTGGCCCATTTCGCAACGGGCGTATTTGATGGTAACCAGGTCATCAGGGCTGATTTGTACCCAGATATTGATATCACTGCCGCCATCTGTCGCCATCTGGGCTTTGGTGGGTAACTGCAGGCCGAGGGCAAAACCACCGCCAACAGTAGCGGAGGTCAGAATGAAACGGCGTCGTGCTTGATTAATCGGTGTGTTTTTCATGATCCGCTCCTTATGCTTCGTAGGCCAGTGTGGTTTCAGGATTATTACCAGCCACATCATGGATGGCATCGCGGATACGTTTGTAAGTGCCACAACGGCAAAGATTGGTCATGGCGGCATTGATATCGGCATCGCTAGGCTGAGGTTTTTTCGCCAGTAAAGACACGGCCGTCATGATCTGGCCTGACTGGCAATAACCACACTGGGGGACCTGATGTTTAACCCAGGCCTGCTGCACCGGATGGGAGGCATCCGCGGACAGACCTTCTATAGTGGTGATCGCCTTGCCTTCTGCGGCCGCGGCCGGATAAGAGCAGGAACGCACCGGTTCGCCGTCAACATGAACAGTGCAGGCTCCACACTGGGAAATGCCACAGCCAAACTTGGTACCCTTGAGATCCAGAATATCCCGTAACACCCAAAGCAAGGGCATGTCTGCTTCTACATCTACTTCATGGACTTCGTTGTTGATTTGTAATTCCATAGTCTTTCCCCTGTCACTCAATCTGATCGTTGCTGGCACAAAACATTACAGCAATGTGGCCATTATATGAAGCATGAAATAGCGATTCATAGCCCTCTTGCCAGCCACTTTTCGCGGCACAACGCGGCTTTATCCGGGTTTCTTTACCGTCCTGCCCTGACTGATGATATACAGCCCGCTCAGGATAATCACGGCGATGCCAATCCAGGTAACCGAATCCGGCAATTCTCCCCAGAATAAAAACCCCAGGGTCAGTGTCCAGATGATGCGTGAATAATCAAACGGCGTTACCTTTGCCGGGCTGGCGCAATGCACGGCCTTGGTAATCGACAACAGGGCAAGTGTGGCAAAAAAGGCCACGCCAAACAGCATGGCCAGCGACTGGAAGTCCGGTGTCACCCAATCGCGCCAGGCAAACCAGGCACCGGCGATAATAGTGGCAGGGTAGATATAAAAATTAAGGGTTAAGGCGGACTCGGTTTTTACCAGTGCTCTTGCTGAAATACTCAGATAGGCAGAGGAAAGCACAAACCCCAGCATCACCAGATGGGCAATATGGAAATGGTCCGGGGTGGGTCTGACCACAATAATGACGCCAACCAGTCCCAGAATTATTGCCAGAAGCATCCCCTTGCGCATGGGCTCGCGCAGCACGGTAATACTGTACACCGCTACAACAAGAGGCGTGGCGAAGACCAGCGAGGTGACTTCCGCCAGCGGAATATACTTCAGTCCGACCAGGATGCAGACTGTCATACTAATCCCTACCAGGGAGCGGATAAGGTGATTAAGTGGCCGCGAGGTTTTAAAGTCGCCGGGTTTACCGTTGGCAAGAATAACCAGCGCAATCAACATAAGTCCGAAGACACTGCGCAGCCAGACCACCTGGGACAATGGATAGCCCTGGGTCACCAGTTTTCCCAGCGCATCGGCAATGGCAAACAGCACAGAGCCGGTCATCATATACGCGATTCCCTTGCCCAGATGCTGCTGGCCTTGTTGGGCGCTATTCAGCACAGGGCCAGGCTGAGCCTGTGGGGGAGTGTTTTCAGAGCTTGTTGGGGGCATTGAATGACTATTGCTCAGTGTTGAAAAAGAAAGAATCAGCTTGCGTGGTTTTCGATCAACATTGTATTTGAAAAGCGTCCGCGATGGCATTGTTCTAAAAAGTCTGCGGCTGCGACAATTTGTCACATCTGCACAGGGGCTCATTTTCCTATAATGCCTGCACTTATCAATGACCAGTAGTGAAGCCCAATCCCATGTCATCCAAGCCAGCAATATTTGTTACAGAAGCCCCTTTTCATATAAATAATAGAAAACTTGCCCTGAGATCACTGATGTCAGCGGCTTTATTGTTACCTGTGCTGATGCCGGTTTATTCCCAGGCCCAGGATGGCGAGTCGGAAATCGAGGAAATTGTGGTTACCTCGGTAAGAGACACCAGTGTGTTAATGACCGATGAAACTCTGGTCGCGCCTCCCGATACCGCGCAGCTGTTGCGCTTGATGCCTGGCGCCAACCTGAACAAAAATGGCGAGCTGACCGGCATTGCCCAGTACCGGGGTATGTATGGCGATCGCATCAATATAAACATTAATGGTTCACAAATCAGTTCGGCGGGCCCCAATGCCATGGATGCACCATTGCACTATGCCCCGGTGGCTATTCTTGAATCGCTGACCGTACAACGGGGCATCGCGCCGGTAAGCAGTGGCCAGGAGACTATCGGTGGCAGCATGGAAGCCAAAACCCACTCCGGTAATTTCACCAACAGCAATGACTTCAGCATAGCGGGTCGGGTATACACCGGGCTGCAATCCATTAATTCGGGAAATGTCGCCAGTGCTGCATTGGCAATTGCCAATGATACCCATATGGTCAGCACCTCCCTGATGACGGAAAGTGCCGATGATGCAGAGTTCGCCGGCGGAACCATTACGCCGTCGGAATATGAACGCGAGCGCCTGGACTTGCGCTATGGCTACCGGGATAACCGGCAGGAATTCAGTATCAGTGCGGCGGTCAACAAAACCGGTAATGCCGGCACGCCTGCATTGCCGATGGATATCCGATCCATCGATGGTAACCACTTTGACCTTGACTATCGTCGTGACGGCAGCAGATTCAACCTGGTTTCCTCGTTGTCGTTTAACAGTATTGAACACTGGATGACGAACTTTCATCTACGGCGCCCGCCCCAGGACAATATGATGACCACCGGCGCCATGCGTTATCGGCAAACCTTTGCTGCCAGTGATAACGCCAGTTTTTCACTGCAACTGGAGCAGCCCCTTGAAAACGGATTACGCCGCTTCGGGGTTGACGGCCACTGGAGTGATCATGAAGCACAGATCAGCAATCCCAACGCCATGATGTTTGGCATTACCAATTTCTCAGATGTACAGCGTGACATTGTGGGTGTTTTCCTTGAACAGGAAATGAGTCTGGGGGGCAGGGTCGGTCTGGAAGCGGGGGTGCGTGTTAACCAGGTTTCCATGGATGCAGGAAGCGTCGCTGCCAATCTCAATCCCATGGGCATGACCATGGGCATGCCGCTAATGATGGACAACATGGCCGCCATGCTGGCCAACCGCTTTAATACCGCTCAACTGGCGCAGGATGATACCAATGTTGACTGGTTTGCCAGGCTCAGTATCGAGGCTTCTGCCAATACCACCTGGTACCTTGGCGCTGCCAGAAAAATGCGCGCCCCGTCCTTTCAGGAGCGTTACCTGTGGCTTCCCATGGAGTCTGCCGGTGGGCTGGCAGATGGCATTACCTATATTGGCAATGTCGGTCTTGATTCTGAAACATCCCACGAAGTGGAAGCCGGTTTTGACTATAACGCCCGGGGCTTGGCTTTTTATCCGCGGGTTTTCTACAAGAACGTGGATGACTATATTCAGGGTACGCCTGCCACAGATACGACCGCTATCCAGTTTGCCATGATGATGGTGAATATGGGCATGGGATCAGGAACCCCCCTGCAATTTAACAATGTTGATGCGAAACTCTATGGTCTGGACCTGGAGTCACGCTACCAGATTAATGAGCGTCTCAGTCTGCAGGCCAATCTCAGCATGGTCAGGGGAGAGCGACGCGACATTGATGACAACCTCTACCGGATCGCCCCGGATAACTTCCTGCTGGCGCTGAACTGGACCGGGGGCAATTGGTCGGCCAGTCTGGAAAATATTACCTATGCCGGTCAGGACAGAATATCAGTGACTAATCGCGAGCTCACCACCGGTGGCTACAGTCTGCTGAATCTGAATACGCGTTTTTACCCGCAGGAAAATCTGGAAATCGGTTTGGGTATTAATAATTTGCTGGATCGCGAATTCCGCGATCATCTGGCGGGCTATAACCGGGCATTCAATCCTGATATCGCCCTGCGTGACAGACTTCCCGGCCTGGGCAGAAATCTCTATGGGCGATTGATCTGGCAGTTCTAGGCTAAAATGCCTGGCTGGATTTATTGATCGCTGTCGTCAAGGCGTTCATAGCTTTCCAGGCGCTGCTTTGCTTCAACAAACTCCACAAGGGACTCCAGAAATTCCGGGTTTTCCCGGGCCAGTGTCTGCATTTTTTGCTGCAGTTCTTTATGTTGTTTGGGGATGGAAAACTCCTGTGGCACGGCTGTACCAAGAGAGACAGAACCAGCAGGGAGTTCGCCTGTATCGAGACTGCTACCCAAAGTGGCTCTGAACATGGCCATATGATCCTGGGCTTCGGCACTGGTGGCGCGGCGTTCAAATTCCGGTTTGCATTCCCGGTAATTGAACAGGGAATTGCTTCGTTTCCCAGTGCCGCAGGTAATCCTGAAACGTTTTTCATCCACCAGCTCATTAAACAGGTCATAGACTTTGTCTTCGGCCTCAATCGTCATTTCCCTGAGCCTATACAAAGGCAATTGTTCGGTGACAATAATTGCTTCAGTGGCTCTTTCTCTAGAAGAATTAAGAGGTGCTGAACTATTGATGGTTGACTGAGCGGAGTCTGACTCCCCGGAGCTATCAGCTTGCGCCAGCGCGAAGGGGTTAATAGCAGGCACCAAAAGAATTAATGCCAGCGAGCAGATGATTTTTTTATTCATTGTCATCACTACCTTTATAATTTTCCATGCGCTGTTTTGCTTCGACAAATTCAACAAGAGACTCAAGGAATTCCGGGTTTTCTCGCGCCAGCGTCTGCATTTTTTGCTGAAGTTCTTTATGCTGTTTGGGGATGGAAAACTCCTGCGGCACGGCGGTACCAAGGGAGATCGATCCTGCAGGCAGTTCACCAGGGCTTCCTATAATGGATCTGGTCATGGCTAAATGATCCCGTGCTTCAGCACTGGTGACCTCACGTTCAAATTCAGGTTTGCATTCCCGGTAATTGAGTCGGGAGTTAATTCTATTCCTGGTGCCGCAGGTAATCCTGAAACGTTTTTCATCCACCAGCTCATTGAACAGGTCATAGACTTTGTCTTCGGCCTCGATCGTCATTTCCCTGAGTCTATACAAAGGCAATTGTTCGGTGACTGTGATTTCTTCTGTCTCCCGGACTCTTGCAGGTTTGTTGGCAGCTGAATTATTGACTAGGGGCTGATCTGGTTTGGAAGATGAATCAGGCTGTGCAAGGGCAACCTGAGAAATGCTGCTCAACAGCACTATAGACAGGAGCTGGCGTGATAAAACGATAATCTTTTCCATAAAATTATTCCTTTTCCACTAAATTACGGGCTCTTTTGTAATAAATATTCCAGTTATTGTCCAGTTTTTTAAAACAGAAAAAGAAAAAAGGAAAAAGGAAAAAGGAAATTCTGCATCCAGCGAAGAGCTATGCTATTTACCAGGATTTTTACCCCGCTGGGAGAGGTAAAAATCCTGTCAATAATTCTGGCTTGAAGTTGAAAATATTGGCTCAGGCCAGGGTTTTTTTCAGGAAGTGGCCGGTGTGGCTGGCTTTGACTTTGGCCACTTGCTCCGGGGTGCCCGTGGCAATGATCTGCCCCCCTTCGTCACCGCCTTCCGGTCCAAGATCGACAATCCAGTCAGCGGTTTTGATGACATCAAGGTTGTGCTCGATAACGACAATGGTGTTGCCATGATCACGCAGGCGATGGAGTACATTCAGCAGTTGTTTGATGTCGTGGAAGTGCAAGCCGGTGGTAGGCTCATCGAGTATGTAGAGGGTTTGGCCAGTATCGCGCTTGGACAATTCCCTGGCCAGTTTAACGCGCTGGGCTTCGCCGCCGGAGAGGGTGGTGGCAGACTGCCCAAGGCGAATATAGGAAAGTCCGACTTCTATCAGGGTTTGCAGTTTGCGCGCAATCTGCGGCACCGGATCGAAAAACTCGCGCGCATCTTCTATGGTCATATCCAGGACTTCATGAATATTCTTGCCCTTGTATTTTACTTCCAGGGTTTCGCGGTTATAGCGTTTGCCTTTGCAGATATCACACATTACATAGATATCCGGCAGGAAATGCATTTCCACTTTCACCAGGCCGTCACCCTGACAGGCTTCGCAACGACCGCCCTTGACGTTGAAACTGAAACGTCCGGGTTTGTAGCCGCGTGAACGGGATTCCTGGGTGGCTGAAAACAGCTCGCGCACCGGGGTAAAAATACCGGTATAGGTAGCCGGGTTGGAGCGTGGCGTGCGCCCGATGGGGCTTTGATCAATATCCACTACCTTGTCCAGTTGCTGCAGGCCGTCCAGCTTGTCATAGGGGGCTGCATCCAGTGTTGATGCGCGATTAAGCAGGGTCGCTGCCAGTGGATAGAGGGTATTGTTGATCAGGGTGGATTTTCCGGAACCCGAGACACCGGTGATACAGGTCATCAGACCAAGGGGAATTTCCAGCGTCACATTTTTCAGGTTGTTGCCGCGGGCACCACTTAGCACCAGTTGTTTTTTCGGGTCGTTTTCAACGCGCTGCTCAGGAATCTCGATACGTTCCTTGCCGGACAGATAGCGACCGGTAAGAGAATTCTTGTTCATGATAATCTGTTCCACTGTGCCCTGGGCAACCACTTCACCGCCATGAACACCGGCTCCGGGACCAATATCAATCACATGATCTGCGGTGTAAATTGCTTCTTCATCATGTTCTACCACGATCACCGTATTGCCAATATCACGCAGATGTTTGAGGGTTTTTAACAGGCGGTCGTTATCGCGCTGGTGCAAACCAATGGAAGGTTCATCCAGGATATACATAACGCCCACCAGGCCGGCACCGATCTGGCTGGCCAGTCGAATGCGCTGGGCTTCGCCACCGGATAAGGTATCCGCACTACGATTAAGGGTCAGGTAGTTCAATCCCACATCAATGAGAAAGCTCAGTCGATCATCGATTTCCTTGAGAATCTTTTCCGCAATACTGGCTTTCTTGCCACGAAATTTCAGGCTGTTGAAATAGGCAGCAGCCCCGGCGATGGTCATTGCGGTAATTTCGGGTAAAGCGCGTTTATCAATAAAGACATGGCGCGCATCCCGTCGCAGGCGCGTGCCCTGGCAGTCCGGACAATGTTGCGAGCTCAGGTATTTGGAGAACTCTTCACGCACCGTATTGGAGTCGGTTTCCCGGTAGCGGCGTTCCATGTTCGGTAATATGCCCTCGAACGGATGACTGCGGGTAAAGTTATCACCGCGTTCATTTACAAAGGTGAAATCGATTTTCTCGGTGCCACTGCCGTGGAGAATGATTTTCTGGAATTTTTTTGGCAGCTTTTTCCATGGCGTTTCCAGGGAAAATTCATAATGCTCAGCCAGTGAACACAGTAACTGGAAATAATAAATATTGCGGCGATCCCAGCGTCGAATTGCGCCTTCGGCGAGACTCAGACTGTCGTCGACAATCACTCTTTTTTCATCAAAAAACTGTTTCAGGCCAAGTCCGTCACAGGTTTCACAGGCGCCGGCCGGGTTATTAAAGGAAAACAGCCTGGGCTCCAGCTCGGTAATGCTGTGGCCACACACGGGGCAGGCAAACAGGGAAGAGAAAACCAGATCAGCGGGTTTTTTTGCGCCCTTATTGCCCTTGCTTTTCTCGTCTTCAGCGTCGTCATCCATAAAGCTGGCAATGGCAATGCCGCTGGCAATTTGCAGCGCCGTTTCAAAGGACTCCGCCAGACGTTGTTCCATATCGGGTTTTACCTTGAAGCGGTCTATCACCGCCTCAATGGTGTGTTTCTTGTTTTTATCCAGTGCCGGCGGGTATTCCAGCTCGGTGACGATGCCGTTGACGCGGGCCCTGATGAAACCACTGGTCTTGAGTTCATTAAAGACATGTACATGCTCGCCCTTGCGTTCCCGAACAATAGGCGCGAGCAACATGATACGGCTGCCTTCCGGGAGAGCCAGGACCTGATCCACCATCTGGCTGACGGTTTGGGCTTCGAGTTTTTTATGGTGATCAGGGCAATAGGGATCGCCAACCCTGGCGAATAATAGTCTCAGATAGTCATAGATCTCGGTGATTGTGCCCACGGTAGAGCGGGGATTGTGGGAGGTGGACTTCTGCTCGATGGAGATCGCCGGGGACAGCCCGGAGATCTGATCCATATCCGGTTTGTCCATCATCGAAAGGAATTGCCTGGCATAGGTGGACAGGGATTCCACATAGCGGCGCTGGCCTTCAGCGTAAAGGGTGTCAAAAGCGAGAGAAGATTTGCCCGAGCCTGAGATACCGGTGATGACGACGAGTTTGTCCCTGGGGATGGTCAGGTCAATATTTTTCAGGTTATGGGTGCGAGCCCCCCTGACGATGATGTTATCCATGTGGCTGATAGTGGGTACCTTTTAATCCTTATTGTCTGTCTTGGTTAAATAGTAAGTAGTTGTTTGTGTTACTTGTTCGGCTTGCAAGCGGTATTGGATGTTTTAATAAGAGATTCCCTGGATGAAAGGAAAAATCAAACCGGCAATTATACTCCGGAAAGCTATTTATGATCGAATTTTTTCAGAAGCATGCTAGACTTGTTGTTATAAATTATTATTTATTTTCTGGAGGGTGTTGTGGCGAGTAGAGGTATCAATAAAGTCATTCTGGTCGGTAATGTCGGGGGAGACCCGGAAACACGTTATATGCCCAACGGCAATGCCGTCACTAATATTACCCTGGCCACAAGTGAGACCTGGAAAGACAAAAACAGCGGTGAGCAACAGGAACGCACTGAATGGCACAGAATCACTTTTTATCAGCGCCTGGCCGAAATTGTTGCGGAATACGTGCGCAAGGGCTCGAAACTGTATGTAGAAGGCCGACTGCAGACCCGCTCCTGGGAACAGGATGGGATCAAACGTTACGCCACAGATATTATTGCCAATGAAATGCAGATGCTGGATAGTCGGGGTGGAAATTCCGGCGCTGGTGGGGGGGGGTATCAGGCCCAGCCTTCAGGTTCCTCTCAAGCGCCTTCGCAATCTCCCTCTCATTCGTCATCAGGTGGCGGATCTGCACCACAGCAGGCCCCTGCTGATATGGATAGCTTTGACGACGATATTCCTTTCTAGGAATATCGACTCAGGCCTGAACGCACTGATTCATTTCCTGCTGTCCTTTTTATTGTTCCATTTGCGGATCCTTGATTGCCTTTTCTCTCATTGCTCAGGGATTAGCCCTGGCTCTGTTGCCAGGCGGGAATTCAACATTCAGCTAAATCTCTGCAAGGGCTTTTACAGGGGCAGCCGGATAATTCCCTGTTGCGGGGAAACTCCGGTAAGCTATCGCACTATTCATTTCAAGGATTTTGATAAGTCGTGAATTTACTGGTATTTGGCGCCAATAGTCAGCTTGGTCGGGAACTGATCCGGCTATTGACCCATGCACAGATCAAGTTTTCTGCTCTGGATACTGATCAGGTTGATGTGCTAAACCCCAAGGACGTGGTAAAAGCGGTCAGCCGAATTAATCCCACTCAGCTGATTAACGTATCAACCTACTCAAATCTGCAAAAAGCGGAAACTGACCCCCAGGCGGCAAAAAGATGCGACCTGATCAATACCGATGGGGTTGTTGCACTGGCGCGGGTTTGTAAGCAGCTTAATATTCCCATCATCCATCATTCCTCCAGTTATGTCTTTGACGGGCAGAAAAAAGAAACCTATGACGAGGAAGATGAAGCCAATCCGGTTTGCAGTTATGGCAAAAGTAAATGGTATGGAGAACGTACCCTCAGAGAGGAAACGCAGAAACACATTATCCTGCGCACAGACTGGCTTTTCAGTGCACATCGTAATAAATATTTTCTCAACCTGATCGAATCCTGCAAGAAAAACGCTGGCAAGATCAGCGTGGTGGACAATCGTTTTAGTCCGACCCATGCAGGTGATGCGGCGCGGGTTATTTTGGGTATTGTCAAACAGGTGGATTGTAATGCTGAAGTATGGGGAACCTATCATTACAATGCCATGCAGCCCGTTAATCAGGATCAGTTTGTGCTGCATGTGCTGGAAGAAGCGGCCAGGCTGGATGAGGCACTGGATAAAGTACTGCCTTCTCTGGAGATAGAATTACTGCCGGTGGAGCGTCCCTATATTCGAAATTCTGCTCTCAACGCCAGCAAGATTATGGGTACCTTTGGTATCAAGCAGCATTCACGCGGGGCTGGTGTTACTGCGGTGCTGGAAGAAATATATGGGGTGAAAAGGGAGTTACCGGAGGTGCAGGGAAATAGTGCAACTTTAGTAAATGATAATGAAAGTCAGACCAGGACAACAACCAGGGCAAAACGCAAAAAAGTCCCAGCTAAAAACCCCAGGCAGTCGAAGCCGCCCGCCAAAAAAGCCGCAAAGCAAAAATAGTCACCATAGCCTTGATCAGGCGCCGAAAAAAAATATCCGGCATAACATTCAGCGAATACTTCCCCACTGTTGTGCCGGCAATCCCGGTAAGCCATGAAAGCAGTATGACTGGCAGCCATGTCAGGTAATCAAAGCCGGCAAGAAAATACCCCACCGTTTTGAATACTGACATTGCCAGTAAGGTGCCGGCAATGGTGGCGACAATGCTTTCCTTGGGCAATTTACTGTTAACCATCAGCGACTGCAGTAAGCCGCCGGCACCTGAAACTGTCGACAAAAAAGTGTGGATAATGCCGATCCAGAAATAAGGCTGGGGAATTTTGTCAGCCAACATCCTCGAGCCCTTGCTGCTCGGCACCCAGCTGAACCAGAGCATGACAGTACCAAGCATCAGTGCGATGGCGATTTCGGGCAGGCTGAAATAAATCAATGTTCCCAGCAACGCGCCGATCACGGAGCCGGGAATAAAGGGCAGGGTGATATGCCAGGCAATGTGGCGATGAAACTGAAGTGTGCGTGTCACCTGACCGGCAAACACAAAGACACCGTTCAATGGAATTACGATGCCAATGGGCATGATTTGGGAGCAGGTTGCCAGAATCAACAGCCCACCGCCCATACCGGCGACGGTGGACAAGTAAGCCCCCGCAAAGCAGATGGCGGGGACGAGGAAGATTAAATAATCACTCACGGATGACAAGCCTGGGGAAATGAGGCGGGCATTTTACATGAAAAATAGAGATAAGAGATAAGAGACAAGAGGCAAGCAAGAAAAGATAAAAGAAAAAGGAAAAAGGATAAAGGTGGGCGGTGCAGGTAGGTGTCAGCAAAAGCAGGAAAATTAAGAGGCAAGAGACAAGAGGCAAGAGGCAAGCAACCCCTCTTTCAGGCTTCAATGGTTTTCTGTAGGTCGGATAAGCGCAGCGCCATCCGACGGGGCGACCTTTGGTCGCCTGCTTGAGGCTTGAGACTTGAGACTGGTAACTTGTGACTTGCCCCCGGCGACCGTTGTAGAATAACGGTCTCGTTTTCAGGATGTATTTTATGTCTTCCGCCTTGACTCCTATCGACAAAGCCCTTGATTTTTTGATGTCTGTTGCTGAAGAAAATCCGGATGTCATCTCTGTGGCCTTGCCACAGGCGCTGGGTTGTGTGCTGGCGGACTCTCAGCAAGCTGCTATTGATGTACCGGATTTTGATAACAGTGCCATGGATGGATATGCCATCAATACTGCTGATATTGATAAGCCGGGAGTTACTCTGCCGGTATCCCAGACTATCGCTGCCGGCCATGTGGGCGCCTCCCTGCAGTCGGGCACTGCGGCTCGAATTTTTACCGGCGGCAAGATTCCACAAGGGGCTGATGCTGTCGTTATTCAGGAAAACACGCGCGCAGAAAATGGCCAGGTGACGATCATGGAAAAACCTGCCAAAGGCGAGAATATTCGTTTGCAGGGTCATGATATAGAAAAGGGCAGTGAAGTGTTGTGTCGAGGTCATCAGCTGCGCGCGCAGGATCTTGGCATGCTTGCTTCACTGGGTATTGCCAGCGTATTGGTAAAGCGTCCATTGCGCGTGGCGATTATCAATACCGGTGACGAAGTGATTGCACCGGGCCAGCCGCTGGGTCCTGGACAGATTTATGATTCCAACAGTTTTACCCTTGAAGGCCTGCTCACAGGGATGGGCATGCAGGTTATCAGGAAGGGTATCGTCGAAGATTCTCTGGCGAGTACCGAGGCGGCCCTGAAATCAGCGGCAAGCGATAGCGACTGTATTATTTCTACCGGCGGCGTATCCGTGGGGGACGAGGATCATGTGCGCCAGGCGGTGGAAAATCTGGGGGAATTGGGCTTATGGAAGCTTGCCATAAAACCGGGCAAGCCCTTTTCCTTTGGCAGGGTTGCAGGGGTTCCATTTTTTGGTTTGCCAGGGAATCCGGTTGCGGTGTTCGTAACCTTTTCCATGCTGGTCAGGCCTTACCTGCTAAAAATCCAGGGTTGCAGGATGCTGGCACCACCATCACTTCAGGTTAAATCCGGGTTCTCTCTGGCTTCTGCGAACAGCCGGCTGGAATTCGTGCGTGTCAGGCTGCAAACCAATGCAAAGGGTGAGCAGGTGCTGGAGGCGTTTGGCAATCAGGGCTCCAGTATCATGACCTCCCTGTCCTGGGCAGATGGGCTGGCTGAAATTCCCCTCGGTGAAACCGTTGCCGCGGGGCAGTGCCTGAAATTTATTCCCTTTAACGGCCTTCTTTAATTAGTGAGATGTTGAACAAGTTAAACAAGACAAGGTTTGTATGCCTACTGCTGGCGATTATGCTGGTCTCCTGTGCTGGCAATGAAGGCGCAAGCATAGTTTATTCCGGCAGTGATGAAAGCAGGTCGGATGCTACCGACAGCGATGCCGGGGGGGACGTATCACTGGAAGGACCCCTGAGCAATATCAGTGATCCCTTTGTCCGTCAGCGTATTCTGGCTGACATGCTCTATGAGGCGCGCCTGGCCTATGAAGATAATCGTCTGATGTCACCTGCCGGAAGTAATGCCTACGATGGCTTTATGGCCATTCTCGATTTTGAACCTGACAATGAAGTCGCCTTGCAGGGGATTCGTGATATTGTGGTGCGCTATACCGAGCTCGCCGATGCGGCCACCAGGCTCGGTCAGTATGACAGTGCCCAAAGCTATCTCAATCGGGCTGCAGGAATAGGGGTCAACGCCGGTATAATCGCAGATGCCCGCCAGCGACTGGAGCAGGCCAGAGAAACCAGGATGGAAATCTTCGACCTCGACCCGGACGCCCTGGCCAGCCGGAGCCTGGAAATGATGGTCGAACTTGGCGATATAGGCCAGCATATACGCAATATTGAAGCGGTGTTTTTAATCAACGCGCGTACCGATGAAGAAGGCCGCTGGATCTATAAAATTATGCGCGAAGCTGTCGGGGGTTCGCGTTTGCGGGGCAATATTGGTATTGCCAGTGAACCAAGTATTCAAGTGGTAATTCCATAGCCGCAGGTGTTGATAGGCAATCCTGCCTACAGGCCAGGAAGTTATTCCGGCAATTATCAATAAGAGAACTGAAGAAATGCAAAAATTATTGTTGGTTTTTATTCTTTTGCTGGTGCAAATATCCAGTGCCGATGCTGTCATGGCGGCAGCTAACCCGGTGCTTCATATAACCAATGCCTATGTACGGGGATTGCCCCCCGGTGTCGCCAATACTGCAGCCTATATGACGCTGGAGAATAATTCTGATACGGATGTTGTGTTTATCGGCGCCGAAACGTCAGCATCAACGTCTGCGTCCCTTCATGAAACGGTAAATCGTAATGGCGGCATGACAATGGAGCACGTTATGTCTGCCACGATTCCGGCAAAAGGGAAGCTGGAGTTAAAAACAGGGGGATTGCATCTCATGCTGATGGGGCTGAAACGTCCGTTGGGAAGTGGTGATACGGTACGCCTGACCTTGAAGTTCGAAGGAGGGTTTGTAAAAACGATGGATGTCCCTGTTATCAGTGTGCTTGATGAATAAATTTATTCAGCTTGCCCAGGGTAGTATCCCAGAGTGACGCCTTTGTTTACCGGGTACTTGATGTTGAAATAGGTCATGGTCCCGTAAGACATAAAAAAACCCGATACCGCACCCCAGTAACCCGGGATTAGAAACCACTGTATAGCAGCAGAAATTAAAAACGTTAATAAGCCCCACAACAATCCACGCCGTTTTTCCAATTCGGCAATCTGTGCCATGCAAACGCTGAATAATAATGTCAGCACTTCAGTAATAACCCGCTTTATGTTTTCTTCTCCACATTATACTGGCATTGCTTGCACTGAGCTAAGGTCATTCGTAACATCAGTAAAACAGCAGTGAAGAGATTATTATCGATGCCCAGCTACGCGGAGACGTCAGTTATGCACATTCTATCAGGGCGCGCAGCGCTGACTGTTTGTGTTCCATTCCCGGTTAAATAGTGAATTTTATTACGCGCCTGTTTCCGTTGCTGGCCATTATGTCGGCCGCCATTGCCTATGTTTTTCCACGGCTTTTTACGCCTCTGGCAGATTTTATTGTTCCGCTGCTGACGTTGATCATGTTTGCCATGGGCATGACCTTGAGACTGGAAAATTTTAAACAGGTACTGATCAGGCCACAGGGCATTATGTTGGGGACCGGACTGCAGTTCCTGCTTATGCCATTATTTGCGTATATCCTGGCCCATGTTTTTGGCATTACCGGTGACCTGGCCATTGGCCTGATCCTGGTGGGCTGTTGCCCGGGCGGCACAGCGTCCAATGTGGTGTGTTACCTGGCAAAGGGCAACCTGGCCCTGTCGATTTCCCTGACCATGGTGTCCACCCTGTTGTCCGTGGTGGCGACGCCTTTTCTGACCTGGTTGTATATCGGGCAGGCCATTGAAGTGCCAATCACTGACATGATGCTAAGTATTCTGCAGATGGTCATTGTGCCGGTAATGGCAGGCTTGTTGATTAACACCTGGCTGGGCTCAAGGCTGAGCAAACTGAATCCGCTGTTCCCGGCTATCTCGGTGCTAGCCATTGTTCTTATCATAGGTATCGTTGTCGCCTTGAACAGCAGTAACCTGATCACCATCAGCGCACTGGTTATCGTAGCAGTAATTCTCCATAACCTGTTTGGTATTGGCAGCGCTTATGGACTGTGTAAACTTTTGCAGCTGGATGAAAGCACCTGTCGTACTATTGCCATAGAGGTCGGTATGCAGAATTCCGGCCTCGGTGTTGCCCTGGCAACACAGTTTTATAGTGCTGCGGCTGCCTTGCCCGGCGCGGTATTCAGTTTGTGGCATAACCTGTCCGGGTCTGTGTTGGCGGGATACTGGGGTAAACAGCAAAGCAGGGAGATAAATAATGGATAACGCCGGGGAGAAAAACAGGCCTGATAATATTCTGGGCGGGATTCCCGAATCCCTGCCGGAAGAACTGGAACAGGTCCTGGCAGAAAATGAACATGTCAGTATCAGGCGTATCCTCTCCAGGGGGCATAGTACGCCGGCGCAGGGCTGGTACGAGCAACAAGACCATGAATGGGTGCTGGTACTGAAAGGGGAAGGGATTATTGAATTTGCTGATAACAGCGAGTGTCATATGTTTGAAGGCGACTACTGTTATATTCCCGCATTGAAAAAGCATCGCGTGAAGTGGACCCGGGAGCAAGAGGTCACTGTCTGGCTTGCCATTCATTTTCCAGTTCAGGAACACAGGCAGGAACAGGGGCGAATAACAGGGTCAGATGGCCAGTCAGATAAGGAATTAAAATAATGAAGATCTGGATAGATGCCGATGCCTGTCCGGTCGTGATAAAGGAAATTTTGTTCAAGGCCGCCAGGCGTACCGGCTTTCAGCTTACCCTGGTGGCAAACCAGGCCATGCAGACACCGCCGGATAAAAACATTACCTCACTGCAGGTTCCCCAGGGATTTGATGTGGCGGATGATGAGATTGTAAAGCTGGTTGAAGCAGGAGATCTCGTTATCACTGCGGACATCCCTCTGGCAGCTCAAGTGATTGAAAAAGGCGCCCTTGCCCTGAGTCCGCGCGGAGAGCTTTTTACGCCAAACAATATCAGGGGACGACTAAATATGCGCGATTTCCTTGACACCATGCGTGGTAGTGGTATTAATACAGGTGGCCCGCCACCTTTAAACCAACAGGATCGGCAGGCCTTTGCCAATCATCTGGACAGACTACTGGCTGCTGCCGCTGGCAGGTAATAACGCAGACAAACGCAGACAATAGTCAGTTTAATCTATTTAGAGGTCGAATATGCCTGGCGTCATTCGACATGACGTCTGTATCACTCTGAAACTACAGGGAAATAATTACCCTCAAAGGGTAAAAAAATTCTTGTATGAAAACCCAACTGGCAGTATAAAGCGCGTCAGAAACGATCCGAAACTCTGATTCCCAGAGACGGGTCGTTTTTTGTTTATTTACCCCTTAAAGGAGATTGAAAAAGAATGCTTTATCCACAAACTTTTGGTAACAATCCTTTGTTCCCCCAAGCATGTGATTTTGCAGTCGTCCCGAAAGATAATAACTCGGGATTTGGTGTTATCACGTACCGTTCTTTTAAAGCAGGTGAATTACTGGCGCAGGTCAGTGGTGAAATTGTCACAGATATCAGACAACACACCCTTCAGGTTTCTGAAGGACGACATATGTACGACCCATATTTTACCGGTTATTTGCTGCACTCCTGTGAGCCCAACGTGTCTTTGGATATGAAAAAGAAAACGTTGACCGCATTAACCGACATTCCCACCGGCAGTTACCTGTTCATGGATTATGCCGAAACTGAAGATACGCTGTTCAAGCAGTTTAGCTGCTGTTGTGGCAGTGAGTCCTGTCGTGGCTGGATTACCGGCCGCAAGGAAGTTGGCTATCATCTTGTCCTGGAGCAACTCATGGACAATATTCTGGAACAGCAGGACAGTAATAGACTGCAGTTAGCAGAACATGAGTCAGAGTAATCCCATGCAATGGTGGCAAAGGGAGGACCTTTGCTACCAGGATGGCGTGCTCTATTTTGCTGGCCAATCCGTGGCAGACCTGGTGCGTGAAGTAGGCACACCGGGTTTTGTCTATTCCATGGGACGAGTTCTGCAAAATCTTGATCGTCTGCATAATGCACTGGATGATGCCGGCCTGAATGGACGGCATACTGTCCTGTATGCCATGAAAGCCAACCGCTTTGCACCGTTACTGGCAGCCCTCAAGCAGTCTGGCAAGTGCGGTATTGATGCCTGCTCTCCCCGCGAAGTCGAACATGCCATCAGTTGTGGTTTCAATGCCAATGAGATTTCCTTTACTGCTGGCAGCCTTTCGCGTCGGGATTACCGCTTGTTATCACGCTATGAAGGCCTGTTTTTTGATGCCGATTCCATTCATGGCATCCGTGCGTGGGGTGAAATGTTTTCCGGCACGGAAATAGGTATTCGTGTTAATCCCGGCATGGGTATCAGTCGTGATGGCAATGAACGGCTTCAGTATGCCGGTGATGTCACTACCAAGTTTGGTATTTACAAGGAGCAGTTTCATGAAGCCCTGGCCGCCGCCAGGGATTATGGCCTGGACGTCACCAAGATCCATTTTCACACCGGCTGCGGATTCCTTACGCCCCAGTTACCAATCTGGGAAAGTATCATTGAACAATGCCAGTGGTTTATTGAGCAATGCGATACGGTCAAGCGGGTTAATGTAGGTGGAGGTCTTGGCGTTCCCCACGTGGAGAGCGACCAGGCCCTGGACCTTGAACTTTGGGCCCAGGCACTGGCGCGCCAGTTCGGTGACAAGGGCTTGCATGTGGAAATAGAACCAGGGGATTACCTGGTAAAGGATGCAGGTCTGTTATTGCTGGAAAAGACATACCTTGAGCGTAAACGCGATGTCATGTTCCTGGGGGTTGATGCCGGCTTTAATATTGCTCCGGAACCCGCCAATTATAATCTGCCGTTTCAACCGGTCCCGGTGTTTTACCAGGATGAACCACTGCAGACTTATCACGTGGTGGGGAATATCAATGAGGCGCTGGATGTCTGGTATGAAAATGCCCAGCTGCCGGACATGGACGAAGAGGATTTCCTGGTGCTGATTAATGCGGGGGGCTATTCCTCATCCATGGCGTCCAATCATTGTATGCGCGGCGAGTTTAGGGAAAGGCTTCTGGGTTAGGGAATGCAAAACGGTTCCGTAAAAACCTTCAGTCAAATTCCATGTCACTTTAAAAATTCACCCTTCATGCGTTCTCCTTGAATACTGTGAAAACGTCGGATGACGGCTCTGCGGGCCTTATCCGGCCTACGCGAGAAACCTCCGGTTTTGACTCATGCAGTGTCAACGCTCCAAACCGGTTTATCGTCATTACCTGCTTTCTCTCCCATGCCTATCAAATAACGTTCCATGACGTAGCACAGACAATCCTGTCGAATAATATGTTCTTCCAGGGTAAGCATCGCGGGCATCAGGGTTTTTCGATTAACCAGCTTATGGTCGTTAATCTCGAATAACTGACGGGTGATATCTTCACCATCCTCATTTAATACCAGTATGGGCGCCGCAACCTCATCCCTGATTGTTGCAATGCAGGTGCCGGGGGGAATCTCCTCAAAGTTCAGCGTCTCTATGCCCTGGATAAACTGCATATCCGCAGCGCTGCCATCAAAGCTGAAGCTTACCGTTTCCGGTATTTTAATCACCGCCAGCGTATGAAACAGGTCAATATCCTGATCAGTGACTTCATCCACTGGAATCGTCTCGAGATTCAATACCTGGTCGACAAACTGAGTGGCCAGCTGTATGCCGAACTCATCGCCTACCTTGCCACATTCCAGAGTGACGGAAGGGCACAAATGTGAAAAGGCCTTGCTCTGCACTCCGCCAGGCTGGACAAAATAAATAATGGTTCTGGAAAACTGCCGTGACAGATTTAAAAATTGTGGCGTCAGCTTGTTTACGCAACCGTAATGGGGATTGATGCCGGTATTATTATGAATATCTATGGAGGCAAATAATGGCAGCCGTGCCATCTCGTGGAGTAATTCAGAAATGTCGTGGTGTATCGCAGATTCCTTGTCCAGTTTTGCTTCCAGCCAGATACGGTTGTAATCAGGCTGGTCTTGCAGACGTCTTAAACCCTTGCTGGCAGCCTTTACGTTACCAATGAACAACAGGATGGAGCGGGGCAGTTGAGTGTCCTGATACTTTTTCAGGATGTTTTGTGCGACAACCAGGCCAGTAGGCTCATTGCCATGCAGCAGTACCGATAAAAACAGGGGTTCTTTTTTATTTCCATCCAGGGAGATGAGTGTGCTGTCAGGAATGATCCTGTGTAAATCTTCTGCAGTGCAAGTGAGAAAACCTTCGGGGAGTTTATTCAGGCGCCTTATCATTTGGTAAGTCATTTGGTCGGTCATTTATTAGGTCATTGATTAGAGAGTCCATTCATGGACGGGCTGTTCAGTCTGTTGAAGCTCATAGTAGCGATTGACCATAGCCTGCATGTTATGGCCGTGTTTGGCTACCCAGGCGCGTTGCCAGTTGGCTCCATTTTGCCGGTTCTGGGCTCTACCCTGAATAATGCCGAGCCAGTGTGTGATACTGCTGTCGTCAATCCCGAGATCCTCGAGTCCTTCAGTGGCCAGGGGGATTAATTCATCGATGATGAGATCACGAACCTTGAGTTCGCGGCCATCAGTCCATATTACAGAGGCATTGAGCCCGTAGCGGGCACATTCGTAAAAGTTGTTTTTGGCGACATCGAAGGCAATACAGTCAGACACTTTTTCATGGCGCAGGGTCAGGCCATGACTCAGGCCGTAATAAAATGCCGCATTGGCAAAACTATCACGAATAGTGGGGCCAGCCGGCACGACTCGATGCTCTATCCGAAGATGGGCTTTATTATTTTTATCAAAGTCGATGAGTGGCCGGTTCCAGCGCCATATTGTGCCATTGTGAAACTTTAGATGAGCCAGTTTTTGAGGTGGAGAATCATTCACCAGGGGCAGTAGAGCAGGGTACTGGGCAAGGTTTTCTGCGAAACACTCCATCAGGGAATCCTGCAAGTAACCATAACCAAAAGAAACCCTGCGTTTCCCCGGCCCGCCTATTTCCACACTTTGCTCAAACAAGGGAATACGGGTTTCATCCCAGAGATCCTTGCCAAACAGGTAGGGAGAGTTGGCGGAAATGGCCACCATTGGCGCCGACGCTATCAGGGTTGCGTTGAAGACATTGACTGATTTTTCCATGGGTATCTGGAAATGAATCTGAAATGAGGTAGTGGCGGCCTCCAGCATCACATCATTCTTAAGTGTGTTCAGTTCATCTTTACCGTTGATATGTAAATGCAGCGGTTTGAAATTACGCATTTTCAGAATTTGACGATTCAGGGCTTTATAGCGCGACAGAGAGGACATATTGTCCATGTTCAGATCGCTTTCACGCAGATGGGGCAGGATGCCGATCATGAGGATTTTTTCATCACGGCCACTGGCCGCCTCAGCGCAATGACGCCAGGTCTTTAACAGGTCCCGGTACATACGTTCAAGCGCATCATCGGCGAGAATGGCGGCATCCCCATTGACCTCAAAATTAAAGGTAGCAAGCTCGGGCACCACATTTTTGTCATTGAGGCTGGCCAAAAAGGCATCGTTATCCGGTGCCGCATGGTTGGTGCTGTCCAGCAACCAGGCCTCCAGCTCAAAACCCGCTTTATAGCCCTGTTTGGTGAATAGGGACTGATCAAACCAGCTTTCCAGCAAGCGGGTTTCTTCGGCCAACTGCTGACTGAATTTTTCCAGTTCAGCGTCGGTAAAGTCACTGGATTCGATTTCCTGGCCCATATTTCCTCTAAAAATTAGCAATTCTTCAGGTTTGCCTGTGAACCCCAAAAACCTGTTAGGCCCATAGTCATTAAAACACAAGGTTGTTAAAGGAAAATAGCCGGAAAAACTGGAAAAGCGGCGGTAATCTTAGTAGGATTGCGGCCTCTGAAAATCCGGCTGCATCCTGTAGCCGTATATTCGATGTTTGCTCAAATTACTGGGGTGTAGCCAAGCGGTAAGGCAACGGACTCTGACTCCGTCATGCGTAGGTTCGAATCCTACCACCCCAGCCATTTTTCCAAGATAGCATTCAGGTCAAGCGGTAAGGCGATGGACTCTGATTCCGTCATGCCAGGTTCGACAGCTGCGATAGCAGCGCAGACGCCCGCATTTCAGGGCGCCCGGAGGGTAAGAAATTTGGCTTAGCCAAATTCCGCATCAATCCTACCACCCCAGCCAATTTCCCTGTTATTCCGGAATCTGGTAATGCTGTTCCCGAAAGAGTCGTAAACAGGCCTCTACTGCTTCCGGATCATAAAGCACACCGGACCCGGATTCGATTTCTGCCAGGGCGATCTCAATACCCAGGGCAGCACGGTAGGGACGATGGGAACTCATGGATTCCACCACATCGGCCACTGCGGTAATGCGGGCCTCGGGAATGATGTCCTCCCCCTGCAATCCGTCAGGATAGCCGCTACCGTTGATTCGTTCATGATGCTGTCTGGCGATGAGGGCCACCGGCCAGGGGAAATCAATATCCTTGAGCACCTGATAGCCGTTTTCAGCGTGCCCCTTGACCAATTCATATTCTATGTGTGACAGTTTGCCGGGTTTGGAAAGGATTTCAGCGGGCACCATGATTTTGCCAACATCATGCACTGCTCCGGCTACACGCAGACCACGCCGGGTGTTTTCATCCAGTCCCATTTCACCGGCTATGGCCGCTGCCAGTTCGCCTACCCGGCGTTCATGGCCGGCGGTATACGGGTCCCTCAGTTCCACCATCTGTGAGACGGCGGCGACGGAGTTGTATACTGCATTTTCGAGCTGGACGATGTGCTCTGCAATGGTTCTTTTGGCCTGTAGCTGTTCCCTGATATCCCGGCAGGTCACCAGGATATCCAGCGTACCATCATGTTCATAAGAGACTGCCTGCACCTGCATTGGAATCGTGGAACCATCCAGTGCCACAATGTTTTCAAAGGCGGGAGACACTGACTTGCCGACAGTGGAGCGTAATTGGCTAATGCGTTGACGAATTGAGTCGTGATTGCCGGGATCAAACAGGTCATAGATACTGCGCCCCAGTATGTCTTTTTTGCTTGTGGCGCCCAGCAAGTGCAAACCCAGAGGATTGATGTAATGTATTTTGTCTTCCCGGTTCACAAACACCAGATCCGGTGAATTCTCAAGAATCAGTCTCTGCTGGTTTTCAGCTTCGACCAGAACCCGTTCCATGGCATTGCGCGCGGTCACATCGGTAGCAATGCTGATGGTGATGCGACGGCCGTCGCTCCCCCTGCCCAGGCCCACGGAAGTGAAATCCCAGGTCACCCTGGGACCGAAACGGGTGGCGATCTCAAATTCGCCTTCAAGTGTGGGTTTGAACTGCTTGTATAAATTCCTGATGACCTCTTTTACTTCGCTTTGCCGTTCACCGTAGGCCAGGGCAGTCCAGGCCTCGATTGTCTTTAACTCGGTTTCACTGTAGCCGGTGAGTTCCAGCCAGGTATTGCTGATTATCAGGACCTCCCCGTCCTCGGCATGCAGCATGATAGGCACCGGTGCCTGTTTGATTGCCTGACGAAAACGTCGCTCGCTGTCTTCCAGCTCCTGCAGCGCTTCCTGCCTTTCGGTTATATCGGTCAGTGTACCCTGGTAGTAGAGGACGATGCCCTGGCCATCGCGAATGACCCGGGTATAGTCCTGCACCCAGCGGGCTTCTCCCTGAGCGGTGACCACGCGATAGCTTTGCCGATATTCATTTGCCCCGGCTGCCGTGTATTGCTCGACCTCAGCCCTGACCCTCTCCAGATCGTCGGGGTGGGTCATCTCGGCAAATGTGATTTTCCCTGCCAGCAGTTGTTCCGGCTGATAGCCCCAGCGACTGACGTTGCTTGAGACATAATCCATTGGCCAGTCCGGCGCATTGCGCCAGCGAAACAGAACTACCGGGCTGTTTTCCACCACGTCCCGGGTAGTTTCAAGGGACAGGGTATGGGCTATATGATCCAGGCTATAGCTGATGGAATGGGTGATTTCCTGCAGTGTCTGAATTTCCCTGTTACCAAAAAAGTTCTTTTCGCCGGCATACAGGTTCAGGCTGCCAAAAGCTTCGTTGCCAATACGAAAGGGCAGGGCAGCAGAGGCAGCAAAGCCTGCCTGTCGGGCGCTTTCCCGCCAGGGCTCGGTGCCCGGAGTGGCAGAAAAATCATTGTTAATCTTGAGACTACCACTGGTGATAGCAATGGCCGTGGGCCCCTGGCTTTTCGGACTGGCGGTATCAAGAGTGGCATCAATACTGTCTATATAGCCATGGTCATCGCCGGCACGGGCCACCGGGCGAATTTCGTTATTACTCCCTCTCAAGCCAACCCAGGCCATTGAGAATCCTCCCCGTTCCACGGCCTGGTTACATATGGCCTGATACAGCTGATCCGGGGTACGGGCTTCATGCAGGGCATGGGCACTGTGATAAAGCAGGTTGTACAGGCGACTTAGCCTGTCCACCTGCTGCCGGGCCCGGATCTGCTCAGTAACGTCATGGACTACAGAAAGCAGGTATTGCTTTTCATTCAGTGTGATGGGTCCGGAATTGACCTCCACCTCGCGTATATCCCCGTTGGCCAGTCGATGCTGAAAACGAAAGATCGAGGTTTCATTTCGTGAAGCCCTGGCCAGTTCCTCCATCAGGCGCTCGGGGGGCAACAAATTGATATCGCTGATGTGTTTTTTGAGTAATTTTTTGCGTGACCAGCCGTAATAGGTTTCAGCAGCAGAACTGGCATCTACCAGGCGTCCACTTGTCATGTCTATCACCAGAATGACGGCATGATGGTTATCAAGCAGGGCCCGGTAACGGTCGCTTTCTTTCTGGCTCATTCGGGTAATCAGGAACAGCAGGGTGAGCCCGGTGACCAGTACAAAGCCCCAGCCTTTCACGATGCTGATGTCATCAATCAGGTCGGGATTGCTGGTCAGGGAAAATAGCAGCCAGTCACTCAGGAAAATATAGAGCAGGGCGGTCAGCATGTAGCCACCGACAATTTTTAAAGCTACGTTCCTTGTCATGGGAATGGCTCCCTTGTACGCCGGAAGAACGTCAACCAACCGGTGGTAATGCTTTTTTCAGTAGAAAAGTCTTATTTTAGGTTTTGGGAAGTTCCAAAATAGCAGGGTATCTGGGACGTTTGCAACTTGAAACTTCATCACTCATCAAAAGAGGCGTCAGGTCATTAGATTAAGATGCCAAGTTGCAA
Organism: Pseudohongiellaceae bacterium; assembly: GCA_965661105.1. Classification (GTDB taxonomy): domain Bacteria; phylum Pseudomonadota; class Gammaproteobacteria; order Pseudomonadales; family Pseudohongiellaceae; genus Eutrophocola. Next base: position 61,576 of record CBFICR010000003.1, on the reverse strand, counting down.
GAGTTCCTGTGGACTGTTCCAATATGACTATTAACTCAACTGTGTTTCATTACTTTAACCAATCAATGATGAATATCGAATATGCTGGACAATAAGCCTGATCGCTGGGGACTACCGATACGTGTCATGCATGGCATTGGCATGGTGCTGGTTTTAATTCTGATTATTCACGGTTGGTGGATGACGGAATTTGCACCACGGGAAATTCGCCTTAATCAGTATGCCTGGCATGCCTCATTTGGTTATGCCTTGTTGCTTCTGACGGCTCTGCGCATAACCTGGCGAGGGCTTTATGAGGCGCCGCAGCCTCCAGCAGAATCCGTGAAGTGGGAGCGTAATCTGGCAGCGCTGGGACATATCGCCCTGTATGTGTTTATGCTTTGCTGTGCATTATTAGGCTGGGCTCTGGCTGGCACTTTCAGCCAGCCCCTGGATGCAAAATTGCTGGGCTTTATTCCGGTGCCGATGATTATGTCAGGCGATGAATTACATGGCCTACTGGAAGAGAATCATGGTTTATTTGCATGGGCACTGGCAGGGCTGGTAGTGCTTCATCTTATCGCGACGGCATATCACCAGTTTTATAAAAAAGATAAACTGCTGCAGCGTATGTTTTAAAGCCCGGTTTTTAAAAAAGCATCTGGTAAGGCTAATTGGAAAGCTCAGAGGGAAGTAAAGGGGAAAGCACAGGGGAAAGCACGGGGGAAAGTACAAGTATCTTTCATATCAACTGCCTGAATCAGGGGCATGATAAAGAGAAACCAGGAAATTATGCAGCTCTTTATGCTGTTTTCTTATTTTCTGAAAATCCTCTTCTTTTCGAATAGCAAAAAGCGGTAGCTTTTCCTTGATCTGAATCTCAGTGTACAACTGGTATCCCATCGACCAGTCGGGAAAGTTTCGGGTATCTACCTGACTGTCTTCCAAAATAACTAATTGGGTATTTCTTATATCATTCTGAATATTCTGCACAAGCTGGGCAACTTCTTGATCCTCACCTTCAATGTATTGAACAAAGCGGCCCAGGAAAAAGATTAGCACGCCGGTTATGCCATGTTCATTATTATTTTTTTGGGCCTGTTTCAGCATTTCAATGATTTCATTTTCAGACATCGGGCTGGTGGCCTGGCTGGTATAGATCACTTGTCGCATGTAATTCTCTTTACCGATATTTTTTTAAAGGGCACTCAATCTCCACTGTAGTTCCAGATTCATTTTCCCATGTTGATATTTATCAAAAATACTCAATGGAGAGTAAATCTATTATTTGCTCAGAAAACAGGATGCTGGCTGTAGGGCAATTTCCTTTTCAGGAAGTAGCCTGAACCATTTTTTTCAAGAAAGTTTTACAGTGGTTGAAAGAAAGGTATTACACACACTAAATACAATACGCAGGACGGTTCTATTGAATACGTTTACGTTTACGATTAATAAGGTGATCTGTACAGCGAGGTAAGATACCTGTGCACTTCATCTTGCTGGTTGGCAATAAGGGCCATGTTTTGCCTGGACGAAATATCGAAAAAAGGATGCTTTTCGTCAAGCTCATTTTCTTCGTATCTGAGCAATCCCATGGACCAGTCGGGAAAGTTTCGTTTTTGTATCTGACGATCAATTAATACAGTGACGTCTGTGTTTCTGTCATCACACTTGATGTTGGAAATCAGCTGTTCTATAGCTGAATCCTCACCTTCGATACATTGAACAAACTGATTGTTGAAAAAAACCAATACCCCGGTGATAAAATTTCTTTTATTGTTTTTTCTAGCAACTCTTAATAAATCCAGGAGTTGGTTGTCATCCACCGATCCGGTAGCAAGACTGCAATACATTACCTGACGCAATTTGAGATCCTTTTCTGAATGTTCTTAAGAGCCATGTAGGCCTTGAAAAAAGTTAATTATTCAGGTGTCAGAAGTTCATAATAGGTTAGAACGTGACTTACTTGCCAGCTGAAGCTGTATTTTACTTCAGTATTCCCCCTATACTATCCCCTTATACTATGAAGCCGATAGAACATTTATTATAAAAAAATAAATACAACAAACAATCATTTGCAAAATTAATTCACAAAGGATGCACAGCTTGGAGATCGGAAATATTCGCAAAGTATTTGTTTTCATTCTTTCAGGATTGTTGCCAATACTCGTGCTGGCACAGGATGACATTGATAACTGGACATCCATCTCCAATCAGCGCCTTCATGCTCCCGAGCCGGGTGACTGGATGAACTATCGACGCAGCTATGATGTTACCGGCTTCAGTCCGCTGGATGAGATTAACCGACGCAATGTGGATGACCTGCGCATGGTCTGGAGCTATTCAATGCGCGATGGCAGTCGCTGGCTGGCCACACCGATTGTGGCCAATGGTCTTATGTATATCGGTGAAGGCACGGGGCGCATCATGGCACTGGATGCGGTGACTGGTGAGCTGGAGTGGAGCCACACCAGAACCTTTCCATCCGATATAGCGCTGTCGGAGGCTAACCGCCGCTTTCGGGGCGTGTCTATTTACGGCGATACCATCTACTGGGGTACCTCGGACAGTTACCTGGTGGCTTTGGATGCCCGCACAGGTGATCAGCTTTGGGAAACAAAGACCGCGGATTATCGTGATGGTGAAGGCCATGCCCATCCGCCATTGATTGCCAATGGTAAAGTATTTCTTGGTATGTCTGGCGGTGATTTTGCGGCCCGCGGCAGTCTTAAGGCGCTGGATGCAGAAAGTGGTGAAATCCTTTGGACCTTCCATACCATCCCCGGACCAGACGATCCTGGTGCTGAAAGCTGGGACTGGGATACCGAGTATCCACCGGCAGGTGCGGCTACCTGGAACACCCTCAGTTATGATCCTGAACTCAATCTCGTGTATGCCCCCACGGGCCAGCCTGCCCCCTGGACTACCACGCCGGAGGGGCATGGCGATGCACTTTATGCCAATAGCGTCATCGCCATTGATGCTGATAGTGGTGAACTGCGCTGGCATTATCAATTGGTACCTGAAGACAATTGGGACCGCGCCACCTATGAAAGTATGCTGGTGGATCTGGAGATTGATGGCCGCATGCGCAAGGCGCTTATCCAGCATGGCAAGATCGGCTGGGCGGTTGTGCTGGATCGTGCTACCGGAGAGTTTCTCCATGCCTTTCGAACCGCCTACGACAATACCATTACCGGGTGGACTGAAGCTGGCAGGCCAATCTACAACCCGGACACAGTCCCGCAACCTGAGGATGTGGATTCCGGAAAAGTGTTTCAGGTGTGTCCGCATCCCCATGGTGCGCGCAACCTCAATGCTCCGAGCTACAGTGCTGAAACCGGCCTGTATTATCTGGGGGTCAATAACTCCTGTATGAATGCCATTGTCGTTAAACCAGTCAGGCATAGTCGTTTTGGCTTGACCGGGACCACCTATACACCCTCCCTGGCACCGGGTTATGACTATGTGGGTGAGTTTGTCGCTTTTGATCCGCACACGGGTACCCGGGAATGGGTATGGCGACCAGAAAGTGGTGCACCGATGACAGCATCGGCCCTGTCCACCGCTGGCGGTATTGTTTTCGGTGGTACTGCAGATCGGCAATTCTTCGCCCTGAATGACGAGAATGGTCGACTGTTATGGCAAACAAGACTTAATGGGGATGTTTCCGGTGCTCCAATCTCCTATGAGATAGAGGGTAGGCAATATATCGCCATTACGGCGGGAGGGCTTGCTGCGCAAACCGGCACACTGGGCCGGCTGGTGGATGTGGATGTCACCCAGGGCTCCGGGGTGATCTGGGTGTTTGCCCTGCCTGAACGCACACCCTCCCAGGTGCCGCGGCCGCAAAGAGCCAGTGTGCCGACCCGCTCGGTGACCGACGGGGTTTTCAGTCCGGCACAGGTCAGTCGGGGAGAAACGGTATTTGCGCAGAATTGTATTCAATGTCACACGGCAGAAAACTTTTCCGGACAAAGCTTGCAGGCAAAATGGGGCAGCTTTACCCTGGGGGATATCTACCGTGATATTTCCATCGCCATGCCGCCACAGAATCCGGGTGGTCTGGCTCCGGAAGATTACGCCAGTATTGTCGCGTATCTGCTCAGTGAATCGGGGTATCTGCCTGGAGATTCCAATGACCAATTGCCAGGCGACAGATTTCAGTTACAGCGTTTTGTTATTGATGTGCCGGGCCTTGTCTACTAATCCCGAATTTTATAACTGAGCTTTAGGGCTAGCGATTAAATTCAAACCCCACGCCCCAGCTATTGGTGTACTTGTAGTAATTCACCAGGTCACTGTTATAACCGCTGCGGGCCCACAGGTAGAAGGGCAGACCGGCAAAGTTGGTGGTGAGTTCTATCTGGGTGGTATTGTTTTCAAACGGTTTGCCATAGCCGGTTTGATGAATCAGTTCGACTTTGTCAAAACAAAGCAGATCATTACATTCTGTGTTTCTCAGGTTGTATTGCAGTGAAAACATCAGGCCGTTGTAATTGCTTCGCGGCCTGCTTGCAGCGCCATCGCCTTCCCAGTCATTGTATTCTTCCGGTTTGCCCTGGAATATACCGTCGCCAAGATAATGACGGTATTCAATATGGGTTTCAGTCCGTCCATCCAGATTAAGCAGCAATGGCGTATTCCATTGTTTATGCCAGTCAATAGACACATAGTCCCAGCCCCGGCTAATCCCTTCGCGGGCGGAGATATCAGGCAGTCCATCCGCGCGTGAATTTGCCAGTGCCTGTTCAAATGCCAGTGAGTTGGTTATACGCTGCCCATTGGATTCATGGCCGTAGCCAAAGTCCCAATAGCTGGGATTAGTACGATCAAGTACACCATCGCGCCAGACACGCAAAAACATCTCCGGGTTATAACGTCGGGCGACGACAGGTGCAGAGGGGCGCGAACCGATGTATTGCGAAAAACGTGTGGTAAAAGCGAGGTACAGGCGCGGGATATTGGTTTCCTGGTCGATATCAAACATTTTGGCGAGCTCATCCACCACAGGCGTCAATACCGGGTGTTTCACTGACAAGGTGGCATCCATATAAAACTCACTGTCATCCTGTGAGTCAGTCCGTCCCAGTAATTTGTTGGGTTCATGACTGGTGAGGCCGTCGATGCCAAAACCAAACAAGGGTTCATAGCCGGTATTGACCTGAGGGGTATAACTGTCGAAACAGGCCAGTCGTGAAGCCGAATCGGAAATAGCGGGGCAGGTGGAATAAGCTTCTTCATAGTCTGCAGCATTTACCTGAACAGACAGTAGCAGGATAGCGCTTACAAAAATAGATGGGGTTTTGAGCATGGAGAGTTACTCTTTTCAGGAAATTACACGGGCAGTGGTGGGCACTATATATCTAGGGAGTTATTAGTCCGCCGATTGCAGGCTGACCGACATAGTGGTTGATTCGACAAGCTCGAATTCAGCATCGCGATATTTTGGTGGGCCAAAGCGCGGAACGACATTGTTGGAAACAGCCACCTTCTCTTTGGGGATGCCGAGAAATCCGGTTTTCAATTCGCCATTGCTGTCTTCATCATGGATCACTGAAAATGCATAGTTGCCAGCAGGCAGGTCAGCAATGATAAAACGGGCGCGACCCTGGCTATCAATTCTCAGCGTTTGCGAAAGAAGCGGCTCATCGAGGAAATTATCCCTGGAATCGAACAAATCGAATATAGCCTGACCCTCATTAGCCCCGGCTCCGGAGACTTCCACGGTAAGTGTGACTTGCTCCTGTGCAAATGTGTAAATGCTGAAGAAAGCGGGTGCAAACAGAGACAATAAAGTGGTGTTTTTCATTCAGGGCTTTCCGTGATGTATTTAGTTATAAAGCTAGCAGATTATGGCGTTATCAGTAATAGTCCCAGGCAGGAATCAGACAGAAATAGTAATTTTTCAGCTGCAATACTCGCTGTGCCTGGACAAAGATAGCGCTGGCTATTACTGGTCGATAATGTCGGGAATGGAAAAACGCACAACTTTCTTTCTGCTTCTCATTATTCCCCACATAATGCGCCCGTCCGCAGAGCGATCCCAGGCTATACCCTGACCTTCAATCCAGGGGACGCTGACTGTTGCCAGCCACTGTATGTCATTATTTTTATCGGGAATCTTCAGCACATAGATTTCAGGGTGGTCATGGCCGGTAATATAAAGAAAGCCGTCAGCGCCCCATGAGCCTCCGGAGTTACTCATGGGGGTAAAGCGCTCATGCAGGGCAGAGGGAAAAAGCCAGTGCTCGATGATGGTAAAGTCCCGGTCCATTTTGACGAGGGTAGTTGCTGCTGTGGTTCCGTAAGGTTTCAATTCTCCGGGCTGAATCACGTCATAATTGGCAAACGTAGCCCACCAGTGGCCCTGGTAAAAATCCAGCCATGTCAGAGAGCCCGGTAATGTTCCAAAACTATGGGAGTCCACATGTTCCAAAGTATTGGCATTCCATATTTCTATGGAGCTGCTCATGGGAAAATTGGGATAATTGGAATGCGCAGCATAAAGCAGGTCATCAAGAATCATTCCGCTATCCAGGTGAATCAGCTGGCCGCTACTATCATCGGTCCCGCTCTCCCATTGCACAGTAGTCTGCCCTGATGTTTTGTCATGCATGGTGATACGGGTGTTGTTGATGGCAAAAAAATGACTGGCATCGACAGCGACCCCTTGCCTGGCATCAAAGGAGTCAAATTGTTGCAGTAAGGTCGCCTCAACTTCGAGAACCTGTGCGGTAGTATTAACTGCTGTAAATAAAAGGCAAGTGATGCCAGGCAGCGTTAATCCAAAAAGAGATGAAGTTTTCATAAATTCCCAATAGTAAATCTTTTCTTCAAAGCGTTAAATCATAACCGGATGCCAGGTTTTAATTTAGTGAATAAACAGAAAGTCAGGTTTATATACACTAATGGTGTTCAATAATACGTTCATTATTGAATTTTTATAAGGGAAAAATATTGTCAAATAATTATGCGAGTAAAAGTTAAGATCAATACAAAGTATTAATTAAATTAACGTTCAGTAATTAAAAGTAATTAACAGTAATTCTTAATTCAATATTAAATAATTCTTCATTAGTCGTTTATCCATTTGGAATAGGATGCTAATAGATATTTTGAAAGGAGAGTCGCGCTTGACTACTTTTTCAGACAAAGCAGCTTTTTCCACACTTACACCTGCGACTACTGGTATTCCAGAGAAGGTTGCCGATTGTACTTTGTTATCGCAAGCTCCTGTGAGAATACTTTATGGTGTACAGGGCACTGGCAATGGCCATATCAGCCGTGCTGGAGCCATGAATAAAGCTCTCGCAGAACTGAAAAGATTTCAGGTGTCCTGGATAATGAGTGGCAGACCACGTGAGCAGATTATGTGTTGTGATGATTATAACTGGTACCGTGGCATGACATTTGCCGCCAATAACGGAAAAATTGAAGTACTGGATACCATTTTTGGCAACAATCTGCTGCAGTTTATTCATGATACTTCGGAGTTATGTCTGGATAATTATGATTTGATTATTACAGACTTTGAACCAGTTGTTTCCTGGGCAGCTAAAAGGCAAGGCAGAAATACGCTGGGGATAGGTCATCAGTATGCATTCTATTATCCCGTACCTGTTGTCGGGAATAATAAAATTTCCAAATTGACCATGAAGTATTTTGCTCCTGCGGACACTAAGCTAGGTCTGCACTGGCATCATTTTGATCAGCCGATATTGCCACCCATTGTTGATATGCATGCAGTGAATCTTGATCAGCAAGTGGTATCGGATAAAGTGCTGGTTTACCTGCCATTTGAAAATCAGGATAAACTGGTGCAATTATTAAAGGAATTGCCACAGTGGAATTTCTATATCTATTCTGCTGAGATGGAAGATTATAATCGAGGTAATATACATACTCGCGCTATCTCCAAAACCGGATTCAAGAATGACCTGGTAACCGCCAGTTCCCTGATTACCAATTCCGGATTTGAACTGATTAGCGAATGTCTCATGCTGGGCAAACGCATTTTGACGAAACCTTTGCTTGGGCAGATAGAACAGTTATCCAACGCCCGGGCACTGGCTGAGCTGGATTATGCCACTGTGATCTCTGAGCTCTCACTGAAAGCTATTTCGCAATGGCTGGAGAGCCCAGGCAAAGCCTATCGTGTGCAATATCCGGATGTAGCAAAAGCCATTGCTCAATGGATAAACGACAACCAACGTCAAAGTATTGAAGATCTATCGCGCAACTTATGGCAGCAAACTTCTGTTAAACGCATGATCATCTGATGATCAGAAATTTTTTGAAATCATCAGGGTGGGTAGGGCTGAATTCAAGCGATGGATTGACTGAGTGCTGAATGTATTAACAGGAGAGTAGTACTACACTCATCAATTGCATTAGGCGGCATTTTTCTTCTTTTTGACTTTGTTGTTGCCTTTCATTTTCTCCGCCTTTTCTTCATCCAGATAAATCACTTTTTCTACTTTGTGCTTTAAGATTTCATCTGCCCAGTTAATAATTTCAATTTGACCTGCCTCATCTTCAATAATTGCCGTGCAGCTCTCTACCCAGTCACCACAGTTATAATATTTTATTCCATTGATTGTTTTCATTTCTGCATGATGAATATGCCCACAAACCACGCCATCCATTTTACGTTTCGCGGCTTCTCGAACAACTGTATTCTCATATTCAAAAATGTAGCTCACAGCTTTTTTGACCTTTTGCTTGATAGCTTTTGATAGTGACCAATAGGGTAGATTCAAAGCCTTTCTTAACCAATTGAACCAGTTATTTGACCAGAGTAAAAAGTCATAACCCGCGTCACCAACCAGGGCGACCCACTTGTGATGACGGGTAATTCCGTCATAGGCATCGCCATGAATAATCCATAATTTGTCACCTTTAAGTGTTTTGTAGCTGTATTCATTCAGCACTTTGATGTTACCCATTTCAAAGTTGTGCTCAGCTATATAATCACGCAGGAATTCATCATGATTACCGACAATATAATAGACATTGGTATTTTCTTTTTCGGATTTCCTCAGTACTTGTCTGACCACCCGATTGTGCTCGGTCGGCCAGTACCATTTGGTTGTTGATATACGCCACCCATCAATAATATCGCCAACCAGAAACAGGTTGTCACAGCGGTGAACTTTTAGAAACTCGTTGAGAAGAGTGGCTTTGCATCCCCTGGTACCCAGGTGGATATCGGAAATCCAGATTGTGCGACAGACTTTCTGTTTCATACTTTACAGAGTTCCTTTTTTTATTAACTATAGCTTTTTGAATATGAAAAAAGATTAAGTAATCAATAAGTTATTATTAAATGAAAATGTTGTACTGCTTTATGTGATATTAACAATCCTTGATTAGAATCAAATAATTATAATCGTCGTAGTGACTATTAAAGTAAAAACTATTTCGGCCTGAAATCACTGAGAATTCTTTTTATCGACACCCACAATCGTTGCCGCAGTATTCTTGCTGAAGCAGTAGCGAATCATTCACTGCGCCGGTTTGATTCAGTCTGTTAGTGCTGGTAGTTCACCAGCAGGTCGCATGCATCCAGCATTGCTGGTAGCCATGCAAAGGCATCAGACAGGAACTGCCGGCCATCTCAGTAAATTCTGGGATGTATTAAAGAAACAAAAATTTGATGTGGGTATTACTGTTTGGGATCAGGCAGCTGATGAACAATGACCACTCAGGCTTGGTAAGGCTGCCAAAGTTCACTGTAGCTTATGCGATCCCTGTGTAGTTGCGAAAGAAAGAGATGAAAGTAATAGGCCAGAATTTGATCAGGTTATTGATTTTCTGGTGGCGCGGATTCAAGCGCTCAAAGACAGTTTTCAGCAGAGTTTACGGGGCAAGGCTATATTCCTGGTGTTAAGAAATCTTGCAGAATGAGTAAAGGCACAGGTTAGATACTATGAACCTATTTGAACGTTACTTGACAGTATGGGTGTTTCTGGCAATGGTTGCCGGCGTTATTCTTGGCAGTAATTTCAGCGCTGTTTTTAAATTGATTGCTACGCTTGAAATTGCCCATGTCAATCTCGTGGTTGCGGTTCTTATCTGGGTAATGATTTATCCAATGATGATTGAAATTGATTTTTCTTCCCTGAAAGAAGTAGGCAACAAGCCGCAGGGAATTATTCTAACCTGTTTTATCAACTGGCTGGTGAAGCCTTTTACCATGACGCTGGTGGCCTGGTTATTCTTCCGTGTTTTTTATGTGGATCTGGTCGATCCACAAACTGCCAACGAATATATAGCGGGAATGATATTGCTGGGAGTAGCCCCCTGTACCGCAATGGTTTTTGTGTGGAGCCAGTTGACCAAAGGGGATCCCAACTACACACTGGCCCAGGTGTCGGTTAATGACATTATCATGGTTTTTGCTTTCGCCCCTCTGGCGGCTTTTTTACTCGGTGTCTCTGATATACCGGTTCCCTGGCAGACCTTGTTATTGTCAGTTTGTCTTTATGTGGTTTTGCCTTTGGTGGCAGGCGTAATGACGCGTCGTTTTCTTGACAGGCAAAATGATCATCCGAGACTGGATAATTTCCTGATAAGAATAAAGCCATGGTCAATTGCCGGCTTACTAGCGACAGTAGTCATCCTGTTTGGCCTACAGGCTAATACAATTCTGGAAGAGCCTGTCATTATCGGTCTAATTGCATTGCCATTACTGATACAGACCTATGGCATATTTTTTATCACTCTGGCCATTGCCTGGAAGCTCAGGTTATCTCATCGCATCACCGCACCTGCCTGTATGATTGCGACCTCAAACTTTTTCGAGTTAGCCGTAGCAGTAGCCATTTCATTATTTGGACTGGACTCCGGAGCGTCACTGGCTACCGTTGTTGGTGTGTTGGTAGAAGTACCGGTAATGCTGTCGTTGGTAGCTATCGCCAACAAACTGAGACCGCAAATAAAAAGTCGTTATAAAGATTCTCTGTAAAATTAACGTCACCTTTAGAAATAATTTACCAAAGTTTTAACTTTGGTTTACTTTCCGCTAATCATGTTTTCCTAAGATAGTTGATGACGCAAAGTCTCCATAACCAACTCTCAATATTTAAAAGGAAAACAAGATGCCTCATGATGAAGAAGTATCGAATAACTCTCAAAACCGGACTTTTGTAGATATTCTTAAAGTATATTCCTCCCGCCGCAAGGTATTGGCAGGCGGTATAGGCACAGCGGTATCTACATTTCTGGCAGGAGCACCGGTTTCAGCACAGGCCAGTACTTTAGTCGGTTTTGACCCTGTTCCGGTTGCAGGTGGTAACGGTATTGACCCGCGTGTTTCTGATGATTACTACATGCGAGTCATTCTGCCTTTTGGCGATCCTCTCTATCCTGGGAGCCAGGACTCCATTGGTATTGGTCATGATGGAATGTGGTATTTCCCTATAAGCAACGGTAAAGGTCGGCAGAATCAGCATGGTGTATTGTGTCTCAATCACGAGTTTGGTGATAACGAAGTTGTTTTTGGCAGCAGTTTTCCAAGCAGTCTGGACCAGGTTCGTGCCTCCCAATATGCTCATGGGGTTTCTGTGATTGAACTTAAGCGGCGTCCAGGTAAAAACATCAAATGGGTGTCAGTCAATCAAAGCGGACTGGCTCGTCGAATACATGTCAACACGCCTGTCGAATTCAGTGGGCCCGTTGCTGGCAGCCCCTTATTGGAAAATCTCGCTGGAAATGAACCTCAGGGAACCGTAAATAACTGCGGTAACGGTTATACCCCCTGGGGAACTTACCTGACCTGTGAAGAAAACTTTAATGGCTATTTTGGTTCCAATGGTGGCTGGACGCCTACAGAAGCACAAAACCGCTATGGGTTTTCTGACAATGGATTCGGCTATGGCTGGCATGTTTTTGACCCACGCTTTGATCTTGCCAATCCGGACTATGCCAACGAAGACAAGCGCTTTGGCTGGATGGTGGAAATAGATCCTTTCAATGCAACAGCCAAACCCGTCAAAAGGACAGCCCTGGGTCGCTTCAAGCACGAAGGTATTGCGTTGGCCGAAACCACTGATGGTCGTATCGTTGGTTACATGGGCGATGATCAGCGTTTTGACTATATTTATAAATACGTTTCCGATGACAGCTGGCAGGCCATGATTTCCCGGGGTGAAAGTCCGCTTGATTCAGGCAGGCTGTATGTCGCCCGTTTTAACGATGATGGTACCGGCGACTGGCTGGAATTGACCATCGAAAATCCGGCCATTGCAGCGGTATTCAATAGTCAGGATGAAGTGCTGATTTTTGCCCGCATGGCGGCGGATATTGTCGGCGCTACCCCAATGGATCGTCCTGAATGGACTACGGTTGCTCCCAATGGTCTTGTTTACTGTACATTGACCAACAACAGTAACAGGGTTGAGCCCAATGCAGCCAATCCTCTGGCTCCCAACAGTGATGGTCATATCATTCGCTGGTTCGATAGTAACAATCATGCTGGCCTGACTTTTGAGTGGGACATTTTTGTTTTTGCCGAAGACACTCATGGTACTGAAGAGTCTTTTGCCGATCCGGATGGCCTGTGGGCCGATCCTGATGGTCGCCTGTTCATCGAAACAGATGGTGGTCAGAAAGATGGACTGGAAAACCAGTTGCTGGTGGCAGATATCTCTACCGGGGAAATCAAGCGCCTGTTTGAAGGGGTGTCCGGTTGTGAAATTACCGGCATTGCCATGACACCAGATCGCAGTACATTATTTTGTAATGTACAGCATCCTGATCCCACCACGGGAATTCCCAGGGATGCCACTGTTGTCCTGGAACGCAGGAATGGCGGGATAGTAGGCTCCTGAACAACCCGCCTGTTCCAGAAAAAAACCCGGCTAAGGCCGGGTTTTTTTATTCTGGTACTGCACTTTGCCTTTATTGATAAATCCGTTAATGTAGCGGGCAATGATTAACCCTTGATGCAAAGTTTTTTAGCGAATGGTTTTATTCCCGATTATCATCCTGATTGTCGCCCTGGTGGTGCTGTTGCATTACGAATGCCTGTATCGACTGACGCGTCTTATGCCCGTCCTGAGATTCAAGTATCGCTATCGTCTGGTTCTTGGTGTGTTTGGTGCCTTGCTGGCTCATGTGGTGGAAGTTCTGTTGTTCGGAGCAGCCTATCTATTGATGCACCAGCATGCTGATCTGGGCTATCTGGAGGGACGTTTTGCAATTACCTTGCCCGATTGTATTTATTTTTCCTTTACCACCTACACAACGCTGGGTTACGGCGATATAGAACCTTTTGGTGGCATTCGCTATCTGGCCGGGGTTGAGTCATTGACAGGACTGTTACTGATTACCTGGACAGCCTCATTTCTGTTTATAGAGATGCAGCGTTACTGGGTATCAAAGTAGTACGCAGTGGAGTAATTAAAACAGGCAAAAGATGAAAAAAGCACTGCTATTAAGTCCCTGGAGCGCGGCGATACTGTTTACCATCCCTATGTCATGGCAACTCATGCACCAAGCGGAGTCGATGTATATCCCGGTTGTATTTGAATTATTGTTATTGTTTTTCGGCTATCTGGCAGCGGCCATTGCCAATGGTCTGATCATTATTCCTTTATGTATGCTTGTGAGAATGAAAACATCGAATCTGCTTGCCGGATTGATACTTGCCAGCGCTGTCGCGTTAATTGGTACAACAGTGGCCTACGCCTTTGAAATTTTTGATTATCGTGCTTCCATTTTGCATGCTGATTATTTATATCCATTGTTGATACCGTTGTTTTTTCTCACATTTGCGTCATTCTTTTTACTTACCCGAACACAGTCAATGTCTACTGCAGCTCCGGTTCAGGAAGGTAGCGAAGATGATGATAAAAATGCCAGCGAACATGCTTCCAGGTAAGCCATTAGTCAGGCTTTAAACTGTGCCTCATACTTTAACCTCCAGAGCGGTTGTTCGTGCTCTTAAAAATTCAGTCAATGCAAAGGATGCAACGGCGGCCTCACGATTTATCAAGACGGGAAAAGGCGAGTACGGGGAGGGGGATTCATTTCTGGGCATCCGTATGCCGGTTCTTCGTCAACACGCCAATGAGTTCAAGGGTTTGCCCCTCGCTGAAAGCGCACTATTACTGCAAAGTAAATTCCATGAAGCCCGGGTATGCGCATTGCTTATTCTGGTGTTGAAATTCCAGCAGGGTGATGAGTTAACGCAGGCTCGCATAGTAAAGCTATATCTCAAGCATACAGCTTACGTGAATGGCTGGGACCTGGTGGATTGTTCCGCGCATCTGATTCTGGGTCCGTGGCTGATGGAGCGTGACAAGACCGTACTGGAAACCCTGGCGCGTTCGGAGAGTTTGTGGGAGAGACGTATCGCCATCATGAGTACTTTTCACTTTATCAGGCAGCAACATTTCTCCCCGACCCTGAAAATTTCCCGATTGCTACTCAATGACAGTGAAGACCTTATTCACAAGGCCGTGGGCTGGATGTTGCGTGAGGTGGGGAATCGTAACCGTGCTATGGAAGAGGTTTTTCTGGTAAAGCATTACCGCAACATGCCTCGCACCATGTTGCGCTATGCCATTGAAAAATTTACGGAAACGCGCCGCAAGCAATATCTGAACGGCACCCTGTAACCTGCTTCCGGATTAAATGTTGGGTCGGTTTTCTACCAGATGTTCCACCACGGAAGGGTCAGCCAGGGTAGTAATATCGCCCAGGCTATCCATTTCGTTGGCAGCAATCTTTCGCAAAATACGTCGCATGATCTTGCCGGAACGGGTTTTTGGCAGCCCTGGTGCCCACTGGATCACATCCGGTCTGGCGATGGCGCCAATATCCCTGGCAACAAACGCACGTAGTTCCTGCATCAGTTCATCACTTTCCTCGACACCGACCATCAGGCTGACGAAGGCATAGATAGCCTGTCCCTTGATGTCATGGGGAAAGCCAACCACGGCGGCTTCGGCTACGGCTTCGTGCAGTACCAGAGAGCTTTCAATTTCTGCGGTACCCAGGCGGTGCCCTGAGACATTGAGGACATCGTCAACACGTCCGGTAATCCACCAGTAGCCATCTTCGTCACGTCTGGCACCGTCACCGGTAAAGTAATAGCCGGGGTAGGTGGAGTAGTAGGTATCCACGCAACGCTTGTGATCGCCGTAAACGGTACGAATCTGGCTTGGCCAGCTTTGGGTAATCACCAGATTGCCTGAAGTGGCTCCTTCGAGAATATTACCCTCGGGATCGACCAGTTCCGGCTTGACGCCGAAGAACGGTAACGTGGCTGAACCCGGTTTCAAATCAGTGACACCGGGTAGCGGTGTGATCATGTGGCCACCGGTCTCGGTCTGCCACCAGGTATCCATGATCGGGCACTGCTCATTACCCACTATGTGGTAATACCATTCCCAGGCTTCCGGGTTAATGGGTTCGCCCACTGTGCCAAGAATTCTGAGAGATTTTCGTGAAGTCGATGTGACCGGATCATTGCCCTGGGCCATCAATGCACGAATAGCCGTGGGTGCCGTATAGAAGGAATTCACCTGGTATTTATCAATGATTTGCCAGAAGCGTGAATAATCCGGATAAGTCGGAACGCCTTCAAACATTAGTGTGGTCGCAGCATTACACAACGGGCCGTAAACGATATAGGTATGCCCGGTAACCCAGCCGACATCGGCAGCGCACCAGTAAATATCGCCGTCATGGTAATCAAATACGTACTTGTGGGTCATGGCTGCCATCAGCAGATAACCGGCAGTAGTATGCATAACGCCCTTGGGTTTGCCGGTTGAACCGGAGGTATAGAGAATGAACAGAGGGTCTTCACTGTCCATGGCTTGTGGCTCGCAGGTCTTTTCAGCATTGGCAATGGCTTCGTGATACCAGATATCACGACCTTCTACCCAATTGATATCGCCGCCAGTTCGTTTTACCACCAGCACGGTGTGCACATTGGGGCACTGGGCTACGGCTGCGTCAGCATTGGCCTTTAACGGGAATATACGACCGCCACGCACGCTTTCATCGGAGGTAATCACGGTCTGACAATCGGAATCCAGAATCCTGTCTTTCAATGAGTCCGGTGAAAAGCCGCCGAATACTACAGAATGCACAGCACCAATGCGGGCACAGGCCAGCATGGCGAAAGCCGATTCAGGAATCATTGGCATGTAGATACAAACGCGGTCGCCTTTTTTTACGCCGCGCTGTTTCAGCACGTTTGCCAGTTCGCAAACGTGATCGTGCAATTCCTGGTAAGTAATTTTTCGTTCAAGACCCGGTTCGTCGCCTTCCCAGAGGATGGCGACCTGGTCTGCCCGTGCCGGTAGATGACGGTCAATACAATTGGTACTGACATTCAGCTTGCCATCAAGGAACCACTGGATATTACCTTTCGCCATATCGCAATTGCTGACCTGTGTAAAAGGTGTGGCCCAGTCGAGGAAATCAGTGGCCTGTTCTGCCCAGAAGGTATCGGGAGTCTCAATGGAAGCCTTGTACATGGCTTCATATTGCTCTTTGTTGAGCAGCGCTGAAGATTTTAAATTTTCAGGAACAGGATAAACCTTTATATCTGACACGGGGACACCTCGATTCTTTTTAATGTCTATACAGACGCCTTTTGACAAATATCAGGCGACCTGTACCGGGATGGTGTTGCTGGCTCGAATAATATTGTTAACTTCATCAAGATAAACCAGTTTTGGCTGGTGGTTAAGCAATTCGGCTTCGGTGTAACTGCCATAGGCACAGATGATTACCCTGTTCCCCACATCGGCCTTATGGGCAGCGGCGCCATTCACGGAAATGATGCCGGAACCTGTTTCAGCCCGAATTGCATAGGTAGTAAAGCGTTCACCATTGCTGATGTTATAAATCTGGATCTGCTCAAATTCGCGTATCCCGGCATTATCCAGCAGAGTACCGTCTATGGCGCATGAGCCTTCATAATCCAGCTCTGCATGGGTGACACAGGCCTTGTGTAGCTTGGCTTTCAACATCAGTGTGTGCAATGTTTTACCCTTATTTCTGATAAACAGGTTAATGTCTAATGGTTTAAAAAATGGTGTGGAAATAATTCCGATGAGATTATGGCGAAGGCGATTATCCCGAAGCAATATGATTATTCCAAAGCTGGGCGATTATCCCAAAAAAGAGGTAGTTTGATCAAACCGCAATGTCAATTACCCAACAGAGCTTATTCTTCCTCGTGGTATTCATCGGATTCCTCATCCTCACTGAGCTCTGAATTGAGCAGGTAATCAAATTCCGGGTCGACAATTATTCTGCCGGCCATTGCTTCGCGGCCCAGCAGCATCAGATAGGTCATTTCCGAGCGATCGGTGAGCGTCAGTTTGATGGGCCATTCACGTCCACCGATTTGTATCGGGGTGGTGATCACTACGCGCTTTTCAGTATCCGCAGAGGAGCTTTTTACTTTCTTGCGCCCCTTGATTCTTACTGTGGTACGGGTGACTTTTTCAACATTGTGAACATCGGGATGCAGATCGAAACTTACCCAGTTCCTGCCATTGCGGGCAAATTCTTCAATATTGTCCACATGCAGGGATGAGGTGGCGGCGCCGCTATCAACACGGATATGAAGGTTCTCAATACCGAGCTCGGGGAGGGCGCATAATTCCAGTGCGCCTACTTTTAATTTTGAAACTCGATTTTTTACCACATGAATCCTGCTATTGCGTGGGACAAGGGAGCCTCTTTATAGATTCCCTAACCCCTACCTTTAGGTTTGTTGGGGCCGGTCTGGGAGTCTTTTTCAATATATTCAATAATACTGCTGGCCACATTTTTACCAGTGGCGGTTTCTATACCTTCCAGACCTGGCGAGGAGTTCACTTCGATTACCAGTGGTCCGTGAGCTGAACGCAGGATATCTACCCCTGCCAGATCCAGTCCCATTACCTGGGCGGCCTTGACGGCGAGGCGGCGTTCTTCAGGCGTCAATTTTATTACTTCAGCGGTGCCTCCGCGATGCAGATTGGAGCGATATTCACCCTTGCCTGCCTTACGCTGCATGGCAGCGATAACCTTTGTACCTACGACGAAACAACGGATATCGGAACCACCAGCCTCCTTGATAAATTCCTGTACCAGAAAATCTTCACCAATACCGCGAAAGGCATTAATCAGCGCTTCTGCAGCTTTCTTGGTTTCGGCCAGCAGCACACCATTGCCATGAGTACTTTCGGTAAGTTTCACAATTAATGGCGCACCACCAACTGATTCAATCAGATTGTCTGTAGCTTTTACCGAGTGCGCATAACTGGTCACTGGCTGGCCAATCCTTTTGCGAGCCAATAATTGGTGAGCGCGCAATTTATCTCTGGATCGGGTAATAGCAATGGATTCATTAATGGAATAGACATGGCCCACTTCAAATTGTCGTAACACCGCACAGCCATAGGAGGTAATGCTGGCGCCTATGCGAGGAATTACCGCATCAAATTCAAGGGCTTCAACAGTTTCGGCATTGCGCTGGTAGTGTACTGTGGGATCATTGGCGGTAATGTTCATATAGCATTTCAGCACATCAATGACTCGTACTTCATGGCCACGTTCCCTGGCGGCCTCTACCAGACGGTTTGTTGAATACAGATTACGGTTCCTTGACAGGATGCCTATTCTCATAAAAATTCCAATTTCCTGATTTTTTTACAGATTATGTATGGAGGGGGCGTAATACTATTGCAGGCATGGCAATAAATAAAGGACGTTATTTTTGAAGCTGAACCCTGATATTGTCGATGAGCCTGGTTGAACCCAGCCAGGCAGCCGCAAGAATTACCAGCTCCGTGTCAGAATTACTGGCAGGTTCCAGGGATTGGGCATGACTGATATTGAAATAATCCACTTTCAGACCGCTAGCGCTTAAAAAATCCCTGGCTTCGCGCTCCAGCGTTTCTATACTTGATGCGCCCAGCAGCAGTTTTTCTTTTGCTACTTGCAGGCTTTTCCGAAGGCTGGTGGCATTTTTCCTTTGTTCTTTATTTAAATAGCTGTTACGCGAACTCAAGGCCAATCCATCAGGCATCCTGACCGTGGGAATACCAATGATTTCTACAGGAATGCAAAGGTCCGAGGTCATCTTTCTGATTACCTGTAGCTGCTGGTAGTCTTTTTCACCAAAAAAAGCCATGTCGGGTTGAATCAGATTGAACAGTTTGCATACAACGGTGCAGACACCGCTAAAATGTCCAGGCCGACTTGCGCCGCAATGGCCTTCTGAAATGCCCGGGACGGTAATTAATGTCTGATCTTGTACCCCGTTAGGGTACATTTCTGAAACGGGTGGTATAAAAACACCGTCGCAGAGTCTTGAGTCAAGCAGTTTGCAATCAGCTTCCAGAGTTCTTGGGTATTTATCCAGGTCTTCCGTGGGGCCAAACTGAAGGGGATTTACAAAAATTGTCGCCACAACAAACTGGCATTGCTGACGCGCTGCGTCAACCAGCGTCAGGTGACCTTCATGCAGATTACCCATGGTTGGAACCAGGCCAATGGACTGTCCCGATTGTCGACATTCAGACAGGACGGCTTGCAGGTCATCGCGTTTTTCAAATATCTTCATGTTGAGGAAGATCTAGTCGTAGGAGTGTTCAGGGCCAGGAAAAGAGCCGTTTTTTACAGCTTTTACGTAGCCAGCTATGGCACCGGGTATGCCACTGTCAGATTCTGCCAGAAAATTTTTGACGAATTTAGGCGTAATCGGGGAAATACCCAGCACGTCATGCAGAACCATGATCTGTCCGTCTACATCACGTCCTGCACCAATACCTATGACGGGGATGGTAAGAGTGTCAGAAATGGTTTTAGCCAGTGCTTCGGGTACTGTCTCCAGCAACAGGCAGCTTGCTCCCGAGGCTTCCAGTAGTTTGGCTTCCTCAATCATGGATTCTGCCTGCTCGGGATTGCGACCCTGTACCAGGAAACCGCCAATACGATTAACGGATTGAGGCGTCAGTCCCATATGGGAGCACACCGGAATTCCACGTTCTGCCAGCAGGCGGGTGGATTCTGCTATCCATGCTCCACCTTCCAGTTTTACCATGTGGGCACCGGCACGCATGAGCCGTGCGGCATTTTCCAGGGTTTGTGTTTCAGAGGCATAGGACATGAATGGCAGGTCGGCAATAAGTAATGATCCCTGGCTGCCGCGTTGCACACATTGCATGTGATAAATGACATCATCCATGGTGACTGGCAGAGTACTGTCATGTCCCTGGATAACCATGCCAAGGGAATCTCCAACCAGAATTACCTCCACGCCGGCTTCAGCATAGAGTGCTGCAAATAGCGCGTCATAGCAGGTAAGACAGGCAAACTTTTCGCCGTCTTTTTTCATATTGTGGAGTGTATTAACAGTGACTTTCTTCACTTTTCCCCAGTATCCAACTAATGAATTTTTGTTATGCTTTTTTAAGTTCGTTTTGGTGTTGGAATTTATTAAAGCAGTGTGGGTCTTGGATTGAAATAATTCCGGCTGCCTTTTCTTGTGGTGACAATATAGTCGAGTAGCTGATCATAATCTTCATCATTGTTCACCAGATCAATTTCTGAACTATTTACTACCAGCAAAGTACTGGTGTCATAGTAGTGGAAAAAATTCGTATATGCATCAATGAGGCTTTCAAGATAGCGCTGTTCAATTAACTGTTCAGCAGGGATGCCACGTTTCTGGATGCGTTCAATCAATATATTAACCGGGGCTTGCAGATAAATCACAAGGTCAGGCTTGGGTGCATCAATAGTCAGGTGATCATAGACTTTTTCATAGAGCGCAAATTCATCATTATCAAGGTTTTGCCTGGCAAAAAGGCGGTCCTTTTCCATCAGAAAATCAGCCACCCTGACTGGTGTAAACATATCGTCCTGGCGCAGATCCTGCAGCTGCTGGGTGCGCTGAAACAGAAAGAATAGCTGAGTTGCCAATGCCATTTGCTTTGGGTCGTTATAAAAGCGATCAAGGAAAGGGTTTTCCTCGCTTTTTTCCAACAGGATTTCATAGTTAAAGCTTTCAGCCAGACGCTTGGCGAGACTGGTTTTACCAACGCCAATCGGGCCTTCAATAGCAATGTAGCGGGGGATGGAACTTGAATGATTTATTTCTTGTGACACTGATTTACCGCTTGAACGACTGGGTTGTCCGCTTAGTTTTCCTCTCTGACTGTGGAGGAATAATACATCGCTTGCCAAGGGATGAAATACCCTGAAATTAGTTTTGTGCTGATTTTACTCTGCGTTTGCCTGATTTTGAATGTCGCCGCCCTCTCTTTACTGGCGCCAGTAATTTTTCCCGCAGCTCCGGATCTGCTTCCTGATATTCGGTCCACCATTTGCCAAGTCCCTGCAGGTCTTCGCCAGCCTGCTCCCGCAGTAAAACAAAATCATAGGCGGCGCGAAAACGTTTATGGGTGATGGTGGTATTGGCACGGTTTAGCCTCGGCAGTCTGAGCTGAAATTCCCATATTTCGCGCATTGGAATACTGAAACGTTTGGGGATGGAGATATGATTGACCTGATCGCTCACGACCGATTGGGCGGCTTGATGCATAGCTACCATGGGCGGCATTTTACGGTTCAGATTCTGATTGTAAATTTTTTGCAATGCCGGCCACAGGATAGCAGCCAGCAGAAATGCCGGGGTGACACTTTTCAGGTCATTGATACGCTGGTCAGTACTGGCAAATGCCAGGCGCAACAGCTTGTTAGCCATTTCGTTGTGCTGTAATTCCTTTGCAGTATCTGGAAACAGGTGCTTGAAAACATCGTATTCCTGCAAACTGTTGAACACCTGCAAAGAGGAACCGGCAAAAAACATCTTGAGAATTTCGTCAAACAGGCGCGCCGCAGGAATGGAGTCGAGTAATTGAGCCAGCGGTTTTATGGGCGCCGCGGTTTTGTCTTCAATACTGAAGCCCAGTTTTGATGAAAGCCGAATGGCTCTGAGAACTCGTACCGGGTCTTCCCGGTAGCGCTGCTCAGGGTCGCCTATCATTCGCAGTTGACGGTTATTCAGGTCAGCCACACCATTGACATAGTCATGAACGACAAACTTTCTGACCGTGTAATAAAGCGCATTCACAGTGAAGTCGCGACGCATGACATCCTGTTCCAGGGTGCCATAGACATTATCGCGAAGAATCATGCCGCTATTGGAATGGGCGGAGTCGATATGTTTGACGCTGCGTGCCAGCTTTTCGCCCTGGATTTCAACACTGTCGGTATTTCCCGCACGGAAGGTTGATACTTCAATGATTTCCCGCCCCAGGATGACATGGACTATACGAAAACGTCTGCCAATAATCCGGGCATTGCGGAATTCGGCTTTTACCTGCTCCGGTGTGGCATCGGTGGCCACGTCAAAATCTTTGGGTTGCTTGCCCAGCAGCAGATCACGCACTGCGCCGCCGACAATAAATGCCTGATAGCCAGCATCGTTTAAGGTATAGAGCACTTTAAGACAGCCCGAGCTGATATTCTTTCGGGAAATACAATGTTGATCCCGTGTGATTATCGTTGGACTCATGTTGTCGGTGAAAGAATTATCGCTGCTCAAATTGTTCAGGTCTGATTTTCCTAGGATTTGTTCATTTTACACAGATGCCTGCCGACGGGTAAGCACATATTTTGAATAGGACAGAAATTCAGTTACAAGTCTCAAGTCACAAGTTACAAGAGGAAAGAAAAAGGATAAAGGAAAAAAGATAAAGGTGGGCGGTGCAGGTGGGCTGCGGGGAAAATAAGAGACAAGAGGCAAGAGACAAGAGGCAAGCAACCACTCTTTCAGGTTTCAATGGTTTTTTGTAGGTCGGATAAGGACCGCAGGGACGCCATCCGACGGGGCGACCTTTGGTCGCCGACTTGAGACTTGAGACTTGAGACTTATAACTTCCGACTAGCCGTTCTTCTTGCGGGGAATGTTGAAGCGCTGGCGGCGTTCCCAGAGGCATTTTCGGCTGATGCCGAGTTTTTTGGCCAGCTCGGTTTCGTTAAGGTTGTCCTGGTGCTCAAGCACAAAGCGTTGAAAATAATCTTTCAATGACAGGTTTTCCGGTGCTATGTCATCGATGGCCGCAGAGGCCATACTGTGTTCAATTTCAGCGCCGGTTTCCGGGTTGAGCTCCGGCGTCAGGGAATCTATTTTCACCAGCTCCACATCGAGCCCCAGCAGTTCCATGGGGATCTCATCACCTTCAGTCATGATAACCGCCCGTTCGATGGCGTTCTCAAGTTCACGCACATTGCCGGGCCAGGCATAGGTTGTGATTACCTGGATAGCATCAGCGCTTAATATCTTTTGCCTTACACCCAGGCGTTCGCAGCATAGTCTCAGCTTTTGGTCTGCCAGCTCTATGATATCGACGCCACGTTCCCGCAGTGGAGGAATTTGCAGGGGCATCACGTTAATCCGATAGAAAAGGTCCTCCCGAAACCGGCCCTCATTGACCAGCTGGTTCAGATCACCCTGGGTGGCAGCGACCAGCCGGATATCCACCATCAGTGGCTGTACCGAGCCCACCTTGCGAATCTCCTGTTCCTCCAATACCCGTACCAGCCGAGCCTGGGCATCAAGGGGAAGTTCGCCGATTTCATCCAGAAACAGGGTGCCGTTATTAGCCATTTCTACCAGCCCGGTACGAGTTGATGTCGCGCCAGGAAAGGCACCTTTTTCATGGCCAAATAGTTCTGATTCGATCAGGTTCTGTGCGATAGCCGCGCAATTGACAGAAATCAGATTGCCGTCCTTGCGGGTGCTGCCTTCATGCAGGGCCCGTGCTACCAGCTCCTTTCCGGTGCCTGATTCGCCACGAATCAGCACAGGGGAATTGGTTTGCGCTATTTTTCTAATGCGGCGAAACATTTCTGCCATTGCCGGACATTTACCGGTCATACCGGATACGGGTTTTTCGCTGTCCCTGAGATTAATGCAGGCGCGTTTTTTCTCTTTCAGGTTTTCGTTAATTACGCGCTCAATGGATCCCAGAATTTCTGCGTGATCCAGTGGCAGGGAGAGATAATCAACAGCGCAGACTTTTAACGAATCAATAACAGAACGTTGGCTGGCATATTTGGTCATGACCAGAACCGGGGTCGGGGTCATGCGGATAAGATGGGTGCCGGGCTTACCTGGCAAGCGCAGGTTGCAGATAATGATATCCAGTGCATCCAGATCAAACTGACTGGTCGCATCATCGACGTTATGTGCTTCACTGACTTTGTAATTATTACGCTCAAGCAAACGCCGCAGTGAGTCGCGTATTCCATTGTCATCTTCAATGATTAGTATGTGATGCATAGCTGAGTTTGCCGGGCATGAACCGCTGGATGGGCGTATCTGGAGGCTCACCAATTCAAGGTATTACTCAATAATAGCAGGGTAAAGTAACAAAAAACCATGTTTCTTTTCTACTCAAAATTCCGTGGATCTGCGCGCCTGACATGCTATTACAGGGCTTGGAGGGCAATGGCGGTCTGCTACTTATAGTGACGTTTTTTCGAAACAGCAGGTTTGGCCTGTTATTCAGGGGAGACAGAGTTCTGGCAATGTCCGCGTGTTGGAGAGCTTTTCCGGTGCCCAGTGGGCAACGCCCCAGGCCAGTATTTCTTCACAACTGGCGGTTTTTAGGCCGGGGTCGGGCTGCTGTTGCAGGTAGTGCAGTCCAGCAAACAGTAATGGCACCCCATTAGCAGGGTCAATGGGGCTGGCCATGTGTTGCTTGCTCAGTTTCTGGCCTAGATCGTTCACTATTACCGGAATGTGGGAATAATTGGGGTGGGGCCTGGGCCGGGAGCATGCCAGTACCTGTTGCAGGTAAAGTTGACGTGGTGTGGAATCCATCAGGTCGATGCCACGCACTATGTGGCTGACGTTCTGGAAGATGTCATCCACAACTACAGCCAGTTGATAGGCGAACAGTCCATCCTTACGCCTGATGACAAAATCACCCACCTGCTGGCCAAGATTCTGAATCTGTTCGCCCTGGATGGCATCAGTAAAACTTATCGTTTTATCAGGAACACATAAACGTATCGCTGTCCCAGGTCCCGCTGGCAAGTGGCGCTCCCGACAGGTGCCCGGGTAAATGCCGCCGGATTCCTGAATTTGCTGACGTGAACAGTCACAGGCGAACACCAGCTCCTGCTTGATCAGGATATCGATGGCGTTCTCATAGGCCTCGGAGCGCTGGCTCTGATATAACACCTTGTCATCCCAGTGCAGACCTATTTTATCCAGCGCGTCCAGAATCTGGTCAGCCGCTTCCCGGCTTTCTCTGGGAGGGTCAAGGTCCTCCATTCTCAGCAGCCATTTACCATTGGCGCGTCGGGCATCAAACCAGGATGCCATAGCAGCAATTAATGAGCCCATATGCAGGGGGCCGCTGGGCGAAGGCGCGAAACGGCCTATGTAGGAAGAGCTGGAGCTGTCTTTAAAACCGGATTGGGAATTTTGGGAATCACGATAATCAGGGTGGTCAGTAGCTGTGGACATCTGATAACCCCTGACGAAGCGGTTGTATTGAGAATCAGGACAGGTGTAACTATTGATCTAAACAGGGGCATTTAGGCCCCTGTTATGAATCCGCTATCTGGCAGCCGGGTTCAGGCGCCCAGCTGTCTTTCTTTTATTTCATCCAGTGTTTTACAGTCAATACATTTATTGGCTGTAGGCCTGGCTTCAAGACGGCGGATACCGATTTCTACGCCACATGAATCACACCAGCCATATTCATCGTTGGCGATCATTTCGATAGTACTGTCTATTTTCTTGATCAGTCGGCGTTCCCTGTCACGGGTACGCAGCTCAATGCTGAACTCTTCTTCCAGGGTGGCACGATCCGCGGGATCAGGAGGATTAGCGGCTTCATCCTGCATGTGATGCACCGTGCGATCGACTTCTTCCATCAGTTTATTGCGCCAGCCGAACAATATGTTTCTGAAATGCTGTTTTTGTTGATCATTCATGTACTCCTCGCCGCGTTTCACATTGTAAGGAGTAAATTCTTTTGACTGCATTGACTGAGCCTGATTGTTGGTTGATTGCGGCACGGCTTTGATAGCCGCTTTCTTTTTGACAGAAGTTTTAGCCTTTGTTTCAGGCTTGGCTTTAGTCTTTGCTGTAGTTTTGGCTTTAGGAGCAGCCTTGGCCTTGGGAGCAGCTTTTTTCTTTGCAACAGCCTTGGTCTTGGGTGCAGCTTTTTTCTTTGCAACAGCCTTGGCCTTGGGAGCAGCTTTTTTCTTTGCAGCAGCCTTGGTCTTGGGTGCAGCTTCTGCTTTCCTTGCTACCTTTTTCTTGGGAGCAGTCTTGGCCTTGGCTTTTGCTTTAGCGGGTGATTTTTTTGTTGCCATAGCAGGTCTCAAAAATTAATCTAAATACACTTAAAAATTTAAAAAAAACTTGCTTAAAAAGACTCGCGGTTTTGCGAGGGACGCTACGCTACCAGATAATTAATTCCAGTTCCATAAAAATAACGTTAATTGTGAACCCCGCAGGAATATGCACCTGTATGGTTCAAAAGGGTTCGATTTATTGTGAAATTTGCACCAAGCTTGCAACCAGCAAAACTAATTCGGCGTTATAAACGATTCCTGGCAGATGTGGAATTGCCGGATGGTTCCAGCATGACCATCCACTGCCCAAATACCGGATCCATGCTTAACTGTAATAAACCTGGCAGCCGAATCTGGTATTCCACCTCCGACAATGAAAAGAGAAAGTATCCGCACACGTTTGAGATAGTCGAAGTGAGTGGTAAAAAGCTGGCAGGCATCAATACCGGCAGAGCGAATCATCTGGTCCGGGAAGCCATTGAGCAGGGTTTAGTGCCTTCATTGAATGGCTACCAGACTCTGCGCGGGGAAGTTAAATACGGTAAGGAAAATAGCAGAATAGATTTTTTATTGCAGGATAACCCTGCTGATAGCTCACGGGATTGTTATATAGAAGTAAAAAACGTCACTCTTGCCATGGGTAAGGGGCTCGGTTTGTTTCCGGATGCAGTTTCCACACGGGGCACGAAACACTTGCGCGAACTAATGCACATAGTCAGTCAGGGTGATCGGGCGGTACTGTTTTTTTGTGTACAACATACCGGTATTGACCGGGTCGAACCGGCGATGGAAATCGATCCCCAGTATGGCAAGACCCTGGTGGAGGCCGCTGCAGCCGGGGTAGAAATAATGGCATGGCAAGCCTCTATCAATGCCAGGGAGATCAGGTTGGTGCGGGAAGTGCCGGTAATTCTTCCTCGGCAATCATGATCAGACCATTCACCAGCTCGTAGTCGATGGACCAGAGTGAATCGCCAAGGCAGGGGCCCTGAATGCATTCACCGCTGTCAGGCAAAAAATAGGCGCCATGATTGGCGCATTTGATATACAGACCTTCAGTATCGAGAAAGGCATGAGCTTCCCATTCAAGGGGAAGTCCCAGGTGAGGACAGCGATTCAGGTAAATGTAAAGTTTCTGACGTTTTTTTATCGCGAATACCTTGCCCTGGGCCAGAGAGAAGCCTCTGGCACCCCCATCAGGAATTTCATCGATATGACAGAGCGTTATTGGCATGGTAAACCGTTGCTTTGCTGGTGAGGCAATCGAGGTTTGAGAGCCCGGGACGCAGTGGGGCTGATCAGAGCTCCGCTAAATCGACAGTGCTTGCTCAAAATCAGCCAGCAGGTCCTCGGTATCTTCTATTCCCACAGAAAAACGAACCATTGAATCAGCTACGCCCATGGAGGCGCGTCTTTGTGGCCCCATTTCAAAGAAAATCGTGTGGGCAACGGGAATACCCAGGGTGCGGTTATCACCCAGATTGCTGGAAGACACGACAATATCCAGAGCATTAAGAAAATCGAAACAGTCCAGCGAATCATTCAGCTCAATGCTCAGGATCGCACCGAAGTGCTTGAACAGCTTTTTCGCGCGATCATGTTGAGGATGATCCTTGAGTCCGGGATAGGATACCTTTCGCACTTTTGGGTGAGCTTCACAAAACCTGGCAATAGCCATGGCGTTATGACAGGACTTATCCATGCGTAGCCCCAGCGTATCGCTGCCTACAGAAAGGTGATGAGCGGCTTCCGGGCCCAGAGAAGCGCCGAAATCGCGCAGTCCCTTGGCTCGAATCTGGTTGACGCCCCAGTTTGCCGGATCGCCTTTTTTGTAATTCTCATAAATATTGTCAAAAGCTGACCAGTCATAAAGTCCGGTATCGGTGACACTGCCACCCAGCGCATTGCCATGACCACCAATATATTTAGTCAGGGAATTGATCACCAGGCTGGCCTGAACTGTCACCGGGGAAAACAGCCAGGGGGAAGTCATGGTGTTATCAACAAAATAAATCAGGTTTTTTTCAGCGCACAGTTCGCCAATGCCTTCCAGGTCTGCAATCTGGGTAACCGGGTTGGCAATGGTTTCCACAAAAACCAGGCGGGTATTGTCCTGAATAGCAGCGGCGACATTAATGGTATCCGTTGCATCTACAAAACTGACTTCCACGCCCAATTCCCTGAAGGTATTGAACAGGGAGTTGGTGTTGCCAAACAGGTAAGTGCTGGAAACGATATGGTCACCCTGTCGTAGCAGTGCCAGCAGGCTTGATC
The DNA here is from genome assembly GCA_965661105.1 of Pseudohongiellaceae bacterium. Taxonomy (GTDB): domain Bacteria; phylum Pseudomonadota; class Gammaproteobacteria; order Pseudomonadales; family Pseudohongiellaceae; genus Eutrophocola. The sequence goes on along the minus strand of CBFICR010000003.1, from coordinate 32,980 downwards.
CAATAGCGGCCATACCTGTCGCAAAAACCACTGTGGCCAGTCCCTGTTCCATCTTGGTGATTTTCTGGGCCAGAGCTTCGATGGTCGGATTATTCTGCCGGCCATAAGCGTAGCCAAATTTCTTTTTCTGAAATACGTCGGCCAGTTCGCGGGCATCTTCATAGCCAAAAGCAACCGATGGGTGAATTGGCTTGTGCAGTACGCCGTGTTCCGGATTGCCTTCCCTGTCGGAGTGCAGGGCAGTGCTGGTAAAGTTTTTCTTTTTCATGATGCCTGGTTCTGGTTTGAGAATGCCTGTTTTGAGAATTCCAGCCCTGAAAAATCAGGATTGCGGATGATACTCCTGCTTGCTTTGACAAGCAAAGCAACAGGGCGCTTCAGGCTGTACTTCAAGCCTTGCGAGCTCAATGACAGCGCCGCATTCATCACAGTAAGCAAAGTCCCCTGACGCTATTTTTACCAGTGCTCTGTTGACCCGTCGGAGTCGGCTTTCAATATTGCGAAGGGTCGACTGTGCCATGTTTTGCTGCTGAAGGGCATCCATTCGGGATAATCTTCCTACCTTGGACTGGTCAAGCACGACAGTATCCGACGCTGATCTCCCGCTTTCATATTGCGCGCTTAACTCCTGTTGCAGAGTCAATAGCTGCTGTTTGAATTTGTTTATTTCGGTTTTAGTCAGGGCAGTCATAAGTTAAGGGCACTGATCAGTTCGCAAAATTCCGGTAAAAAGGGCGTGCGCTGATACTGTCAGTTATTTCCTGCAGGCGTTGCAGGTATTGTGCTGATTCCCTGCTTTCATAACGCTCGAGAAACTCCTCTTCAGTCATTCCGTCGTAAGTGCCCAGTTGGGGCAAATAATCCAGCTCAGGGCCAACCGTTGTCATTAACTCCTGGAACTTCAGGGCATCGTTTTCAGAGCGACTGGCCAGAGTGCCGAGCATGGCGCCGGAAAGGTTGGCGGCAATGTCGGTAAAACTGAAACCAGTGCGATAACGCGAATCATGAACTTCCTTGTAGACGGAAAGCAGTTCAGCCATGGTTGCACCGGCTGAAGCAGCAATGGCTGCTGAACTGACCACATGTCTTGCCAGGTCTTCCCGGTTTTCGATAACCACGTCTATTGGTCGGGCCAAAGCCATGCTGGTGTCATTACCAATTAATTGTGAAAGTTCCAGCTCGGTAAGGTAGGCGCTGAGTACAATAAATACCGCTCTGTTTTCTGCAATAGCACTGGCTCCGGCGGCGCTCTTGAGACTGGCAAAGATGAACAGTGGTCGCAGCAGATCATTGAGTGTGACTGAATTAATATCTTCAGGCAGATTTGCGGTGATGTCAGCCAGTTGCGACTGGTAAAACAGCAGGCGTTGGGCTTCCCGTGCGCTGACAAAAACCTGCCTTGCCTGATCCTCAAGCAGGCGCAGGTTCTCTTCCTGCCAGTCGAGCATTATCACCATGCGTTCTCTGGTGATGGACTGGAAATGCAAAGAGGCCAGGAATGAGCTCAGCAGCTGGTAATTTTCATCATTGGCCAGTCGGGAGGCAATACTCTGGCGAAATGCCTGGACGATGGGCGACGGCATGCTGATTGCTCCGGCATCCAGCTGTTCAAGGGTGAGGACGCCATCGAGTTGTGTAAAATGCAGGTTTAAATTAAGCCAGGGCTGCATGCCAAATACGGCGACGGGAAGACTCACGGAAACGAGCGCGGCGTTATCGGCCAGCGTTGCAATTATGTTCATGGCAGACAGCGCTGGATTACTGTTTCTCAGGTAGGTGATGAGGGTATTGAGTTCTTCTTCTGTGAGCCGTACTTCCTGATGGTCGCTGGCAAGTAACTGGCGTGGATCATTGTCAATCAGCAATTGTTGGACGCGATTGACCTGCTTCAGATCCAGCGGAGGGTTTGGAGCTATCGCCGGTTCCCTGGCAAACATCAGTAGCAGCAAAATGATCGGCAGGCTGGATACGCACAGAAACAGGCTGCCAAAAAAGCTATCGAATATTTTCATGGAAAGTTTAGTGTTGGCTCACACTGTATTGAATGTGAGATTCCTTAAATTCATCAATTTGCGTTATCATGGCGCAATCATTGGGTCATAGCCAGAAATACAGCGATTATACGCTGGCAATCGAGGCTCTGAATGGCGCAAAAATAGCATTACAACGACAATAAAAGGCCACTTTACCAGTAACTTACAGCGGGTATAAAGTGGGCTAAATGGTAGAGATTGCAATGAAAAGCACTGACTTTTCCGAGGAAAAAATTATGCGAATGCTTTCTAGGATCGGTATGGCTGTTGTCACCATCCTGTTTCTTGTGTCCTGTAGCAGTACAGATTCCCAGATAGTTTATACCCCGGGATCTTCTGACGCCGGGACTGGCGGGTCTGGGCAAAGCCTCGAACAGCAGGAACAGGCCAGACAGCAGGCTGCCGAGGAACGCCGCCTGGCTGAAGCCCGGGAAGCGGAGCGTCTGGCGCGGGAAGCGCAGGAGGCAGAAAGGCAAGCGCAAATGCGTGCGGAACGCGAACGCCTGGCCGCCGAAGAAGCGGCACGTGCCGAGGCGCAAAGGCAGAGAGAGCTGGCCGCCCGTCGTGCGGCTGAACAAGCCAGAGTTGTCGCTGCCCAGCAGGCTCGGATTGATGAATTACGTGAGCGAATCGCCGCCAATGAAAATGAAACTGAAAACCTTGAATCAGCCAATGCGGTATTGCGCCAGGCTGTAGCTGCCGCAGAGCTTCTCACAGAAGCCCTTATGTCGGAGGAAGATAAATATAACAATACTGATCCGGTAAGCGGGGAGCCGCTGGAACCACTGGCAACGGCGCGTATCGAAGCCCTTGCACAGGAACTGGAAAACCTTGGTAATCAGGCTGAATCACTGATGGGGCAGCCCTGATATCTCAAGGCTAATCAACTCTAATTGGAATATTGACCGTTGAGCGGGAAAAAACCACAAGCGCCTGATTCTGAAAGCAGGACAGGTGCTGGAACTGTTATCGCACTGAATCTCTCTGGCGCTAAAGCTGATGCGCTCAGGCAGTCCAGGCGAGAAGCTAAAGCGTCGAATCTCCAGAAACGCTTTAGTGCTGCGCGCAACAAGGCTGAGTCAAAATCCGCAGCCGCTGCCAGGCTGAAAAAAATCTTTAAGCCTGCGTCTGCAAAGCAAAAAAAATAGCAGTATTTTCAAGCGCTTATGCTTTTCGCTTGGGGCATTGGCAAAAGTCTCTCATTTCCCCCTCAATTCCCTTCCAATTCCCGCCCCAAGTCCCTTTGTTTGTGTTCAGCGTTGTGGTAAAGTGCGCGGTTTTTTATACCCCAAGAAATAATTAAAACAACTTACAACGATCAATAAACTTAACCAGTAAACGTTAAGGGAGAGACCCGAATGCCTGGTGCCGTGCTAATAATAATCCTGCTGTCCTTGTTTGGAATTGGTGTTGCTTTTTTCTATATGAAAAAAGTGATGGATATCCCTATCGATCTGGGACTGGAAAAAGAAGAAAGTGACAAATTAAAAGCCATTCATGGCGCAATTGCCGAAGGCGCAATGGCATTCCTGAAACAGGAATACAAAGTGCTGGCAATTTTCATGGTTGGTTTTGCCGTAGTTATCGCGCTGTTGATTGATGATCACCACACTGAAAATATCAGTGAAGGCATCTATACAGCTGCTGCATTCCTGTTCGGCGCACTGATATCAATTGTTTCCGGCTATATAGGCATGAAAGTCGCTACCGCTGGTAATGCGCGTACCACTGTATCTGCCCGTAACAATATCGGTGATGCTTTCCGTGTAGCCTTGAACTCCGGTGCCGTGATGGGCTTTTCCCTGGTGGGACTTGCTTCCCTGGGACTGATCGTGATTTTTCTGGTGATGAGCGCAATCCTGCCGGAAGACCTTCCCAACAATGTATTGATGGAAATTATCGCCGGTTTTGGTCTGGGCGGTTCTTCCATAGCGCTGTTTGCCCGTGTTGGCGGTGGTATTTTCACCAAGGCTGCTGATGTTGGCGCTGACCTGGTTGGTAAAGTTGAAAAGGGCATTCCTGAAGATGATCCCCGCAACCCGGCAGTGATTGCAGATAACGTTGGTGATAACGTAGGTGATGTAGCTGGTATGGGTGCCGACCTGTTTGGTTCCTGTGCAGAGAGTACCTGTGCTGCACTGGTGATCAGTGCGCTGGCCTTTGCCGGTGACATCAATGGCATGCTTTATCCGATCATGATCACGGCTGTGGGTATTCCCATCAGTCTGCTGACCAAGGTACTGGTTAACGTACATACCGAAGAGCAGGTTGCTCCGGCCCTGAAAAGATTGCTGATGATTTCCAGTGCACTGATGGCTGTTGCCATGTATTTCGTCACTGCGGCCATGATCCCTGACACTTTCATTATTAATGAAAATGAATATACCTCCATGGGGGTTTACTGGTGCTTCCTGTCCGGTCTGATTTCTGGCCTGGCGGTTGGTCTGCTGACTGAGTACTACACTTCTGATCAGTATCAGCCAGTAAAAGACATCGCCAAATCCTGTGAAACCGGTGCTGCCACTAATATCATTTTTGGTCTGGCCCTGGGTTATAAAAGCACAGTGCTTCCCTATATCGCCATAGCCATCAGTATTTTTGTTTCCTGGCAGTTGGCAGATATGTACGGTATTGCCATTGCCTCTCTGGGTATGCTCGGTACTCTGGTTATCGCTCTTTCCATTGACGCCTACGGCCCGGTTGCTGATAACGCCGGCGGTATAGCAGAAATGGTTGGACTGGATAAAGAAGTACGTCGCCGTACCGATATCCTTGATTCAGCAGGCAACACAACTGCTGCTATCGGTAAGGGTTTTGCCATTGGTGCAGCCATCCTGACTTCTCTTGCCCTGTTCGGCGCTTTCCTGGCTCACTCACAGAACCTGATGCGGGAATTGCCGGAGTTTGGCATGAACTATGTTCTGGTTAATGATATTACGCTGCTCGATCCCATTGTATTCACCAGCCTGTTCCTGGGCGCTACATTGCCTTTCCTGTTCTCTGCCATGACCATGAAGTCTGTTGGTGCAGCGGCCTTTGACATGATTGAGGAAGTCCGTCGTCAGTTCAGAGAGATTCCAGGCATTATGGAAGGCCAGGGACGTCCACAGTACGGTCAGTGTGTGGCGATTTCCACCAAGGCTGCACTGCGTGAAATGATCGCACCTGGTGTATTAATTATGGGTACTCCTCTGGTAGTGGGATTCCTCTTCGGTGTGCAGGCAGTTGCCGGTATTCTGGCGGGTTCTCTGGTGACTGGTGGTGTATTGGCAATTGCCTCTTCCAACTCCGGTGGCGCCTGGGATAATGCCAAGAAATATATTGAAGCCGGTAATCTGGGTGGCAAAGGTTCAGAAGAGCATAAAGCTGCTGTGGTCGGTGATACTGTAGGTGATCCGCTGAAAGACACTTCAGGTCCTTCGCTGAATATCCTGATCAAGCTGTCTGCTATTCTCAGTCTGGTATTTGCCCCATTCTTTGTAAACTATGGTGGTATTCTGCTTGGCTAGGAATTATTCCTCACAGCTAAACAAAAAAGGGGGCTAGGCCCCCTTTTTTAATTAATCTTTTTTTGCCAAACAGACGAACAACAGTAGACATCATTAAGTTCAATTAACAGTCCAGTTGGAAAACCTTATGAGCAATGGTCAAGCAATTCACCCGAAACCCGGTTCCAATTTAAGCCAGGTAAAAAATATCGTAGTCGTTGCCTCTGGCAAAGGCGGGGTAGGGAAGTCTACCACTGCGGTCAATCTTGCCCTGGCACTTTCCAGACAGGGTCATGGTGTTGGGCTCTTTGATGCAGATATATATGGTCCTAGCCAGCCAATGATGCTTGGCATAGCACCCGGAACGCGACCGGAAATTGTGGATGGCAAGTTTATGCAGCCAGTTGAAGCCCATGGCATCAAAGCCAACTCGGTAGGCTTACTGGTAGATGAAAACCAGGCTATGGTCTGGAGGGGACCAATGGTGGTTGGAGCGTTCAACCAGATTCTCAATGACACGCTCTGGGGTGACCTGGATTTCCTCATTGTGGATATGCCTCCGGGCACCGGTGATATCCAGCTTAGTCTGGCCCAATCAGTTCCGGTTACCGGCGCAGTCATTGTCACCACACCACAGGATGTTGCGCTTCTTGATGCCAAGCGGGGTATTGAAATGTTTCGCAAAGTGGAAGTGCCAATTCTGGGTATTGTGGAAAACATGAGTATTCATGTGTGCAGCGAATGTGGCCATAGTGAACACATTTTTGGTGATGGTGGGGCCAGCCGAATAGCCGACAATTATGATGTGCCGCTACTGGGCGAACTGCCGCTGGATCGTGATATCCGCCAGCAATGTGACGAAGGCATACCCGCTGTGGCGAGTGATCCCACCAGCAAGGTTTCTGAAATTTATCTGCAGATTGCCACCAGGGTAGCACAGCAATTAATTGATACCGCTGCAGCCAAAAGTGCGCCGAACATTTCGATCAGTGACGACTGAAATTTATGTGGTCACTGCTCTGGCGCTGAGAGTCACAGAAAAGTATCTTCAGATATTCGGTAATTCCTTCAGGTAGGCAAAAAGCTTTCTTGATGAGGCGGGTGGTTTTCCATTGCTGGATTCTTTGTCAGCCTGTCGAACCAGCTGACGAATATACTGAATATCCAGATCAGGGCTCTTGGCAATTAATTCATCCAGCATTAGCTGGTCGCCCTCCAGCAGTCTTTCTCGAATTTTTTCCAGGCGCTGAAAACGCATATTCTCTTTAAGTGCCTGTTGTCCATCTTCATCAAGTACCAGCATGATCTTTGTTACATCGACATCACGCATTACCCTGCCGATATATTGCAATTGTCTTTTGCGGGCGCCTCGTCTGTTGGGAATACGCTTGAATTCATTGATGGCATGCAACAGCTCATCAGGAAGCTGGCATTTTTGAAGCAGGGAGGGAGCCGCTTCAGTCAGTTTTTCACCAAGCTCCTGCAGCGCCAGCATTTCTTTCTTGCGTTGGGTTTTGCTGACCAGATCGTCATCTGAATCATCCCAATATTCTTGTTCATCGCTCATCAGTATTTTTAAGTCATTATTGGTTAATAAAAAATTGCCGCAAGGCCAAGGAATGACATGAATCCAACCACATCAGTGATGGTGGTGAGTGCGACCCCACCGGCAAGAGCGGGGTCAATTTTCATGGATTTAAGCATCATTGGCAGAAAGGCACCGGCCAGTGCAGCTGTCATGAGATTGACGATCATGGCACCGGCAAAGATATAGCCAAGGGTTAGGTCGGAAAACCAGACGGCAGCGACAATGGCGGCTACCAATGCCCACAGGACGCCATTCAGGAAGGCCACTTTTAATTCACGCTTCATTAACCAGCGCGCATTGGTTTTACCGATCTGGCCCAGTGCCATACTGCGAATCACCAGAGTCAGTGTCTGGTTGCCAGCGACGCCTCCCATGCTGGCCACGATGGTCATCAATACTGCCAGTGCAACGACCTGGTCAATGGTGGCTGAAAACTGGCTAATGACGGAGGCAGCGATAAATGCCGTAATAAGGTTGATTCCCAGCCATAATGCGCGTCGCTTGCTGGTCTTCATGACAGGAGCGAAGGTGTCATCTTCCTCGTCCAGACCAACCATACCCATCAGTGAGTGATCAGCGTCATCCCGTATCACATCGACCACGTCATCAATAGTAATACGGCCGAGAAGTTTGCCATCCTCATTGATAACAGGTGCTGAAACCAGGTCCATACGTTCAAACAGTTGAGCGACCTCTTTGGCGCTCATGCTGACCGGGATTGCCTGGTAATCTGTATTCATCACTTCGTCTACCATGGCATTGGGATCAGATACCAGCAGGGTGCGCAGCGGCAAAGTGCCAACCAGATGATCATCTCTGCTGACCACCAGTATCTTGTCAGTCATGTGCGGAATTTCGTTGTGACGCCGTAAATAGCGCAGAACCACATCCAGCGTGTGAAAGCGTCGAACTGTGATGGTGTCAGTATTAAGTAGTCCGCCGGCGGTATCTTCCTGGTAGGATAAAACCGCTTCCAGACGATTACGGTCCTGCTCGTCCATGGCCAGCAGTACCTGTTGTATTACCGTTTCAGGTAGCTGCTGCAGAATATCTGCTATGTCATCGGTTTCCAGCCCCTCGGTGAGGGAGGCCACTTCTTCAGGACTTAACTTGCCAAGAATATCTGCCTGGATATCCTCGTTAAGATAATTAAGTACTTCCCCTTCGTTATCTTTTTCTACCAGCTGCCAGAGTACTTCACGGGCATTATGGGGGGAGGATTCAAGCAGATGGGCGATGGTGGCGGCAGGAAGAGCGTTCAGCATGCGTCTGACACGCACAAAGGCACCGCTTTCAAGAGCTGATCCCAACTCTTCAAGCTGTTCCTGTGTTTGAATGCTTTTGTCTGTGTTATCCATCATGGATACAGCCTTCCAGTATTGTGCTTCTCAGTATAACAGCCTGACTGTTCCAGGAAGATTAAGTTTGATGGATGAAGTGGTTAAACGTGATCATCTTCTCCAAAATTATTTTCCACCAGTGTAGTGATTGCTGTTACCACTTCATTTTCATCATCGCCATTCACAATTAGTGTCAGTTGAGTCCCGGGAGAGGCCGCCAGCATCATTACTGAAAGGATGCTTTTACCATCCACAGTTTTAGTGCCATTACGCAGCTCAACAGTACTGCTAAAACCGGAAATAGTTTCTACAAGCTTGGCTGCTGCACGGGCATGCAGGCCAGTTCTGTTCTTGATAGTTATTATTGATTCAATCATAACTGCTTACTATTAATTGGTTAATGGATGCCAGGCTTAGCTGATTTCTTTATGCCTGACCTGGACATGATAGCTTTTGGTGTTAAATTCCAGCTTCAACTTTTCACAAAGATAAACAGACCTATGTTGCCCGCCGGTACAACCGATAGCAATGGTTATATAGCTTCTATTACTTGCTTCAAATCTTGGTAGCCAGCGGGTCAGGAAAGCTTTGATGTCCATGAACATATCCTGCACTTCTTGCTGGGAATCCAGATAGTCTGTGACCTCTTTATCAAGTCCGTTCAAACTGCGCAGGTGAACTACCCAGTATGGATTGGGCAGGCATCTGACATCGAATACAATATCTGCATCCACTGGTACCCCGTGCTTAAAACCAAACGACTGAAATTGTACTGCCAGACCAGTGCCAGCTTTACTTGTGACACGGTTTTTGATTATGTCACGCAGTTGATGAAGCGACAGGGTGCTGGTATCAATCGTCAAATTGGAAAGCGAAATAATCGGTGCCAGCAACAACTTTTCTTTTTTTATGGCTTCCAGTAACCCCAGCTTGTCGCTTGTCAGTGGATGTCTGCGGCGAGTTTCACTGAAGCGTTTCAGCAGAGTATTGTCATCGGCATCCAGAAAAATAATCTGGCGTTCTATTTTGTTGCCGTCCAGGCTCTCAAAAATATGCGGAAACTTTTCCAGGTCTTCTGAAATATTGCGGGCATCAATACTGACGGCAACTTCCTGGAATTCAGGATGCATATCACTACTGACACGTTCAGTAAGTGTTCCCAGCATGCTTGCTGGCAGGTTATCAACGCAATAGTATCCGATGTCTTCGAGTACATGAAGACAGGTACTCTTGCCGGATCCGGACCTTCCACTGATAACAATAAGTTTCACTAGACTCTGCCGTATTCAATTGCCAAAAATCCGCTGCTAACAATCAGCTTCATCAATTATTGCCGTAATTAAATGCCTAGCCAGCTGTTTTTTCCGGTTTTACCAGTTCTGCTGTTGCTGTAGCAAAGAGGTCGGCATTGTTGGTACAGCCTCTTAAATTTGCGCAGTAGGCGCTATCATTAAAACGCTCGGCCAGATTTCTTAATACTTCGAGGTGCCCTTCAATAGTGTTTTCAGGTACCAGTAGATAAAAAAGTAAATCCACGGGTTTGCCATCTATAGCGTCAAAGTCTATGCCCTGTTCCAGTTTTACCAGACAGCCAATGGTGTTTTCACATTTAGGTACACGACAATGGGGAATAGCAATGCCATTGCCAAGCCCGGTGCTACCCAGTTGTTCCCGCGCGATCAGGGCATTGTATATCTGGTTGGCATCAACACTGCTGACTTTTTCGGCAATGAGCTCTGCACTGGTTTCCAGTAATCTTTTTTTACTGACACCCTGGATATTACAGAAGGTTAGATCAGGGGACAGGATTGATTTCAGTTCCATAACTATTTTTTCTCTTTATTGCTTTATTCTTTGTTTAACATTCAATAATTTATGAAAAATTTATAAAAACGCGGTGAATTACAGCAGACGCTTTCTCTCATTTGATGGCGCGATAGATAAAGATTCACGGTATTTTGCAATTGTTCGCCTGGCAATATTAATGCCCTGATCCGAAAGCAATTGTGTAATCTTGCTATCACTTAAAGGTTTCTGTGGGTTTTCCGAGGCAACCAGTTTCTTTATCAGTGCCCTGATGGCGGTAGAGGAACATTCTCCTCCTCCTTCCGTGCCAACATGACTGGAAAAAAAGTACTTAAGTTCAAAAATACCCCGCGGCGTGTGCATGTATTTCTGGGTGGTCACCCTGGAAATAGTTGATTCATGCATGCCAACCGCTTCGGCGATGTCATGTAACACCAGTGGCTTCATTGCTTCGTCGCCATAATCCAGAAAGCCCGCCTGATGCTCAATAATCTTGTTGGATACTTTCATAAGAGTTTCATTGCGACTATGAAGACTCTTGATAAACCAGCGTGCTTCCTGCAGGTTTTCCTTGATAAACGTATTATCAGCATCGCTACTCTTGCTGTTGGCGAGCATGGCATATTCGGGATTAACACGAATTTTTGGCGCTGTCTCCGGATTCAATTCAGCCTGCCAGACACCATTCTTCTTGGTGACGAACACATCGGGTATAACATATGTTGTGTCAGACTCGGTGATTTCCGAGCCAGGCCTGGGATTCAGGCTGAGAATAATTTTCAGTGCTTCTTTTAATTCAGGCTCTTTCAGCTTCAGGGCTTTGAGTATATGGCTGTAATCATGGCTGGCCAGGTGGGGCAGGTGATTCTCAATTATTCGTTCTGCTGTTTCCACACCGGGAAAGTCCTGATCGATATGTTTAAGTTGCAGGCCCAGGCATTCTTTTAAATCCCGGTAGCCAACACCCACCGGGTCAAATTGTTGAATACGATGTAATACAGCCAGCACTTCTTCTTCATCAATATCGAGTTCCCGTATTAACGAAGCGTGAATGGATTCAATCGTCGCAGTGAGCTGACCATTGGGGTCGATAGCGTCGATAATGGCCATGGCAATCAGTCTGTCACCATCAGACATCGGCGTGAGATTGAGCTGCCAGTTGAGATGATCCTGCAGGGTATCTACTTTGGTATTACGTGATTCAAAATCAAAATCATCACCGCTCGCGCCGCTGGAGGATGACGCAGGAAGGGTGGTGTTGGTATAAATATCATCCCAGCTGCTGTCGGTGGAGAGCTCGTCCGGAATAGACTTGTCTTCCCAATTGTCGCCACTGGCAAAATCGTCATTCTGATCCTGCTCCGGTTTCTGGTTTGATTCAGATGACTGGGAGTTTATGTTGGCAGTAAATTCGTCATTCCTGGAGAAATCAGCATCATCACTTGAGTCTCCGGAATCTGATGAATCATTTGTCTCTGATGACTCATCTATTTCCAGCAGTGGATTGGATTCCAGTGCTTCCTGGATTTCCTGTTGCAGATCCAGCGTAGAGAGTTGCAGCAGGCGGATTGCCTGTTGCAATTGAGGGGTCATGGTAAGTTGTTGACCCAATTTTAACTGGAGCGATAATTTCATAAATATTGATATAGAGTATTTGACTTTTCACTTGGCAGCGTTGAAGTCTATTCAGGCTGTGAAGGACCCTGATCAGGTGCGCAAGAATAGCAAATTTCGGGCAAAGGTGACACAATTTCCTTATATCAGGAATGATTATTGCATTGATTTAGTGCCCTGAGTAATAGCGTGGGATTATACAGGTAATTCAGGGCTTAAAAGCACTCTGCTTTACTGACGAACCGGAATAATCAGGATTTTCCTGAAGAAGCTTAAAGCCTGAATTGATGGCCCAGGTATACTTCTCTAACCTGTTGATTATCAAGTATTTCTTTCGGTGTGCCAGCTGCAAGGATAGAGCCCTCATTGACGATATAGGCCTTTTGACAGATATCCAGGGTTTCCCTGACATTATGATCCGTCACCAACACCCCGATTCCCCGTTCGCTCAGATTGCGTATTATCTGCTTGATATCGTTAACCGAGATGGGGTCTACGCCGGCAAAGGGCTCATCAAGCAGGATAAAGGCTGGATCAATTGCCAGTGCCCGGGCAATTTCTGCTCGCCGTCTTTCTCCACCGGACAGGCTCATCCCCAGCGTATTGGCAATGTGGCCGATATGAAATTCCTGCATTAGCTGAAGTGCTTTTTCTTCCTGCTGAGCCTTGCTCAGCTCAGGCCTTGTTTCCAGGATGGCCAGGATATTGTCCTTCACCGTCAATTTTCTGAAGATAGAGGCTTCCTGCGGCAGGTAACCAAGTCCTTTTCTGGCCCTGACATGCATGGGCGCCCTGGTGATATCTTCATTATCTATAAACACCTTGCCATGATCTGCGCGAACCAGGCCAATAATCATGTAAAAAGAAGTCGTCTTGCCGGCACCATTGGGGCCCAGCAGACCGATGATTTCGCCGCTGCGTACTTCCATGGAGGTATTGGAAACTACTTTCCTGCCCTTGTAGGATTTTGCCAGGTTAAGCGCTTTGAGTATTTTCATTCTGGGTTCGGTTGTTCATTCCGGGGAGAGAGTATGAACCTGGCTTGTTCACCGCTGTCACAACGTGGCGAGGACAGTTGTCGGCTTTCCAGATAGTAATCTATATGGCAGCCACTCCAGAGGTCATTTGCCTGACTGAATCGGGCTTCATTATCTACTGATAAATGCTGGGCATCATAATCCAGGGTAATGGTTAGTCCTTCGGCTACTACCATAGCCTGATCGACAGCGGGTTTTTGCTGGTAACGGGCAGGAGAACCAGTGACTGTAATCTTCTTGATCTCGCCATCAATCCGCTCGATGCTTATTTCCTCTCCGGATATTTTTAATGTTCCCTGGGTAATTTCAGCGGGTGTCCCGGCACTGCCATAAAAAATCTGCTTGCCCTCGTCCAGCAATAGCAGACTATTGTCATAAGTCCCCAGAACAGGCTGCTCGGCATCTTCGGGTAGCGCAAAACTTCTGGAAGCCAGTAACAGCAACACCGGCATCAAAGCCAAAAGCAGTTTAGTAAAAATAAGACGTGGTCTAGTTGTCATAGCGAAATTGTCCATCGGCCATTTGTCTGAAAATACTGGTAGTGAGATCTGCAGTAATTCCAACGCTGGTAGAGCGAAAGCCCTCGCTTTCAAATACAACAGGGCTTTGTGTGCTCAACAGTTTATCCTCTGGATAAATGGTGAGGGTGTCAGTATAGATATTGATTGCTCTGCCATCAGCTGTAAGGCCATTGATAATAACATTTTCATTGAGTTCCAGGCGGTCCTGGTTTTTTGTTGAGTCAAACTCAATGCTACCGTTTGCAGCCTTGATTTCCCATGTTGAATTGTCCTCGCTGAACAGTAAAAATCTGGGGGTATCAAGAATGCTTATTTCCGGGTTGGGAAAATGGGTCAGTCGACTTGCCTGGAAACGATAATCCGCAAAGCCACTTTCCAGGTAATGCACACTGTCCACATCCGCCATGAAATAATCGTAGTCCTGGGCCTGCAGTTCCAGCAGACGATTTATAGCAAGAATCTCTTCATCGGTGGCGCTATCAAGCAGGTAGTACATAACAACGGACAACAGTAATATCGCCAGCAAGTGCTTCTTTAAGCTACTGCGAGGGGTGACTTGCTGGCTGTATGTCGGTGTTTTTGTAGGCAAGGTAAATGTCATGCCTGAATCACAGGCTCAATAATCAAAAAATTACAGGTATGGTCTGACAGCATCATCAAATTTACCCTGTGCCTGTAATATCCAGTCACAGATTTCACGGACGGCGCCATGACCACCCTCCCGTGTAGTAACAGCGTCGGCAAACTCCTTCAAAAGGAAATGTCCGTTCGGTACAGTAATTCCCAGTTGTGCTTTTTTTATGCAGGCAAGATCGGGTAAATCATCACCGGCATAGGCAATGCTGGAATAATCAAGCCCCAGTGTGTTTACCAGTGCGTCGAGAATATCAAGCTTGTCATCGCTACCCTGAAAAACATGTTTGATGCCCAGGTTACTGGCTCGTGTTGTAACAATTTCGGATTTTCTTCCGGTAATCAGTGCTACCTCGATGCCGGCCTGCATCAACAGTTTCAGGCCCAGGCCATCCATCGTGTTGAAGGCCTTAATCTCTTCGCCACTGTTGGCAAAGTACAATTTGCCATCACTCAATATGCCGTCAACATCAAGTACCAGTAATTTAATGTTCGAGGCCAGTAAATCGATTTGCGGCTTGTTTTCCATAGTCTGTCTACTCAACGATAATTTTGGTTATTGCTCACTAGACGACGTTGGCTTTTAATAAGTCGTGCATGGTAACTATGCCATGAAACTGTTCCTGCGCATCCAAAACCATGAGTGAATAGATTTCATTATCCTGCATAATTTTTGCGGCTTCAGAGGCCAGCGAGTTGCCATGGATTGATTTATAGCTACTGGTCATTACTTCCTCAATCCTGGTGACATTGATATCACTGCCACTGTCCAGGAATCTGCGCAAATCGCCATCGGTAAATACACCGCATACTTCACCCTTGTCATTGGTAATAGTTGTCATGCCGAGTTTTTTAACCGACATTTCCAGTAGCGAATCTCTTACTGTAGTGGTTTCACTGACCCGGGGTATGTCGTCACCCTGATGCATGATATCGGCTACTTTCAGTAACAGACGCCGGCCCAGGTTGCCACCGGGATGTGAAAAGGCAAAATCTTCTGCTGTAAATCCGCGCGCCTCAAGCAGAGCCATGGCCAGCGCATCGCCCATTACCAGAGCTGCCGTGGTACTTGTGGTTGGGGCAAGCCCCAAAGGGCAGGCTTCAAGTTCTACGCTGGCATCAAGACTGGCATTGGCTTCACGGGCCAGTAGTGACCCCGGATTACCGGTAAGGGCGATGAGCGGAACGGCCTTTCTTTTCAGGATTGGCAGAATAGTTTCTATTTCTGCAGTAGTACCGGAATTGGAAATGGCAATGACTACGTCGTTCGCCGTCACCATGCCAATATCGCCATGACTGGCTTCGGCCGGATGAACAAAATGTGCCGGGGTGCCGGTACTGGCAAGGGTGGCTGCAATCTTGTTGGCTATGTGCCCGGATTTGCCCATGCCCATGACGATAACGCGCCCCTGGCATGCAAGTATCAGTTCGCAGGCAGTAAAGAACTCATCATCAATGCGTTCGATGAGTTTTGCAACGGCAGACTTTTCAAGTTCAATGGTGCGAATGGCGCTATTCTTAAGCGCAGATTTATCCATATCTGAATGTGGTTGTCCTAACTAGCCGATAATAAGGCTTGCAGTGTAAGCGATATACATACCCAATAAAACTGTACCAGCCACTCTACCGATTTTTTTGCCCTGACGCGCCAGCATGTATAAAAAATAAGTACAGCCCAGGGTGATAATCATCATGGTGGGGTAGTCCCGGGTTAATACTTCAGGTTCCATCACAAACGGCGATAGAAAAGCCGGCACCGGGAGTACCAGCAGGATATTCATTATATTGGAGCCAATGATATTTCCCAGTACCAGGTCGTAATGCCCTTTGAAGGCACTGGTAATGGACGTTGCGAGTTCGGGCAGGCTGGTCCCTACAGCCATCACTGTGAGGCCTATCACCAGTTCACTGACGCCCAGGCTTGTCGCTATGCTGCGTGCCCCCTCTACCAGGATATTGGAACTGATAATGAGTAATACAAGACCAAAAGCCAGTAATGCCAGGGCCTTTGGTGTGGACATATCATCATCAATATACTCGGTTACCTCCTCGGCATTGATGATGTCATTGTCGCCAGAAACATGGTCCTTTTCCAGAAACTTCATATTTTTCATCAGGCGCCAGGCAAAAACGGCAAGAACTACCAACAGCAACAAGCCGTCAAATAGATTCAGGGTGAGGTCATAAAAGAGCACAAAGCACAGTGCGGATACTCCAAGCAGTGCTGGAAGCTCTTTTTTAAGAAGTGATAGCGGGATTTCGATGGGATGAAGCAGTACTGTCAGTGCCAGCACGATCCCGAGATTGGCAATATTTGAACCGAGGGCATTTCCTATAGCAATACTGGGCGCACCCTGCAAAGACGCGGAGGCAGAGGTAAATATTTCAGGTGCCGAGGTGCCAAAGGCAACGATGGTCAGACCAATGACAAGAGGAGAAACACCAAGATTACGAGCAGTAGTTGAAGCGCCCAGTACAAATCGGTCTGCGCTCCAGATCAACCCCGCAAATCCAAATACTATATAGATCGCGGAAACAAAAATTCCCATGTTCAATTCCTGGATAACTGATATTTAGACCCAATTACCCGTTAATAAATCTACCCGCAATATGGCAAGACTTTGTTGATTAATCAAGTAGGTAAATCCTTCAGGGCACATCGCTTTAACATGATTTTTTTCAGCGGGAGTTTACGTTAAAATTAGGTATTTCGAACGAACTGGCTGAAACTTATTTGCTTAATTGCGTTCTTCATACTACAACTACTTAAATAATCATTTTGCTCAATAAGTTTTGAGGACCTGTATCTTTAATCCGTTAGTTCTGAGTATTAGTTCTGAATAATAGCGTAGTATGCTTATTCAAGGTTTTCAGGTCATTTCAAAGACGCCATAACAAATTAGCAATCAATATTTTTTAAAATTGAATAATTTTAAAAATAGAGGAATGAAATCATGAATTACTTGCGCCGGCTGGTATCGGTAGTAGGTGCTGTTCTTAAAAGCAATACTCTTAAAGGCATTATTTTCAAAGGTAGGATTTTCAAAGCTACCGTTGTAAAGGGTATTGGTGTTAAGAATACTGGTAAAAAAATTGCTGGCAATAAATCTTTGGCAAGATCGTTGATGATTTCGTTGTCTTTGCTGTTGGTATCAGCTGCATCTACTGCGGCCCAGGAAATGACTGCCGAAGAAGCTGTTGACCACTATATCAGTGGCTTGCTGATGACCATGGAGGAAATCAAACCACTCTATGAAGCTGATCGTGAAGCTTACTTCAGCGGCGTTGAAAATGCACTTGCAGAATTCGTTGATTTCCGCGAAGTCGCCAGAGGTGTCATGGCAAAATATGGTCAGGGTCCCAATGGCGCCAGTGCAGAACAACTGGATCGTTTTGCTGTTGTGTTTCGAAGCTCACTGGTAGAGTTTTATGGCAGTGCACTGGCTGAATTTGGTGGTGTTGAATATGAGTTTGTCAAAAACAGTCAGGAGTCGAGGAATTCGGAGCGTTCAAGCAATGTACGTATGTCGATTCTGGGTGATGATGGCGACAGAATTGAAATACAGTACACTATGTTTATGAATGATGATGATATCTGGAAGCTCAGAAATCTCTATGTGGAAGGGGTAAACCTGAGGCGTCAGTATTACTCACGCTTTGATAACCTGATGAACCGCAATGGTTTTGATATCGATACCGTTATCGATTTGTGGCAGGTTGAAGAATAGCCTCTAATTAGTCTTATCAGCAGTAGAACGCTTTAATCAGGAATAAATAAATGAGCATGACCAGTAGTGAGATAGAAAATCTGCTAGCACAGGAGTTCAGCGACGCCATCATTGGTGCCTCTGGTGACAGCGGCAGTTATCAGGTGCGGATAATCTCTGATGTCTTTGAAGGACTCAATGCGGTGAAAAGACAGCAGGCGGTCTATCGCGTGCTGAATCCCCATATAAGCAGTGGCGCTATTCATGCCATCAACATGCAGCTACTGACTACAGGAGAGCAAGCGGATAGCGGGAATTGATTTTTTCCCGGCACTAAAAAAGGCTCCTGATGAAACCAGGGGCCTTTTTTTATGGCTGATCTTCAGGGGCAGGCTATGGTCAAATTAATACAGCGACCCATGGTGAATCTTGTTAGAATGGCGCACTGCCAAAAACGCACTAAAAAGCACTAAAATACTGAAAATTGTCTGTGTCAGGTCCGATGCCAAGGCATAACTATTTGTAACCCGGGCACAACTGCCTGTAAATGGGTTAAATCATGGGGGCCACTTGAACGGGCCGCTTAATGGCTGCAAGAAAATAGCGCCAGTAAATTAAAGAGAGACTATTTTGGATAAACTGGAAATTCATGGTGGTATACCACTCAAGGGAGAGATTCGAATAGCCGGAGCCAAAAACTCGGCATTGCCAATCATGGCCTCTACCCTGCTGACCACAGATACGGTAAAAGTCAGTAATTTGCCGCATTTGTATGACATCACCACCATGCTTGAACTCCTCGGCTGCATGGGGGTTGAATCCACTGTCGGTGAGAAACTGGGGGTGGAAATTTGCAGTGAGCCCATCAAGCACTTTAATGCGCCCTATGAACTGGTAAAAACCATGCGCGCGTCGATTCTGGTGCTGGGGCCGATGCTGGCCCATTATGGGCAGGCACAGGTTGCTCTGCCCGGTGGTTGTGCAATTGGTAGCCGGCCTGTGAACCTTCATCTGACGGCACTCAAAAAAATGGGTGCGGATATTGTCGTGGAAAATGGCTATATCGAGGCCAAAATTAATGGGCGTCTGAAGGGCACGCATATTTTCATGGATCTGGTGACGGTGACAGGAACAGAGAATGTGATGATGGCAGCCTGTCTGGCTGACGGCGTCACCATTATCGAAAATGCAGCCCGGGAGCCTGAAGTGGTGGATCTGGCCAGATGCCTGCGAGCCATGGGGGCAGAAATTAAAGGTGAAGGCACCGATACCATTACTATCAACGGTGTAAAAAGACTGCATGGCTGCGAATACTCGGTGATGCCGGACAGGATTGAAACCGGGACATATTTAATTGCTGTCGCGGCTACCCGCGGCAAAATCAAGGTTAAGGACACCAGGCCATCAATTCTGGAGGCAGTACTGAGCAAGCTGGAAGAGGCTGGTGCGAAGCTTGAAATTGGAGAAGACTGGATATCCCTGGATATGGAAGGCAAGCGTCCGAAAGCAGTGTCACTGACTACTGCACCTTATCCCGCCTTTCCCACAGATATGCAGGCTCAGTTTACGGCGCTCAATGCTGTGGCCCAGGGCTCAGGAACTATCACTGAAACGGTTTTTGAAAATCGTTTTATGCATGTTCACGAAATGATCCGTATGGGCGCCGACATGAAAGTCGAGGGCAATACGGTATTGGTTAATGGCAGGGAAATCCTGAAGGGCGCACCCGTGATGGCAACAGATTTGCGTGCCTCGGCGAGCCTGATCATTGCCGGGCTGGTAGCAGATAGTCAGACTACAGTGGATCGTATTTATCATATTGACCGTGGTTATGAATGTATTGAAGAAAAGCTTCAGCTGCTTGGCGCCAAGATCAAGCGTCTGCCTTCCTGATAGAAATATTTCAAGAGCAAAATTCAAGAGCAAATGATGAGTGACAAGAAACTGGTAATAGCCCTTACCAAGGGGCGTATTCTCGAAGAAGTTTTACCACTGCTGGAAAGCGCAGGCATTATTCCTGCCGAGGATATGAATAGTAGCCGTAAGCTCATCTTCGACAGCAATCTGGAAGATGTTCAGATCATGGTAATTCGTGGCTCGGATGTGCCTACCTATGTTGAGCTGGGCAGCGCCGATATCGGTATAACCGGCAAGGATATCCTGATGGAAAATGGCTCGGAAGGATATTATGAACCCCTTGATTTAAAACTGGCGACCTGTCGTCTGATGACTGCAGCGCCCATCAATCAGGTCTCTACGCCCAAGCGCTTACGGGTGGCCAGTAAGTTCGTCAATATAGCCAAGAACTATTTTTCGGAACAGGGACGCCAGGTTGACATTATCAAGCTCAATGGGGCCCTGGAGCTGGCCCCCATCATGGGGCTCGCAGATTGCATCGTCGATATTGTTGATACTGGAAAAACACTGTTAGCCAATGGGCTGGAACCCCGTGAGCATATTGCGGATGTCAGTACCCGGGTAATCGTTAATAAAGCTTCCATGAAAATAAAGCATGATCGCGTCCAGTCACTTCTCGAACGTCTTGCAGAAGCGGTAGCGGATAACTAATAAAAAAGTCACAAGTCACAAGTCACAAGTTGAAAGAGTAGAACCATGAGCGTTTCCATACAAAGGCTGAATTTCCGGGATGCTGCATTTCGCGCCAATCTGGACAAGGCACTGGCCTGGGACAGTATTTCTGATCAGGCTGTGCAGGCGTCGGTGCATAAAATTCTGGCTGATGTCAGGAGCCGGGGAGATGCTGCGGTTGTTGAATGGACCAATAAGCTCGATGGCTTGCAGGTAGACTCAATTCAGGCACTTGAAATCTCAAGGGATGAATTACAGGAGAATCTGAAAAACCTGCCACAGGAGCAGTCAACCGCGCTTGAGAAAGCAGCAGAACGTATCCGTCGTTATCATGAAAAGCAAAAACAGGGTTCCTGGGAATATACAGACCCCGATGGTTCCGTTTACGGGCAAAAAGTGTCCCCCCTGGATCGGGTGGGAATGTATGTCCCCGGCGGAAAAGCCACTTACCCTTCCACTGTATTGATGGATGCGATTCCAGCCCGGGTTGCCGGTGTTGGTGAGATCATTGCTACGCTTCCTACGCCCGGTGGAGTTAAAAATCCGCTGGTACTGGCCGCATTGGCATTGGCAGAAGTAGACAGGGTATTTACCGTTGGTGGCGCCCAGGCAGTAGGCGCCCTTGCCTATGGAACTGGCACCATACCGGGGGTCGACAAAATTGTTGGTCCTGGCAATATTTATGTGGCTACCGCAAAGAAAGAAGTCTTTGGTCAGGTGGGTATTGATATGGTGGCCGGACCTTCAGAAATTCTGGTGATCTGCGATGGCCTTACCAATCCGGACTGGATAGCCATGGATCTTTTTTCACAGGCAGAACATGATGAAAATGCCCAGTCCATATTAGTCAGCACCGATGCCGGGTTCATTGAAGAGGTGCACAAGAGTATCGACAAGTTGTTGCCGACCATGCCGCGCGCAGACATCATTGTGGCTTCTCTGGAATCCCGGGGGCTTATGATTGAAGTGGAAGACCTTAAACAGGCGGCACAGGTATGCAATTTGATTGCGCCGGAACACGTTGAGTTGTCTGTCGCCGATCCGCGGGCACTGATGGACGATATCCGTCATGCGGGCGCAATTTTTCTTGGCAGGTATACGTCGGAATCTTTGGGGGATTATTGTGCCGGTCCAAGTCACGTATTGCCGACATCGGGAACTGCACGTTTTTCATCGGCATTGGGGGTCTATGACTTCCAGAAGCGCTCCTCGATCATCAGCTGTTCAGAGCTTGCCGCCAGGGAACTCGCACAGACTGCTTCAATACTGGCCAACGCAGAAGGGCTCATTGCCCATGCTCGGGCAGCAGAGATAAGAACAGAAGACTAGCGCAGCAGGTTTCTGTTGTTGAATGGTTCGGGGTCCAGTTCCTGATAAAGGTTGTTGCGCCAGACTGGCGCGTTTTCTGTCAACCACATCACCGCCTCGCCAACACCCAATATAATGGGTAAGGTGATTATTTCATCTCCCCGTTGCACCCTGGCAACGACGGTCTCCCCCGGGTTCATGCTATTGACGGTCTGAATGGCATTAAAAGCAGCTTGTTCACTGCTTATTTCAATGTCGCCCAGGGAAAGAATGATGTCATTAATTTTAAGGCCTGCAGTGTCTGCGGGACCCTTGGCGGAAAGTCGTTCTACCCAAAGTCCCTGTGCATCCATGTCCAGCATCATTCTGCTGAAGATTTGGCTGACGAATTGTGCCTTCACGCCCAGATACGCCCCGGGGCCCCGATCAATATAGGTATTCATTAAATCAAACGCTTTTCGAGCCGGCACGGAAAAGCTAATGCCTTCTGAGCCTCCAGATTCGCTGACTATGGTGGAGTTGATGCCCACCAATTTGCCATTCACATCCACCAGGGCGCCACCGGAGTTACCGGGATTAATGGCAGCATCGGTCTGAATGACATAACTGTCATCGGTTTTGAGCAAAGCGCTGATAATGCCAAAAGTTACTGACTGGCCAATATTGCGTGGATTACCAATGGCCAGAACGATATCGCCGGCATCAAAGGTGTATTCCTCTGCCTCGGTGATATAGGCGAGGTTGGATTCATCTATCTTGAGTAAAGCCAGGTCGCTTTGTTCTTCAACCGCAATGATGTGTGCCTCAACGCTACGGCCATCGTAGAGAGTAACAATGATTTCAGGCAGGGGAGAGTCGGAATTGCGGACCAGTTCAGGATCCTGTAGTTCAAAAATATGAAAGCTGGTAATGATATACCCATCCGGAGAAATGATAACACCGGAGCCCAGGCTGCTACTCTGGTCGCTTAAAAAGGTTTCCCGTTTCAGAAATGGATTAATGATTTCCTCGCCAATTTTTCTACCAACCTCTGCAGTTGAGTTGATGCTGACCACAGCTGGGGCTGCCTTGGCGATGGCGTCAGCATAGGAAAATGAGTTGGTTGTAATTTGCTGGATAGTTTCCTTGGGCAGGTAAGCTTCAAGGCCCGGAATAAATTCAGCCAATCGGGGAAGCTGCAACAGGACTATGCCGAACACAAGTCCGGAGACAGCTGGCCAGATTATAAAATTGATTATCCTGTTCATTGCCTGATACGCATAAATTGCCAGCGTTGCTCCCTGAACAATTATTTTGTTTTTTCAGCGCTTCAAGCGCTTTTATTTTTTTAGTTATTTAGTTATTTAGTTATTTATAAAGTGCCGTTAAAGCACCAATATTTCCAAAAATAACAATGTTCGCCAGCTCTTTCTCTTTAGCATACATTTGGCAGATAGAGAGTCAATGAGGTCTTTGCTATGATTGGAAAGTCTGCAGTATAACTCAAATCCTGCTGTGTCACATGCAAGTGTCGCAACCCTGCAGTCATGATAATGATTCCTGCCCAGGAAGATAAAGCGGAGAAGTGAAATATGTCAGTTAGCCTGGCCGAACTGCACTCAAGCCTGAATAGACTATTAAAGCCCGGTGATTTCAGGGATTACTGCCCAAATGGACTTCAGGTAGAAGGAAAGTCGAGTATCAATACCCTGATTACCGGTGTGACGGCCAGTCAGGATTTTCTTGAAGCAGCCATTAATAAGGGGGCAGATGCCATTCTTGTACACCATGGTTATTTCTGGAAAGGGGAAGATCCGGTTATCTGCGGCATAAAGAAAACCCGACTAAAAACCCTGCTGGACCATGATATTTCATTATTAGCCTATCATTTGCCTCTGGATGCCCATCCGCAGCTTGGAAATAATGCACAACTTGGGCTAACGCTCGGATTTCGAACCGAGGCGGATCTCGACCCCTTGCACAAGAGTCGTGTCGGCGTTTGGGGGTATGTAGAGGAGCCGTGCAGCGGTGAAATACTGGCGGCCAGAATTAATAGTACGCTCAACAGGGACCCATTCCATATTCCCGGCAAGGCGAAAAGAATTGAAAAAATTGCCTGGTGTACCGGTTCCGCGCAAAGTTATATTGAGTTGGCCCATGATGCGGGAGTAGATGCCTATATAACCGGAGAAGTGTCAGAGCAGACTGTCCATTTTGCCAGAGAAACCGGCATGCATTTTTTTGCTGCCGGCCACCACGCCACAGAGCGATATGGGGTTCAGGCGGTCGGTCGCTACCTGGCGGATGAACTGGATATTCATCATGAATTTATTGATATTGATAATCCGGTTTAACGGTCACAAGTTACTTTTAGAAATGGCAGGGTAGGGAAGCGTGAAAAATTCAAGACCGGTTTATTCGACTGAAAGTGGCAGGCTTTGTCCAGGTTGTGCACGAGCAGAGAGTGCCTGTCAATGTAAGCAGGGCAAACAGGCAAAGGTGAATGCGCAGGCCGACGGCATCATCAGGGTTTCCAGAGAGACCAAGGGCAGAAAGGGCAAGGGGGTAACCTTGATCACTGGCTTTCAGGGTAGCGAGGATGAACTGAAAGCGCTGGGTAAAAGATTGAAGCAGCTCTGCGGTACCGGTGGCACGGTAAAAAATGGAGTCATTGAAATACAGGGTGATGTACGCAACAAGATTGTTGAGGTACTCAAGCAAGAGGGTCGGCAGGTAAAACTGGCGGGCGGATAATTGATTATTTGTAGTGAAACAGGAGTTAAATGTGGACAAGCAAACTGAAACTGAAATTGAAGCGGCGGTATTGAGACGATTGCTGGAGCACCTTGATTCCAGGAAAGATGCACAGAACATTGACCTGATGAATCTTGCCGGGTTTTGTCGTAACTGCCTGTCAAAATGGTATGTGGCAGCAGCTGAGGAAAAAGGCGTGGATGTAGATTATGAAGCTGCGCGAGAGAGGGTATATGGCATGCCGTATACCGACTGGAAAGCCAGCTATCAGAAAGAGGCTACACAGGAGCAGAAACGCCTGTTTGCAGAAAACTTCCCCAAGTCAAAGTAAGGTTTTTGAGAAAATAGGTAGAAGTGCGAACTGAATCACCCATCCAAATCGGGTAGTGCAGTAGCATAGCTCCACGGTTTTGATTTTACTTTACACCGTCTTCCCTGAAGGCGGTTAGCTGGGAAGAAGCCTGCACTATCAAGTGTGTTGGCAGGTAAAAGTTACAGCCAAGGAAAACCACGGAGAATGACAATGAGTACTTTAAATCTGGGTAACGTTGCGATGAATCCTGTTCCGGCAGGCACGGTCGACTTTACTCTGGTGTCGGACCTGCCATCAAGATTTGACCTGAATCCCTTACAGCGCACCAATCGTGTCAATATTCGCCTGCGCGCTGAGGACATTCATACTCTCGAAGCCCTCGCCCTGGAAGCAGGCATGCCTTTTCAGGCTTTTCTGGCGGATGTAATTCATAAATTTGCCGGTAAAAACAAGCTGGACTAAACCGGCTAATATTCACTGGCCTGGAAAATGCTGACTGGATAACTGGATAACTTGCCAACTGGATAGTAGTAAGAGTTTTGTATTCCATTACTCAGTATCAGGCAGCGACAACTGCACTATATCGAACCACCTGATTGCTTCGTTTCTATCCAGATCCCTGATGTACAGGATATGCCCATCGAGTTCCCAGGTGGCGTCACTTTGAATCGGTAGACCTGATTCGTTTAACTCAAAGCGCAAGGTAAAATAACCGGCATTAATGCGCATAAAGATATAGGGTGAAAAGGGTCCACTTACTCTCACCCGCAGTTCTTTTATGTAGCCCTTGTTAACATCCAGAACCAATGTGCCGATCAGATTTTCGTAGATTGTACGTCTGTCTTCTTCCATGCCCCTGAACTCGAGAGTATGCAGGTTATCCACCTGCTTTATCAGTTTAAGACTTTCCGGGATCAGCATTGCCATAAAGCGTTCCTTTTCGCTGCCTTCCCTTTCCTTCTCTTCCTTGATTAATGAGCGATCTGCTTCAAGTCGTCTGCGCAAACGTCGCTGCATGCGACGCTCATGCTTTTCTATTCGTTCCGTTGAGGGGGGAGCTCCATTGATGCTGATGATACGGTCGCTTTGCAGGAAAGGCCTGGACGGATCGACACGCTGGGTTACTGTTTCATTTTCAAGCATGTCATGAGTGGTGTATGAATAGGCAAAACGTCCATCATAAATATTGACGGCTTTATCCACATAAGTGGAAATCAAGGCCAGGTATTCTGCCTGGCTATAAGATGGTTTAGCGTGCTGGGCAAAGAGGTTAATGCTGCCCAGACTCAAGAGCAGCAAAACAGGGATGACTCCAATGGTTTTCACTCTGGTAGTCATGACAAGGCCTTATCTGGCAATACCTCGGGAAGTGGGATTTTATTGGGTGGGGACCAGCTTGATTGGTTTGATATCGATTTTGTCCCAGACTTTGCCGTCGATATAGGGGTCCTGTGCCAGATGCTGGTCCAGGCTTTCCCGATCAGGAAACTCCAGAATAAGGGCAGAACCAATCATTTTTTCATTATCATCAAGGATTGCTCCTCCCATCAGAAATTTACCTGAGTCGATCATTTTCCTGACATTGGCCAGGTGGTTTTCCCGGTGCTTCATGCGACGATCGATAGCTTGAGCATCTGTGTAATCAAGGGCTGTAACAAGAAACTGCATAGTGACCTCTGTGTATTCAATGAAATTGGTAACTGAATATAAGACAGGAAAGGTTTCAAGTACAAACCTTTCAGGGAAGAGGAGATTTTTACTTATATCTTGGGAAGCGAAATGCCAGAACTGGATAGAATCTCAATAAAAGACCCTGCCATCGCCGGTATTGATCACCGCAATGACAGGGTCAGGAATTTCATAACTTTTATTTAACCAAGAGAGCGTTAGTGACCCGGTTAATAAATGCGTTGCTACACTTCCGAGATAAACTTGGTAACCATACAGGCATCCAGTCCTTCAATACCTTCCTCCGAGCCATGGCCACTTTCCTTGATGCCACCAAAAGGAGATTCCGGTACAGAGATGCCAAAACTGTTGATTCCTATCATACCTGCCTCCAGTTGCTCTCCGAGTTGGTTAACGCGACGGGAGTTTTCGGTGAAAGCGTAGGCAGCAAGGCCAAAAGGCAGACGATTTGCTTCTTTCATCACTTCATCAAAGTCAGTGAATGAATTTATCAGGGCAACCGGGCCAAACGGCTCTTCATTCATTATTCTGGCATTGAGGGGCACATCGGAAAGTAATGTCGGTTTGTAGAAGTTACCTGGGCCATCAATAGCACAGCCGCCGGTGTTCAGGGTAGCTCCTTTAGCTACCGCATCATCCACCAGAGCGCTGATGGCATCCCGGCGACGGGCATGGATAAGAGGACCCATCTGGGTATTTTCGTCCAGACCATTGCCTATCCTGAGTTTTTCAGCGCGCTGCGTGAAGCCGGCCACAAAGGCGGCATGAATTGATTCATGCACAAAGAAACGGGTGGGAGAAACACACACCTGTCCGGCATTACGAAACTTGG
Organism: Pseudohongiellaceae bacterium; assembly: GCA_965661105.1. Taxonomy (GTDB): domain Bacteria; phylum Pseudomonadota; class Gammaproteobacteria; order Pseudomonadales; family Pseudohongiellaceae; genus Eutrophocola. The sequence continues at coordinate 5,749 of CBFICR010000003.1, read as the reverse complement.
CTGCAACAGCCATGTCGAGAGTTTTTTCCACATCGGCATCTTCAAATACCAGTACCGGCGCATGGCCACCGAGCTCCATGGTAGTACGAATCATATTGTCCGCTGCCAGTTTCATGAGTGACTTGCCTACCGGTACGGAACCGGTAAAGGACATTTTGCGGATTACAGGTGAGCTCAGTAAATAGGTAGAAATAACATGAGGCACACCAAACACAACTGACAGTACACCGTCAGGCAAGCCGGCATCCTGCATGCATTTGGCCATCAGTAACGCAGTGGCTGGTGTTTCTTCTGCCGGCTTGAATACACAAGAGCAACCGGCTGCCAGCGAGGCCCCCATTTTTCTGGCCGGGTTACCCTGGGGGAAATTCCATGGCGCGAAAGCAGCGACCGGCCCAACCGGCTCTTTCACCACATACATGCGTGAACCGGGCTGACGCTGGGTCAACACACGGCCATAGGCACGTCTGCCTTCCTCGGCATACCATTCAAGGACATCGGAAGACATTTTCAGTTCCATGCGCGATTGCATGATGGGTTTGCCAGATTCCAGGGTAGCCGCTGTGGTGATCTGTTCGCCACGTTCACGCATCAGTGCGGCAGCTTTGCGCAGCACGGCACTGCGTTCCTCCGGCAATTTGTCACGCCAGACCTTGAAGCCAGCTTCAGCCGCTGCCAGTGCCCGATCCAGATCCGCTTCGGTAGCATGAGGCAATTCGCCAAGCACTTCGCCGGTTGCCGGGTTCAGTACTGGCTGGCTTTTGCGCTCGCCTTTGGATACCCATTCACCTGCGATGAATAGCTGTAATTCCGGATAATGTGCGAGTGAATTGCTGCTGAGTGGTTCTGCTTGTGCCACGGTTTACTCCTGGTTGGTAAATATAGGGTGCTGATACGGAAAAAAGGGGCGTAATGATCACCCAAAAGGCACGCTGAGTAAAATTTTTTCGCTATACTGCTGACCTTTCTGATGTTTGTTAAAGTTTCCCAGAGCCCGGGGCAGGAATTATTTATGGCAGATAATGTAACTATCGCTAAAAACAGCAATTACAGGCGCATTGCCACGGAAGAGGCATGGGCACCTGAAGAATTGCTGCAAATGTATGCGGATCTTTATAACAGTAAAACCCTTGATGACCCCGGGTTTAACAGCCTGTGGGGCTTTTATGGTACGTCCATGGAACCGCGTCCTGCCACTGTCAGGCGCAAACTGGCCGATCTGGATGAAGAACGACTGGCAGACATGGACGCTGCAGGCATTGATTTCGCGGTGCTCTCACTGACTTCACCCGGAGTACAGGTGTTTGACAGGGACACAGCTATTGCCGTTGCCAGAGACAGCAACGATATTCTTAAACAGGCCATTGACCGACACCCTGATCGCTATGCGGGGCTTTGTGCCATTGCACCGCAAGCCCCTGAACTGGCTGCGCAGGAACTTGAGCGCTGCAAGGGACTTGGATTCAGAGGCATCATCAACAATTCCCATACTCATGGTGAATACCTGAGTGACCGAAAGTTCTGGCCCATTTTCGAAGCCGCAGAAGCGCTGGAGCTGCCAATCTACCTGCACCCGAATACACCGCCGAAAAACATGATTGAGCCCATGCTGGAAGTGGGGCTGGATGGAGCCATTTTTGGTTTTGGCGTGGAAACCGGGATGCATATGTTGCGTATCATCACGGCCGGCGTTTTTGATCAATTTCCAAAACTACAAATGATCATTGGCCACATGGGAGAAGCTTTACCCTATTGGATGTATCGGCTTGATTTTATGCACAACGCCCAGGTTTCCTCCAAACGCTATGAAACCCTGCAGCCGCTTAGGAAAAAAGTCAGTGATTACCTGAAGGAAAATGTTTATATCACCTGCTCAGGGATGGCCTGGGAACCCGCGGTTAAATTTGCCCAGCAGCAGATAGGCGTTGATCGGGTCATGTATGCCATGGATTATCCCTACCAGTATCTGAAACAGGAAGTCGTTGATATGGACGCTATGGATATCCCTGATGCTGATAAAAAACTGTTTTTCGAAGGTGTGGCGACAAAAGTCTTCAGCTTGTGACAGCGATGAACGTGTTCTATTGGTGGAAACTCTAATGACACCCTTGAAGGATTGTTGAATACCCGGAATTTTTCTTTAAAGTCTTTGCATTATGGCTTGAGTATTCATATTCATTCCATTTTTCCATCGTACAGTGGCCATTTCCCCAAATAATAAAAAGGCGATGCTGTGGCAGTAAATCGTTTTCCTGGCTCTATTTTTTCATTTTCCCCTGTTTATTGGTGTCTTTTTATTGCCATAACAGTAGTACTGGAATCTCCGCTACAGGCCCAGGATGATATTCCCCTGGGAGGAATCACCGGCGGCAAGTCCTTTGCGGTCCCCAGTCTTTCAGACAGCGATATTCGAATCGATGGACATCTTGATGATGATGTCTGGTCGCGAGCCGCGGTAGTCAACGATTTTCACCAGATGGCCCCTTTTGAATACGCCAGCCCAAGCCAGCGTACCGAAGTTCGGGTGTTTTATTCCAATGATGCCATATACATTGGTGCGCGCATGTTTGAAGAGGATCCCTCCCTGATTACGGCCAATGTCCTGTTACAGGGGCAGGGCCTGCCTACTGATGATTCCTTCAATATTATGCTGGACCCCTATCTGGACAGACGCAGTGGTTTTCTTTTCGAGATTAATGCCAATGGCGTAAGGGTTGAAGGTATCTATCAGAATGTTTCAGGTGTTGATAGAAACTGGGAAGGCATCTGGCAGGCAGGCTCCAATATTGATGAACAAGGCTGGACCACTGAAATGCGTATACCATTCCAGACCCTGTCCTTTGACCCGGGCAATACAGAATGGGGAATTAATTTTCGTCGCACCATTCGTCGTAATTCTGAAGAGATTGGCTGGGTTTCACGTAACCGTCTGCTTAACCCCAGTATCGCCGGGACAGCCACCGGACTGCAAGATTTACGTCAGGGGCTGGGGCTGGATGTGGTGCCTTATCTGGTGATGCGCAAGGAGCGGGTGTTTGGTCCTGCCGGATACGATGATCAGGCTCTCGAACCGCAGATAGACATGTTCTACAAGATTACGCCCCAGCTCAACGCGGCCCTTACCATTAATACCGATTTTTCCGCTACAGAAGTCGACACACGCCAGGTCAACCTGACCCGCTTCAATCTTTTTTTTCCCGAGCAGCGGGACTTCTTCATCCGTGATGCCGATATTTTTCAGTTTGGCCGTATTGGTGTCGGGGCGAATTTTAACGAGGAGGGGAATGATGCGATGCCCCGCTCTGCATTACAAAATGGACGTCCTTTCTTCTCCCGCCGCATTGGGCTCAGTCCCGGTGGTCAACCGGTAGATATCAATGTTGGCGCTAAAGTAAGCGGCCGTGCCGGCGACTGGGATGTGGGAACGCTGGTGGTCAGCCAGGATGAGGATGCCCTCACTGGTGTGGACGCCCAGACTGTTTTTGTCGGCAGGGCAGCATTAAACATACTGAATGAATCTCTGTTGGGAGTTATCGCCACCAGCGGTGATCCACGTTCCAATATCGATAACTCCCTGGTAGGTGCTGATTTTCGCTACCGTAATTCCCGCCTGCCGGGGAATAAAGTCGTGGAAGGGGAAGTCTGGTATCAACAAACAGAGACTGATGGCATCACCGGTGATGATTCTTCCTGGGGGTTTGGCATCAGTTCACCGAACACCAATGGCTGGCGTGGTGGCTACAGATACAAACGCATAGAAGACAACTTTAATCCGGCCATGGGCTTCGTGAATCAGACCGGTATTGAAGACCACGCACTGGATTTTGGATTCAGGCAGTTTTTGCAACCAGGCAATTACGTGCGTTCGGTGTATGCCGGGTTTGATAGTTACCGCAACAGTGATCTGGACAGTGGCCGGGTAATTTCCCAGGTGTCAGATGTCCGGGTCAATGCCAATAACAATATTGGAGATTCGGTTTCAGCAAGCATAGTTAGAACCAGGGAAGTGTTGTCGCAGCCTTTCACCATTTACCGGGCTTCCAACGGTATTGGCAATGTAGTTATTCCGACAGGGGATTATGAATTTACCCAGGGCTCGGCAGGTATCAGTTTTGCCGGTCGGCGCCGTTTGTCAGGTAGTATCAATGTGACTTGGGGTGATTACTTTGGCGGCAATAATCTACAAAGAAGTGTCGGTGTGCGTTGGCAGCCCAGTAATCGTTACAACCTGGGCATGAACCTTTCAGAAAACGAAATCCACTTGCCGCAAGGCAATTTCACGGTACGCCTGACCTCGTTCAATACACTGATTAATTTTACCCCGGAACTAAGCTGGTCAAATCGCATTCAGTACGACAATGTCTCGGAAGGCATCGGCATAAACAGTCGCCTGCGCTGGATTCCCACGGCGGGGCAGGAGGGCTTTCTGGTGCTTAACTGGGGCATGGTGGATCTGGATAAAGACAATGATTTTGCGTCGATTAATGGGGATCTGTCTCTTAAATTCAACTATACCTTCAGGTTTTAAGTATCACTAATTAAAGGGGTCGGAGGGATTTAAATTAAATCCCTCCGACCCCTTTAACTCCCTTTAATTTGCCAGGGAAAAGGCTTGCTGGAGCCGGTAAGCAGGTACCTGATAAGGGTGCTGATCAGATAAGCGGGTAGCGCAAAAAACATAAAGACATTGGCAGCCTTGTCTATGTTCTCTGACATAAACACAATGTTCAGTGCAAAAATTCCACCCACAATGATAAGAATCGAGAGTCCAAGCAGCTGGACAATAACACCCGCTTTATCAACTTTCCCAGACGCCAATGCCTGTTTTTCCTTTGCCCTGTTGGCAGCACTTTCCATCATGGCTGTGGCGGCATCTTCCGCTGCACAGGGATTATCTGCTGCGGGGGTTTTTGTTTCAGTCATTTGAGTATTTTCCAAAAAATGGCAAAAAAGGGGACGGAGGGATTTAATTTAAATCCCTCCGTCCCCTTTTCTTTTTTCGGGCAGGTGCTAAGCTCAGCCATAATAATAAAAATTATACGATTCTGTACAAAAACAATAATAACAACTGTATTCAGGGGGCTTTATGAAATATCCAGTCTGGTTCTTACGGTTACTGTTCGCCGCATGGATGATTCCGGCGGGTGTAAATCACTTCTTTCCACTCTTTCCACAACCTATGGGTAACCAGCCCTTGAGTATGGAGCTCATCGTTGCCCTGATCGACAGTCACCTGTTTGATCTGGTGAAGGCCGTCGAACTGATCGCCGGGCTTGGTTTGCTGTTCGGTTTTTACACACCACTGGCCCTTTTGATCTGCTTGCCGGTTTCATTCGGCGTATTCTACTGGGATGCGCCGCTGGAAGGCTGGAGCTCGGGCGCCGCCAGATATGGTTACGCCGTATTATTATGCAATTCACTGTTATGCCTGGCTTATGTCAAAAGCTATAGCGCAATGTTCGCTTTGCGTGCAAAAGTAGAAACAAGAAAACAATTGGTTCTTGCCGGACGCATTGTGTTTGGTATCTGGATGGTGGCTTATGCCGCCAACGCCCTGTTTCTATCCCTGTGGCCTGTGCCTGTCGGCAGTGAACCGCTGGCAGTGCAACTGATGACATCATTGAACAACTCGCATCTGATTGATGTGGCTCTGGTGATGCAATTATTAGCGGGCGTGTTGATCCTGACCGGAGTCATGTTGCCGCTGGCACTATATGTGCAAATGGCCATCACTACCTGCGCGCTGTAC
>CBFICR010000002.1:0-115259 GCA_965661105.1 Pseudohongiellaceae bacterium | reverse complement strand
ATGGGATGATTTCTAGTCTGGCTGGACCAGCACTGAATTGCTATCGCTGCTTGTGTCTCCCGGAAACCGAAAATTCATCAGCAGTCTTCTATAATGAAGAGTCTTCCAGGAGATGGTTGCTAAAGGGATTGTTTTAATCAGGCTGCCAAAAGGGGGCGGTGACGCCTGTTTGGCGGCAAATCACCTTCAAAACATTTCAAGGATAAGTGCGCCAACGCGGCAGCGCCCCTTGGGAAGAACCTGAGTGTTTTTTATCTCGATGAGAGCCTGGTAGGGTTGGCTGTTCTTATGGCCATCATGCACCTTTACCCGACATTCCGTACCAATGGCAATAATGCTTTCCAGGTCAATCCCCAGGCCTTTATCACTGATATCTATGCAGATCCCTTCGAGTGATTTGGGGGGGGTGCCAAAAAACAAAGTAACAGCGGTTTTGCTTTTTACTCTTTCAAAATCCCGCTTTTCATAAGCGTAAGCCATAACTCATCCTGCTGAACTGCGATGTTGTGAATACTCTACCTCAATTTATATGCTTTGTGTCCAAATTCGGCAGATTTTGTGAAACTATTAACGCTCTTGTATTGCACGGTGTGTGAGAAGGGAGTAAGGTATTTCCAACTCCAGCACGGAGTAGACTCAGGATAAAACCAGTTAAATATGTGTTGTAGAGACAGCTACTTTCTTTATTAATTTTCCGATTAATTAGCTACTATTTTGTCTTGCGATTTTGCCTTATTTTTCTGTTTTACAATGTTAATCAAGTCATTTTCCGCTTTTTTGGAGAATGTTATCTGTCAATCGGACTGGCTCCGATTTTTTTGTAAATGATAAATGGGGAAAACACTGTTGTATTGGTAATCGACAACGATACGGTTGTCCGGGAGAGTATTGCCTCCTACCTCTCAAATAGTGGTTATCGGGTAGTCCAGGCGGCTTCCAGTGAAGAAGGCATCAATGCCTTTCATTCCTGCAGTCCGGCATTGGTCATTTATGACATTAATATTCCTGACAATAGTGGCTTTGATGCCATTTCCAAAATTTTCTCCCAATCTCCAATACAACCTATCATCATTCTCAGTGATCAGGGAAATACTGACGATATAATCCGTGCCATGCGTCTGGGGGTCAGCGATTACCTGCTCAAACCACTGGACGATATGGAAATGTTGCTGATTTCCATAGAAAACAGTCTGAACAGAACCCGGCTTATTGCGCAAAATAATCTTTACAGGAAAAACCTGGAAGAAATAAATCAGGAACTGGAAGAGCGCATAGAGGTTTTTCAGATGGATCAGCAAGCTGGGCGTCAGGTGCAGATGCGAATGCTTCCGGTACCGCCCCAGGATATTAATAACTTCCATTTTGATCACCGGGTTATCCCGTCTCTTTATCTAAGCGGTGATTCTGTCGATTATCAACCTATTACCAAGTCCCAGGTGCTGCTTTATATTGGTGATGTATCAGGTCATGGATCATCGTCGGCTTTTGTTACTGTGCTGCTTCGCTTTCGGATAGCCCAGATGCGCAGGGACTATATTCGTGGCAGATTTGGCGGAGAATTTTCCCCGGCGCATATCATGGAGTTATTAAACCGCGATTTACTCGATACAGGTCTGGAAAAACATATTACGGTTTGCATGGGGATTCTGGATAATACCGACAATACGCTTATATACAGTATTGCCGGTCATCATCCGTTACCGATTATTTACCAAAACGGCAAAGCAGCATTTCTCGAACCGGCCAAACGAAGCTTCCCAATTGGTCTGGTAGCTGAAGCTGAATACTTTAATGAAAAAATCACACTGAGTGACGACTTTGCCCTGTTCCTGTTTTCAGATGGCATACTGGAGTATTTGCCGGGAAAAGATATGGCTGAAAAAGAAGCCCTGATTCTTGACGTAATCAGTGAATGCAAGGGTGATTTTAAACAGGTGAAAACGGGGTTACACTTACACAGGGACATTAAGGTTCCCGATGATATTGCAGTGCTAAGTGCTACAGGGTTATGAGTAACGGCAGAATTCTGGTTGCAGATGTTAACAATGTTCCCATCCTGAAATTTATCGGTGATGTGCGTGTGCTTATGGGTGGCGCACTTGATGCCTATTTTTCTTCTCTCTACAAAAAGCCCATTCTCGACAAGATGATTGTCGACCTTACAGAAACCCAGGGCATAGACAGTACCGCCCTTGGACTACTGGCCAAAATGGCTATCCAGTTGCGTAATCGTTTCAATGTCAGTCCTACCATTATTTCTACCAATACAGATATCACTCGTATTCTTAAAAGTATGAGCTTTGATCTGATCTGCGAAATTGTAGAAGAGCCCTTGAATAAAGTGGGGAATTTTGATGAATTGCGTCAACTGGATGAAAATGAGGACACGTTGAAGCAAAAAGTAATAGAGGCACACCAGACCCTGATGACACTCAGTGATGAAAACAGGATTGAGTTCCACGAACTGGTTTCCGCCTTGAAAGCCGGTCGCTAGAACTGGCGCTCAAATATCCTGTAATGGTGTTCAGGATTCGTATTTGTCCCTGGCAAGTTTCTTGGTTTTTATAAAATCTACATGTGAGAGATAGAGCAGGTCGGCTATCTTGCGTATAAGGTGTTCTTCATAGCGGTCAATTTTCCCGTCAGCAAAAGCAACTTCCCACATATTTCCAATCAATATAACTTTCTCTGAATATTCAAAATTTTCATTCATCAGGCTGGTGAACTGATAAAGGGATGTTGAATCACGGGCTTCCTGTTCTGCCAGTAGCATGAGTTCTGAAAGCTGACTTTGGTCGAGGTCAAAGCGGGTTTTCAAAATACCGACAAGAGCGTCTGTTTCAATGTCATCGATAGACTGATCTGACTTGCATAATTCAATCATCAAGGCGGCACTGGCCAGTTGCAGGCGATGAGCTGTGCTGACTTCGTTTTCTTCTTCCTTGTCGCTGAAGTGGGCTTCAAAAAAACTCGAAATGGCTTTTAACATATTGTTTCCTGAATTAAGGTTTCTTGTGTGCTGTCATTATTGAGGATGAGTCTGCCTGCGGCTTCAAGTATTTCGATACCGGCATCTTCCTTGTGAGCATTTTCACTGAGGTAACGACGAAAACGTTTTGCACCAGGCTGTCCCTGGAATAATCCCAATATATGGCGTGTCATATGTTTCAGGGACGAGCCATGTCCAAGCTCGTTTTTGGCATAGTCTATAAATTGCGTCAGCACTTCTTCCTGGGTCTTAACCGGCATATAGCTATCAAATAGCTGCTGATCGACCCGGGCCAGCAGATTGGGATTCTGATAAGCCTCCCGACCAATCATTACGCCATCGACTTTCTCAAGTAATTGGCTACTTTGCTCCAGTGTTTTAAGGCCGCCATTAATAACAATTTCAAGATCTGGAAATTGCTCCTTGATAGAAAAAACCCGTTCATAGTTAAGGGGAGGGATTTCCCGGTTTTGTTTTGGGCTCAGACCAGCCAGCACCGCAATGCGGGCATGTATGATGAAGCAGCGACAACCTGATGCCGAGACTGTTTCGACAAAATGACTCAGATGTTCGAGCGAATCAATTTCGTCAATGCCTATTCGGCATTTAATGGTGACCGGGATGCTTACGGCTTCGCCCATTGCAGCCATACATTCGGCCACCAGGTTGGGCTCAGCCATCAGACAGGCGCCGATTTTTCCGCGTTGTACACGATCACTGGGACAGCCGGAGTTCAGGTTTATTTCCTGGTAACCTGCCTGCTCACCCATAATGGCTGCTTTTGCCAATTCATCCGGATCACTGCCTCCCAGTTGCAGCGCAACAGGTTGTTCGGCGACATTAAATCGGAGAAAACGCTCGGCATCCCCATACAGGAGTGCCCCGGTAGTCACCATTTCTGTATAGAGCAAGGTGTGCTTTGTGAACAGGCGCAGAAAATAGCGACAATGGCGGTCTGTCCAATCCATCATCGGGGCTACGCAAAATCGGTGTGTTGAATAAGGCTGCATAATCATCTGATAAAATTTTGAACCCGTATTATATAAGAACTGCGAGCGATAGGCATTGTACGTTCCGGGCGTCGAATCTGGACTTCAACGCCGAACATAGTGTATGTTGCACGCCTTCGAATTCCCCAATTTTTAAAATGTCTAAATGGTGATTAACAAAATGAAAATAAAAAAGACAGTTTTACTGCCACTGGTATTTTCCTTCCTTGCCGCTAATTTTGCCGTAACTGCCCTGGCTGATGATTATGTCATTGACGGTACCGGTGCTGGCATGCACAGTTCTGTGAGTTTCAAGGCGAGCCATATTGGCATCAGTTCCCTGTGGGGACGCTTTAATGATGTCACCGGGCACTTCACCTATGATGCCGATGATATCGAGTCATCAGTGATTGAAGTCAATATCGATCCTGCCAGTATCGATTCAAATCATGAAGCCCGGGACACCCACCTGAAAAGCAGTGATTACCTGGGCGTCGACAGCCATCCTACGGCTAAATTTGTCAGTACATCTGTGGAAGATCTGGGTAATGGCCGTGTCAGGGTTAACGGGACTTTCAGTCTGCATGGCATGACAAAAGACATCAGCTTTGAAGCTGTTCGCACCGGCGAGGGTGAAACCCCTTTTGGTGATTACCGTGTTGGCTTTGAAGGTGAAATGACACTGGATACAACGGCATACGGTATCAATGCTGGAACTGTTTCCCTGATTTTGGCTATCGAAGGCGTTCGTCAGTAATTTTAAGCGCTTACGGGTTTAGTCGCCTTGTATGAACCTTCCGCTTTTGGTGTCACTTTTTCCGGTCTTTAACGTATGTTTTTTAATGACCGGGGAGAGTGGCCCAACAGCAGGGTAGAGGGATAATAACCGGTACGATAAAAGGTTTATTTTTCAGCAATCCTTTCCAGAATTTCTTCTATTGTGGGTTCATGGCCGGCGTCTTTAAAAGACTTTTGTCGTTCATACACCTGGGCTGCGGCAATAAAGAACTCGTGGGGCAGTCCTGCGGCTTCCATGGTCGCTGCAATTTCTTCCATTTCCCCCTTGAAGCGCCATGCTTTACGGGCAACCTGGCGGATACGCGCCTGACTTTTTTCGGTGAACTCAGGGTTATAAATTGCCCACTGTTTTTCCAGAGCATCCCTGACCCCCATGGCTTCAGCAGTACCCAGAATAGCGGTATGCAGAGCGGCGGTGCCTTTGCTGTTGGCGGCAAAGCACATTTTCAAGCCCGAGGCTTTGCCTATTTCAGGACCTAGCACGCTGGTTTCCAGCGGCCCTTCGCTGAAGCAGGAGGCGACTTTATCGGCATGATTGCCAGACAGATAAAGCCATGTCGTCCCAGGCTGTGTGGCAGGTATTCCGATAATCCCGCCGTCCACAAAATCAATACCTGCCCCAGTCATTGACTGGCCGATAGACTTGACGGTTGTCGGGGCAATAGCATTTACGTCAGCGTAAATGCCCCGGTAATTGCAGGCAATCACCTCGGCGGCCACCGCCACGGCGGCATGGGGAGGGCAAACTGAAATCAGTATTTCGCAGGTATTACAAAGATCCTGCAGGGTAGGTAAGGGCTTGATGCCAAGATTACTGGCGCGCTCCTGACTGGCGCTACTTCTGCCGGCAGGACACCAGTACACACCCAGTCCGGAGTTCTGCGCAGTCGCGGCCAGGGAAATACCCATTTCCCCGGGATGTATTATGCCTATTGACGTTGCCATGATGCTTACTCTGTCACCAGGCTACCCTGGTTGTAAAGGGCACATAGGAACTTCAGGCAATCTTCATTGCGCTGAAATTTTCTCAAATCCAGTACCCTTCCTTGCGCACGTTGCAATTCATCATTGAGTGCAGAAAGTTTTTCGCTTATATCCGGTATAAACAGTGATTCACCATTGACAAAAAAATACAGGGCCTGGGCATGATGGTGGCAGGCAAAACGACTGGCCGGGTGAGGCGACAACTGAATGCCTTTTTGTAACATGACCGCCATTTTTTCGGGGCTGATTTCTTCTTCAGGCGGATCAAATAGCTCAACGTGGCGAGGTTCGCTCATAAGTCGGCCAAAGCTGTGTATCAGCAGGTCAGGATTGGCAAGGGCATCCTGCATAAGTGCTCTTGCCTGTTGCAGGGCGCTACTACTGATATTGCCTGGCTTCTGCCCGGGATCAATGTCGTTATCGCGATAGCGAATATCTGCGGACAGGGTTTCTTCTGCCTGCAGGCTGATGGCAGATAATAATTCGGTTACGTCCGGTGCCCTGAAGCCGATGGAGTAGCAAAGCCCGGGTTCCAATGCTGTCCCCCAGTGAGACAAGCCTGCGGGAATATATAACACATCGCCGGGATGCAGTTCTTCGCTGTGTTGGGCGGAGAAATTTTCCAGAATTTTCAGTCCGGAGTCCGTGTTGATCGGACTGCTGCTGTCGCACGCTTCACCTATTTGCCAGCGCCGTACACCTTTTCCCTGGACCAGGAATACGTCGTAATAATCAAAATGAGGGCCAACACTGCCATTGGCTGCGGCGTAACTGATCATGACGTCATCGAGGCGCCAGGATGGAATGAAACTGACTTCCTGCAACAGGCGTTTGATTTCAGGTAGCCAGTGATCTACGGACTGAACCAGAAGCGTCCAGTCGCGCTCGGGGAGAAAAGTAAAATCGCGCTCTGTAAACGGGCCATGCTTGAGTTGCCAGGAATTGTTGTTACTGAAAACCAGGCGTGATTCCACTTCGTCTTCACAGGCCAGTCCTGCCAGCTCTTCGGGACTTAAAAAGTCTGTGAAATCAGGCAGAGCCCCTTTAATCAGTAAAGGTTTCTTTTGCCAGTATTCGGAAAGAAAGACATTGATATCGATGCTGTCATGCCGGTCAAGGAGCATCAGATTTGTTTTGCCTGGGCGGCGGCATTTCCCAGATAGGTTTCAGGTCTGAGTTGTTTCAGTTCTTCGCGCACAGGGTTTGGCAACTCCAGGGTATCAAGAAAGTCGGCCAATATTTCGGGAGAAATTGCCTGCCCTCGGGTAAGCGCCTTGAGCTTTTCATAGGGTTCGTCAATACCATAGCGCCGCATGACGGTCTGGATCGCTTCTGCCAGTACCTCCCAGCTGTTATCCAGGTCAGCCAGCATTTTGTCTTCATCAACCAGTAATTTACTGATTCCTTTCAGGGAAGCCTGGTAAGCAATCATACTATGGGCCAGGCCGACCCCAATCGTTCTTAGCACGGTCGAGTCGGTGAGATCGCGTTGCCAGCGAGAGATGGGAAGTTTTTGCGCCAGATGTTGCATCAGCGCATTCGCTATCCCCAGATTTCCCTCGGAATTTTCAAAATCAATCGGATTTACCTTGTGCGGCATGGTTGACGATCCAACTTCGCCGGCAACGGTTTGCTGACGGAAGTAACCCAGTGAAATATAACCCCACAGGTCCCTGTCGAAATCGATGAGGATGGTATTGAACCGGCATACGCCGTCAAAATACTCGGCGATATAATCGTGAGGTTCGATCTGGGTAGTATAGGGATTCCATGTCAGTCCCAATTCCGTCACAAACTGCCTGGCATTGGCCTCCCAGTCTATTTCCGGATAGGTCGTAATATGGGCATTATAGTTGCCCACGGCACCGTTAATTTTCCCGAGGAATTCAGTATTTTTAATGAGTTTCATCTGCCTTTGCAGGCGGGCAACGGTATTGGCAAACTCTTTGCCCATGGTGCTGGGGGTTGCAGTCTGTCCATGGGTGCGCGAGAGCAGGGGAGTATCGGCATAGTCATGGGCTTTTTGACGAATAGCTTTAATGACCTCATCCATCATGGGGGTAACAACGGCCTCCATGCTCTCCTTGAGCATAAGCGCATAGGAAAGATTATTGATGTCCTCTGACGTGCAGGCGAAATGCACAAATTCCATGACTTCAGCCAGTTCTTTCTGGGTTGCCAGTTTTTCTTTCAGATAATATTCAACGGCTTTCACGTCATGATTGGTGACTGCTTCCTTTTTCTTTATCAGGGTAGCTTCGTTTTCATCAAAGTTGGTAATCAGTCCTTCCAGAAACGTATTGGCAGCCTCTGAAAGTGCGGGGACTTCTTCAATACCTGGATTGGTGGCGAGTTGTTGCAGCCAGCGGATTTCAACGATTACCCGATAGCGTATCAGGCCATATTCGCTGAAATAGGGTTGCAGAGTACTGGTTTTGGTGTGATAGCGGCCATCAACAGGGGAAATGGCGTTGAGTGAAGTCAGGATCATAGGGAGTATGCTGTTGCTGTTTTAAAAACGGCATTATATGTGAAAACAAGCATGAATAGCAGGTTCCCGACCTCTTTAAATCCCATTTTTTAGGATCTTTATCCACCCGCTGTAAAGCTTGTATATGCTTGACATATTACAGAGTTATTCTGTACCCTGAATGGCAACTCTGGGGGGCAAAGCGTTCATTAACATCAGGGCATCAACACGCCTCCCTACGGTGTTGTGGTTATTGCTGTGGTTATTGTTGCGGGTAAGGTTGGAGTGTTAACAAGTGTTACCAGGGGATGATCCCATCAGGTGACAAGGAACATGGGGTAAGTCATGGGCACCAAGGCAAAATTATTTATCAATGGCCGCAGTCAGGCCGTGCGTATTCCAAAGGAACTGGCATTTAGCGGAATAGACGCAGTGAATGTGGAAAAACGGGGAAATGCCATTATTCTGACTCCGGCCAGAAAGACCTGGGAATCTTTTGCTGATTTAAAACCTGCCGAAGACGACTTTATGATTATCAGGCCACGCATGGTGAAATCATGATCATCATGCTGTCCTCGGATCTGTGCCGCCTGATTATTCGCGATCAACCTGCACCGTTGTTAAGTCGTCTGCAACAATGGTCTGTTAATGGTGATGAAGTGGTTATCTCCGCGATTACCTATGCGGAATTGATTGCCGGCGCATTGCTGACCCAGAGTCGCTCTGAGCATGTCGCACTGGTTCAGGAATTTTGTGAACGTCTTGAAGATATAGTGCCGTGGAATCGGGCTGCCGTGGACAGTTATACCACTATTCAGTTACAGGCAATGCATCAGGGGCAATCCCTGAATATGAATGACGCCATGGTAGCGGCTCATGCCTTAAGCCTGGAGGCCAGGCTGCTGGCTCATAAGAGTAAAGCCTTTGCCGCGATACCTGGTCTGGACCTGGAAACGTTACCTGTTTAATTAATTCCCGGAGCGTGGGAATGCTAGTGTATTTCGTGCACTTTGTTCATTAGCAGCAACAGATTACGCTCAATTCTTTTTCGGCCAAGCAGCAAGTGCCAACGTCTTCCTTCCGACTGGTACCATAGAACGGCGGAACGAACTCCGGTCAGCAAAACAGCCCGAATCTTGTCTGCCAGCTCCTCATTCTTCAGAAAATTGGCTTCACCCGTGACCTGTATACGAAAAGGCAAGGTACTCAGTGTAGCCTTGTACACTCCCGAAAGTTCCCTGATCAGATCGGGATTAGCCAGATCAGGATCGTCAAGCGACAGGTGTTGCATGCTGTCAAGACGCTGGCCTAATTCCTTAAGCATGCCTTTTTTGGCTGATAATTTACGCTCCAGATGTAACAGGCCAAGAAAGTAGCGCAATACGTCAGGAGACTTCAGTGAACCTTCTTCATTCCTGACGATTTCCTGAAGCACCTGCATGCCAAGATTGAGTCGACTCACTGAGCCATAGACTTCTTCAGTCGTACCGGGATTGGTAATAAATAAACTGCGGATCATGGTGTTCAGCTTGTCCTGTCCCACCATGCCATGTTGGGCAAGTTGTCTGACCATATAGGCTGACTGGGCGACACCGGAGAGGGCAAGGCACTGTCGCATTTTCTTTTCCATGGCTGGCTTACTTTTTCCGCTAATTGTTAAGAGCTAATTGTTAAGAAAAGTATGTTTCGATGACGGCGCCACCGAGACATTGGTCATCCTGATAAAAGACGATGGACTGCCCGGGGGTGACTGCGCGCTGGCGCTGCTCGAACGTTACCACAATCTGTCCATCCAGTTCTTCAATCTTGCATGCCTGGTCTGGTTGGCGATAACGAATCTTTGCCGTGCAGACAAGGGGAAACTGCGGAGCTGAATTGACCCAGTGGGGCCTGGCGCACATGAGACCGGCAGAAAACAGCAGGGGGTGGTCATTGCCCTGTACAACGATCAGAACATTACGCTTGATATCTTTTGCGGCTACATACCAGGGTGATTCCGGCATATCCTTGCGCCCGCCAATACCCAGGCCCTGACGTTGTCCCAGGGTATGAAACATCAGTCCGCTGTGTTGCCCGAGTATTTCCCCTTCAGGCGTTTCGATATTTCCCGGCTGTGCAGGAATGTAATTTTCCAGAAAATCCTTGAAACGCCTTTCGCCAATAAAACATATACCGGTGCTGTCCTTTTTGTCATGGGTGACAAGTCCATGCTGTTCAGCCAGGGTTCTCACTTCCTGTTTTTCCAGTTCACCAACGGGAAACAGGGTGCGGGAAATCTGCTCTGCATTGACGGCACAAAGGAAATAACTCTGATCCTTGTTGGCATCGAGGCCTTTAAGCAGAAACGTACCGGCTGCGGATTGTCGTTTTCGAACATAATGACCCGTGGCAATCATATCGGCACCGAGCATGGTGGCATATTCGAGGAATGCCTTGAACTTGATTTCACGGTTACACAATATGTCGGGGTTGGGAGTTCGTCCAGCCTGGTATTCTGTCAGGAAGTGTTCAAATACGTTGTCCCAGTATTCGGCGGCAAAGTTTGCGCTGTGAAGTTTTATTCCGAGTTTTTCACATACCGCGCTGGCATCAGCCAGATCCTCTTTTGCCGTACAGTATTCGGTTCCATCGTCTTCATCCCAATTCTTCATGAACAGGCCTTCGACCTGATAACCCTGTTGCAGCAGCAATAGCGCGGCAACGGAAGAGTCGACGCCTCCCGACATACCTACGATTACTTTTTCTCTGGCTTTTCCTGTCATGGTGAAAATTTACTTATGCAGCTGACTATTCAAATAAAGTGTTGGATGACGTCCAATGGCATTCGCTTTCCGTCGAGATAATCCTCTATCGCCTTCACCACAAGCGGACTGCGCGGGACAAAGCTGTCTGAAAATATACTATCGGTGCTGAGCCAGTGTGCAGCAATAATGCCGTCGTCCAGGGACAGGGACGCATCATGGCTGTCAGGGGTCGCTATGAAGCAATGCCTGACATAGGTGATACCGTTGGGCGCCTTGTAGACATAATTGCCCAGAAAAGCTGTCAGGGTCACATGCCAGGCGGTTTCTTCCAGAGTTTCCCTGATCGCTGCCGTAAACAGCGTTTCACCTTCGTCAAGATGTCCGGCGGGTTGGTTAAAAACCTTGCTAGAGTTGTCGATTTCTTCAACCATCAGGAACTTTCCGTCCTGTTCAACAACGGTGGCAACGGTACTGTGGGCTGTCCAGATCATGTGCAGAGCCAATAAATTCAGGGAGAAATTGAAAAAGGAGGCATCCTATCTCAATTAGGCCTGGTGATAAATACACCTGCCAGATTAAGGGTGATATGTGTAAGCCAGGAAGTTCAGGATTTTCCCTTCATTAATGGCAGGTGAACATGGATAATTGCCATTCTTTACTACCCTCCAAAGAGTAAGCGGAAATTATAAGGTTATGTCTAAATTAACTCATCTTGATGACAGTGGTCAGGCACATATGGTCGATGTTGGCGCCAAGGCAATTACCGAGCGCAGCGCCACTGCACAAGCCATTATTCAACTGCAACCCGAAACATTGAAGCTCATTATTGAGGGTGGCCATAAAAAAGGCGATGTTTTTGCGGTTGCCCGTATAGCGGGAATTCAGGCGGCAAAAAAATGTTCAGACCTGATTCCCCTTTGTCACCCCCTGATGCTGAGCTCTGTTAATGTTGAACTGCAGGCTGATGAAGAGAAATGTGAAGTGAGAGTCCTTGCTACCTGCAAGCTCGCGGGACAAACCGGTGTGGAAATGGAAGCATTGACGGCGGCCTCAATTGCGGCGTTAACGGTTTATGATATGTGTAAGGCGGTAGATCGTGGCATGGTCGTTCATAGTTTGCAGTTACTCGAAAAGTCGGGGGGCAAGTCTGGCCTCTACAAGCGCCAAAGCTAAAGGAATCCTTAAATGATTGCCGTACATTTTTTTGCCAGTATCCGCGAAGCTCTGGGGGTTGAGCATAAAACGCTTGATTTGCCCGCGGATGTTGAGACAGTCGAACAGCTGGTGACTTTTCTGGCTAGCAAATACGGAGATAGCTGGGCTGATGTTCTCGGTAAAGGGTCTGTCATGGTTGCTGTCAATCATGAAATGGCAGACCGTTGTGCCTCCTTGCAGGCCGGTGATGAAGTCGCTTTCTTTCCACCTGTTACCGGAGGCTGATACGGGCAAATGAAAATTTCGATACAGCACAGTGATTTTGATGTTGCCCGGGAAACACAGCTACTGCGTGACAATAATTTGAATGTCGGCGCCATTGTCACCTTTAGCGGGCTGGTCAGGGATCTGGATAACGAGCGCAAGGTTGAGTCATTAATTCTTGAACATTACCCCGGCATGACGGAATCCAGTCTCGAAAAAATTATTGTCGAAGCGAAAGATCGATGGTCTGTGCTTGATGTCACCGTCATACACCGGATTGGTGAACTGCATGCAGGGGAACAGATAGTCTTTGTTGCGGTAGCAAGTTTGCATCGGGGGGAGGCCTTTTCTGCCTGCGAGTTCATCATGGATTATCTGAAGACTCGGGCACCGTTCTGGAAAAAATGCCGTGACGAAAATGGTGAAAGCTGGGTAGAAGCGAAAACTGCTGATGAGGATGCCAGCGCCCGCTGGTAAGCAACCTTTTATCAGCCCGAAAATATTTCCGGTGTGACCTGTATTTTTTTGTATTGGCCCGGTTCAATGTCCTGAATATTCCACGGCCCGATCCTGCTACGCACAAGTCTGAGGGTAGGAAAGCCGACGGCTGCTGTCATTCTTCTTACCTGCCGGTTGCGTCCTTCCTTAATGGTCAATTCAATCCAGCTGGTTGGGATGCTTTTGCGTTCCCTGATCGGCGGGATTCTTGGCCATAAAGCTGGCTCTGCAATGGCCTTGCATTGGGCTGGCAAGCTTGGCCCATCTTTCATTTGGACACCCCGACGTAATTGCTCCAGTGCCTGCCCGGTAATACTGCCTTCCACCTGGGCCAGATAGGTTTTTGGCATCTTGTGTGCCGGATCACTAATTTTGTTTTGCAAACTTCCATCATCTGTAAGCAGCAATAGGCCCTCTGAATCACGATCCAGTCTGCCGGCCGGGTAGACACCTTCAAGCGTAATAAAATCTTTAAGAGTTTGACGTCCGTTGCTATCAGTAAACTGGCTAAGGACATTGTAGGGTTTGTTAAACAACAACAGTAAAGGCATAACAGTTATAAAGACCAGGGGCCTTTTTCAAGTGGGCAGGTGAGTGATTATAAATGAAAACTGTAAACAGCATTGGTTTTGTCAGCGATCCTGAATAACAGGATGAGCAGCTTGCTGTTAAAAAACTTGCTGTTAAAAACAGGGAACGACGGTAAATAAGGTGGTCTGGGGGCAGGGGCTAAGGGAAATCATTTTGGGGTAGCAAAAGAGAAGTAGCAAAAAAATAGAAATAGCTAAAACAGAAATAGCAGAAGGACCAGAAAAACGAAGTTTTCCGAACCCAGGATAAATAGTCCAGACTATAATCAATTGCCCACGCTCAAACTTCACCCGGAAATCTGAAATTCGGGAATCAACAAGCTTTACAAAGTGTTGAATCTGGCAAAGACTCTTTTGAAAACAAAAAGACTCTTTTGAAAACAAAAAGACTCTTTTTAAATCAAAAAGACTCTGCCGAAAACAAATAGAAAAGAATATGCTGAAAGTCTTTTTTCGCGACCTTGGTTACATTCCATAGCTGGATTTCACAGCTATACATTCTATTTATTCAATCCGCCCATCCTATTCGGATGGAGTTTCCCCTTCACTTTGCTCACCAGCATCATCATTGGCATGAATTTCCGTGCTGTCTGCTGCATTACCTTCACCTGATCCTTGAGCTACTTCTCCGGTAGGAACGATGTTGGCCGCATGTAAACCTTTTGGACCTTCAACAACATCAAATGAAACTGTCTGACCTGCTTTTAATGTTTTATAACCTTCCATAGTTATTGATGAATAATGAGCGAACAAATCATCGCCACCATCATCAGGTAGAATAAAACCAAATCCCTTGGCGTTATTGAACCACTTTACTTGACCGGTACTCATCTCCGTTAACCCCTTCATTAATTCGGTATTCAGAATTCGTTCACATTCCGGCTTCGAAAAAATGTATAAACCCTTTTGTTTTCCTTGTCAAATGTATTTGCCTTTTCAGGTTTGCTGATTAGGCGAGGCGACAACCTTATTTCAACCTTAACACCTGAAAGTTTATTTGCCAGCCGCTGTCTATGAGTAGTGATTATCATGTTATATTAGCTCCGCCTGCCGGGTTCCCGAGCGCGGGTTCTCAAGTTGACTGAGCGTTGACTGGCCGTTAACAGATTGCTTGCAGGTGGTGAACAAATAGCGGGCTGACAGTCAGAATTAAGGCGATATCTGACTGTAAATACTTCAACTGTAATCAAGCACTTTAAATTGAAAGATCTGATAGAGAATGCGAAATAGAGATCGCCAAATAGAGACAGCCAAGCAGGAAGTATAAGTAACAGATACGAAACCGGCAGCCGATGCCGGGGTAGCTAAAGATCAGATTGCTTGTTTGGGAAGTTTGATCATGACCCTGGACAATTGCAGTCTGAAAGCGAAACTTCAACGTAGTGATATTGATACATACAGCAGCAGGTTTATCATGTGTTTGGATAAATGCTTATAACAGATAAAAACTGCTTAACCATGCATCCCGCGAGCAACGGAATAAAGTAACTGGATAGACCAACTGAGTAGACTAGGCCAACAGACCGAACAGACCAACTGAAGATTAATTAATAAACAATGAACAAACATTATCCGCTAACTATTAGAAACCATGGTGATGATCCTTCAGATGATGATCCACAGCGCAGTGGTGGGCTAAGAGAGGCGCTGGCCCCTGAAGAAGTCAAAATCAAGCCACCGCCACTGTACCGTGTGATCCTGTTAAATGATGACTACACACCAATGGAGTTTGTAGTGGCAGTGCTGAGGAAGTTTTTTGGCATGAATATAGAGACTGCCACCCGTGTTATGCTGAAAGTTCATACCGAAGGAAAGGGAGTCTGTGGAGTTTTCCCCCGGGAAATTGCAGAAACGAAGGCTGTCCAGGTAAATGATTTTGCGCGGGAAGCGGAACATCCGCTTTTATGCGATATTGAAGTGGACGATTGATTTACTTCATTAAACCCCGATATAGAGATTACTGATACGCGAGAATAAGTAACCACCATGTTTAGTAAAGAATTTGAAAACACCCTGAATATTGCTGCCAGTACCGCTCGAAGCAAGCTACATGAGTTTATTACGGTAGAGCATCTTCTGCTGGCCCTGATCGATGATCCGTCAGCCCGGGAAATCCTGATAGCGTGTAATGCTGATCTGGAAGCACTGCGACTGGATCTGTTTGAATTTGTCGACACCCAAATTCCAATTATCGCGGAACCGGAAATCAATCCTGAAGTTGACCAGACTCTGGGTTTTCAGCGTGTTATTCAGCGCGCGGTTTTTCATGTGCAGTCATCAGGCAAACGTGAAGTGACTGGTGGCAATGTACTGGTAGCCATTTTTGGCGAAAAGGAAAGCCAGGCGGTTTATTTCCTGCGCAAACAGGGCGTATCCCGTGGCGATGTGGTGAACTATATCACCCATGGCACACCCAGGGCCCCAGGCCTTGGCGCTGATGGGGAAGAGGGTGGTTTTGACGCCCCGGCCAGCAGTGAAGAGAGCGAAAAAGCGCCTTCACCGCTTGAAAGTTTTGCCAGCAATCTGAATGAGGAAGCCAAGGCTGGGCGCATAGATCCCCTCATTGGTCGCGATAAGGAAATTACCCGTCTGGTGCAGGTGTTGTCCCGACGTCGCAAGAATAACCCCTTATTTGTTGGTGAGGCCGGTGTGGGCAAGACGGCAATTGCAGAAGGCCTGGCGAAACATATCGTCGAGGGTAATGTCCCCGATGTACTGAAGGACAGCGTTATTTACTCTCTGGATATGGGCGCTTTGCTGGCCGGCACAAAATATCGTGGTGACTTCGAAAAACGTTTCAAGGCACTGCTTGCCGATCTGGCAACGAAAGAGCATGCCATACTTTTTATTGATGAAATCCATACCATCATTGGTGCAGGTGCTGCTTCAGGCGGCGTCATGGATGCCTCAAACCTGCTCAAGCCCATATTGGCTTCGGGCAAGCTGCGTTGTGTTGGATCAACCACCTACAACGAATACCGCGGTATTTTTGAAAAGGATCGGGCACTTTCGCGACGTTTTCAGAAAATCGATATTGAAGAGCCGGATGTCGAGACTACATACCAGATCCTGAAAGGCCTTAAATCGCGATATGAAGAACATCACAACCTGCGCTTTACCGATAAAGCTCTCAGAGCCGCTTCAGAAATGGCAGACCGTTATATCAATGATCGCTTCATGCCGGACAAGGCCATTGATGTAATTGATGAAGCCGGTGCCTACCAGCGGCTGCAACCGGAAAGCAGGCGCAAGAAAATCATACAGGTGGGAGATATTGAAAGGGTTATTGCCCAGATTGCCCGCATTCCCCCAAAAAATGTATCGTCCTCTGACAAGACCGTACTTAAGGATCTTGAGAAAAACCTCAAGATGGTTGTATTTGGCCAGGATCCTGCGATCGAAACCCTTGCCTCGTCGATCAAGTTATCCCGGGCCGGTTTGAAAGAAGGCGAAAAACCCATTGGTTCCTATTTGCTGGCCGGGCCAACCGGTGTCGGCAAGACCGAAGTCACGCGCCAACTGGCGAAGATTCTGGGTGTCGAGCTTGTGCGTTTCGATATGTCTGAATACATGGAGCGTCACACGGTTTCCAGGCTTATTGGTGCGCCTCCCGGGTATGTCGGCTTTGATCAGGGTGGCTTGCTCACTGAAGAAGTGGCAAAGAATCCCCATTGCGTCCTGCTGCTTGATGAAATTGAAAAGGCGCACCCGGATGTATTTAACCTGTTGCTTCAGGTAATGGATCACGGCACCCTGACCGACAACAATGGTCGCAAGGCAGATTTCCGTAATGTTATTCTGATCATGACCACCAATGCCGGCGCCCAGGAGATGAGTCGCGCGTCCATTGGATTCACGCAGCAGGATCATACCTCTGATGGCTCAGAAGTGATCAAACGTATGTTTACACCCGAGTTCCGCAATCGACTGGATTCAATCATCCAGTTTCAGCCGCTCGATGCAGAAATTATTCGTACTGTTGTCGACAAGTTCCTGGTGGAGTTGCAGGTACAACTGGATGATAAAAAGGTCGCGCTGCATGTGGATGACGACGCCATTGACTGGTTTGTTGCAAACGGTTACGACAAAGCCATGGGAGCACGCCCGATGTTGAGGCTGGTCCAGAACAAGATCAAGAAACCCCTGGCCGAAGATATTCTGTTCGGCAAGCTTATCAATGGTGGCGATGTAAATGTGACTGTGGCTGACAACGATATCAGTCTGGAGATTGACTCTGCCGACGCCAGAAAGTCTGACAAGGATAGGTCAAAACAGGAAGAAGCCGACGCCTGATTTGGCGTTATTAAAGGGTTTTTTATCAGATCAGAAACGGTGGTGCCGGGAACAGCGCCGCCGTTTTTTTTAGCGGGCGCGGTAGGTAATTCTGCCCTTGCTTAGATCGTAAGGTGTCAGTTCCACGGTGACTTTGTCACCAGTGAGAATGCGGATGTAATTCTTGCGCATTTTTCCGGAAATATGTGCAGTCACCACGTGACCGTTTTCCAGCTTTACGCGAAACATTGTGTTGGGAAGGGTGTCGATGACTTCGCCTTCCATTTCTATCTGGTCTTCTTTTGCCATTAATTCCTCGGTACTCATATTGAAAGCGGGGCATTTTGCACGAAACAGCAAGAAGTCACAAGTCACAAGTTTCAAGTCACAAATTTCAAGCCACACGTAAAATTGTGACGACGGCCGTTTTTCAGGTCGTCTTTAGACTTGGAACGTGAGACTTTGAATTATGTCAGCTTGATCCAGCGCTGATTGAGTAATAATTCGATAGGACGATACTGGAGCTTGTAATTCATTTTTTCGCAATCCCTTATCCAGTAGCCCAGATAGACATAAGGCAGAGAACGGCGTCTGGCTTCCTCGATCTGCCAGAGAATGGCGAAATTGCCCAGCGACCGTTTCTGTTCATTGATATCGTAGAAAGTGTAAACAGCAGACAGGCCATTGTTGAGAACATCAATAATCATCACTGCCAGTAATTTCTCTTTAGTACTGACGCGGTAGAAAAGGGTGGATTCGCAACGCTTTACCAGAAAGGATTCAAACTGTTCCCGACTGGCAGGGTACATATCGCCGTCACTGTGCCTGTTATTGATGTAGGCCTCATACATCTCGTAATACTCGTCAGTGGAAATATCATCGACCACTGAAACCGTCACATCTTCATTGCGTCTGAGAATCCTGCGGTAGCGTTTGTTGGGGCTGAAGCGCTCTACCACCACGCGGCTGGCCACACAGTGTTGACAGTTGGAGCAATGAGGGCGGTACATATGCGCGCCACTGCGACGAAAACCAATCTCGGAAAGGTGGGTGTGAAACTCGGTTGAGACCGGGTATTCAGGATCAATAAACAGCG
Organism: Pseudohongiellaceae bacterium; assembly: GCA_965661105.1. Taxonomy (GTDB): domain Bacteria; phylum Pseudomonadota; class Gammaproteobacteria; order Pseudomonadales; family Pseudohongiellaceae; genus Eutrophocola. Next base: position 96,410 of record CBFICR010000002.1, on the reverse strand, counting down.
TGCGAGCTTCCTCCCCGGGCAGGTAACTGCAGGGATGGCTTTGGGTGGTGAACAGTTTTATGTCTTTCAGCGAGCTCATGGCTGAAGATTGATTCCTGGTTAGTTATTACAGAGCCATTCTGCAGGGTGCAGGATGCTGTTTGGCAACGTCTTCAGCTGGCTATTGTAAAGGCCAGTGGCCTTTATTGCGACCATAATCAGCACTGTGCGGTAGCATGGTAATGAATTCCCGGCGCGGGATTTCCCTGGCGCCAAAACTTGCCAGGAATGGGCTGCTTACCTGACAGTCAATGAGGCGGTAGCCCAGACTGCGAAGTTTTTGTACGGTGCTGGCAAAAGCAATTTTTGAGGCATTGTCCTGAAGGCTGAACATGGATTCGCCAAAAAACACCTCGCCTATGGCCAGTCCGTATAAGCCGCCAACCAGCTTGCCTTCATCCCAGGCTTCAATGGAGTGGGCAACGCCCATGGTGTGCAGGGCGCAGTAGGCATCAATCATCTCGTTAGTGATCCAGGTGCCACTGGAGTAGGGACGTCGTCCGGCACAGGCCTGCATAACTTTGTCAAAGGCCTGGTCTGAGGTCAGTTCGAGCGTGGATTTCTTCATGGCCCGGCTCAGGCTGCGGCTGATATGGAGCTCTTCCGGAAAAAGCACCATACGCGGGTCCGGTGTCCACCATAGTATAGGCTGGTCTTCTTCAAACCACGGAAAAACGCCCTTGCTGTAAGCTTCGATCAGGCGCTCAGGGGCCAGATTGCCGCCCGCTGCCAGCAGGCCATTGGGCTCCTCCAGGGCAGACTCAGCATCGGGGAAAAAAAAGTCAGAATCGTTTAACCAGGGCAGAGTCGACATTAGCGGGGAGGCTCAATGCTTATTCGGAAAGGGAATCCAGATATTTTTCGGCATCCAGCGCCGCCATACAGCCAAAACCTGCTGAGGTAACGGCCTGGCGGTAGATGTGATCGGCCACGTCACCTGCGGCAAATACGCCTTCCACGCTGGTTTGAGTGGCATTGCCACTGATTCCTGAATGAATTTTGACATAGCCGTTTTCCATTTCCAGCTGACCTTCAAAAATGTCAGTATTGGGCTTGTGCCCTACCGCGATGAACACGGCGCTCAGATCAATGTCCTGAGTGCTGCCATCCTGGGTGCTTTTAATGCGCATACCGGTGACTTCGCCGTCTTCGCCCAGCACTTCATCCAGTTCATTATTCCACATGATGCTGACATTGCCATTGGCTTGCTTTTCAAACAGCTTGTCCTGCAGAATCTTTTCCGAGCGCAGCGTGTCACGACGATGCACCAGCACCACTTCACTGGCAATATTGGACAGGTAGAGGGCTTCCTCAACGGCGGTATTACCGCCACCAATTACCGCTACTTTGTGGTTTTTGTAGAAAAAGCCGTCACAGGTAGCGCAGGCACTGACGCCGCTGCCCATGTATTTTTGTTCCGATTCAAGGCCCAGATATTGCGCAGAAGCGCCGGTGGCAATGATCAGTGAATCACAGGTGTACTCGCCCATGCTGCCTTTCAGATGAAACGGGCGCCGGCTCAAATCAGTCTTTTCAATATGGTCAAAAATTATATTAGTTTCAAAGCGTTCTGCGTGACTCTTCATCCTTTCCATTAAGTCAGGGCCCTGTAACCCTTCGACGTCACCGGGCCAGTTATCCACGTCCGTGGTGGTGGTCAATTGGCCACCTTGTTGCATGCCGGTAATCATGACCGGATTCAGGTTCGCGCGGGCTGCATAAACGGCTGCCGTGTAGCCAGCTGGGCCAGAGCCAAGAATGATCAGGCGGTGGTGTTGTACATCGGTCATGGAGCAATACTTCCTGGATTATTGTTGTTGTGTTTGTGTTTAGTTATTGGTTTAGCCAAACTTGTCCAAGTCGTCGGAAGGCCAGTCAGGCCTTTATCCAGCCCACTTTGACGAATGCTGTTTGGGTGTGTCATTAAGTCGGGTCGAAAGCCCGTTATTTCAAGGCAGGCTATGTTATCAGATAAAAACACAATTTAAATAAACGCTATCCCTTATATGGGTAATTTATTATCATACAGCCCCAAGATATGGGTTAGACACCCCACCCGAGGAGTGTCACAGCAAGAACTTTTTTTGACACAGGATTTTATTATCTGTGCACACAATACCTGCTTCCTCGCGTGTGGAGAAAGTCTCCAGAAAAAAATTGACCTGAACAACTAATAAGGGAACGTTAGGAAAGCCGTCCACGGGGGGCTTTCCGATTGCTTTGGCCAAAAAAAATACGAAAACAGCTCCCGTTGAGGAGCATGCTGTCACTCTCAAAGCCCTTTTTCTGAAAGAAGGGCTGATGATTCTTTTTCTGGCGCTTGGACTTTACCTGTTTCTGGCTATCAGTTCCTATTCGCCAATGGATCCGGGTTGGTCCCGTACTGGCGATGAAAGCAATATTGCTAACAGTGTCGGGCGCACCGGCGCCTGGATCTCCGATGTTTTGCTCCTCCTGTTTGGCTACCTGGCGTATCTGTTTCCGCTGTTACTGGCTTATCGTGCCCTCGTCATTTTCCGGCACCGTAAGGAAGCCCGACCTTTTTCCTGGGAACTGATTGCCCTGCGCGGTGCGGGGGTCATCCTCACGCTGTTGGGTGCTGCGACCCTGGCGACGATGCATTTCGACACCCCACTGCCTAATTCAGCAGGGGGCTTGCTGGGCAATGCTATTGCCGATGTGGCATTGCCATCGTTTGACCTTACCGGCAGCACGCTGATTTTCCTGACCATGCTGGTTCTCGGCATTACCCTGGCCACGGGCTTGTCATGGCTGGCGCTGGTGGATAATACCGGCAAACTCTGCCTGCAGACCTGGGAGACGGTCATTCAACGTTGGCAGCACTGGAAAGAAGGGCAGCGGGAGAAGGCAGAAGCCCAGCGTGCCATCAGCAAGCGCAAGGTAGCCCTGGATCAATTTATCGAAAAGGACAAGAAGCGCAAGCCCATCGAGATTGCCCCGGTGCGCACGGCTCCGAAACAGCCCAGCAAACGGGTACAGAAAGAAAAACAGGGCAAGTTATTTGAATCGGCCTCGGTGGGTGAGCTTCCAGCCATTTCCCTGCTCGATGAGTGGAACGATAACCAGCAGGTGGGCTACTCGAAGGAAGCGTTGGAGGCCATGTCAAAGCTGCTGGAAATCAAGCTCAAGGACTTCGGTATTGACATCAATGTTGAGGCCATCAATCCCGGGCCGGTAATTACCCGTTTTGAAGTACAGCCGGCGCCCGGTGTAAAAGTCAGCCGCATTACCAATCTGGTCAAGGATCTGGCTCGTTCGCTGGCAGTAACCAGCGTGCGTGTTGTTGAGGTAATCGCGGGCAAGACCGTGATCGGTATTGAAATCCCCAACGAGCAAAAAGAACTCATCCAATTGGGGCAGGTATTGTCGTCTCCTGAATTTGATAATGCCAAATCTCCCATAAGCATTGCCCTGGGCCATGATATCGGTGGCAATCCGGTTGTCGTAGACCTGGCCAAAATGCCCCATTTACTGGTGGCTGGTACCACTGGCTCAGGTAAGTCGGTGGGGGTGAATGCAATGATTCTCAGCATTCTGTTCAAGTCCAGTCCCAAGGAAGTCCGTTTGCTGATGATCGATCCGAAGATGCTGGAGTTGTCGGTTTACGATGGTATTCCCCATTTGCTGACACCGGTCATCACGGATATGAAAGATGCGGCTAACGGCCTGCGCTGGTCGGTGGCGGAAATGGAGCGCCGTTACAAACTGATGTCGGCAATGGGGGTACGTAACCTGGCTGGTTTTAACAAGAAAGTGGCCGATGCCATCGCCGCTGGTGAGCCGCTCAAGGATCCGCTCTGGAAACCCGATCCACTCAGTGTAGTTGAGGTTGAAGACCAGGTACCGGAAGATCTGGAAGAGCTGCCCCAGATCGTAGTTATCGTCGACGAGCTTGCCGACATGATGATGGTGGTAGGCAAGAAAGTGGAAGAACTTATTGCCCGTATTGCCCAGAAGGCCAGAGCCGCCGGCATTCATCTGATTCTGGCGACACAGCGACCCTCGGTAGATGTATTGACCGGTCTGATCAAGGCGAATATCCCTACACGTCTTTCCTTCATGGTGCAGAGCAAAGTGGATTCGCGCACTATTCTCGGGGAAGGCGGAGCCGAGCAGTTGTTGGGTCATGGTGACATGTTGTTCCTGCCGCCAGGCGAGGGCATGCCTTTGCGTGTTCACGGTGCTTTTGTCTCCGATGAAGAGGTACACAGAGTGGTGGCTGCCTGGAAGCAGCGTGGTGAGCCTCACTACATCGAAAGCATTACCTCTGATTCGTCTGGCGACGGTGTTCCCGGCCTGTCTTCAAATGGTGGCGATGGGGAGGGGAACTCTGAGGAGGATGATGCACTCTATGATGAAGCGGTTCGATTTGTTTGTGAGTCCCGCAAGGCGTCTATCTCAGCTGTACAGCGCAAACTACGCATCGGTTATAACCGGGCTGCACGCATGATTGAAGCCATGGAAATGGCCGGCGTTGTATCGGAAATGGGGAGCAATGGCAGCAGGGAGGTTATTGCTCCACCACCACCAAGAGATTGACAATATAATCAATTAGTTGAGCGTGAAAATTAAAGTAATTTATCTGTCTCGACAAGGCCTGTTCAAGCTTATGAAGACCTTCGGGTATATGCGCACACTACTCATGCTGACAATATTTAGCCTGTCATCAGGGGGAGTTATGGCCCAGCAAGACGCCGCTAATGCTGATCTCGATGCCGCCAATGCGCTGGCAGCGATCCTGCAGGAGACACAAACCCTGCAGGCACAGGTCGAGGTGCTGACACTGGATCAGGATGGCCGTGAAATTCAGGAGTCTGTTGCCCGCCTGTTGATGGAAAAGCCCAACAAGGTAAGCTGGGAAATTGTCTCTCCCTATCAGGAATTAATGCTCACTGACGGCACCCGCATCTGGCGTTATGAGCATGATCTGGGGCAGGTGAGTATCGATGCCTTCAATAATGACATCAGCCGTACGCCTGTACTGCTACTCAATGGCGAAGCAGCGGCTATTGCCGATTCCTATAATATCGCCTCTGCGTCCATGGATTATGGCAGTGTGGAACGCTTCATCCTGACCCCGAAAGCCGCCGACAGCCTGTTTGAACGCCTGAGTCTGTCCTTTGTCGATAACACCCTTACTGAAATGCAGTTTGAAGACAGCCTGGGGCAGAAAACCAGTCTGACCTTCAGTAATGTGCGTGCTAATGAAAGTATTGATCCTGCTGTATTCATCTTCCAGATGCCAACGGATGTTGATGACCTGGAAGTGATCGATAATACCGGCTTTTAGCCGCCTGCAGCCGTGAGCCTCTCCCTGTTCCAGCAAGAAGACAGCTACCAGCCATTGGCTGCAGCCATGCGTCCGCGCACGCTGGATGAATTTGCCGGCCAGGACCATATCATTGCACCGGGTAAACCGCTTTATGAAGCGGTTGCCTCGGGAGTTCCCCATTCAATGATTCTCTGGGGGCCTCCAGGTACGGGTAAAACCACCCTGGCCAGAATAATAGCCAGTGCCTGCGATGCCCACCTGGAATCTCTCTCAGCTGTCCTGAGTGGCGTAAAAGAAATTCGTCAGGCCATTGATCAGGCGAAACAGGAGCGCGATATGCGCGGTCGCCGCACAATCCTGTTTGTAGATGAAGTGCACCGTTTCAACAAAAGTCAGCAGGATGCCTTTCTTCCCCATATCGAGGAGGGTACTGTGACTTTTATTGGTGCCACCACAGAAAATCCGTCCTTTGAACTGAACAATGCGCTGTTATCCAGGGCACGGGTTTATGTGCTGAAAAGTCTTGATGATGCTGCCCTGATCAATATTCTGGAAAGCGCACTGGCAGATGAGTCGCGAGGATTGGGTAAACTGGGCATTGCGCTGACTGACCAGCAGAAGGCACTCATTGCCAGTGCTGCAGATGGTGATGCCCGGCGTGTGCTGAACCTGCTGGAAGTGGCTCAGGATTTATTTGAGGAAAATGATCAGGGGAAGCCTGGTCTGGGCCACGATGCCCTTACGCAATTGCTACAGGGTAACAGCAAGCGCTTCGATAAGGGCGGTGACTCCTTTTACGAACAGATATCGGTGCTACACAAGGCAGTGCGGGGTTCAGCGCCGGATGCGGCCCTATACTGGTTGTGCCGAATGCTGGATGGCGGTTGCGATCCCTTGTACATCGCCCGGCGCGTGGTGCGCATGGCCAGTGAGGATATCGGTAATGCCGACCCCCGGGGCTTGCAACTGGCCTTGAATGCATGGGATGTGCAGCAGCGTCTTGGCAGTCCCGAGGGCGAACTGGCAATCGCCCAGGCCCTGGTGTTTCTGGCCTGTGCCCCGAAAAGCAATGCCGTGTATAGCGCTTTCAATCAGGCCATGGAAACGGTAAAGGCAACACCGGCGTTTGATGTTCCCATCCATGTGCGCAATGCGCCAACCGAGTTAATGAAAGATCTCGATTACGGCAGGGAATACCGTTATGCCCATGATGAGCCTGGCGCTTATGCTGCGGGTGAAAATTATTTCCCCGAGGAATTAAAAGACAGTCGTTTTTATTTTCCCACTGACCGGGGACTTGAAGATAAAATACGGGAAAAGCTGGATTATTTTCGTCAACTTGATGAGGCAAGTCCGGATAAACGCTATGACTGATAAACCACAACACAGGGATATCCGATGACCTATCTGGCTGTTGCATGCGGTGGCGCCATTGGTGCCATGTCCCGTTACTGGGTGTATGCCGCGTTTCTCAAGGCCAGTGAAAGCAAATTTCCCTGGGCTACCCTGACGGTGAATATTGTCGGTTCATTTCTGATTGGCATGGCTTTTGTCCTGATTACCGAGCGCAGTGAAGTGGGGCCGGAAATGCGTGGTCTGGTTACAGTAGGCTTTCTTGGCGCCTTTACCACGTTCTCCACTTTCTCCATGGACACTATTGGCCTGTTGGAGCAGGGTCAGATTGCTTCTGCAATTACCTATGTGCTGAGTAGCGTATTGGTCTGTATAATTGCCGCATGGCTGGGCCTCATGTTTTCGAGAGTATTCTTTTAAATGCGCTCCTGAACACTAATAATTTATAAACCTGAAATTCTTTAATCGCTTAATTACAAACTGGAAGTCAAATGCTAGATCCGAAGTGGGTTCGTACGGAGCCTGAAACTGTTGCTGCGCTGTTGCAGAAAAAGGGTTACACCCTTGATGTTGCAAAGGTCAAAACTCTGGAAGAACAACGCAAGAGCCTGCAGGTAGAAACAGAAAGCCTGCAGAACGAGCGTAATACGCGTTCAAAAAATATTGGCAAGGCGAAGGCGGCAGGGGAAGACATTGCCCCATTGCTGGCGGAAGTGGAAAACCTGAAAAGCGATCTTGAATCCCGTAAGCAGGCACTGGATACGCTTACCGAGGAATTTGATGACTTGTTACATGGGATTCCCAATATCCCTGCAGAGGCGGTACCAGAGGGTACGACCGAAGAGGATAATCATGAAATTCGTCGCTGGGGTGAACCCCGGCAATTTGATTTTGAACCGAAAGATCATGTTGAACTGGGTGAGCAGTCAGGTGGCCTGGATTTTGAAACCGCAGTAAAGATTACCGGTTCCCGTTTCGTGGTGATGAAAGGGGAAGTCGCGAAGCTGCATCGTGCCCTGGTTCAGTTCATGCTCGACACCCATACCGGCGAACATGGTTACACTGAGCTTAATGTACCGAATATGGTGAATGCGGATTCGGCTTATGGCACTGGCCAGTTGCCGAAGTTCGGTGAAGATCTGTTCAAACTTACCGACGAGCGTGGCTTTTACCTGATTCCGACGGCTGAAGTGCCGGTCACCAATTTTGTCCGTGACGAGATTGTCGATGCCAATTTGCTGCCAATGAAATTTGCCTGCCATTCATTATGTTTTCGTAGTGAGGCGGGTAGTTATGGCAGAGATACCCGGGGAATGATTCGCCAGCACCAGTTTGAAAAGGTGGAGTTGGTGCAGCTGGTAAAACCGGAAGATTCGAAAGCGGCCCATGAAGAGCTGACTCTCAATGCCGAGGCTATCCTCCAAAAGCTGGGTCTTCCATATCGTACTGTTGTGTTGTGCGGCGGCGACCTCGGCTTTTCGGCTGAGCTTACCTATGATCTGGAAGTCTGGCTGCCCGGGCAGGATGCCTACCGGGAAATTTCATCCTGCAGTAATTTTGGTGATTTCCAGGCCCGGCGCATGCAGGCACGCTGGCGCAATCCTGAAACCGGTAAACCTGAACTGATGCATACCATTAATGGTTCCGGGCTGGCGGTTGGACGTACCCTGATCGCCGTGCTGGAAAATTACCAGAATGCAGATGGCAGTATTGGCGTTCCCGATGTATTGCGGTCCTATATGGGTGGTATTGAGTCCATTCTGAATCCCTCCGCCTGAACCCTGACTGCCGAGCCCCTGTCACAAAGCAATGGACTATCTGCCAATTATGTTACGCCTCCAGGACCAGAAAGTTCTGGTGGTCGGTGGCGGACAGGTTGCCGTGCGCAAGGTAGATATGCTGTTGCGTTCCGGTGCCATTGTGCGTCTGGTAGCACAGAACTTGGATCCGGCACTGACGAAAACGCTGACACAAACACGCCATGAAATTCTTCAGCGACGTTTTCAGCCTGAAGACATTGATGGCGTCAGACTGGTTGTCGCTGCAACCAATGATAAAGCGGTCAATTTGCAGGTCTATGAAGAAGCAAGACAGCGCTTTGTTCCGGTTAATGTCGTGGATAATCCTGCCATGTGTGATTTTATTTTTCCTTCCATCGTTGATCGCTCTCCTGTCATCGTCGCGGTTTCCAGTGGTGGTAATTCGCCGGTACTGGCGCGTCTGTTGCGTTCCCGTCTGGAAACTTTTATTCCTTCGGGGTTTGGTAATCTGGCCGAACTGCTCGGTAACTATCGGGAGAAAGTGAAGCAGGGTATTCCCTCCATGAGTCAACGTATGCGCTTCTGGGAGTCGGTGATGAACGGGCCGGTTGCCGAACAAATGATGTCTGGCAAGAAAGACAAGGCCGAACAATTGCTGGATGCTGCGCTGGAACAGGCCGATCATATTGGTACTGCCGGCGAAGTCTATCTGGTGGGTGCCGGCCCTGGTGACCCTGATCTTCTGACCTTTCGTGCCCTGCGTCTTATGCAGCAGGCAGACGTGGTGTTATATGATCGCCTGGTCTCGCGGGAAATACTGAATATGACGCGTCAGGATGCGGAAAAAATCCATGTCGGAAAACAGCGTAAACAACACACCATGGCACAACAGGACATCAGCAAGTTACTGGTGACTCTGGCGCAGGAGGGTAAAAGGGTATTGCGCTTGAAAGGCGGCGATCCGTTTATCTTCGGGCGTGGTGGCGAGGAAATTCAGGAGCTGGCTGCGGCGGGGGTTCCTTTTCAGGTAGTACCGGGTATTACCGCTGCTTCCGGTTGTGCAGCCTATGCCGGAATCCCGTTAACCCATCGTGATTACTCGCAGTCGGTGCGTTTTGTCACCGGGCACCTGAAGAATGATACCTGTGATCTGGACTGGAAAAACCTGGCAGAAGAAGCCGAACAGACCCTGGTTTTTTATATGGGCCTGGTGAGCTTGCCAATCATCTGCAAAGAGTTAATCAATCACGGCATGCCGTCAGACAAGCCGATAGCTTTGATTCAGCAGGGCACTACACCGTCACAGAAGGTATTTATCGGCACATTGGCAACATTGCCAGACATCATTGCCAGTCAAGAGGTGCAGGCACCCACATTGATCATCGTTGGGGATGTGGTGCGCCTGCATGATAAGCTTGCCTGGCAATAGGGCAGTTGCAAGTCGCAAGTCACAAGCTGTCGTAGGTCGGATAAGGCCGCAGGCCGCCATCCGACATGGAGCCATGAGGCCCCACTATTCTGCCTGCGACTTTACCCTTTAGCTCCGGGCCGTGCTTACCTATAATAGGAAGCCAAACCCACATCGCATTATTATCCTAATGACCAAACCCCTGATTCGGGAAGCCACTCCCGCAGATACTTCGCAGATTCTCCACTTTATCAACGAACTGGCCGTTTATGAGAAGCTGTCCCATGAAGTGCAAACCAATGCTGATATGATTCAGGACACCTTGTTTGGTTCGGATGCGAAAGCCTATTGTCTGATGGCTGAAATTGAGGGGCAGGCTGTGGGCTTTGCCATATACTTCTTCAATTATTCGACCTGGCTGGGCAAGTACGGTATCTATCTGGAAGATCTGTATGTGTCTGTGGAGCATCGCGGCAAGGGGGCCGGCAAGGCGCTGCTTATTCATATCGCGAAAATTGCTACAGACAATAACTGTGGTCGTTTTGAATGGAGTGTGCTGGACTGGAATACGCCTTCAATAGAATTTTATAAATCTCTTGGCGCGCGCGAGATGAGCGACTGGCGTATCTATCGGGTCGCTGGCGATGCCCTTCAGGCTTTGGCGGAAAAAGAATGACAGTCACAAGTCGCAAGTCGCAAGTCACAAGTCACAAGTTACAAGTTACAAGTTTCAAAAGCAGGATTAATACAGGTAACAAGGTTATGAATTTTTCAGAATACGCGGCAAAAATAAAAGCTGTCGGTCGTGAGATCAGTCCGGACACACTGAAGGCCACCCGTGCCATTATTGAACCCTTGATAGACAAGTCAATCCTGGATGGTTTAAACATTACGCGTGATCTGAAGTACGGGAAAGATGAGCGCCATCGTCTGGATGTGTTTAGCGCTGATAAAAGTCAGCAAGCTAAACCGGTACTTCTGTTTGTTCATGGGGGTGGATTTATCGCTGGCGATAAACATACCGAGGGCAGCCCGTTTTATTCGAATATTGGGGCCTGGGCGGTAAAAAACGGTTTTACCGGTGTCAATATGACCTATCGTCTGGCACCCGAGAATCCCTGGCCGGCCGGGATTGAAGATATTCGCGCTGCGGTGGAATTCATCCAGAACAATGGCAAGGATTATGGTCTGGATGCAGACAGAATTTTTTTAATGGGACAGTCCGCTGGCGGCGCGCATGCGGCAGGCTATATAGCACATCCTGAAATTTATAATGGTGCTGACCACGGACTTGCCGGCGCTATTTTGTTGTCAGGTGTCTATGACTTTGAAGCCATGCCCACCACGCCAATGGAAATGGCATACGTGGGAGACAACGAATTGTTATATGAAGAACGATCCTCACTGGAAGGCCTGGCGAGCGCTGATTTGCCTTTGCTGTTGACCATGGCGGAATATGACCCGGCCAAATTTCAGGCTCAAACCATACAGTTTCTCAGTAAATACTGGTACGGCTGTACAAGTGAAGAAACATTGCCCCGGCATATTTTTTTGTTGGGGCAGAATCATCTTTCCGCAGCTCTCTACCTGGGGCTGGAAGGTGACCAGTTAGCGCCACAACTTAAACGCTTCATTGAAGAGCACAGTTAGTGACTGTAAGAAAGAGGCGCAAGAGCCAGGCCGCTAACGCTTTTAATTTGAGACTTGTAACTTGTGACTTTATGTAATGATCTATATCTCCCCGAAAATTCGCCTCAGCGACCACGAAGTGGAATTCAATGCCACGCTGGCACAGGGGCCGGGCGGGCAAAACGTCAACAAGGTCAACACGGCCATTCAGCTGCGTTTCGATATCAATAACTCTTCTCTGCCACGGGAAGTGAAGCAGCGACTACTACGCTTGTCTGATTCGCGTATCACCAAGGAGGGCGTACTGGTTATCAAAGCCAGGGAAGAACGCAGCCAGTTACGCAACAGGGAAGAAGCGCTTGAACGTCTGAAGGCCATTATCAGGCAGGCTCTGGTGGTACCGAAAAAGCGTATCGCCACCAGGCCTAAAAAATCTGCAGTAAGAAAGCGTCTTGACAGTAAAACCAGGCGCGGATTGGTGAAGCAGCAACGCAAAACGGTTACAGACGACTAGCCCGCAAACTGACGGCAGATGCTTCGTACCGGCAATCTGCGTATAATCGCGACGTTTTAATAAGCGACCTGGCGAGAGTTCCAATACCCCTCGCCGGGGACAGGTGAACTCGGCAGGGCAAGGAGTTTATTGATGCATCAGCTCACAAAACTCCATGAGCAAGCCTGAAAATGTTCGGCTGGAAACCCTACAACAAAAGAAATAAATCTATGTCACAAGTCAGAACCCGAATTGCACCATCACCCACTGGCGATCCCCATGTAGGAACCGCCTATATCGCGTTGTTCAATATGTGCTTTGCCCGTCAGATGGGCGGCAAGTTTATCCTGCGTATTGAAGATACCGATCAGGTTCGCAGTACCCGGGAATCCGAGCAGGACATCCTTGATTCCCTGCGCTGGTTGCATCTGGATTGGGACGAAGGTCCGGACAAGGGCGGTGACTTTGGGCCCTACCGACAGAGTGAGCGCAGTGACATTTACAAGGAACATGTCAACAAACTGGTTGAGGATGGCCATGCCTTTCCCTGTTTCTGTACCGAGGAACGCCTGACCGAACTGCGACGCAAGCAGCAGGAAGAAAAAATCCAGCCGGGCTACGACGGTCATTGTCTGACTCTGGACGAAAAGGATGTGAAGCAGCGACTTGCCACTAATTTGCCCCACGTCATTCGCATGCTGGTGCCTGCCGATGGCAAATGTGTTGTTAAGGACATGCTGCGGGGCGATATCGAGATCGATTGGCATCAGATTGATATGCAGGTGCTGATGAAATCCGATGGCCTGCCCACCTACCATCTGGCCAATGTGGTGGATGATCACCTGATGCAGATTACTCACGTGATTCGAGGTGAGGAATGGATTACCTCGGCGCCCAAGCATTTGAAACTGTATGAATACTTTGGCTGGGAGCCACCAGTGCTTATTCATATGCCGCTGCTTCGCAACGCCGATAAAAGCAAGCTCAGCAAACGCAAGAATCCCACCAGCATTGGTTACTACCAGAAAATGGGCTATCTCAGCGAAGCCGTGGTTAACTACCTGGGCATGATGGGCTGGTCCATGCCTGATGGCGAAGAATTATTTTCAGTGGCAGATATGATTGCGAATTTCGATATCAACCGGGTCTCTCTGGGGGGGCCAGTCTTTGATACCGAAAAACTGGATTGGCTCAATGGCCGTTACCTGCGCGAGAAACTTTCGGATGAAGAGTTCATGCAACGTTTTGGTGAATGGGCCTTTGATCCGGCAACCATGCACAGGATTATTCCGCTGATCAAACAGCGCGTAGAGCTGTTCAGCGATGTCGCTGGCATTGCAGGTTTTTTTATAAGCGGTCTGCCCAAAATTACTGTTGCGGATTTTGAGCATAAAAAAATCAGTATCGAAGATAGCGTTAAAATCCTGCAGTTTATTGCCTGGGCCATCGAAACCCTGCCGCAATGGCATCGGGATCGCATTGAAACCCTGCTGATGGACATGGCGGAAAAAATGGAGCTCAAGATTCGTGATTTCCTGTTTCCAGTGTTCATTGCCATCGCCGGTACGTCGGTATCCACATCGGTCATTGATTCTATTGCTGTACTTGGCAAGGATATGACCCGCGCACGGTTGCGTCATGGGATCGAAGTGCTGGGCGGCGTATCAAAGAAAGGGGCGAAGAAGCTGGAAAGTGATTATCGGGCGCTGGGAATATAGTCACAAGTTACAAGTTACGAGTATCAAGTGGCAAGGAGTGCGCGTAAGGTAAGTTATTGAGAGTGAATAAAAAGCCTCTCAAGCCCTTATAAACCCTAAACTTCTTGACACATCAGGGGGGCATCCCTAAAATGCGCGTCTTTGCCGTTCCGTGACGGCAAATGTCATCAGGAATGATGGCAGTTATGAGTGAAGTAAGAAGCAAAAAGCGGGGCCATAGCTCAGCTGGGAGAGCGCAACACTGGCAGTGTTGAGGTCAGCGGTTCGATCCCGCTTGGCTCCACCATTCATAACAAATCAGTTTTAGTCCCCTTCGTCTAGAGGCCTAGGACACCGGGTTTTCATCCCGGCAACAGGGGTTCGAAACCCCTAGGGGACGCCACATTAAAAACCCTCATACCTTTGCAGGTATGAGGGTTTTTTTTTGACCAGTTCAGAAGACGGCATGATTCATCGGCGCTTATTTGCGCTACTTGTTTTTATAGGCAATGCGGTCGCCATTAAACGTACCAAACCAGTAACGATTTCCTGTATCCAATACCATCGTTGCATTGCTGAATTCCGGCATTGCGGGTGTTTCCACCAATACCCGGTTGGCCATGGATATCGGGTCGATGGCTATGGCAATGGATCCGCGCGGACAACTTCCCAGGGCGGCCAGATCATGTTGCGGGCCGGGAGCGCCACCACAGGCTGGCACATCGTTTTTCATGCCGCCGGTAAGGAGCATGCCATTGGGCCCCAGGTGGACATTGTCCGGTGTAATGGGTAATTGTTCGGTGCTGCGCAGTAATCGGGCAGGATTACTGTTGGAAAAAGCGACGATGGTCTGAAAGCCGGAAGAGACCACAAAGATTTCACTACCGTCAGCGGACACTTCAATACCATTGTTACCAGGCAATTCACTATTTTCCATCAGCACAAATTCGCGCTGCCCGGGTGTCCATTTGAATACTGCGCCAGTGGGACGCATGGCGACGGAATCAGCAAAGGATTTTCCCGGCATCAACAGGACTGTGGCCACCAGCGTGCCATCTGCAAACGAGGCTACGCTGTTAGCTGCCAGGCCTTCGGGCATAAGTACACAGCCTTTCCAGGTCAGCTGGGGTGTTCCATTTCCTGTATCCACATCATAGACTTCAATGGACTCACGGGCGCCATGGGCTACTGCATAGAGCGTGGCTTGATCAGGGCCGGTTGAACGGATATTCAGACCGTGAGTTTCCAGCCGGCTCATATCAGGCGAGGACGGGCACAGGGGATAGCGAGCCCTGTCATGAGCAATAGCAATATCTGCAGGAGCATGCCAGACACCAGTGTTGGCATTAATGAGATAAACACCTGTGTTGGCAGTCATCGCGCTGCTGATTATCCAGTCGCTATCTGGCACCTGAACCAGATCTTCGGCATTCGCAGGTCCACAAATGAATTCCACGTCACCAGCTGATTCGCAGTCCGTCTGTGCCCAGGCTGATGGGCTCAATAAAAACAGCATACTCAATAAGAACAGTTTTCCTGCGTTAATCAACATGATTATCTCCTGTTAACCCTGAATTTATTCGGGTCGAAAAATAGTCTGGGTTTAGTAATTATTATTCCTGATAGTGTTCATCTTAATATTGTCTTAGTATTTATAACAGTTGCCGGTAACAAGCATTTATCAAAAGGGACTCAACATGAAAAGAAGAAACTTTGTTAAAACAGCCAGTGGCTTGCTGCTATCCGGTAGTGCTCTCTCACAGGTTGCTGGTGCCCAGGAACTTTATATGCCCAGTGAGTCCTGTGCGCCCACTGTACGCCTGACGGCAGGACCTTACTATACACTTGACAGCATGCGCCGCTCAGATATCCGTGAAGATCGGGCAGGGGTGCCATTTCGACTGACCTTCATGGTCAAGGATGACTATCACTGTACTCCCATCGAAGGCGCGGTGGTAGACGTGTGGCATTCCGATGCCAACGGCTTGTATTCCGGCGTATTGAATGAATTTTTTGATCATCAGACTCTGCGACTTAGCGGCCAGCAGGTCGATACTCGTGACCGCCCGTCATTCCTGCGCGGACATCAGGTGAGCGACAGTGACGGCAAGGCTGAATTTATGACCATCTATCCGGGTTGGTATTCCGGTCGTCTCGCGCATATTCATGTGAGGGCATTATTTCCCGGCGCCCAGCAGTGGAGTGCTTTTGTGACCCAGTTATTTTTGCCTTCGGAATTTGATTCCTATGTCTATGCTGAGGCGCCTTACCAGGAGCGGGGCTTGAATCCCATGACGCTGGAACGTGATCTGGTGTTACGTGGTGATGCCGATGCGCAGCGTGAACTGACTATCCAGGTCGATAGAACAGCCAATGGACTGCATGGGCAGATGGTGCTGGCGATATAATCGCTAATCCATAAGTTCACTATTTTCTTCCGCTTCCAGGCTGAAGCATATGCCTTGATACCGGATTGTTGGTATCTCAGGTTATCAGGTGTGTTATAAAAAAGCGCCTGATTGTTCTTGATATGTCTGAGACAACTCCAGCCTTACTGTCAGTACCCTTGTGCAAGTTATTTAAAATAAAAAAATGACCAATCAACTCAGGGATCGTGACTATGAAGCATTTAATTTTATTACTAATGGCCTTATCGATGACCAGTTTGGCCTATGCCGATGACAAGGGCGGGAAAGACAAAGACGATGATAAGGGATACGAGGTTAAAAAAAGTAAAAGCAAAGACAAGTACGAAGATGAAGATAATGGCAAGGATAAGGACAAGCATGGCACAAAAGCCCTGCTGGCGAGAATTGAAGCGCTTGAGGCTGCTTTGGGTTATCTGGGGGATACCAGTAATGAGGTAAGCGGAGGTTCTTATCTTATAACCTCCAGGGGCTCGCAATTTTTTATCAATAATGTTGCGCCTGTCCAGGGTTCAGGCCATTCTCTGGGACAGGTCATTTATCACTTTTATGGGGACGGCACAGGAAGTACTTTTGTGCTGAGCTGTGAAGGACGACGATTTATTGATATGGACTTTAATAACGAAGATACCTCAATCATGGAAAGCGCTACCTTTTGTCAAACCCAGGATGTGCCTTTCACGTATATGCAAGATGGTGATCAGTTAAGCATCCAGTTTGCAGCGTTTCCTGCTCCTTTGAATTATTTTGTGTCTGACGACGGCAGTATGCTTGTGGCTGCAAATGGTGGCGGTAGTATTATTGCTCCATGTGTCGGCGATAATGCACCCGATGGTTGTACTGTTACTGTTTCAACTGTTGTAGTTAACCAGGGCATGCGCATTGGTGATAGCGAGTAGTCTGGCTTAACCAAGACAATAATTAGACTTGTGAAAAAAAAGCCAGGAGTGAATAACATTCCTGGCTTTTCTTTTTTTGTCTGTGTAACCGCTTATACAGTTTTTTATTTCTGGAACTCCAGAAACTCAAAAGTCAGTTCATCACAGGGTTCACCCTGATAAGGCACATCGGCCACCAGTACTGTGTCTGAACCAGTATATTCATCAGTGTAATAAACGGGGTCGGTAGCGACGTAATTCCGTGTCAGTGCCAGCGTCTCTGGATCAAGAGTCCAGCGTTCAACGATGTGCAACTGGTCGCTGTTTCGCAGCGGTGGGGCAATCACACCGGGTTCAAAGCCAATGGTATCCACCACCAGCGTATCGCCGTCCCAATGGCCAATGGAGTGTCCGGAATAAGTGGGCTCAGGATTCGCAGGGTGCTCATCCATGTCCATATGAATAATCCGTTCAAAGGCATACAAGCCATAATTGATAACAATGCGATCTTCTTCCTGGGTAATACGGTTAATGGCACCGTCAAAGACCCAGTCAAAAATAATGCTGGTGGGCTGGCAGCGCAGTCGCGGGTTATCTTCTACGGACCACATTTCAAACGCATCAAATTCTGCCTGCCCCCGGGCAGTAAGCGTGACCGGGCGAGGGCCCCAGCCGGAAGGAGGAATATTGTCTGTGGATATCTCGCCCGCCTCGATGCCGGCTTTCATACTTTTTGGTACCAGACCAACGCCCTGTCCACTGGGCGGCGTGGCAATGACATACTGCTCCTGAGCCCAGTCGCCACTGATGTTTACCTCTCCGTTGGGCAGTCGAAAGGGACGACTGCTCAAATCAAGTTCCGGCGTTTCCAACTGATCGTTCCGGTTTAGGGCCGGGGCGTCACCAATGGTAATGTCCTCGACATAGCAGGAGCCAGGGTCAGTGCGATGCTTGAAGCCATAAATAGTCACCGGCAGGCCGGGGACAAACATTTCCTTCGACCAGCCAGAGCGGCGCATCAGTGTAGCCGCGCGCATTTCACAGCGCATGGCGATGATTTCTCCACTTTCCGTGACCTGGTCGAAATACAGATAGGAGTGGGGGTTAACAAAGTCGATATCGGTGATGGTGCCGGTGATGGTGGAATCGTTGGCACGATCAAAGCGGCCGAAGCCATGGTGAGCAAATGTGGCGCTGGAAAAGGCGAGAGCGGCAAGCGCCAATGGTATTGTGTGTTTTTTGATCTGTCCGAGCATCGTTGGATATCCCCTTATTGTCTAACGGTTATTATCTTGAGCAAATGTTTAGCAAATATGGTTTCTCTATTTGTTCTACGCGGTTTATGTTGGTGAGACTAAGGTATCAATTGTTCGAAAGCCACTACACTGATCGGCTATTAACCTGGGTGAATTTGATCTATATCAAGGTTCAAGCCCTTATAAACTGTGGTCTGTGTGCTATATCACATTCCTTTAAAGGCAAAGGTGCTACTATTTTGAAGTACTCCAAATGTTTTAAAACAACGAGGTTTTCCATGAAAAAGTTAAAGCTTTCCTGCGCCATTTCACTTGCGGCAATAATGCTATCCCAGCCGGCGCTCGCAGATCGAGTAAAAGGATCTGCAAAAGCTGATTTTTCCAGTGATGAGTTACAGGTGCCCTGTGTGCGAATCCAGGGCTACGGCGGGGCAGCCGATGGACGCTTTTTTGATATTGTGCTGGAGAGACGCGGCAAGTCTTTCAATTACGAGATGGTTTTTGCAGAACCGGAAGATGCAGCCATGTGTGAAGAGATGGCCAACTATGCCACTTTTATTGATGATGATCCGGAAGATGAAGACGACTCTGATGATGATTCAAGCGATGATGTGGCAGACGATGACTCTGATGATAGTAATTCGGACGATGATTTTGACGATGTCGCCAATTTATTCGCTTCCTGCGAGGTTCGTGAGCAAGCCGGCGATCAGGTTCGCTCAAGGGTGAAGGTCGAAGCCAATGATCTTGCTACCGGCAGTTATTATGCCATTATCACTTCAGGCGCTAATTCAGTACAGTCTGAAGCCTACAGCACTGATGATGATGAAGTGGAAATAGAGTTTGATAACGATGCGGATGACGTGCTTGAAGGGGCTGAAGCCATAGAGGCAGGTTTCATTCAGGATGCTACTGTGTTGGCTGAGGTTTTTGCCGCTGATACCGATGAGCTCTTGCTGAGCGAAACGGTTAGCTGTCGCCTGAAAAATTAACGCAGTGAATTTGCCTTATTTTAAGGTCTCAAAAACCCGCATTTATTGATGCGGGTTTTTTTTCGCCTCGGGAAGATCAACAAAAAAATCATAATCCATGTAACCAATGGTTGTGCGAGGTGAGACCCGCGCCCCCCATCGCGCCCGTTAAACCACCTGGATGCCAGGGGCGACTGATTAATCTATTTGTTGACTTCCTGTCAAATACCTTATACTGTGCTTGACAGCAAAATAAGTAAGTTACAAGTTTGTCCCTTCCATTTCGTAGCAAGTCCTAGATTTCTCGTCCTGTAAGTTTTCAAATTTTCACTCTTTTTTTATGCTACACAGCCCTTTAGGCACAGTTGCGTGTTCTGCATGCGTGGGTTCAGGAAGGGTAAATACAATTTTTTATTACAGGATATTTATAATATGTCTAACAAAGTAAATGGAATCGTTAAATGGTTCAACGAAGCTAAAGGTTTTGGTTTTATCGAGCAGGAATCCGGTGCGGACGTTTTCGCCCATTTCAGCGCGATTGAAAGCACTGGTTTCAAAACACTGACCGAAGGTCAGCGTGTTGAATTTCTGGTGACTCAGGGTCAGAAAGGTCCTCAGGCTGAACAGATCGTTGCTCTGTAAATTTTGCCGAGCATTCAAATCAGCAATCAATCTTGATGGTCTGAATTGATAATAAGAAAGGCAGATTTTAATTAATCTGCCTTTTTTTTTGCCCCGGATTTATGAAATATATGGGCAGTGGGGAATAAAAGGTTATAAAACAATTTGCCTGTCTTAGTCGACGTAAGCCATTGGCAGGCTTGATTAAAGCCGTTGACAAGCACATCGATTCTCGCTAACTTCAGCTTCAAGCAACAAAGTACGTCTAAAGTTTGTCCCTCTGTTACGCACCAATTTTCAAATTGTTCGTCCTGTAGGTACCAAATATAGTCTGTTTCATTTATTGCTCGGCCCGTTTCATTGGAAGCGGTTTTAAAAAGTAACTGATAAAGTATCTAACAGGATATTCATATTATGAGCGAGAAAGTACAAGGAACCGTTAAGTGGTTCAACGAATCCAAAGGTTATGGTTTTATCGAGCAGGAGTCTGGTCCAGACGTATTTGCTCATTTCAGCGCGATCGAAAGCGAAGGTTATAAAACTCTTGCTGAAGGTCAAAAAGTTGAGTTCGAAGTAACTCAGGGTCAGAAAGGCCCCCAGGCTGAAAAAATCGTTGCTCTGTAACTTCTTTTGATGCAGAACAGACCAAACCTTCAGGTTTGGTTTTGATTTAAATAAAAAGGCAGACTGTTCGCAGTCTGCCTTTTTTTATTGCCGTGTTTTTTTCGGCGCTCGTTGCTGTGAGTTTAGATCCACATCAGGATTCTTGTTGCAGGCAAAGAGTGGGTAAGCCGGGGATAAGCCGAGGATAAAGAGCAGGGAAGAAGTGGGCAAGCAGCTCAGGCAGTGACACAAACCTTCAGCAAGAGCGCTCCGGGATTCGCAAGCAGGCTTTGAACAGGCAACTGCTTGCGACTTGAGACTTGTAACTTGCGAGTTTTATTTTCCAGGATAATCCCTGAACGTAGCCCCCGTATAAAGCTGACGTGGGCGTCCGATCTTGAAAGGATTGCTGATCATTTCATGCCAGTGAGCAACCCAGCCCGGGGTTCTGCCGGTTGCAAAAATCACCGTGAAAAGGTTGGTGGGAATGCCGATAGCCTTGAGGATGATGCCGGAATAGAAATCAACGTTTGGATATAGATTACGCTCTATAAAGTAATCGTCTTCAAGGGCAATGCGCTCAAGTTCCTTGGCGATTTTCAGCAACGGATCATTTTCATGGCCCAGCTCTTCCAGCACTCCCTTGGCGGCGTCACGCAAAACGTGGGCACGTGGGTCAAAGTTCTTATAGACGCGATGGCCGAAGCCCATTAGCTTGACCGGATCATTCTTGTCTTTAACGCGTTTGATGTAATCAGGAATATTCTTTACATCGCCGATTTCATTCAGCATATCCAGAACGGCTTCGTTGGCGCCGCCATGGGCAGGTCCCCATAAAGCAGTAATGCCGGAAGAGATGCAGGCGTAGGGATTGGCTCCTGTGGAACCGGCCAGTCGCACTGTGGAAGTAGAGGCATTCTGTTCATGATCGGCATGAAGCAGAAAAATCTTGTCCATGGCGTCAGCTATTACCGGACTGGGAACATATTCCTCGCAAGGTGTGCCAAACATCATATAGAGAAAATTCTCGGAGAAACTCAGATCATTTCGAGGATACATGAAAGGTTGGCCAATGGAATATTTGTAACACATGGCAGCCAGCGTAGGAATCTTGGCAATCAGTCGGACTGCAGCAGCCTGACGATGTTCGGCATCATCTATGACCAGGTCATTATGGTAAAACGCTGATAAAGCGCCTACAGCACCAATCATGACGGACATGGGATGGGCATGACGGGGGAAGCTTATAAACAGATTGCGTATCTGTTCATGCACCATGGTGTGATGCTTGATGTCGTCTATAAAGGCTTCTTTTTGTTCGGCGGTAGGAAGTTCGCCGTTGAGGAGCAAATAGCAGCATTCCATGAAGTCAGATTTTTCCGCCAGCTGCTCAATGGGATAGCCGCGATAAAGCAAAATACCTTTGCCACCATCTATGTAGGTAATCTTTGACTCACAGGAGGCCGTGGACATAAAGCCCGGGTCATAAGTGAAAACGCCTTTGGAGACCAGGCTGCGCACGTCAATAACATCAGGGCCGGCAGTGCCTTCGTAAATTGGTAATTCAATAGTTTCGTCAATGCCATCCACTGACAACTGAGCTTTTTTCTCAGCCATAGGAACTCCTCACAGAAAATAATTCGAAGACTAACGGCAGGGATAACTTTACGAGAAATTCTAAAATTCTGCACGTAGTTACGGAGGGGCAACACTAGCTTCTGCTATGGAAATTGTCAATCACAGTGCTTTTTTTTAATGACAATTTTCTGATCTTTTAATTTGAAGAAATCACCAGTATTTGGTCTGAACCGAAACCTCCCTAATTGCGTAAGTTACCAACATACATAACAAAGTTGAATTGGGCCTGACATCGAATTATTTAGCGAAAAGGCGGAAAAAAGGTTCAAACTGGCAGTGGAAGTAGGGCATAATAGCGCCCGTTTGTGCGATGATCTTTAGAACTGATTATTAATAGCTATCACAATTGATTCTACTGATAGATTATGATTTTTGAGTAAATTTTCCAGATACTTTAAAGAGAATGCAGTGAAACCAACAACGAAAAACGAACGGCCCGTAAATCTCGATTTAAGTACCATCAAGTTGCCCCTGGCGGCAATTACCTCTATTACTCACCGCATTTCAGGTGTCATCCTGTTTGTAGGCATTGGCATTCTGCTCTGGATGCTGGAGTTATCCCTTTCAGGCGAGGCGGGCTTTCGCCGGCTTCAGGAAGTATTAACGTCTCCCGTGGCAACATTTGTTGTCTGGGGCGTATTGTCTGCCCTGGCTTACCACCTCATTGCCGGTGTAAAGCATCTGTTAATGGATGCGGGTATCGGTGAAACCAAAGCAGGTGCACCTCGTGGCGCTACCATCGTGATTATTGTCAGCCTGATTATTATTCTGGTATTGGGGGTGTGGCTATGGGCGTAAAGAATATGCAGGTTTCCAGTGTCACCAATTTCGGCCGCAGTGGTCTTTCTGATTGGCTGATCCAGCGCGTCAGTGCTGTGATCCTTCTTTTATATGTCGTGTGTCACAGCGCGATTATCCTGAGCACTCCGGAAATGACTTACGCTCTTTGGCGTGACCTGTTTGCAGGGACCACCATGCGTATCTTCAGTCTGCTTACCTTGATGGCGCTTTGTGCCCATGCCTGGATTGGCATGTGGACTGTAGCGACAGATTACCTGACGACAAGAATGATGGGCAGCAAAGCCACCATCGTGCGCCTGGTATTCCTGATTGGCTGTTTAGCGGTACTGGCGGTTTATTTCATCTGGGGTGTAATCATCTTATGGAGCGTGTAGTAATGGGTTCAGCAAGGGAGTTAATGAAACGTGGCTAATATCAGAACCATGACATTTGATGGCGTGATTGTCGGTGGCGGCGGATCAGGTTTGCGTGCAGCACTGGAGCTTTCCCAGTCAGGTTACAAGACTGCTGTGATCTCCAAGGTTTTTCCAACTCGCTCCCATACCGTATCAGCCCAGGGCGGCATCACCTGTGCCATAGCCAGTACTGAACCTGATGACGATTGGCGCTGGCATATGTACGACACCGTCAAGGGCTCTGATTACATCGGTGACCAGGATGCTATTGAATATATGTGCTCGGAAGGCCCGCAGGCTGTTTTTGAACTCGAGCATATGGGCTTGCCATTTTCCCGTAATGAAGATGGGCGTATCTATCAGCGTCCTTTTGGTGGCCAGTCACGTGAATATGGAAAGGGTGGCCAGGCGGCTCGTACCTGCGCTGCAGCAGACCGAACCGGTCATGCACTGCTGCACACCCTGTATCAGGCCAACCTGAAGAACAATACAGTTTTCTTTAACGAGTGGTATGCCGTTGACCTGGTAAAAAATCAGCAGGGTCATGTGGTGGGTCTGATTGCCATCTGTATTGAAGATGGTGAAGTGGTGTTTATCAAATCCAAGGCAACTGTGCTTGCCACTGGCGGTGCCGGACGTATTTATGCCTCTACCACCAACGCCCTGATCAACACGGGTGACGGAATCGGCATGGCCATGCGCGCCGGAGTGCCACAGCAGGACATGGAAATGTGGCAGTTTCATCCCACCGGTATTTACGGTGCGGGCACGCTGATTACCGAAGGCAGCCGTGGAGAAGGCGGTTATCTGGTAAATAAAGACGGCGAACGTTTTATGGAACGCTATGCGCCAAATGCAAAAGACCTGGCTGGCCGCGATGTGGTGGCCCGCTCCATGGTACTGGAAATTCTGGAAGGGCGCGGTGTCGGCCCGGATGCTGACCACGTATTGTTAAAACTCGACCATCTGGGTGAAAAAGTGCTCAATGACAAACTCCCGGGAATTCTCGAGTTATCCCGAACCTTTGCCCATGTTGACCCGGTCAAGGAACCAATCCCGGTAGTACCAACCTGTCATTACATGATGGGCGGCATACCCACGAATATTCATGGTCAGGCACTGGGTCAAAATGCCGATGGTACCGACAGCGTAATCGGAGGCCTTTATGCCTGTGGTGAAGCCGCCTGTGTTTCAGTCCATGGCGCTAACCGTCTGGGCGGCAATTCATTGCTTGACCTTGTTGTATTTGGCCGCGCATCCGGCATCTATATCGAAAAAATGCTGAGTAGCGGAGTTGAGCAGCAGGAAGCCAGTGATAGTGATCTTGAACTTGGCCTGTCGCGCCTGGACAAGCTGAATCAGTCCAGCTCGGGAGAGAAGGTCGCAGACCTGCGTAAGGAATTGCAGGTGATTATGCAGAATCATTTTGGTGTATTCCGCAAGGGCGATTTTATGCGTGAAGGCATCAAGAAGTTGCAAGCCATGCGCGAGCGAATCGAAAACCCGCATTTGCAGGACAAGAGTAATGCCTTCAATACCGCACGTATTGAAGCGCTGGAATTACAGAACCTGTTTGAGGTGGCGGAAGCGACTGCAATTGCAGCCGAGGGCAGGGAAGAAAGCCGCGGCGCTCATGCCCGTGACGATTTTACCGAGCGTGATGATGAGAACTGGCTTTGTCACTCCATGTATTACCCAGAGACTAAAACCCTGGGTAAGCGCAAGGTGAATTTTGCACCCAAGACCGTGCCAACGTTTGAGCCGATGATTCGAACCTATTAACTGAAAGTTGAAAATTCAAAGAGAGCAATAACGTGTTAGTCAGTGTATATCGCTATAACCCCGAAACCGATCTGAAACCCTCAATGCAGGATTATCAGGTCGAAATACCTGGTGGCAAGGACCTTATGGTGCTTGATGTTCTGGCTCTGGTTAAAGAGCAGGATGACAGTGTGACCTACCGACGTTCCTGTCGTGAAGGAGTATGTGGCTCTGATGGCATGAACATCAATGGTGTTAACGGGCTTGCCTGTATTACTCCGCTTTCTGATGTCGTCAAAAATGACAAGCTGGTATTGCGACCATTACCTGGCCTGCCAGTGATTCGCGATCTGGTCGTCGATATGTCTATTTTCTACAAGCAGTACGAACGCATTGAGCCTTACCTGCAGAATGACGATCCTGTCCCTGCAATCGAGCGCCTGCAATCACCCGAGGATCGTGCCAAGCTGGATGGCCTCTACGAATGTATTCTGTGCGCCTGTTGTTCAACCAATTGTCCGTCATTCTGGTGGAACCCGGAAAAATTTGTTGGTCCGGCGGGTCTGTTGCAGGCCTATCGATTTCTCGCTGATAGCCGTGATACCCATACCGATGACCGTCTGGCAAACCTGGAAGATCCATTCAGTGTGTTCCGTTGTCGCGGCATTATGAATTGTGTTGCCGTTTGTCCCAAGGGACTGAATCCGACAAAAGCGATTGGTCATATTCGAGAGATGTTGATGGAAAGGGGCGCCTGATAAACGCCTGGCAAGTAGCCTGGAACAAAACAAAACAAAAGAGAACTCCGACTAACGAATTGCAGTGAAGCTGCCGTTAAGTATAGTGCAAAATTTCTGAAGTAAAGACAGGGGACGACTGTAACTATCATGCTGGATAATTTACGCGATCTGATGCTCAAGTCAGGGCATATTTCCGGTGGCAATCTTGATTACGTGGAAGGCCTATACGAAAGCTGGCTTCACGATGCCAGCTCGGTACCGGAAGAATGGCAGCAGTATTTTTCTGAATTGCCAACTATTGAAGGCGGAAATGCCCACGATGTTTCCCATCAGGATATTGTCGAACAATTCAGGGGCTTGCCGCGTCGCGGTACAGCAGGTTCACAAATCCTCAACGGTTCAGCAGCAGGCAGTCTGTTGCATGAAGCAAAGCAGGTCAGTGTCGTACAACTGATCAGTTCCTACCGGGTTCGAGGCCACCAGCATGCCAAACTGGATCCACTTGGCATCATGTACCGGGAAAACGTCCCCGATCTGGAGCTGGGTTTTCATGGCCTTTCGCCAGCCGACCTGAATATATCCTTCCAGACTCAACCATTATTCATTGAACAGGAAACCGCAACGCTGGCTGAAATAGTCAGCGATCTTGAAAACATTTACTGTTCCTCGATTGGTTATGAATATATGGCCATTGTGAATCTTGAAGAGAAGCAATGGATCCAGCGCCGCATTGAAGGCCATCGTGGCAAACCTAATTTCAGCGTCGAAAAGCGTCTGCATATCCTGGAGCGCCTGAGTGCAGCAGAAGGACTGGAAAAACATCTTGATGGTAAATATCCAGGCACGAAACGCTTTGGCCTGGAAGGAGGCGAGAGTCTCATTCATGCCGTCGATGACATCATTCAGCGCGCTGGAGAACATAGTACCAAGGAAATTGTAATTGGCATGGCGCATCGTGGTCGGCTCAATGTACTGGTCAATATCATGGGTAAAAACCCGTTTGACCTGTTCGAAGAGTTTGAGGGGAAGCTGGTGCTGGAAAGCTCAGGCGATGTGAAATACCACTCCGGTTTTTCCTCCAATATTATGACCCCGGCCGGGGAAGTCCATTGCAGCATGGCATTTAATCCCAGCCATCTTGAAATTGTTTCACCTGTTGTTGAAGGCTCGGTAAGGGCGCGACAGGATCGTCGTAAAGATCCCCATGGAACCTCAGTGCTGCCCATTTTAATTCATGGTGATGCAGCTTTTGCCGGTCAGGGTGTTGTCATGGAAACCTTCCAGATGTCACAAACGCGGGCTTATGGGACAGGTGGCACGGTACATATTGTTCTGAATAATCAGATAGGCTTTACCACGTCGCGCCAGGAAGATGTTCGCTCTACAGAATACTGTACAGATATTGCAAAAATGGTTCAGGCGCCCATCTTTCACGTCAATGGCGATGATCCTGAAGCGGTCCTTTTCGTAACGCATCTGGCGCTGGATTATCGCAACAAATTTCGCAAGGACGTGGTAGTGGATCTGGTGTGTTATCGCCGACGAGGTCATAACGAAACTGACGAACCCAGTACCACTCAACCGCTGATGTATCACGCCATCAAAAAACACCCTTCCACGCGCACACTTTATGCGAATAAGCTGATTGAAGCAGGCTTGATTTCGGAAACAGAAGTGGAGGCAATGAATAAAAATTACCGGACGTCGCTGGATGAGGGCACGCATGTTGTTCAGAGTCTGGTTCATGTACCCAATACCGCTTTGTTTGTGGATTGGCGTCCCTATCTTGGTCACTCCTGGGATATGCCATGTGAGACTCATATTCATATCGTTCATTTAAAGAAGCTGGCACAGAGACTGGTCACATTACCCGATGGCTTCAAACTCAACCGTCAGGTAAAAAAATTGATGGAAGACCGTTCCCGTATGGCAAGTGGAGAACAGCCAATAGACTGGGGCTTTGCAGAGTGTCTGGCTTACGCCAGTCTGGTGGACAACAATTACAAGGTTCGAATTACCGGTCAGGATGTGGGCAGGGGAACCTTTTCCCATCGTCATGCGGTATTGCATGAACAGGATACCGGTAAAAACTATGTACCGTTAAGCCATATTTCCGATTCACAACGAAAATTCGTGATTTTTGATTCTATTTTGTCTGAGGAAGCTGTGCTGGCCTTTGAGTTTGGTTATGCCAGCACCAGACCTGATGCCCTGGTAATCTGGGAAGCCCAGTTTGGAGATTTTGCAAACGGTGCCCAGGTAGTGATCGACCAGTTTCTGACCAGTTGTGAGAACAAGTGGGATCGTCTTTGTGGTCTTACCCTGTTACTGCCACATGGCTACGAGGGGCAGGGTCCAGAACATTCTTCGGCCAGGCTGGAAAGGTTTTTACAGTTGTGTGCAGAACAAAATATTCAGGTTTGCATACCCACCACACCAGCACAGGTGTTTCACATGATCAGGCGGCAGATGATTAGACCACTGCGAAAGCCTTTGATAGTGATGACACCAAAAAGTTTGTTACGCCACCCTGAAGCGATTTCCTCAATGGATGAACTGGCTGATGGTGCTTTCCACACTGTTTTGCCGGAAACTGACGCTGATATCGATCCTAAACTGGTGAACCGTGTTGTCCTGTGCAGTGGCAAGGTCTATTACGATTTGCGCGCCAAGCGCAGGGAGCAGGAAATCCGCGATGTCGCTATCATCAGGCTGGAGCAGCTGTACCCCTTCCCGGAAGACACCCTGCAGGAAATCCTGAAACCCTATAAACGTTACAAGGAGGTGGTGTGGTGTCAGGAAGAGCCACAAAACCAGGGTGCCTGGTATCAGATCCTGCATCATATAAAAAATGTAATCCGCCGCAAACGTGCCAATTTTCAGTTGGAATACGCAGGCCGGGAAGCTTCAGCGTCGCCAGCAACAGGCTATATGTCTTTGCATGTACAGCAACAACAAAAACTGGTGCGTGCTGCGCTGGGCCTGGATGATGAAGAGAACAGGATTGTAGCTAGCAACTAACTGTGAAACAGAGCGTCGTAAGGAAAGTTTTTTAAGCATTATTCAAGAACAAAAAGGAAAGGGCATGACCATAGAAATTAAAGCGCCAACCTTGCCGGAATCTGTTCCCGATGGAACCATTGCTACCTGGTATAAAAAACCAGGTGAGAGCGTCTCTCGAGACGAACTTATTGTTGATATTGAAACTGACAAGGTTGTGCTGGAAGTTGTGGCGCCGGCCGATGGCGTTTTAAAGGATATCAAAAAGGCAGAAGGTGACACTATTGTCAGCAATGAAGTGCTGGCTATTTTTGAAGAAGGCGCGGTTGCGGCGACTCCTGCAGCGCAGCCGGCAACCGAAAGCGCCCCTGAAAATGCAACAGAGTCTGCCACTGAAAACGATGATGATCAAAGCGATCTGGCCGTATTATTAAGTCCCGCTGCACGTAAACTCGTTGAAGAAAATAATCTGGATGCAAACCGGATTAAGAGCACAGGCAAGGACGGCAGAATAACCAAGGAAGATGTTGTTAATTACCTTAAGTCACCGGAACAGTCACCGGAACAGCACCGGAACAGGCACCGGCAACACCGAGTGAGCCTCCTGCAGCGGCTCAACAGGCCGCCACTACCAGTGATGGACCACGATCCGAAAAGCGTGTGCCAATCTCCCGATTGCGGGCAAAAGTAGCAGAACGTTTGCTACAGGCTACCCAGACTACTGCCATGTTGACTACTTTTAACGAAGTGAACATGCAGGAGGTAATGGACCTGAGGGAAAAATATAAGGCAGCATTTGAAAAGCAGCATGACGGTACCAAGCTGGGATTCATGTCATTTTTTGTGCGTGCCAGTGTGGAGGCATTAAAACGTTTCCCTGCTGTGAATGCCTCAATGGATGGCAGCGATATTATTTATCATGGCTATCAGGATATCGGTGTGGCTGTGTCTTCCCCGCGAGGCCTGGTAGTGCCGGTATTACGTGATGCAGATGCCTTGAGTTTTGCGGAAACAGAGCAGGCTATTCGTGATTTTGGTCTCAAGGCCCGCGATGGCAAACTTGGTATAGATGAGATGACCGGCGGGACGTTTACCATTTCCAATGGTGGCGTATTCGGCTCATTGTTATCTACGCCTATTTTGAATCCACCACAAACCGCAATCCTGGGTATGCATAAAATCCAGGAGCGCCCCATGGCGGTGAATGGTGAGGTCAGGATACTACCAATGATGTATCTGGCACTTTCTTATGATCATCGTATGATTGATGGCAAGGAGGCGGTGCAGTTTCTGGTTACCATCAAGGAATTGCTGGAAGACCCCGCAAGAATTTTTCTGGAAGTTTGAGCTGTTTTCAAGCATTAAAGAAATTTTTGATAATACAAGTAATGCCGTAACCAAACCGCAATGCATTTCCTGAGACAATGGAAATGAAACGCTAAACCTGAAAGGTGTCAGCAGGCATTGATTATTAACAAACAGCAGACAGGAATTAACAATGGCAGATTTTGACGTGATAGTAATTGGCGCAGGTCCGGGAGGATATGTGGCAGCGATCCGGGCTACCCAGTTGGGACTGAAGACCGCCTGTGTTGAGAAGTGGATAGATGCCAGTAACAAACCCGTTTATGGTGGCACCTGTCTTAATGTCGGCTGTATTCCTTCCAAGGCCTTGCTGGATTCCTCTCATAAATTTGCCGAGGCAAGTCATGATTTTGAAGTCCATGGCATCAAGGTTAGTAAAGTGGGTATTGATGTACCGGCAATGATTGCTCGCAAAGAGAAAGTTGTTAAGCAGCTTACCGGCGGTATCGCGGGATTGTTTCGTGCCAACAAGGTAGAGGGAATATCGGGTACAGGTAAACTTTTAAAAGACAAGAAAGTTGAGGTTACCGATCACGAAGGCAAGACAACAATTTATTCTGCCGACAATGTCATTCTTGCCGCGGGATCAGTACCCATTGAAATTCCACCTACACCACTGGACCACGATGTGATTGTGGATTCCACCGGTGCCCTGGAGTTCCAGGAAGTTCCAAAACGACTCGGCGTTATTGGTGCTGGCGTTATTGGTCTGGAGCTGGGCTCAGTCTGGTCCCGTCTGGGGTCAGAAGTAGTGGTACTTGAAGCCGTTGATGCCTTTCTGCCCATGGTGGACCAGCAGATTGCCAAAGAAGCCAAAAAGATATTGACCAAACAGGGGCTGGATATTCGCCTGGGTGCGAAAGTTACAGGCAGTGCCCTGAAGAAAGGCAAGGCCAAGGGCGTAACGGTCACTTATCAGGATAGCGAAGGTGAGAAGAAAGAGGACTTCGACAAGTTGATCGTTTGTGTAGGCCGGCGTCCCCTGTCAGAGAATCTGTTTGCTGATGACTGTGGTGTGGAAACCAATGAACGTGGCTTCATCACTGTAGACGATCATTGTTCAACAGGAGTACCGGGAGTCTATGCCGTAGGCGATCTTGTGCGCGGTCCCATGCTGGCACATAAAAGTTCAGAAGAGGGCGTCATGGTTGCCGAGATTATTGCCGGGCAAAAAGCCTCAATGAACTATGACCTGGTTCCTTCGGTGATTTACACGCATCCGGAAATTGCTGCTGTGGGTAAAACCGAAGAGCAGTTAAAAGAGGCGGGCATTGAATATAACACCGGCGTTTTTCCATTCGCTGCCAGTGGGCGCGCTCTAGCTGCAAACGATTCTGATGGGATGGTCAAAATATTGGCCGATGCAAAAACCGATCGTGTGCTGGGGTGTCATATTATTGGTCCCTCTGCAGCAGACCTGGCACAGACCGTGGTAGTAGCGATGGAGTTCAGCAGCAGTGCTGAAGATATCGGCATGACGGTATTCTCTCATCCTGCACTTTGTGAGGCAGTCCATGAGGCCGCATTGGCGGTGAATGGGCATGCGATACATATTGCTAATAGAAAAAAACGCTGAACATAGCGGTTTACGATTTTAATAAACATATAGGTATCCTATGAATTTACACGAATACCAGGCCAAGAAAATATTTGCTGATTATGGTTTGCCGGTTTCAAAAGGTTTTGCCTGCGACAACGCCAAGGATGCAGCCGATGCTGCTGACAAGCTTGGCGGAGATAGATGGGTAGTCAAGGCGCAGGTACATGCCGGTGGTCGAGGAAAGGCTGGCGGCGTCAAGCTGGTATCAAGCAAAGCGGAAATAGAAGAGTTTGCAAACCACTGGCTGGGCCAAAGGCTTGTCACTTACCAGACTGACAAGGATGGACAGCCGGTAAGCAAAATTCTGGTGGAAGAATGTACTGATATTGCCCAGGAATTATATCTTGGGGCAGTTATTGACCGAAGCTCCAGACGTATCGTTTTTATGGCATCAACCGAAGGCGGTGTAGAAATCGAAAAGGTTGCCCATGAGACGCCAGAGAAAATTCTGCGGGCAACTATTGATCCTTTAGTTGGTCCACAGCCTTTTCAGGGAAGAGAACTGGCCTTCAAACTTGGTTTAAGTGGCGACCAGATAAAACAGTTCACAAAAATATTTTTAGGACTTGCAAAAATATTTATCGAATGTGATCTGGCATTGCTTGAAATTAACCCTCTGGTCATAACAACTGCTGGCGATCTGCATTGTCTTGATGCCAAGCTGAATATCGACGGCAACTCGCTGTATCGTCATCCTGAGTTGAAGGAAATGCATGATCCCAGCCAGGATGATGAGCGGGAAGTTAATGCTGCCAAGTGGGACCTGAATTATGTTGCTCTGGACGGCAGTATTGGTTGCATGGTGAACGGTGCTGGTCTGGCCATGGGCACCATGGATATCGTCAAACTTTATGGCGGGGATCCGGCAAACTTTCTGGATGTTGGTGGTGGTGCTACCAAGGAAAGAGTCTCAGAAGCATTCAAGATTATTTTGTCTGATGAAAAAGTCAAAGCTGTACTGGTTAATATTTTTGGTGGCATCGTTCGCTGTGATCTGATCGCCGAAGGCATTGTAGGCGCCGTAGAGGAAGTGGGTGTGAAGGTGCCGGTAGTTGTCAGACTGGAAGGCAATAATGCAGAACTTGGCAAAAAAGTATTATCCGAAAGTGGTCTTAATATTATTGCAGCAGACAGCCTTGGTCAGGCTGCCCAGGAAGCAGTAACGGCAGCGGGAGGCAAATAATGAGTATTCTTATTAATAAATCAACACGTGTGATCTGTCAGGGCTTTACCGGTTCCCAGGGAACCTATCATTCAGAACAGGCAATTGAGTACGGAACCAATATGGTTGGCGGCGTTACTCCGGGAAAAGGAGGCCAGATACACCTTGATTTGCCTGTCTTCAATACTGTGAGCGAGGCTGTCGCTGAAACCGAGGCAGAGGCTTCTGTAATCTACGTTCCAGCACCGTTCTGCAAGGATTCAATTCTGGAAGCTGCTTTCGCGGGTGTAAAGCTTATTGTCTGTATTACAGAAGGAATTCCTACGCTCGACATGCTGGAAGTAAAAGTCAAATGTGATGAACTGGGTGTGCGACTTATCGGGCCAAATTGTCCAGGTGTTATTACGCCAGGCGAATCGAAAATTGGCATCATGCCAGGTCACATTCACCTGCCGGGTAAGGTCGGCATAGTTTCACGTTCCGGCACATTAACCTATGAAGCGGTTAAACAAACCACTGATTATGGTTTTGGTCAGTCCACCTGTGTCGGTATCGGAGGCGATCCTATTCCTGGTTCAAACTTTATTGATATTCTGGCCTTGCTCGAAAAAGATGATCAGACCGAAGCCATCGTTATGATTGGAGAAATTGGCGGGACTGCTGAAGAAGAGGCTGCCCAGTTTATCAAGACCAATGTCAGCAAGCCTGTAGTGTCCTATATTGCCGGGGTTACCGCGCCATCAGGAAAACGCATGGGTCATGCCGGCGCCATCATCTCTGGTGGAAAAGGCACTGCTGATGAAAAATTTGCCGCCCTAAATGATGCCGGTGTTACCACCGTCAGAAGTCTTGCCGAGATTGGTGAAGGCCTTAAAAAAGCCGCCGGTTGGTGAACAAGGGAACTGACCAGAGAGTCACTTTAATTGCTGAAAATAGCGGGTTTTAGCGCCTCCTTTTGGGGCGCAAAGCCACTTAACCGAGCATTTCCCAAGCTTCTTGAAAACACATGTCTTGATGTTAGAAATGCTTTGATTTTTTAACTATTAAGGTGTTCAATCTGGCACCAGTATTTGATATGCTGATCCGCCTTAGGGATAGAAGGGCTTTATTCAAGGATGAGTTGAGAATACCGAGTTTATAAAATTATGGTCTGTCAATATTAATTATTGTTATTAATTATTGTTGGCTATTTTAAATAATAGGGTTTTACCTTTCGATTAGACTTTTAGTGCTTTTCTACATCCAAGTATTTATCTGCTGAGATAAACTTGAATTTATTCTAGGCTAAATAGTTGGATGTGGGATGGGTGATCGAAGGTCTGCTCATCTTTTATTAGAATTTTTTTTAAATAAGTGGGACTACACATGAACTACCATCGTTTCAAGCAAGGGATACTTGTTCCTTTATTAATGCTGCCAATGGTACTGGGTTTCGGCACTGCTTCTGCACAGGACACTGTTATCGATACCAGTATTATTGACAGAGCAAACGCCATGGCAGGTGAAGCAATTGCATCAGCTGCCCAGGCACAGGTTCGCATCAACCAGCTTTCAGACGAAGCAGATGAGATTCTTCAGGAATATCGTGACGTAGCAAAAGTCGTCGATGGCCTGGAAGTCTATAATGCGAGCTATCGCAGGACTATTGCTGAGCAGGAAAGAACTATTGCACAGTATGACAGATCCATTGAGGATGCTGCCGCTCTGCAGAGACAGGTTCCACCCCTGATGGAAAGGATGATGGTTGCTCTGGAGCAGTTCGTTGAGCTGGATCTTCCATTCCTGATCAGTGAAAGACAGGCGCGCCTGAACCTGATTCGTGACACATTTGATGATTCAAGTGTGAACGTTGCTGAAAAATTCCGTCTGGTCCTTGCTGCCTATCAGCAGGAAATCAATTACGGCAGGGTTATGCAGCATTACACAGATTCACTTGAAATCGGTGGCACTGAACGAGACGTGGATATCTTGCGTGTTGGTAGAGTTGCCTTGTTATATCAGACAAGTGACCAGACCGAGACAGGTGTTTGGGACAAGACATCTAACCAGTGGGTAACCCTGGATGATGATTATCGTCGCCCTGTCGCTAACGCTATCAGGATGGCCCAGAACCTGGCCACTCTTGAGATCCTTGAATTACCTATTCCTGCGCCGGAGTAAGCAACAATGAAATTTGCAAAGATTTTTACTACGACAATTACAACGACATTGCTATGTCTTTCAGCTTCGCTATCTTTCGGCCAGCAGCAGGCAGCAAATCTTTCTGAGCTGTTAAGTCTTGTTGAACAGGCCCGGCTTAGTGAAACGGAAGAGCATCGCCAGCGTGAAGCTCAATTCCAATCGAATGTTAACCAGCAGCAGGCGCTTCTCAATGAAATGGTTGAGCGTCGTGAAGCTGAAGAGCGCATCTCGGTTGATCTTGAAAACACCTATAACGAAAATGAAATCACTAAAGCCCAGCGTTTTGAAACCTTGCAGGAACGCCTTGGTGATCTTGATGAATTATTTGGTACCGTAGCCGGTGTCGTGGGTGATACCCGCAGCCAGTTCGAAGCTTCATTGATTTCAGCCCAATTCCCGGGTCGTGGAGACTTTCTTACCGAGCTTGCCGGTATTATGGGCGATGAATCCCAGCTGCCAAGTATTGAACAACTTGAAAGACTCTGGTTCTACCTGTTACAGGAAATGACTGAATCAGCCAATGTGACCCGTTTTACTACTCAGGTTGCTCAACCTGACGGTACCCAGAGTCAGCAGGAAGTAGTTCGTGTAGGTTCCTACAACATCGTTTCCGATGGTCAGTATCTGGAATTTGATCCGAATACCAAACGTTTGAGCGTACTGCCAAGCCAGCCTGCTCGATACACTGATACTGCTGCTGCCATTCAGTCAGCCTCAGGCGGTTTCACTATGGTTGGTATTGACCCAACTGGTCCTACTGGTGGTTCCTACCTGGCAGCTCTGATTAGTTCACCTTCATTCCAGGAAAGATACTGGGAGCAGGGTAGAACTATCGGCCAGATCATTATCTTTGTTGGTCTGTTTGCGACCTTGCTGGCTGTTGAACGAATGATCACGCTTTCCATTGTTAGCGGTAAAGTGAAACGTCAGTTGAAAAATCCGGACAATCCGAACAAAAACAATCCTCTTGGTCGTGTTCTGTCTGTTTATAACGCTGACAAGAACATGGATATTGAAACCCTTGAGCTTAAACTGGGTGAAGCCATCCTGCTGGAAACGCCGGCTCTGGAAAGGTTCCTCACTCTGCTGAAGATTATTGCAACGGTTGCCCCTCTTGGCGGTCTGCTGGGTACAGTTACCGGTATGATCACTGTGTTCCAGGCCATTACACTGTTTGGTACTGGTGATCCACAGATCATGGCTGGTGGTATTTCAGGTGCCCTGGTAACCACGGTTCTGGGTATTGTTGTCGCGATTCCGACCATCGTGTTCCACACTATTGTGAAATCACGTAGCGACGGTGTGATACAGGTACTTGAAGAGCAAGCTACAGGTATTATTGCCAGACGTGCCGAAGCCGCAGGCGGCAAAGCTTAAGCTAAACACTAGGCAATTAATAAAGCTGGAGAATGGCTTATGTTTGAAGCATTAAGTGAAAGTTGGGAGACCATCGATGTCTTTATGGAGAGAGGTGGTCCCGTCCTTAACTTTATTGCCCTTTTGCTCTTTGTGAAATGGAGCCTGATGATTGAGCGTTTCTGGTTTCTTCGAACTATCCACAAGAAGAATGTGGTTGCGGCTTTATCCGAATGGGAAGCCAGAGTTGACAAGAAATCCTGGAATGCTCATGCAATCAGGCAGCAATTGATCTCTCGAGTGACGTTAGACCTCAAGTCTACGATTCCTTTGATCGAAGTGCTGGTAGTTGTTTGTCCGTTATTCGGATTACTGGGTACCGTTACAGGCATGATTGAGGTTTTCTATGTCATGGCTGTAACTGGTGGTGGTGACGCCAAGCAAATGTCTGGTGGTGTTGCCAGGGCTACCATTCCCACAATGGCGGGAATGGTGGGTGCCTTGTCTGGTATTTTTGCCAGTAACATCCTGAAAGTCAGGACTAACCGGGAACTGCGTTTGTTGGAAGATCATCTTGAAATCCATCACGCCTGATCACCTGAGAATGTAACGCAGGAAATCTTATGAAAAGTTTTGCAAGAGATAAAGATGATGAGCAAGCAGGTGAGATTGACCTGACGCCGATGCTGGATGTGGTTTTCATTCTGCTCATTTTCTTCATTGTAACGTCAGTATTTGTAAAGGAAGCCGGGTATGAAGTTAATTACCCGGAAGCCTCTACCGTAGAACCCACCTCAGGTGAGCCGATTTTGATGGCTATATCACCCATAGGTGAAATGTGGATGGATGGCGACATTATCCCTCCCAGAAACTTGCGGTTACGCATTGAGCAGCGTCTGGCTGAAACTCCCAATGCCTGTGTTGTTATTCAGGCCGACCAGAATGCACCCAATGAGTATGTCTTGATGATAATGACTGCCGCTCGTGAATCCCAAGCAAGTTGCACACAGATTGCTGCAGAGGAATAAATCATGATTAGATTATTCAATATAGGATTTGCGGTTGTATTTGCTTCCGCGGTCACCTTTTCTCTGTTCTTTTTGATGCAGTTCCTGATTTCCATGGATGCTACAGAACCGGAAAAAGGGGAAGCGCGTAAAATTGCAGATATCACCATGCCTGACATTGAACTTGAAGTTCAGCGTCAACAACCCAAGCCGGAAGAGCCGGATGTTCCTGAAGAAATTCCGGATCTCCCCGAGCCTGATATCTCTTTGGATGCGCCTACTGGCGAAGGGCTGAATATTTCCCGTGTCGAGGTTGATATGGGCGGCCTGAATAACAGCGCCTCAATTTCAGCAAGTGATTCGGAAATGCTGCCAATTGTAACTATACAGCCGCAGTATCCCCAACGAGCTGCTTCCAGAGGGATTGAAGGCTGGTGCCTTGTGTCCTTCACAGTAACAGCCCAGGGGACAGTAGATGAAGAATCGATTGAAGTGATAGACGCTGATCCTCAAAATATATTTGATTCCGCATCGCGACGCGCTGTATCCCGCTTTAAGTTTAATGCGGCCGTTGAAGACGGGCAGCCAGTAGCTGTTCCAGGTGTCAGGTATCTTTTCCGTTACAATCTGGCTGATGAATAAGTGACCCAAAAGATACAAGGGATAGAAAGCATAAGAAGGCATAGAATGATGACACGTAATACTATTTCGTACAGTCTGCTGAAAATTACCGGGTTTGCTTTGTTGGTTGCTACGGTTATGGCAGTACCGTTTTTTGTAAATTCCACAGCACCAGGACTTATCAAAAATACACAGCTTCTAGCGGCCGAGGAAGAAGAAGAGGGTCGTCGTGCCCCCCCGGAAGCGCGTTCATCGCAGACCCTGGGGCGTCGTGTATTTACCCGTATAAACGAAGTCATGGAACTTCGCGATATGGAGCAATTTGATGAAGCACTGGCTGTGCTGGCTGAAATCAAGGAAGATTTTGACCGTGATCGCCTCAATGACCGCGAAAAATTCGTCATGTGGCAGTTTTACGCGAATATTTACCAGGTCCAGGAAGATTATGAGCAGGCTATCGAATCCTATCGTCAGATTCTGCTGATTGAAGGCTTGAACCAGGAACAACTGGAAACCTCCATGTTCTATCTGGGGTCTCTCTATTATGTTCAGGAACAGTTTCCTGAAGCGATAGAGCTATTCCTGGAGTACAACGAAATTGCCCTGGAACCAAACGACGATGTGTATTTCCGCATCGGTACCGCCTATTACCAGATGGAACAATATGCGGAAGCGATTCCCTATATTCTGAGAAATATGGAAATCAAGCGCGCCAAGAATGAGGATATTTCCAAAAATACCTATGACCTGTTGCGTGCCCTGTACTTCAATGTTGAAGATTATGTTAAAGCCTACCAGGTCCTCAGAGAGTCTGTAGTCCTGTTTAATGAACCCAATGACTGGACACTCTTACCTGCAGTATTGGGACAAATAGAGCGCTTTCAGGAGCAGGCACAGTCTTATTATGTGACTAATGCTGCCGGCTATCTGGATTCTGATTCACAATTGGTGAATTTTGCTGCCCAGCTCTATAACAATGACTACCCTTATGGTTGTGCACGCGTTATGGAAAAAGGGATGTCTGATGGCATCATTGAAGAAGATGAAGGCAACCTCTCTTTCCTTTCAACCTGTTACCAGATTGCTAGAGAGGATGCCAAAGCAGCTGAACCTCTGGAAAGGGCGGCGGAGTTGTCTGAAGATGGTGAAAATTATGCCCGTCTGGGAAGAATATATTCCACCATGGGAGAATTTGAAAAATCCATTGATGCTTTTGACAGGGCTCTTGAAAAAGGCGAACTGGATCGTCCTGATCAGGTTTATCTGTCACTGGCCAGAGCGTATATGGAACTGAATCGTTACGATGAAGGTCTGGAAGCGGCGCGTGCGGCCAGACGTGATGAGCGCAGTGAAGATACAGCGGATACCTGGATTACGGTTCTGGGCAGAGAAAAGCAACGCTATGAGACCTTACAGCGTCAACGCCGTGATTTGGCAGAATATTTCCGCTAGAATATTATCAAGATTTAAAGCTAGAACAATAATAACTATAAAGCTGTAAGTTGTTCGAAAACGCATCGCAAGGTGCGTTTTTTTTTGCCTTGAAAAAACCCGATCTGCCCTCATTATGAGGGGACTAACTGACATTCCAATTGGAGAAGCAAAAAACATGGGAGCACAAGTCAAAAAAGAAACAATGGGGTTCCAGACTGAAGCAAAACAACTGCTTCATTTGATGATCCATTCCCTTTATAGCAATAAGGAAATTTTTCTAAGAGAACTGATTTCAAATGCTTCGGATGCGGCAGACAAACTACGTTTTGCCTCTCTTGCCAATTCGGCATTATTGGAAGAAGACCCGGAATTGAAAATACTGGTTGATTTTGACGCCAAGCAAAAAACCATCACCATTTCTGATAATGGCATAGGAATGAGTCGCGATGAAATTATTGAAAATCTCGGTACTATCGCAAAATCCGGAACGGCCCAGTTTCTTGAATCACTCACCGGTGATGAAAAAAAGGACTCCAACCTGATTGGTCAATTTGGCGTAGGTTTTTATTCGGCGTTTATAGTGGCTGATAAGGTAGAGGTCTATAGCCGTAAAGCAGGGGTTCCAGCTGAAGAAGGCGTGATGTGGGAATCTTCCGGTGAGTCAGATTTCAATATTCAAAATGTGGCTAAAGCAGATCGAGGCACTAAAATTGTTCTGCACCTTAAAAAAGAAGAAAAAGAATTTGCTGAAAGTTACCGGCTGCGTGGAATTGTCAGGAAATACGCTGACCATATCTCGATCCCTGTAATGATGCTGAAAGATGAACCGGCTACAAATGCCGAAGACGAGGCAGGGAAGGATAAGACAGACAAAAAACAAAAGAATGCACCTGAATATGAATCCGTAAATAGCGCGCTTGCCTTATGGACACGACCCAGGACTGAGCTTAAGGATGAAGAATATAAGGAATTTTACAAGCATATAAGTCACGATTTTGATGATCCTCTGAGTTGGAGCCACAATAAGGTAGAAGGCAAACTCGAGTACACCAGTCTGCTCTATCTGCCATCACGCGCTCCCTTTGATATGTGGAACAGGGATGCCGTTCGCGGCCTTAAACTGTATGTGCAGCGTGTTTTCATTATGGATGACGCAGAGCAATTTTTACCCCTGTATTTGCGCTTTGTCAAAGGTGTTATTGATTCCAATGATATCAGTCTGAATGTAAGTCGAGAGATCCTGCAGAAAGATCCGGCAGTGGATTCCATGAAAAGTGCGCTGACCAAACGCGTGCTGGATATGCTCAGTAAGCTTAAAAAGAAAGACAAGGAAAATTATCAGAAATTCTGGAATGAGTTTGGCCAGGTACTTAAAGAAGGCCCGGCGGAAGATTATGCTAACAGGGAAAAAATCGCCAAATTACTTCTGTTTTCCTCAACCCACACTGGAGAGAAAAGTCAGGATCAATCCCTCGAGGATTATGTCTCCCGTATGCATGAGGGACAGTCGAAAATCTATTACATAGCTGGCGAATCCTTTAATACTGTCAAGAACAGCCCTCATCTTGAAGTTTTCAGAAAGAAAGGCATAGAAGTATTGTTGATGACGGATCGGGTTGATGAATGGTTTGTCAGTCATCTAATGGAATTTGACGGAAAACAATTCCAGGACGTCACCAGAGGCGAACTTGACCTTGGCGACCTTGATACTGAAGAAGACAAGAAACAACAGCAAGAGCAGGACAAAAAAGCAGAACCTTTACTGGAGCGTCTCAAAAACAGTATTGGTGACAAGGTTGGCGAAGTGCGTACAACCAGCCGCCTGACGGATTCGCCGGCCTGTCTCTCTATTGCTGAACATGACATGGGTGCACAGATGCGAAAGTTAATGGAGGCCGCCGGGCAGGCAATGCCTGAGACCAAACCAAACTTTGAAATCAATCCAGCTCATCCCTTGATTGAGAAGCTTGATAAGGAAGCTGATGAAGACCGTTTTAATGATCTGGCGTCTATTTTGTTCGATCAGGCGAGTCTGGCAGAAGGTGGACAGTTGGATGATCCTGCCAGCTATATCCATAAGTTAAATAAATTGTTACTGGACTTAAGCAACTAGTTGAAACCTGACTTAACAGTTAGCTCCGGGTCTTGAATAAACCGGTAAACTTCAAGTAACACGTTGTTCTATCTGAATAATAAATCCCCGGGATAATACTATTTTCGGGGATTTATTATGTGTAGACTCAAAAACTATCTACTCGATTTTTTTCCTTGGAGAGGTATTTAAATGAACTCATCACTTTTTTCGCGGGCTTTGCCTATAGCTTTTCTGGCGGCGATTAGCTTGCCAGCCTCTTATGCTCAGGCACAGGACTATGTGGTGCCAGCAAATACACCAGCCCATATCAAGCGTGCAGTTGAATCCGGTAACAGATCTGAGCAGCAAGTTGCAAGAGATGCCGGGCGTTTACCCGCAGAGGTACTTACCCTGGCGGATTTAAATGAGGGCGATCATGTGGCTGAAATCAGCACATTTGGCCAGTACTACACGCCAATGCTGGTAGAGGCAGTAGGCCCCACCGGTAAGGTGGAAATGTATGACATGCCTTACCTGGCAGCATTCAGTGACGGTAATGTAGGCAAAGCTGGTCAGGCATTTGCCGATGCCAACGGGAATGCCGAGTATCATATTGTCCATTACAGTGAAATCAGTTTTCCTTCAGGGCTGGACGCTGTCTATAACGTCCTTTATTACCATGATCTGCAAGGGCTGGATGTGGATACAGGGGCAATGAACTCAAAGGTATTTTCTGCCCTTAAGTCAGGCGGCAAATACGTGATCGTTGATCATTTGGCTGAAGATGGATCTGGCTGGCGCGATAGTACGACCATTCATCGCATCGGCAAGGAAGCCATCATTGATGAAATCACCGCTGCAGGCTTTACACTCTTGCTGGATAGCGACATCCTGGCTAATCCTGAAGATGACAGAAGCGCAATGGTTTTCTCACCAGGAATGCGCGGGGGAACTGACAGGGCGGTATTGATATTCCAGAAACCACGCTGATCGTAGTGCGCAGCTGATTTTTTGAATCAAAAAAAAGGTGCCAGAAGTATTCCTTCTCGCACCTTTTTTTATGCTTTGTGTTTCTGAAATTTTACAGCGTTGATATCAAGGCTCTTAACCCTGGTTTTTAATCGCGCTATTAAACAGTTTGCTGGGACACATAGCTTCCTGACATAGTGCTGGATCCGGCTGGTAGTAGCCTCCCAGTTCAACCGGTTGTCCCTGGATATTGTTGAGCTCATCCACGATGGCGGCTTCCTGGCTGGAAAGTATTTCGGCCAGTTCGGCAAACTCTGCTTTCAATTCTGCATTATCATTCTGGGATGCCAGCGCCTGTGCCCAATAGAGAGCCAGGTAAAAATGACTGCCGCGATTATCCAGTTCGCCTACCTTGCGGGAAGGGTTCTTGTTTTCCATCAACAATTTTCCGGTAGCAGCATCCAGAGTCCGGGAAAGCACCAGTGCTTTGGGGTTGTTCATAGACTGGCCCAGGTGTTCAAGTGAGGCAGCCAAAGCCAGAAATTCTCCCAGTGAATCCCAGCGTAAATGATTTTCTTCCTGAAACTGCTGGACATGTTTTGGCGCGGACCCACCGGCCCCTGTCTCAAACATGCTGCCCCCATTCATAAGCGGAACGATGGAAAGCATTTTTGC
The DNA here is from genome assembly GCA_965661105.1 of Pseudohongiellaceae bacterium. Lineage (GTDB taxonomy): Bacteria > Pseudomonadota > Gammaproteobacteria > Pseudomonadales > Pseudohongiellaceae > Eutrophocola. The sequence continues at coordinate 53,204 of CBFICR010000002.1, read as the reverse complement.
ACTGGTGCCCACTTCCAGAATCGGAAACAGATCTGTCAGATAATCCCGCAGTACATTACCGGTAACAGAGATGGTGTCTTTACCTTCCTTCATGCGTTGCAAGGAGAAGCGAGTGGCTTCAACAGGAGACATGATATGAATCTCCAGGCCATTGGTATCATGATCCTTCAGGTAAAGATTCACTTTTTTGATTAATTCAGAATCGTGGGCGCGATCAGGATTCAGCCAGAATACTGCCGGTGTGTCTGATGCCCGGGCACGTTTTACGGCCAACTTTACCCAGTCCTGAATCGGGGCATCTTTAACCTGGCACATGCGCCAGATATCACCTTTATCAACTTCGTGAGAAAGCAGAATGTTTCCAGATCCGTCAACGACGCGCATGGTACCTTTTCCAGTCATTTCAAAGGTCTTGTCGTGTGAGCCATATTCTTCGGCTTTCTGTGCCATTAGGCCAACATTGGGAATTGATCCCATAGTTCTGGGGTCAAAGGCACCATTGTTTTTACAGAAATCAATGGTTTGCTGGTATACATCGGCATAACAGCGATCTGGTATTACCGCGAGCATGTCATGAAGTTCGCCATCTGGTCCCCACATTTTTCCGGATGAGCGTATGGCCGCAGGCATGGAGGCATCTATGATGACATCACTGGGAACATGCAGGTTGGTAATACCCCTGTCAGAGTTCACCATGGCAAGTGGAGGACGCTGTTCATAACAGGCCAGGATATCGCTTTCGATTTCAGCCTTCTTGTCCGCTGGTAACGAGCTCAACATGGCCAGTACAGCACCAAAACCATTGTTTGGGTTGGCCCCAATTTCTTTTAGAGTGTCAGCATGTTTTTCAAATACATCCTTGAAGAAAACAGAGACGGCATGACCAAATAGTATCGGATCAGACACTTTCATCATGGTCGCCTTCAGGTGCACAGAAAACAGTATTCCGGACTGCCTGGCGTCCTCGATGGCCTCTTCCAGGAAAGTGCGAAGGGCTGATGCACTCATAAAAGAAGAATCGATGACTTCACCATCGAGCAAGGGAGCATATGGCTTGAGTGTGGTTATGGCGCCGGATTCATCGACAAATTCAATACGGTAGGTTGACTCTCCATTTAGAGTCAGTGATTTTTCAGTACCAAAGAAATCACCTTCAGTCATATGGGCGACTTTTGTCTTTGAGGTGATCGACCATTCACCCATTGAGTGTGGATTCTGGCGGGCATATTGCTTTACTGCGCCCGGTGCCCGGCGATCGGAATTTCCTTCGCGAAGTACCGGATTGACTGCGCTACCCTTTATGCTGTCGTAACGGGCCTTGATGTTTTTTTCTTCTTCATTGGCAGGGTTGTCAGGGTAATCGGGTAATGGGTAGCCTTTGGCCTGCAGTTCCTGAATAGTGGCGTTCATCTGCGGTAACGAGGCGCTGATATTAGGCAATTTGATGATATTTGCTTCCGGTTTCAGGGCAAGGGCTCCCAGATAGGCGAGATCATCGGATTGCTTCTTTTCGGCAGGCAGATAATCAGGGAAAACAGCAAGAATGCGTCCGGCAAGTGAAATATTGCGGGTTTCCACGTTTATACCGGAGGAACCGGTGAAGGCTCTGATAACAGGTAGCAGGGAATAGGTGGCCAGTGCCGGCGCTTCATCTGTGAGTGTATAAATAATGGTTGGATTATCGGACATGATTTACCTGATCGTTTTAATTGTTATGGTGTAATTGGAAGCACGAATACCAGGCGCGATACCGAGCCAGATACCAAAATAGACCCTGAAAAAGAATCCCCCGGCCAGCGAGAGAGTATAGTCAGTTTATCGTGATCCAATATTGAGGAGGCGGATTATAACAATTTGCGTCTGGGGAGAGTAGGAAAGATTGTGTCGCTCGACAGGCTGACGGGCAGGGGCAGGGGTGGGGGTGTAGTGAGTGCAGGCAGTTCAACTGCATGAACTGCCTGCGTCACGGGCTCTACATCTTTTCCAGTGTGCTGATGCCAAGTAATGATAATCCCTGCTGTATCGTGGCTGCTGTCAGATGACACAGTCCGAGTCGGGAATTCCGTATTTCGTTTTCAGCCTTTAACACCGGGCAGGCTTCATAGAAGCGCATGTAGACACCTGCCAGTTCATAAAGATAGAGACAAAGCTGGTTGGGGAAGCAGTCCAGGGAAACCTGTTCGACAACTTCGGTTAACTGAAGTAATTTCAATGCCAGGGCTTTTTCTTCCTTTTCAGTGATATTGATAATGAATTTTTGTTCTGAGTCTGTTTCGAGCTTTCTAAAAATACTGCGAATTCTGGCGTAGGCATAAAGCAGATAAGGCGCAGTATTGCCTTCAAAAGAGAGCATGGTGTCCCAGTCAAATACATAGTCACTGTTTCTGTTTTTACTTAATTCAAAATACTTGATGGCTGCTATGCCCACGACATCCGCAATGGCCTGCCTTTGGGATACATCCATGTCCGGATTTTTTTCACTGACCAGATCGAGGGCACGGGCAACACCTTCATTTACCAGGTCGAGTAGTTTGACAGTTCCACCGCTCCGGGTTTTGAAGGGTTTTCCATCGCTTCCCATCATGGTGCCATAGGATAAATGCTCCAGTGAGCAAGACTCTGTTTTATAGCCAGCCAGTTCTGCGACCCTGAAAACCTGCTGAAAATGCAGGCTTTGGCGGGCATCAACAACATAAAGAATGCGATCTGCGTGCAATGTTTTATTGCGATATTCAATAGCAGCAAGGTCGGTGGTGGCGTAGAGATAACCGCCATCAGATTTTTGTACAATAACAGGAAGAGGTGAGCCATCCTTGCTGGTGAATTCATCAAGAAATACACAACTGGCGCCATCGGATTTGGTAATTAAGCCCCTGGTTTCCAGTTCCGAAATTACAGTAGCCAGCTTGTCATTGTAGAAACTCTCAGGCCGAACATCATCGCGTGTCAGTGTAATTCCCAACAAACGGTAAAGCTGGTCACAGTGAGTGACAGAAATGTTGATGAACTCCTGCCACAGCGCTTTACATTCGGCATCACCAGCCTGAAGCTTAACGACATTGTCACGGCTGGTTTTTGCAAACTCAGGGTCAGCATCAAAGCGTTCCTTGGCCTGGCGATAAAAGACCTCAAGATCTGACAACTCATTTGCCAGTGCGCTTTCATCATTCTGAGTCTGCTGCAGCTCCTGCATGTGGGTGATCAGCATGCCGAACTGTGTTCCCCAGTCACCAAAATGATTTTGCCTGATAACTGTGTGCCCCAGGTGTTCAAAAATTCTTACCAGGGCATCACCGATAATCGTCCCGCGCATATGCCCGACATGCATTTCCTTGGCAAGGTTGGGAGAGGAGTAATCGACAACAACAGTAAGAGGGTTGCTGGTAGTCTGGATCAACTGGCCGAACTCAAGCAGGGTATTTAGTTTGCTCGATAGAAATTCCGGGGCAATATGAATATTAATAAAGCCCGGGCCGGCAAGTTCTACTTTATCTGCGAGACCGGATAGATCAAGATTGCCAAGGACTTCTTCACCCAGTTGGCGCGGGTTTTTCCCGAGCTTTTTAGCCACTGCCATAATGCCATTGGCCTGATAATCACCAAATTTTTCTTCACGGGCATAATTTATCAGGGCCTGACAATCTTCAATCTCTGCTGTAACGCTGATTGCATTGGAGATAATGGTATCGAGTTCTTGCTTGAGGTTCATAACCCTGGGGAGTCCCTAATCAAAAAAGGGGGCATTTTACACCAAAGGCTGGCTATAGACTGAGAAAAACCCCGAAGAATTAAAAAAGGCGCCGTTAAGCGCCTTTTTTATTATTCCAGGAGTGACTGGAATTATTCGCCGGTTGCAAAGCAGTAGTAATAGCCGTTGCCACCTGACGCCTGTAATTGTTCCTGACTGCATCCTCTGGACGGATGCGCGGCATTCCATGATTCAGCCATGGCACCACCACCTACGCGGTCAAAATGGCCTACCGTAGCACGGGACTGGTCAGTATTGCTGGTCCAGTTATTACAGGTCAGATCCGATGCAGTGCCATCCGGATTGGTGCCGGTGAGAATATCGTGCTGGTTGGGCGTATCTCCCACCCCATTGACGATATCGCCATTTTCAGTGACAGAACGCTGCTTGTTGAGGTTGGCATTGGAGTAATGGATATCCATCACACTGCGTCCTACCAGTTCACCATTGGCATTGTACCAGGGGCCGCTACCTATTCGGTCTCTGGCATAAACACCTGCCGCTCCTGTCGTGCTTAGATAGGCACGCCAGGTCTTGCCTGTCACGCCGGCTTCTGCTGCCAGCGCCGCACAGTGGGCGTCAGCGCCTGCGAGGCCACCCAGATTGGCACCATCACCTAGTCCGCGGCTGGTTATAAAAAAGCTCATGCTGGTGTCCTGATCACCCTGACCTGGTTGTGCCAGAACAGAAATGCTGCTGGTGGTAGCTGCCAGTAAAGCGCTGGCAAGAACTATAGTTTTTATTTTCATTTTCATTTTTCCCCTCATTAGTTGGCCTGCTCTGAATAGCCTGCCTTGTACTATTTGATTTTTATGTAAGCAATTAATGATTATTTATAACCGAATAACTTTTTACAAGCCATTGAATACCATGAAACTGTGCAAGTATTTTTAAAATTCCCGCTATTACTGAAAATATATCGTTCAATTAAGCCATTTCAGGCAGGCAAACTGCTTGAATGCAGCACTGAAGCTAATTGCTGTGCACAGGATAGAAACGGGCTATGGTCGGCATCCAATTGAATCATTTCATCACAGAGCTGCTGCTTGATCATATGGCGTTGGTGAGCAATGGGTATTACCTGATCATCCAGGCAGCAGATATAGGTTTTTGGGATCTGCCCGAAATTAGCCGCGCTGAGCTTCACTTTTGCGGCCAACGGCAAAACTGGCTGGGCAGGGAATGATTGTGGAATTTGATCACGATGAGTGTCCGGGCAGCGGTTATAAAACAGCGCGGCGATGGCTTCATCAGCAATGGTGCAACTGCGTTTATCGGCTGACATCTGCATGGCCTTTTCAATGGGAGCCGGCTCACTGCTTGCAGCGTTAGATGCAATCAGATCGAACAGGCTTTGCTGATGGCGAGGAAGATAGGCACTCAGATAGACAAGTCGCTCTATTTTATGGGGAATGTTTTCTGCGACCTGGGAAATCACCATTCCGCTCATACTATGACCAACCAATATTGCATTATTATCATAATTATCAATTAGTTGTGAAATATAGCTAGAATATTTATTAAGTGAGATGGTGGCAGCGTCAGCGCTATTATTGCCATGCCCCGGGAGATCTGGCGCTTGCACCGAATGCCCGAGCGCTTCCAGCCGGGGAATCAGGAGGCTCCAGCAGGAAGAGGAATGCCAGGCGCCATGCAGTAAAAAGATGACCGGTTTGCGCAAGGTCAGGATTTATCGCTGAGATAGTGTTCCATTTCCAGTGCGGGCTGGTCTGCCCTGGGTCGTCCTACCACTTTCGCCGGTACCCCGACCACTGTGGTATGCGCTTCGACGTCTTCGAGGACGACGGAGCCGGCACCAATCCAGGCACCTTCACCGATCACCACATTGCCCAGGACGTTGGAGCCGGCACCGATCAATACACCAGTTTTGATTTTGGGATGACGGTCGCCTGAGTCCTTGCCGGTACCGCCAAGCGTGACGCCCTGCAAGATGGAAATATTGTCATCCAGTACGCTGGTTTCACCGATTACAATGCCCGTAGCATGATCCAGCAGGATACCTGCACCAATTTTAGCCGCCGGATGAATGTCCACGGCAAATATTTCAGAGATGCGACTTTGCAGATAAAGTGCCATGCCATGGCGTTCCTGATGCCAAAGCCAGTGTGCAATCCGGTATGCCTGCAAGGCCTGGAAACCCTTGAAATAGAGAATGGCGGTGGAGTAGCAATCCACTGCGGGGTCGCGTTCCCGTATCGCCAATAAATCCCGGGTAGTATTTTTTATGATTTGGGGGTCAGATCGAATCGCCTCATCAAAAACTCCTTTCAGAGTAAGCGCAGGCATATCTTCAGCAGACAATTTTACTGACAACAGAGCGCTAATTGCAGAACCAAGATCTTCGTGGGCAAGAATACGTTTACTGAGATAATTGCCCAGATCCGGCTCTGCCATGAGTAGTTCGGTTATTTCTTTTTTTATGGATGCCCAAAGCGCATTTTCCATGACATATTTCCCGTATCACAAGGGCCTGCGATTCTATAGTATGTCCTGAGGGCTAGCAATCCAGTCTCACCCGCTCAACCTTCGGTTCAGGTTTGATCATAAGCTCAACTCTGGAGTTGATTGGGCATAGCTGGTATCTTTCCGCGCACAAATTCGGGGTCGCTTTAGTCAGGCTAGTGCTACAGGCGCTGGGCTTGGAGAACTTGCCAAAGCGCTTGCCGACAAGCTTGCGCCTGAATTTGAATCCAGTGACGTCAGTTATCGCAGTAATAGAGATAATTATTCATGCCAGTAAAAAATGTAGCAGTTCTCGGTGGTGGCAGTTTTGGCACCGTGATCGCTAACATCATTGCCCATAACAGTCATAAAACCCTGCTCTGGATGCGCGACCGTGAGCAGGTGGATTTGCTGAACAAGCTTCACGAAAATACTACTTATCTGCCTGGCTACAAGATACATGAAGATGTCGTTGCCACTGACGATCTTGCAGCAGCAGTGAAGGATGTTGACCTGATTTTTGTCGCCGTACCCAGTAGCAGTTTTCGCGAAGTGGTGCGGCAGATGAACCCGCTGATCCATAAAGAGGTTATTCTGGTCAGTCTCACCAAAGGTATTGAAGCACAAAGCTTTGCCCTGATGAGCCAGATACTGGCCGAAGAAACAGAGAATAAACATATTGCTGTTCTAAGCGGTCCCAACCTGGCAAAGGAAATTGCGGTAAGCAGCCCCACAGGCGCAGTAGTCGCCAGCATCGACCCTGACGTGGTCAGCGCAGTCCAGAACGTGCTTCACTCTGACAGTTTTCGTGTCTATGCAAACTCTGACATGCTCGGGGTAGAGCTCGGAGGATCACTGAAAAATATTTACGCGATTATTGCCGGGCTTGCCGAGGCCATGGGGATGGGGCATAACACCAATGCCATGCTGGTTACCAGAAGCCTCACTGAAATGGCTCGCTTCGGGGCAGAGTTGGGCGCGGATCCGATGACCTTCCTTGGTTTGTCGGGGGTCGGCGACCTTATAGTGACTTGCTCTTCGCCCTTGTCGAGAAATTTTCGAGTTGGTAAAGCGCTGGGTGAGGGTAAAGACATTGATATGGTAATCAGTGAAATGGACCAGGTTGCCGAAGGGGTCAATACGCTGAAACAGGTCAAGGCAAAAGCAGATGCGCTTGGCGTAAAAATGCCCCTGGTTAACGGACTCTATGAAATAATGTACAACAATCAAACCGTTGACCATATAATAAGCTCACTAATGCTGGAAGAGCATGGTCTTGATGTTGAGTTTGCTGCCGGACGTCCGCAGGACTCACACATTTCCAATTAGCCTGGCACGGAGGAATTTCCATGACTGATGACAGAGTTGAAGAAGTAAAAAAGAACATACTTTCACCCTCCCAGTGGGTTCGCATACTGTATATGGTTTTTTATGCAGTAGCGTGCTGGGTTACGCTGGTTGTGCTACCGGTGATTGTTGTCTGTCAGGTAGTCATTTCCCTGATCAGCGGTGAAGACAATAAAAATCTGCGCGAATTTGGTGGCAAACTTTCAGCTTATTTGCACAGTGCCCTGGACTATCTGCTCTATGTTGATGAAACCAAGCCGTGGCCTTTCGAAAGCAATGAAGCAGAGGATCTGTCTGATGATGCCCCGGCCACTGATTCAAGCCCGGCAGCGGATTCGGCGTCTGCCAATGAAAGCCCGGCCGCGACAAGCTCTGCTGACGATGTCTTTGCCGATATCAGTTTTACCGACGAACCGGTGGCTTCCGACATAGAGTATGCAGAGGCTGAGGAAAGTGATCCGGTAGCACAGGTCGACGAAGAGAGCAGTGAAGCTGGTGATGCTGAAAACGCTGATGAGGAATCACGCAAAGATCCGAGCTGAATTACCTGCCTGTTTTAACCCAGTAAACGAAGTCTGAAGTATGAATTTATATCTGTTGCGGCATGGCGAAGCCGAACCCACCGCGTCTTCCAGTGCCGGCAGGCAACTTACAGAAGCAGGTCACGAAGAAATTGCCAGTGTTGCCAGGCAGTTTGCCTCCCGGAATCTGAAACTCGACGCCTGTTTTGTCAGCCCGTCACTCAGGGCTCAACAAACGTCAGCGACCTTTCTTTCCATGATTTTTGACCCACCGACTGCTACTACCACAGACCTGCTTAGCCCGGACAAGCGTGCTGCCCAGGCTATCGGGTTTCTGGAAAATGTCAGCGAAGAAAACGTTCTTCTGGTCAGCCATAACCCGATTCTTTCCGAATTACTCGCCTTACTCACAGAAGGCAATGTGGACAATCTGAGAATCCTGGACACTGGAAATCTGGCTTGCGTTTCCCTTGAGATAATTGGCCTGGGCATGGGAAGCTGTCCTTTCATTTTGACCCCTGATCCCTCCATCGTGCCTTCATCCTGATACTGTCGGATGCAATCTAGAGAACTTAAAGTCAATGCCGCAGATATCACCCTGGCAGTAAAAGTATGGGGAGATGCTAAAGATCCCGCCATCCTCGCCCTGCATGGCTGGCAGGATAATGCCGCTACCTTCGATTGCCTTATTCCCCATATCCCCGGATTTTACTGGATAGTACCGGATCTTCCCGGACATGGTTTATCAGAACATCGGGGCAAAGGCGCTGAATATACAATCTGGAGCTATTGCTCTGAAATTATGGCCCTGGCAGACCAGTTGGGGCTGGAAAAATTTACCTTGCTGGGACACTCCATGGGGGGCGGAATCGCGAATCTGCTGGCAGCAGTATTTCCGGAGCGCATTGAGAAACTGATCCTGCTGGATGTGATAGGCACCATTACCACGCCGGCTACCAATAGCCTTGAGCAGTTGTCCATGGGCCTGAAACACAGGACTCGGCGGGCTCTGCGTAAACCGGGACTCTATACAAGTCGGGATGAGGCCATAGATGCCCGGGCAAGAAAAGGAGTCACAATGGAAGCGGCGGCCCTGTTGGGCGCACGGGGTATAGCCAAATCAGTTGCAGGCTACTATTGGCAACATGATCAGCGGCTCACACAAAAAAACCTGCTTAGCATGTGTGACGAGCAGCTGGTGCCTTTTTTGCGTGCCATAAGCTGTCCGGTGCTTCTGATTATGTCAACGCAGGCGGTGCAGGGTGGGGATGCTATCAAAATGCGGGTAGCCCAGATAAGCAATATTCGTGTTGAACGTTTGTCAGGGGGACATCATCAACATCTTGATGGGGACGTCGACGCTATTGCCGGACTGGTTCGGGATTTTCTCAGCTAGGAGGGCTGTGATATCAGTGTCGCTCGTGCAGGAGCGCATTTGCAGGAACCTCGTCTTGTGCAGGAACCTCTTGTGCAAGGCCCAAAAGTGACCTTGCAAGGGGTTGTGCGATGGCGGGTTCTGGCAGTTAACGCCAGTCAGGTAAAAAAAGCTAGCTGATCAGCGACAGGAATTCCGTACGAGTACTTTGTTTTTCGCGGAATGCGCCCAGCATACAGGAAGTCGTCATGCTGGAATTCTGTTTTTCAACGCCACGCATCATCATGCACATATGTTGTGCCTCTATGATAACGCCGACGCCGCGAGCGTCAGTGATCTCAAGAATGGTTTCTGCAATTTGCTGGGTCAGATGCTCCTGGATTTGCAGGCGACGGGCGAACACATCGACGATACGGGCAATCTTGGACAGTCCAATAACGGTGTCTGAAGGCAGGTAGGCAACGTGGCACTTGCCAATAAAGGGTAATAAATGATGCTCACATAAAGAATAGAGCTCAATATTCTTGACGATAACCATCTCGTTGGAAGTGGTCGGGAAGAGGGCATTGTTAACAATTTTGTCAATGTCCTGATGATATCCCTGGGTCAGGAATTGCATGGCCTTGGCGGCACGAGCGGGGGTTTCTTTAAGGCCAGGGCGATTCAGTTCTTCGCCTGTTGATTCAATGATTGAGGCATAGGCCTCTATTAAAGTCGTGTCATGCATGATTATTTAAAGAGTTTCCTGTTGTTCTTATACTTTTTCCGAGTGCCGGTTGCGAGTAGACTGCGCACCCTACGCGATTCTTATTAACGGGTAAAGTGAATCTGTGAAAAACGCTGTCCCTTGTAATGCCAACGATTGTGTCAACCAGATCGAGGAAGAACTTTCCCGCCATGACCTGTTTTATGGTCATGGAACTGATAATCCTGGGGCTGAGGCTCAGTGGTTGGTGATTTCTGTACTTACGGCTGCAGGCATTGAAAAGATCACCGGTGAAACCAAAGTCACCGGGGCGCATCTGGCAAGAGTTTATGCACTGCTGGCGCGACGCATCGAAGAAAAGGTGCCGATGGCCTATCTGCTAAATGAGGCATGGTTTGCCGGTGAATGTTATTACGTGGATGAAAGAGTGCTGGTCCCCAGATCACCGCTGGCAGAGCTCATAAATAACCGTTTCGAACCACTGCTACAGAATCAGCCCCGGACTATTCTGGATCTTTGCTGCGGAAGCGGCTGTATAGGGCTAGCTTCAGCACTGGCGTTTCCCGATAGTGAAGTCATTCTGGCTGATATTTCAGATGAAGCCCTTGCGGTTGCGCAAATCAATATTGAGCGCTTTGAGCTGGGCGACAGGGTATGCACACGTCGATCTGATCTCTATGAGAGTATTGACCAGTCATTTGACCTGATTCTTGCCAACCCCCCCTATGTATCAGAAGCGGAGTTTCAGCAATTACCCGCGGAATACCATGCTGAGCCGGTACTGGGACTGGTCAGTGACCAGGATGGGCTCGAGATTCCTCTGAAAATTCTCGCTCAAAGCGCCGCCCACCTTTGTGAAAAGGGCACCTTGATACTGGAAACCGGTTATACCTGGCCAGCTTTGGAGCAGGCCAGGCCAGGCCTGCCTTTTATGTGGCTGGAGTTTGAATACGGCGGGGAAGGCGTGTGTTGTTTGACGGCGGAACAACTGCAAGGCTATTTTGCTGGTCATTGAGTCAGTGCCCGGGAATCCGGAGAGTGAAGAACAGAAATCAGATATCCGGGCTAAATCACCGGATTGACTGGTATTTTTGGTAACAAATCGTGCTTTGATGCGTTATAATGCGCGCCTTTTTTACTGGCAGAATTTGGTCCTGAAACCATGTCCGGCAATTCAATAGGCAAGTTATTTACAGTTACCTCCTTTGGTGAAAGTCACGGGCTTGCGCTTGGCTGCATAGTCGATGGCTGTCCTCCGGGGCTTGCTCTGTGTGAAGAGGATTTACAGACCGATCTGGATCGTCGTAAACCAGGCTCAAGTCGCTATACGACCCAGCGCAAGGAAGAAGACACGGTAAAGATCCTGTCGGGCGTCTTTGAAGGCAAGACTACTGGTACGCCGATAGGCATGATTATTGAAAATCAGGACCAGAAGAGTAAGGACTACAGCAACATCAAGGATGTGTTCCGGCCTGCCCATGCCGATTACACGTATCAGCAGAAATACGGGGTACGTGATTATCGTGGCGGAGGCCGCTCCTCGGCGCGTGAAACCGCAATGCGTGTTGCTGCTGGTGCTATAGCAAAGAAATACCTGCTGGAAAGCGAAGGCATTCAGGTACGCGGGTATCTGTCACAGCTGGGCCCTATAAAAGCGGACCTGGTTGACTGGAATGAGGTGGGCAATAATCCTTTCTTTTGTCCGGATCCGGCCAAAGTGGATGAAATGGCAGAGTATATGGCGGCACTGGGAAAGGAAGGTAACTCCATCGGTGCCAGGATTTCTGTTGTTGCCAGCGGAGTGCCACCGGGGCTGGGGGAACCAATTTTCGATCGGCTGGATGCTGAGATTGCCCACGCCATGATGAGTATCAATGCGGTGAAAGGCGTTGAAATCGGTGCCGGCTTTGATTCAATTGCGCAAAAAGGCTCTCAGCACAGGGATTTGATCAGTCCTGAGGGGTTTCATAGTAACAATGCCGGCGGCGTTCTGGGTGGAATCAGTTCCGGGCAGGATATCGTCGCACACATTGCCCTGAAACCTACCTCCAGTATTCGCATACCGGGTGCTTCAGTGGATATCAATGGCAACCCGGTTGAGGTTGTCACTACCGGCAGGCATGATCCCTGCGTCGGTATCAGGGCGACGCCTATTGCCGAGGCCATGCTGGCGATCGTGTTGATGGACCATCTGCTGCGTCAGCGTGCCCAGAATGGCAATGTGGTGTCGCAGACGCCTCGAATTCCGGCTCAGAAGTAAATAGAATTTATTTAAATATGTTTAATAACCTTTTGTAATTTAAGAGAAATATGATGGCAGGCTTAACTTTATACGATAAATTATGGGAATCACACCTGGTCAAGAATCTGGATGACGGGACCTCCCTGATCTACATCGATTTGCACTTTCTTCATGAGGTAACGTCGCCGCAGGCTTTTGAAGGTCTGCGTCTTGCCGGGCGCAAACCCTGGCGTGCCGGAGCCAATATGGCGACGCCTGATCACAATGTTCCAACCACAAAAGATGAGCGTTCAAGAGGGGTAGAGGGCATTCTGGACCCGACCTCAAAAATACAGGTGAAATCACTCGACAGTAATTGTGTTGAATTTGGTATCTCTGAGTTCCAGATTGATGACCCAAGGCATGGCATTGTGCATGTCATAGGCCCTGAACAGGGCCGAACTCTGCCCGGAATGACCATAGTCTGTGGAGATTCCCACACCTCGACCCATGGTGCGCTGGGGGCTCTGGCCCATGGTATTGGCACTTCGGAAGTGGAACATGTTCTGGCCACCCAGTGTCTGGTGCAGAAAAAAGCCAAAAACATGCTCATCAAGGTCAATGGTCAGCTCAATCCCGGTGTTACCGCGAAAGATGTTGTGCTGGCTATTATCGGCCACATAGGCACGGCCGGTGGCACCGGCTACACCATAGAATTTGGTGGTGAAGCCATCCAGTCGCTGTCTGTGGAAGGCCGCATGACAGTCTGTAACATGGCTATTGAAGCCGGAGCTCGTGCCGGTATCGTCGCGGTTGATGAAAAAACCATTGAATATGTCAAAGGCCGTCCATTTGCTCCGACCGGCGAGACCTGGGATCAGGCCGCCGCGGCCTGGCGTGATCTTGTCAGCGATGCCGATGCTGAATTTGATGCTGTGGTAGAACTTGAGGCTGCCGACATTGTGCCGCAGGTAAGTTGGGGCACATCCCCGGAAATGGTGGCGCCTGTTACAGGTAATGTGCCAGATCCGGCATCGATGACCAATGTAAGCAAGCGTAATAACTATCTGCAGGCGCTTAAATACATGGGCCTGGAGGCCGGCATTCCAATCCAGTCAATCCAGCTGGACCGTGTATTTATTGGTTCTTGTACCAATTCCCGTATTGAGGATCTGCGCGCTGCTGCGGCGGTAGTCAAAGGCCGCAAGGTTGCTGCCAATATCAAGGAAGCGTTGGTGGTTCCCGGTTCCGGGCTGGTTAAAGCCCAGGCGGAGCTGGAAGGCCTGGACAAAATATTTACCGAGGCAGGGCTGCAATGGCGTGAACCGGGTTGCTCCATGTGTCTTGCCATGAATGCAGATCAGCTGGGCGAGGGTGAACATTGTGCCTCCACATCAAATCGCAATTTTGAAGGACGGCAAGGCTTTGGTGGCAGAACCCACCTGGTGAGTCCGGCGATGGCAGCGGCTGCCGCAGTACACGGACATTTTGTTGATGTCAGAGAGATAGAATTAAATTAATATTATATTTATCAAATAGATAGAGAAATAACATGAAGAAGTTTATATCAGAAGACGGGCTGGTTTTACCACTGGACAGAGCCAACGTGGATACTGACTATATTATTCCCAAGCAATTCCTGAAGTCCATTAAACGCACAGGCTTTGGTAAAAATCTGTTTGACGAGGCGCGTTACCTGGACAAGGGCTTACCCGATGCTGATTGCTCTGGCAGGCCGGTAAATCCTGACTTCGTGATGAATCAGCCACGCTATAAAGGCGTGTCCATCCTGCTGGCACGGGAGAACTTTGGCTGTGGTTCCAGTCGCGAGCATGCTCCCTGGGCTTTGGATGACTACGGATTTCGCTGTGTAATAGCCCCGAGTTTTGCGGATATTTTCTTTAATAACTGTGTGAAGAATGGGATATTACTTATTGTTTTAGAAGATAAAATTGTAGACAGGCTGTTCTCTGAAACAGCTGCGAATGAGGGCTATCGTCTGGCGGTGGATTTGCCATCCCAGACCATTACAACGCCAGCTGGCGAGACCATAGCCTTTGACATCGAGGAGTCCCGCAAAAATATTCTGCTTAATGGCCTGGATGATATTAGCCTGACCTTGCAAAACAAGGATGATATCCAGGCTTATGAAGCAGGCTGGCAGCAGAAAGCGCCCTGGCTGTTTTCCCAGCCTGGCTCCTGAACCCCTAATTTTCAAGAAAATATAGCCATATTTGGCGTATTCAAGGACATCTAATGAGTAAGTTGTATAACGTGGCGGTTGTAGGCGCCACAGGCGCTGTTGGGCGCACCATGCTGAGCATTCTGGAACAGCGTAAATTCCCCATTGATAACCTCTACCTGCTGGCCAGTGAGCGTAGTGCAGGAGAGAAGATAACTTTTAACAATAAGCACTATATGGTTGAAAATCTTGCAGATTTTGACTTTAGCAAGGCAGATATCGGGCTCTTCTCACCGGGCGCGAGCGTTTCTGCTGTATATGCTCCCAAAGCCGGTGCGGCAGGCTGTGTTGTCATTGATAACACGTCCCAGTTCCGCTATCAGGATGACATTCCCCTGATCGTGCCTGAAGTTAATGCTCATGCAATGGCCCAGTATACCAATCACAATATTATCGCTAATCCGAATTGTTCCACGATTCAGATGATGGTTGCCCTGAAACCGATCCAGGAAGCCGTTGGCATTGAGAGAATCAATGTCTGTACTTACCAGGCCGTCTCCGGCACAGGCAAAAAAGCCATTGATGAACTGGCGGGTCAAACAGCCAAACTATTGAATGGCAAACAGGCTGATGTTGAGGTTTATCCCCGTCAGATTGCTTTCAACGTAATCCCGCAGTGCGATATTTTCCTGGACAATGGCTATACCAAGGAAGAAATGAAAATGGTTTGGGAAACCCGAAAGATACTGGAAGACGATAATATTCAGGTCAATCCGACCTGTGTCCGCGTCCCGGTGTTCTATTCCCACTCGGAAGCCGTGCATATCGAGACCAAAGAGCATATTTCGGCAGAGGCAGCCAGGGCATTGCTGGAAAAAGCGCCCGGCATCAAGGTGATGGATACTCGCGAAAACGGTGGTTATCCAACGCCGATTGGCGAGGGAACAGATCACGATGAAGTCTGGGTTGGACGGATCAGACAGGACATATCTCACCCTAATGGCCTGAATATGTGGATTGTGTCTGATAATTTGCGAAAAGGGGCTGCTTTGAACTCAATTCAGATAGCCGAAGTATTGATAAAAGACTATTTATAATGAATACTTGCGACGAAATCTTAAAAAAGATTCTGTAATTGCAATAACGTTCAAAATCGCGACTGACAGGAAGGTCTATGCTGGCCAGATGTAGAAAATTCCTTGCCCTGATAACTTTGCTTGCAGGGCTTGTTCATTCAAGCCAACTGCTGGCATTAGGCCTTGGCGATTTAACGGTAAGCTCCAGTCTGAATGAACCGCTGGAAGCCACCATTGAATTGCTGGGGCTGGACGGTCTGACCAGTGGTCAGATCCAGGCCCGACTGGGTAATGTCGCCGAATTCGAACGCGCCAATATCAAGCGCGACTTCCTCATTGATAATATTCAGCTTGAAATCATTATCTTCAGCAGAGATCAGGGAATCCTGCGTCTGACCAGTGAAGAACCGGTTATCGAGCCCTTCCTGAGCATGGTAGTGAATGTGGGTTGGCCAACGGGCCGGTTGATGCGCGATTACACAGCGCTTATCGACCTGCCGGTTTTTGTGAGCGATGAACCCCAGGTCGTGCCTCTTGATGTCCCGCAGACCCCGGCACCAGTCAGGGAAGAGCCCCCCGTAACTGCACCAGAACCAGAACCTCAAGCCGAAATCATCAGCAGTGCTGAGCCCGTTGCCCCGGCTATTGAGGAGACTGAGGAGATTGAGGAGACCCCTGAAGCAGCTCCTGCAGAACCCTCTCAGGATATTGTTGCCCAGGCAGATGAACAGGAAGAGCCACAGCCACAGGCCGAGCCTGAGACACAAGCAATAGCAGAGCAGGAGCAAAATGCGGGCGAATTATTGGTTGCTGACGAAGCTGAGCCTGAAGCTGATACTGACGAGGCAGAAGTTTCCGAAGAAGTGATTGAAGACGTTGCGGATATTGAAGAAGTCGCGGA
Source organism: Pseudohongiellaceae bacterium (assembly GCA_965661105.1). Taxonomy (GTDB): domain Bacteria; phylum Pseudomonadota; class Gammaproteobacteria; order Pseudomonadales; family Pseudohongiellaceae; genus Eutrophocola. Next base: position 36,664 of record CBFICR010000002.1, on the reverse strand, counting down.
GCCACAAGAGCCTGCTGAAGTGACCATTGAATCCGGTGACACCCTTTACGACATAGCGGCACGCAATCGCCCGGCTACCAGTGTTTCCGTTGAGCAGACCATGCTGGCAATCCAGCGCGCCAACCCTGATGCCTTTATCGATAACAATATCAACATGATTCGTGTTGGACAGGTACTGCGCATCCCGTCAATCCAGGAAGTACAGAGCATTGATCAGGCCCAGGCGCTTAATCAGATAGCTTTGCAGAATCAGGCGGTCTCGGTTCAACCTCTTGCTTTCAGTGGAAATAACACGGGCACCAGCGCCCAGGGCAGCGATGAACTCACTATTCTCAGTGGTGAAGACGGCACCGATTCTCTCAGCGGTGACAGTGACATGGCTGAAACCATTGCCGCGCTGGAGAATCAACTGGCGATCAGTGAAGAAAATCTGGATCGTGCCAGGTTGGAAAATGCTGAGTTAACCGCCCGGTTTAACGAGCTTACAGAACAGATCGATATTCTGCAGAACATCATTGCCATGCAGGATGAGCGTCTTGCCCAGTTACAGGCTGATTTGGCTGCCCGTAACGCAGAAGCAGCCCTGGCCGCTGCAGCACAGCCCATCGTAGATACTCCGGCGCAGCCACCTCGGGCTGATAATTCCCTGATGGGAAAATTGAGTTCCATTTTTGAAAATACCCTGGTTCTGGTTTCCAGCCTTCTGGCATTGATTCTGATGGTCGTTGGTTTTCTGGTTTGGCGCAGACGGGCCGCTCAGGATGCGATGGATGACTTTGATATCGCCGAAACCGCCATGGCCGGCGATGTACCAGGGACTGTCGACATTGATGAGCCAGAAGGTGCTTCGGCGGGTTTCCTGGCTGCCCTGAAAGCGAGAATGTCCCGTAACAATACAGATGATGACTCTGAAGCTTTAGTCGCACAAGATGAAGAAGCCGAACTATCAGTGGATGCCGGTCTTATTGATGAAGACAGTGACGATACAGATGTCACTGAAACGGATTTTGAGCCTGTCGATTTGGCTGCCACAGAAGAAAGTGAAGCAACAGACGATCTGGAAGACAACCTAAATCAGGATGAAGACGACGAAAGCGATGAAGAAAGCACCGGCCTGTTAGGAAAGTTAAAAGCCCTGTTTAGACGTTCTTCAGACGACGATGAAAACGAAGACGACGATGATGATATTGATCTGGCATACGACGAGGACATGGATGACGAGTTGGATGATGATCTGGATGACGATCCGGACGATTCAGATGACAATGACGACGAGGATGAAGATGAATCTTCCTATATCGATGATGAAGATGAAGATGAATTCGATGACATGGATGACTTTGATAGTGAGGACGATGATGACGACTCGCTTGAAAGTGAAGATAGTAGTGAGGAGCTGGTAGCTGAGTCAGCCGATGCATTGTTGGATAAATTCCTGGATGAAGCAGACCTGGATGAGTCTGATTCAGTCGAGGCAGGCGCCGCCGGGGAAGATGACAGCAGCTATCCCGAAGCCGCGCTGCAATCTGGGACACAGAAAGATCTTGAGCAAGACGCCCCGTCAGACGATGAAGAGATTTTTTCTCTTGGCGACTTTGACAGCTCCGATGAGCTTGGACTGGCTGAAGATGAGGCAGAAGCAGAGAAGTCAGCTGTTTTATCCACAGAATTAAAAGAAGATACCGCTGCACCGGAAACGTCCAATGTTGTGTCATTAGTTGAAGATATGGCTGATAGCGACATAGAAGAGGACGTTGAAGCAGACGACGATACTTTCGATCTGGGCAGCTTTACACTGGACGACGATGACAAGTCTGAAGCAACGCCTGAAGCAAGTGAGACAAGTCTGGCGAGCGAAGAGAGCAAAGACAGTGCCGTGAAATGGGAGAATGCTGAAGCAACTCTTCCGGAGGATGCGTCAACGGAATCTGAAGACGATTCCAACAGTCTAGAATTTACGCCGGGTACCACACCGCCAGAGTCCCTGGATGATGTTCCCGACGTCACACAAGCACAGGAGGAAGTTGAGACCTTTGATTTCTCCCTTGATGATAAAAGTCCAGGCAACACCATTGCCAATGATGATGAAGAGGACAGCTCTTCAGACCTCGAAAGTTTTGATTTCAGTTTAGATGATACCGCGCCAGGCACGGATTCAGCTGATGACAATGATAAATCCGGGGCTGATGACGTAGAGACCTTTGATTTTGATGTCAGTTCGATCTCTTCGTTTGAGGAAAGCAGTAAACCTGAGGTATCTGATGCAGATGCACCGATTCTCAATGAAGAAGTCAAAGACGACCTGGAAACCTTCGATTTTGACCTGGGTGAACTTGCCTCGGAAGATGAGCAGGATGCGATGGTGCTGGATGATGATGACATCGTAATCGAGGACTCCGGGTCTGGTGACAATTCCCTCGAATCACTGGCTGCTGCGCTGGGTCAGATAGATGCAGACGCTGCAGATGAAGATTCGGATGTCTCTTTAACAAATGACAATGAATTCGATCTGGGTGAGATCAACCTTGATGACAGTCTGTTTGAGATTGATGATGAGGATGATGGCCAGGAAACCGGTGACGAGCCTATATCTGATCGTGATGAAGCATCTACCAAACTTGATCTTGCTGTTGCCTACGAGGCGATGGGGGATCTTGACGGTGCCAAGGAAATACTCAAAGAAGTCGTTGCTGAAGGTAATGCTGAACAGATCGCCGAGGCGACAAAGCTTTTACAAAAATGGTCTGATTCCTGAGACCAGGACAGGCTTTCTTCAAGGTGACAGGTTCTTCCCCATCTCCCGCTGAATCCAGCAGAATTGCCCTGGGCATTGAATACAACGGTAGTTGTTTCAATGGTTATCAGGCACAGAAGGACGACAGTGTTATAACTGTACAGGAATCGCTGCAATCTGCCCTCAGTGAAGTGGCCAATCATCCCGTGACTTTGCATTGTGCTGGGCGAACCGACGCAGGAGTTCATGCTACCGGACAGGTTGTGCATTTTGATGCGCGCTTCGACAGACCTGAAAGTGCCTGGGTAAGGGGAGGCAATGCCTTACTACCCCCAACTATATCGATTTGCTGGTCCCGACAGGTCGCTGCGGACTTCCATGCCCGCTTTAGTGCAACATCAAGACGCTATCGATATGTCTATTACAATAATAAAGTAAAACCGGCGATTCTAAGTAATCTGGTTACCCATCATTACCGTAAACTGGATGAACAAGCCATGCATGAGGCGGCCCAGCATTTGTTGGGTGAAAATGACTTCACCTCGTTTCGTGGTGCTGCATGTCAATCTTCCACGCCAATGAGAAACCTCATGCAGTTGTCAGTAACAAGACAGGGTGATTTTGTTATCCTGGATATTACGGCCAATGCTTTTTTACTGCACATGGTAAGGAATATTGCAGGGGTTCTGCAGGCCATAGGCGAGGGTGTAAAACCGGTTGAGTGGGCAGCCCAGGTGCTGGCAAGCAGGGATCGAAAACTGGCAGGCGTTACTGCCCATGCCGATGGTCTGTACCTGGTAAAAGTGGCCTATCCTGACCATTATGGATTGCCTGAACCCACACCAGGCCCGGCTTATTTGCAGTGCTGAAAATGATGAGAAAAGCCTCCTGATTAGGCGCTTGGATATAGGCTTAATGCTGGCTGTTTGGTAGAATCAGCGCTGTTTCATCCTTTTGGCTTACACCGATTCAGTCTCTGCTATTTAGCGCAGGTTTATGCTTAATTAATCAGGAGAATGTCAGAAGGCCGCGTGACGTCTACCGGCACTGGCGGCCTGATTTGGCTTTTTGTTATGCAGGAAAAACAGGCAAACAGCCATACACTGGTGAAGTTCTGCGGGATTACACGTAGCGCGGATGCGGCTAATGCCTTAAATGTCGGGGCAGATGCCCTGGGCATGGTGTTTTTTACCGGCAGTCCCCGCTTTGTCAGCGCTGCGCAGGCTCAGGAAATATGCCGTGTCATCGATGAGGGTGCCACCGAACACAAGGCCTTGAAAGTGGGGTTGTTTGTCGATGCACCCGCCGGGAATGTGCGGCAAGTACTCGAACAGGTGCCCCTGGATATTCTGCAGTTTCATGGTGTTGAAACTGCGCCGTATTGCGAGCAGTTCGGCCTCCCATACTGGAAAGCGTTAAGAGTCAGAAGTGCCAGTGAAATTGCAGAGTTTATCCCGGCTTACAGTTCTGCTGCTGCGTTATTGCTGGATGCCTGGCATCCAGACCAGTATGGTGGAACCGGGCTGGCATTTGACTGGGATCTGCTGGCCGGGATCAACCCGGATCAGCAAATTGTACTGGCGGGTGGTTTAAACCCCGATAATGTCGCGCAGGCCATCAGGCAAGTAGCCCCGTGGGGAGTTGATGTGAGTAGTGGGATAGAAGAAGCGCCCGGAATCAAATCAGCAAGTCTTATGAAACAGTTTATAGAAGAGGTTAGAAGTGTCTGAATCAAAAATGAACTATGGTGAATATAACAGTCCTGACGAGCATGGACATTTCGGCCCCTATGGGGGAATTTTTGTCGGCGAAACCCTGATGCCGGCGCTTGATGAGCTGAACAGGAAATATGCCGAGTTGAAAGCTGATCCTGCGTTCTGGGCAGAATTTGATTATGATCTCAAGCATTACGTAGGCAGACCCTCACCGTTGTATTTTGCCGAACGTCTGACCAACAAGCTTGGTGGCGCAAGAGTATTTCTGAAGCGCGAAGACCTTAACCATACCGGCGCCCACAAGGTTAACAATACTATCGGGCAGGCACTGCTGGCCAAAGCCATGGGTAAAACCCGCATCATTGCGGAAACCGGTGCCGGCCAACATGGTGTCGCTTCGGCGACTGTTGCAGCTCGCCTGGGACTTGAATGCCATGTGTATATGGGGGTCGAGGATATTCAGCGCCAGTCTGCAAACGTTTACCGCATGAAGATGCTCGGAGCCAACGTGGTTGGAGTCGATTCGGGCTCGCGCACCTTGAAGGATGCCATGAATGAGGCGCTCAGGGACTGGGCGACCAACGTCGATAATACCTATTACATTATCGGTACGGTAGCCGGCCCGCACCCGTATCCGATGCTGGTTCGCGACTTCCAGAGTGTTATTGGCCGTGAAGCCCGTGAGCAATGTATTGAATTGACCGGCAGATTACCCGATACGCTGGTGGCCTGTGTTGGCGGTGGCTCCAATGCCATCGGTTTGTTCTACCCTTTTATTCCGGACGAGTCAGTGGCTATGGTCGGGGTTGAGGCAGGCGGACATGGTCTGGAAACCGGAGAGCACGCGGCGCCACTGTGTACCGGTCAGCCCGGTGTACTCCACGGCAACCGTACTTACCTGATGAATGACGAAAATGGCCAGATTCTGGATACCCATTCTATTTCTGCAGGACTGGATTACCCCGGTGTTGGTCCTGAGCATTCCTGGCTCAAGGATTTGCATCGTGCCACCTATACCTCGGTGACTGATGATGAAACCCTGGAAGCCTTCAGAATGCTAACCCGGGTAGAAGGGATTATGCCGGCCCTGGAGACCAGCCATGCCATTGCATGGGTGATGAAAGAAGCCCCAAAACTGCCCAGGGATCATATTATTATTGTGAACCTGTCAGGCCGGGGAGATAAGGATATGCATACTGTGTCACAAATCGAGGGCATGACTCTCTAGTTATCGGTTAACACTCTATGTACCGATTGACTCTTTATTTACCTATTAAAAAGGCAAATAAAAAAACAACAATAACAGGAAATCCGGAATTATCGGGTGTGTGGGTAAAAGAAGTATGAGCAGAATTGCTGGATGTTTTGAACAATTAAAGGGGCAGGGACGCAAGGCCCTGATTCCCTACCTGACGGCAGGTGATCCTAATCTTGAGACTACGCTGTCCCTGATGCATGCCCTGGTGGCAAACGGGGCGGATATCATAGAACTGGGCTTTCCCTTTACTGATCCTACGTCCGATGGCCCGGTTATCCAGCGTGCCGTGGAACGCGCTCTGGCCAATAACACCAGCCTCAGGGGAGTGCTTGAAACCGTTGCCCGTTTCCGCGAAGAAAATGACACTACGCCAGTGGTCCTGATGGGCTATCTGAATCCGGTGGAATGCATGGGCTACCAGAAATTCACTGATGCGGCTGTGACGGCCGGTGTCGACGGGGTGTTGATCGTCGATATGCCGCCGGAAGAATCCCATGATCTTGAAGAAATAATTCATAAAACAGCGCTGGATGGCATTTTCCTGGTAGCCCCGACAACGTCGGATGCCAGAGTTGGTTATATTTGCAAGCAAAGTAGCGGTTACGTCTATTATGTATCCCTCAAAGGGGTGACTGGCGCGGGTAATCTTGATATCGAATCGGTCAAGGAAAACCTGGCACGGGTAAGGGCTAATACTGACTTGCCTGTTGGCGTTGGTTTTGGGATCAAGGATGCCACTAGTGCCCGCCAAATTTCCGAGATTGCCGATGCAGTGGTTGTAGGTAGTGCCTTGATTAATAAAATTGCTGAACTTGATGCCGGCAAACGCTACAGTCGGGAGGAGTTGCAAACGCATATCGCTTTGATAAAAGAAATGCGTGATGCGATGGATGCATAACCGGCATTATTACAAGAGTACTTCAGCTAACATAGGCACGTAGTAATTTTTCAGATAAGGCTTTGGTAAAATACACTCACTATTATTTTTTAGCAGGTAACAATGAGCTGGATAAACAAGATACTTCCTTCAGTTGGGCGCTCCGACGACACTGGTAAATCGCGCAGCATTCCCGAGGGACTTTGGAAAAAATGTCCTCGCTGTGAAGCAGTGCTTTATCGGGATAACCTGAATGAGAACCTGGATGTTTGTCCAAAATGCGATCATCACTTGCGTATTTCAGCGCGTCGTCGTCTGGAAATTTTTCTTGATGAAGAAAGTCAGGAAGAGCTGGGCGCGGATATCCTGCCAAATGACAAACTTAAATTCCGTGACCTGAAGAGATACAAGGATCGACTGGCTGCTGCTGCTAAAGCCACTGGCGAAAATGATGCCATGGTAGTTAAAAAAGGCACCCTGAACGGTAGTCCGGTTGTCGTTGCGGCTTTTGAATTTGGTTTTATCGGAGGTTCCATGGGGGCCGTAGTGGGTGAAAAGTTCACTTTGGCCGTGGACCGCTGTCTTGCTGAAAACCTGCCGCTGGTCTGTTTTGCTACCAGTGGTGGTGCGCGCATGCAGGAAGCCCTGATTTCCCTGATGCAAATGGCCAAAACTGCGGCCGCACTGGAAAAAATGAAGCAAAAAGGACTATTGTATATATCGGTCCTGGTAGATCCCGTCTATGGAGGTGTTTCCGCCAGTCTGGCCATGTTGGGGGATATTAATATTGCTGAACCCAATGCGTTTATCGGTTTTGCCGGACAGGACGTGATTCGCCAAACGGTCCGTGAAAAACTCCCTGAAGGCTTTCAGCGCAGTGAATTCCTGTTGGAGCATGGAGCTATCGATATGATTGTTCACCGCAAACAGCTACGTGATCGGATCAGCGCCCTGATAGGTAAGCTCATGTATCGATTCGACGAAGACTATTCTCGCCAGGATAAGCAGGAACTGGCCTGACTATAATTTTGACGACGCATTCATTATTTGTTTTAACAGGCACAGGAATTACTCCTGTTAATTTCTTTAGCTGTTTCAGGGGCAGGGCTTGAATCTTCCACAATGGCTTGAGTATCTCGAGCAGTGTCATCCCAGTACCATTGAACTGGGCCTTGATCGTATCAAGCAGGTAGCAGACAAGCTCCCTATCTCTTTTGATAAGAGTAAGGTGATCACGGTTGCCGGAACCAATGGCAAAGGCTCTACGGTAACCATGCTGGCATCCATTCTTGGCGAGGCCGGCTTTACCACCTGTTGTTATACCTCGCCCCATCTCATCCATTACAACGAAAGAGTGAAGCTTGGCGATCGGTTGGCCACAGATGAAGAGTTATGTGACTCTTTTGCCGCTGTTGAAGCCATGCGTGGTGATGTTCAGCTTACCTATTTTGAATTTGGCACACTGGCAGCTTTCCAGATTTTTTCAATTTACCGACCCGATTACATCATTCTGGAAATTGGTCTTGGCGGTCGCCTTGATGCTGTCAATATTGTAGACCCTGATCTGGCAATACTGACCAATGTAGCCCTTGATCATATGGATTGGCTTGGGGATACCAGAGAAAAAATAGGTTTTGAGAAAGCCGGAATTTTTCGAGCCGGCAAACCGGCGTTGATCGGGGAAAAGGATATTCCGCAAACTGTCCTTGACCAGGCCGCGACAATCGGGGCGGCAGTTTATGCCAATGGACAACAGTTTAGCGCACAACCTGATACACAGAACTTGTCAGAAACATCTGCAAGCTGGAGCTGGCAGGGTAAAGATTCCAGGGGGGAGAGCAGGCTCCTGCAGGCACTCCCGCAAAATGATTTTCCGCTGGATAATTGTGCCGCAGTGGTACAGGCAATTTCCCTGCTTGAGCCGACCATTGACGCCGCTCATATAGCGTCTGGGCTGCTGCATGCCAGTTTGCCGGGGCGCTTTCAGCAGGTGGACAGAGGTTATCCGCTTATCCTTGATGTCGCTCATAATCCCCATGCTGCAAAACGTCTTGCGTCACAAATTGCGTTACGTTTTCCCGCTCAGCAGGTACACCTGGTACTTGCCATGCTTGCGGATAAAAATTACCGTGAAGTTGTGGATATTTTCCAGGCTCTCAAGCCCCACTGGTATGTTGCCGGAATTGAGGAAGAGCGAGGACTGAAAGGAAAAATGCTATATAATTACCTGCACGAATCAGGTGCGTCTGAAGTGGGTTGTTATTCTTCAATAAGCGAAGCCTTTAATGCGGCAGAATCAGCTGTGATTGCTGGAGTAAAGGCCAATGTTATAGCTGAAAGCAAAGAAGGACTAATGGATAATTCCAATCACGGTGTGGTACTGGTTACCGGATCGTTTTTTACAGTCACAGCGGTACTGGAGTTGATTTGAATACAGCGATGAAACAACGATTGGTAGGGACTGTTGTAATAGGGTGTCTTGCCATCATTTTCATCCCCGCTTTACTGGATGGTGAAGGTGTTTCAAGTCCTGCAATGACGTCCTCCATACCTGCACCTCCCCCCATGCCCGAGGTTCCCGTTATTCAGCAGGAACGCCCCGTGATCACTGCTGACACCATAAGGTCTTCAGATACACAAACCGATACCCAATCAGCACCCGAACAGCCGGCGGCTGCGCCACAAGATACTGCCAGCGCGGACTCGACGCCTCCGGCACCGGAAAGACCAAAACTCAATAATGCCGGTATTCCTGCCACATGGACTGTACGTCTTGGCTCATTTGGTGAAAAGGCCAATGCCCAAGGCCTGGTCTCAAGACTTAGAGAGCAGGGATACACGGGCTTTAGCCGCCCCATCAATTCAAGCAGAGGGCCTCTTACCGGGGTCTATGTCGGACCGGTTTTGACAGAAACCGAGGCTGGTAGCCTGCAGCGAAAGCTGGCGTCTGAATTCGAACTGGAAGGTGTGGTTGTTCAGTTCTCCATTGAAGAACTGGAACAATAACGGGCCGTCCCATTTTATGTCCATGGTTGATCTCATCATACTTGGCATTATTGTTATATCTGCATTGATCGGCATCTTCAGGGGCCTGATAAAAGAGGCTCTGTCTCTGGCCAGCTGGTTTGCGGCCATTGTGGCTGGCACCCTGTTTAGCGGGCAGCTCGCTGGTTTGATGGAAAATTTGATTAATAATGACAGCTTACGCAGAATAGCAGCCTTTGCGATCCTGTTTATTGTGGTAATTTTTGCCGGCACCATGCTCAGCAATCTGTTTTCAAAATTAACAGAAGCTGTTGGTTTGAAAGGCGCTGACAGAACACTGGGTGCTTTGTTTGGAATTTTACGCGGCCTGATCATCGTTCTGGTTATTATTTTTATTGGTACCCAGTTTGATATTTCTCAGCGCTGGTTTGAAGGTTCAAAACTGGTTCCCCTTGCGGTTACCATGATTGACTATTTACAAGGTGTTTTCGGCTTTGATGCATTGCCGGGGCAAGCTGCTGAAGCGGCCGAAGATGTAACGGTCTGATGGCTTTTTCATTCCACCATAACAGGACGATAAAAGGGCAAAACTCATGTGTGGCATTGTCGGTTTAGTAGGTAAATCCAACGTAAACCTTTCGCTTTATGACAGCCTGACGGTACTTCAGCATCGCGGGCAGGACGCCGCAGGTATCGTCACCAGCGACAAGGGAAAGCTGTATCTGCGCAAGGATAATGGTCTGGTGCGCGATGTGTTTCGAACCAGCCATATGCGCCAGCTAACCGGTAATATGGGGATTGGGCATGTACGTTATCCTACTGCAGGTAGCAGTGGTCCGGCCCAGGCCCAGCCTCTTTATGTAAACTCTCCCTATGGCATAAGTCTCGCCCATAATGGCAATCTCACTAACTCGGAAGACCTCAGTAACGATATTTTTCGGGATGACCTGCGTCACCTGAATACCGATTCCGATTCAGAGGTATTGTTAAATGTCTTTGCCCATGAATTACAGATACTGAACAAAATCAAACCTACAGCTGAAGATGTTTTTACGGCGATTGAGGGTGTTCATCGACGTTGTCGCGGGGCCTATGCTGCTGTGGCTATGCTGGTGGGTTATGGCATTGTCGGGTTTCGCGATAAATACGGTATTCGCCCCCTGGTATTTGGTAAACGGCGCACACGCAAGGGTGATGAGTACATGATTGCATCAGAAAGTGTCGCGCTTGATTCACAGGGTTTCAAACTGATCAGGGATGTAGCGCCAGGTGAAGCCGTCTATATCGACCAGGACGGTAACCTTGAAACCCGTATCTGTTCAGATGAAAGTAAATTAACCCCCTGCATTTTCGAACATGTTTATTTTGCGCGTCCTGACTCCATGATTGATGGTGTCTCGGTCTATAAATCCCGGTTGCGCATGGGAGAGAAGCTGGCTCAGAAAATTATGCGGGAACGCCCGGATCATGATATCGATGTTGTGATCCCGATTCCGGATACCTCCCGTACTGCTGCAGTAGAATTGGCGAATGCACTTGGCGTGAAGTACCGGGAGGGCTTTGTAAAGAATCGTTATATCGGCAGAACATTTATTATGCCCGGACAAAGCCAGCGTAAAAAATCAGTCAAGCAAAAGCTCAACGCAACGCCATTGGAGTTTCAGGACAAGAATGTGTTACTGGTGGATGATTCCATTGTTCGTGGCACAACCTGTAAACAGATTATTGATATGGCCCGTGAAGCAGGGGCACGCAACGTTTACTTTTGCTCTGCGGCACCTCCAGTGCGTTACCCCAACGTCTACGGCATAGATATGCCGGCGGTAAATGAGCTCATAGCGCATGGCAAAACCGTTGAAGAAATACGCGAGGCCATCGGAGCAGATTGGCTGATCTTCCAGGAACTGGAAGACCTGGTGGCATCATGCGCTGAAGGCAGTATTATCCCCATGGATTTTGAGTGTTCCGTATTTAATGGGGAATATGTCACCAGCGATGTCAGCGAGCAATACCTGTCGAATCTAGAGCAGAAACGTAACGACCAGGCAAAGCGCAAGCGCGGAACAGGCAACTCGATGCTGTCAAGCTCAGAAGAGGATGAAGACATTCTTGATCTTCACAATGCCGGTTAAAGCAATAGCTTATGTATAAAAAGCAGTATATGGAATTTTCCAAATGGAACAAACAGTGAATAAAAAAGAAGCACTGGCAATGCCAGTCTCCGGGTCTTTTAAAATCCAGGACAAGGTTGATGAGGCTGTTGCCGAAATTGGCACTGTGGTACTGGGTAAGGAGAAACAGATTCGATTGTCGCTGTGTTGTCTTTTTGCCGGTGGTCATCTGTTAATGGAAGATAAGCCGGGCATGGGCAAGACGACTCTGTCGCAGGCCCTGGCAAAAGTGTTTGGTCTTGATTATTCACGTATACAGTTTACCAGTGACCTGTTACCGGCAGACATTCTTGGCGTCACCATCTATGACCAGAGCACAGGTCAGTTTTCTTTTCACAAGGGGCCTGTTTTTTCAAACCTGATCCTTGCTGATGAAATCAACAGAACTACCCCGAAAACACAAAGTGCCCTGTTGGAAGCCATGGAAGAAGGGCAGATTTCACTGGATAACAATACCCACGAATTACCAAAACCCTTTTTTGTTATCGCCACACAGAACCCAATCAGTTTTGCCGGTACTTATCCATTGCCGGAGTCACAACTGGACCGCTTTTTAATGCGTATTCAGATTGGCTATCCCGACCCGAAGGCAGAAAGAGTATTGCTGAACAGTACGGATCAGCGCGAAAATATTTTGGCCATGAAACAGACTCTCAGTGCGCAAGACATTACCCATATCAGTGAACAAATTTCTCTGGTACATGCTACCGATACCTTGCTGGATTATGTGCAGCGTATTGTGGCCTACACGCGGCAGGACAACCTGTTCTCGTTTGGGCTGTCACCGCGTGGTGCCATGGCATTAATGCGCAGTGCCAGAACCTGGGCGTTAATGCATGATCGCATGCATGTTATTCCGGAAGACGTGCAGATGGTTCTGCCTGCAGTCGTTGACCATCGCCTGCGCTCGCTAACCGACAGCTCCGGGCGAAGTGGTGAGGCTTACTCACAACGCCTGCTTAATGAGGTGGATATTTTTTAAGCCCATACGCTGTCCAAATGCTGCTATAAGGGAAGACTAAAGCCGGTCCATTACTATGAATACAGGGGTTCAGGACATACCAGGAAGCTGGCGCCAGACGCTTGGATCGCGCTTGAAGAAACATCACTACAACTGGGTAAGGCGTCGAATTCCCCCGTCACGTCACATTGTCCTTTCACAGCGAAATATTTTTATTATTCCCAACAAGCAGGGACTTGGTTTTTTGGCCGTACTGGCCCTGATGTTCATAGGTGCAGTAAATTACGAAGCCAGCCTGGCTTTTGCCCTGGTGTTCTGGCTTATCGGTTTATTTATTCTTTCCATTTTATATACCTTTCGTAATCTCTCCGGTTTACATATTTCTGCGCTTGCAGGCAGTTCAATTTTCGTCGGTGAGTATGCCGAGATCAGTGTTGTACTGACGCGTTACGGCAAGCGTATCTATGAAGCCATTGATCTGCATTTTCCTGGTTCACGGCATGTGGTTGCCAACCTGATTGAGAATACCGAGGAACGTAGCAGTCTGTTCGTCGTGGCCAATCAGCGTGGCTGGTTTTCCCCGGGCCGATTGACCATATCCACTATTTTTCCTTTCGGTATTTGCCGGGCCTGGTCACTGCTGGATCTGGATTTACGCTGCCTTGTCTATCCAAAGCCGGTTCCCTGTGACCTCGATTGGCTCACCTCTCAACAACAAAACAGCGGTCATACCAATATTACCCGCGGCAGTGATGATTTTCACAGCCTGCGGGATTATCAGCGTGGTGATTCCCTGCGCCATGTTGCCTGGAAAATTGCTGCCAGTGGGCGGGGTATGTACACCAAGGAATATTCTGCCAATGTTGATGACAAGATCTGGCTCAAGTGGGATATGTTTCCGGACATGAGTGTGGAAGAACGTCTGTCACGGCTTTGCTATTGTGTGCTGCAACTGGACTCCCGTGGACAGGATTATGGACTGGATCTTCCTGATACCCATATTGAACCGGCCAAGGGCAGTGAACATTATGCCCGGGTTATGAAAGCTCTTGCGCTGTTCGGCATAGATGAATCAAAAGAGGAGCAGGTATGATCAGGCAAATGTTTTTAAGCTTGCTCAAGCCAGCATCGCCACAAGTAAAGGCAGGGAAAGAGATCTACCGCTTGCCAAGAACCGCCCTGATCTGGATTCTTTCTTCCCTTGTGGTTGTCAGTCTTCCCCATATTATGAGAATGCCGTTCTGGCTCACCGGCTTATGCCTTTTTTGTATTGGCATCAGTGTGTTGATTTTTCAGGGACGTATTTCACACCCCGGCTCAAAATTAAAAACTGCGGTGGTATTTCTGGTGCTGGTGGCGATTGTTCTGCAATACGGACGCGATATCTTTTCTACCGACGCCATTGTGGCGGTACTCATTGTAGGTATTGCCCTGAAGCTGCTGGAAATGAAAAAAAGAAGAGATGTTTTGCTGGTTATCTATCTTTGCTATTTTTCGGTACTGGCAGAGTTTATCTATTCCCAGGCTATCCCTGTGGCAATTTATATGTCGTTTTGTATTGTGATAATCACGTCAGCATTGATGTCTATTACCCAGACGGAAGAATTCCAGCGTCCCATGCGCACCTTGAAATTGTCATCGCTGGTATTAATGCAGAGTATTCCCTTGATGGCGGTGTTGTTTCTGCTGTTTCCGCGCATTGGTCCGCTCTGGGCAGTGCCTTTTCAAAGTGCCTCCGGTGTGACCGGGCTTTCTGATGAAATGTCGCCGGGTGATATAGGCGATCTGACACGTTCCGGGGATGTTGCCTTTACCGTTCAGTTTACTTCCGACATCCCTGATTATCGTGATCTCTATTGGCGCGGGCTAACTCTCAATGAATTTGATGGCCGACAATGGACCAGGGGACGTGGAGGGCGCTTTCAGGGGGTTCAGTATCTGGGAGCCAACAAACAACAGATTTATCCGTGGTTCAGGGATATCCAGTATGCGGGGAATCCGGTTTCCTACAATGTCATTATGGAGCCGACACAGCAAAACTGGGTTTATACCCTCATGATGCCAGAGATCATGAATGACCGCTTGTGGATGCGACGTGAATTCCAGATTGGTACCGAGCGTCCGATTTCGCAACGTTATACCTATGAAGCTGACTCCTATCTGGATCATATTGTTGACCTTAACATTTCGGACAGAATGCGCGAGAGCAGCACCGAACTGCCTGACGATGGAAATGATCGCAGTCGTGAATTTGCACAACAGCTTTATGAGCAGTCTGCTTCTGATCGAGATTATGTCGATGCGGTACTGTCTTATATTCGCAATGAGGAGTTTTTCTATACCCTGAGTCCCAGTCTGCTGGGAGAAGATTCCATTGACGACTTTTTATTCAATACCCATGAAGGCTTTTGTGAACATTATTCCAGTGCCTTTACTTTTCTCATGCGCACAGTCGGAATACCGGCTCGGGTAGTGCTTGGCTACCAGGGCGGTGAGTTCAACAAATACAACGAAACGCTGATTGTGCGTCAGTATGATGCGCATGCCTGGGTTGAGGTCTGGCTGGAAGGAGAGGGTTGGGTACAGGTTGATCCAACTGCAGCGGTTGCTCCTGGACGAATCGAATTTGGAAGTCAATTCACCTTCCAGGAAGATGAAAACTTTCTTGATGATGAAGTGTTTTCAATGCTGAAATTCCGTAGCACAAGTTCTCTGATCAACGATCTGATTTTGCGTATGGAGATGATTGATTACTCCTGGAATCGCTTTGTTCTGAATTATGATGTGGGAATACAGTTTGCATTATTCAGTCGTGTTTTTAATGCGGTGACAAAAGAAAAAATAATCTATGCCTTGCTGGGGATGTTTTTTATAGTGATTGCAGTTGTTGCGATTATTGTATTGCGTAAACCTGCTGAAAAACCTCAAACGCCGGCCAATCAATTGTATCTCAGGTTTTGCAGGTTCCTTGCTGATAATGGCATTAGACGACAAGCAGGCGAACCGCCGCTACATTACCGGGAGAGGGTCTGTGCCTTGCAGCCTCAATGGGCCAATGAGGTCTCACGTATTACCGATATCTATATGGATATTGCCTTCAATGACAATCAACCCGACCGTATTGAAGACAAACTGCGCAAACTAAAGCAGGAAATTAGAAAGTTCAGGGTAATAAATTAAAGTTGTCTTGTTTGGTTTGTTCGTATGCAGGGTTCTTTGCTGTTATTTTACCAGGTTACACAAAGCGCAATGCTTATTCCAATCAGTGCGCCTGCCAGAATATCGCAGGGGAAATGCACACCAAGTATCACTCGTGACAGACCGACCAGCAGTGCCCAGAGATAAAGTGGTATAAATAAAGGGCTAAGTGCTATTACCAGGAAGGTGACAAAGAAAAATGCTGCGCAGGTATGCCCGGAAGGCAAGCTGAATTCATCAGAAGCTTTAATCAGTGAAGTGATACCTTCAAGAGAGTTGGGGGGTCTTGGTCTGCGGATAGTACTTTTTAAAAGCGTATATATGATGCGTTCAACTGTAAAACCTGCCCCGGCCAGTAGCAGTGTGGTACCGGCCTGTCCCGGTTTAAACACAATAACAAGTGGGATAATGAGGCTGTAGAACCAGCCGTCAGCCGTGAAGGAAATGAAACGTGCAGCTCGCGAAAGTAGGGGGTATGTTCTTAGTAAACGGTTTTGGAAAACACGGTAAAAAAATCGTGTGTCGACGTTCTGGATCATATTAAGCAATGGTCCGGGACGATTGAATAGTCTAGTTGCCATATTGGCTTGGTATTATCAGTATAATGAGTGAATTTTGAATAAAGCGTTGATGAAAAGAATATTAATTATTTGTCGGGAAATATATGAAGTCTTTAATATTAACAGGGCGATATCGTCATTACAAAGGTCAGGATTACCAGGTTGTCGGCACTGCCAGGCATACAGAAACTGAAGAAGATGTGGTCCTGTATTATCCCTTGTACGGTGAGGAAAGCGAGCGCCGTTACTGGGTAAGGCCCCTTGCCATGTTTACAGAGCAGGTTATTGTAGAGGGTAAAATCAGGGCAAGATTTGAGTACCTGGAGGATCAGGTGTCGCAATAATTTCGCGCACAACGGACTACTATGCAAGTACAACTTCCAATCTTCTTTCTCTGCTTACTGATCCACGCAGGTATTTATCTGACCTCGGATAAATTTGACAGAAAAGGCCGACTGCTGAGCGGCATTGCAATCTTGTTGTTAACCTGGCTGGTGTGGTATAGCGGAACATTTGTTGCGCCTGATTCACACATAATTTTGTATTCGCTGGGACGAATTTTACGCAATGCGCCTTACTATTTTCCTTTTTTCAGCTTTCTTGTTTATATTCGAAAGCCTTAGAGTAAGTAGCACTGCGCAACAGCTGTATTTTTTAAATTTTTTAGCCCCACTTACCTTGAAAACAACAGGAGCAATTTGTCATGTCTTTACAACGTCATGGACTGTCAATCGGGATGGAACGCGTTGGTAATAATTTTTACCTGATTATGAAAGCTGTTGGCAAGTTGACCCATGAAGATTACAGCACCTTTATTCCCATGCTGGAGAATGCACTTGCCGGAATTTCTGACCCACATATCAACGCGTTTTTTGATGCGACGGAGTTCGAGGGTTGGGAGCTTCGCGCTGCCTGGGATGATTTTAAAATTGGCCTGAAACATGGCGGCGCCTTCGATAAGCTGGCTATAGTGGGCGAGAATAAATGGAAGGAAAAAATGGCCACAATTGCCAGCTGGTTTATGTCAGGGGAAGTAGAGTATTTCGAAGATGCTGACGCCGCTATCGCCTGGTTAGAGGAATAGACCATTAATAATAACCGGCAACTTTCTGTTAACACCTGCAATACCCTGCAAATTTCTGCTTAGTCTGATCAGAATTTTTTATTTCCAATGCCCTTGAAATTCCTCATGCAGAACATACTTATGGGATGTGAAGGCTCATATGAGCTTCATCTTGCCGGCTCATACCGGCCAGTTGCCTGGTTCCAGATGAACAGGCTTTAACCTAAGAAATATTGCTTTAATGAGGATATACACATGACAACATTTGATTTTTCTCCCCTCTACCGGTCTGCCATAGGCTTTGACCATCTGGGTTCATTACTTGACAGCATTTCGACCAACGAAAGAACAGCGTCAAGCTATCCGCCCTATAACATTGAATTAATCAAGGATGACGAATATCGAATTACCATGGCTGTCGCCGGCTTTTCTGAAAGCGACATTAACGTGGAAGTCGAAAACAACACGCTGACTGTGTCTTCCATTCGCTCGGAAGAACAGAAAGAATCAGAACGAAATTACCTGCATCGTGGTATTGCAGAAAGGCATTTCAGACGTCAATTTAAACTGGCAGACCATATCAAGGTAAATAGTGCCGCTATGGAAAATGGCTTGTTGCATATTGATCTGCAACGGGAAATCCCCGAAGCCATGAAGCCAAGACAGATAGCGATTAACAGCAAGGTCGATAACGGCAGATTGCTCAAGTCAGCTTGATCAAAAAAGCCCGGTGAAAACCGGGCTTTTTTTAGTTACAAGTCTCAAGTCACAAGTTACAAGAGACAAGAAAAACGGATAAAAGAAAAAGGATAAAGGATAAAGGTGAGTGAGAACCGATCCTGCCGTTATATGATTTAAACACTAGCGAGGATTTCCACTTTGTTTAAAAAGACAACTTCATCAGCAGGTTTAATTTTGTAGCTTGTCTCTTGTCTCTTGTCTCTTGCCTCTTGCCTCTTGCCTCTCTCCTCTGGGGTCATATCACCCCATAAGCCAACATGGCATCCGCGACCTTGATAAATCCCGCAACATTGGCACCGCGTGAATAGTTTACGTAATCTTTCTCGGTACCATGGGAGACGCACTTGTCGTGAATGCTGTGCATTATTCTTTTCAGGTGTTCCTGCAGGTCATGTTCTGACCAGCTCAGGCGCGCAGAGTTTTGACTCATTTCCAGCCCGGACACGGCTACGCCTCCGGCATTGGCTGCTTTGCTGGGGGCAAACAGCACCTGGCCATCCTTGAATATATCAATACCTTCTTTGACTGTGGGCATATTGGCGCCTTCAACCACCGCTTTGCAGCCGTTCTTCACCAGCAGTTTGGCATCGTCAATTGAGATTTCGTTCTGGGTGGCACAGGGCAGGGCAATATCGCCGTGTACATGCCAGGGGCGTTGGTCTGCAACAAATTCTGCCTCAAAGGTATTCAGGTATTCTGAAATCCGGGCGCGACGTTTCACTTTCAGATCCTTGATATGAGCAAGTTTCTCGGCATTAATACCTTCCTTGTCATGGATATAGCCCGAGGAGTCAGACATGGTGATGACTTTGGCGCCCAGCTGAATTGCTTTTTCTGCCGCATATATGGCCACATTGCCTGACCCGGAAATGAGAATCTTTTTACCTTCCAGCTCCTGCTTGTGATGCAGCAACATGTTTTCCAGCATATATACCGCACCATAGCCGGTTGCTTCGTTTCTTATCAGGCTGCCACCATATTCAATTCCCTTGCCAGTAAAAGTGCCACTGAATTTGTTGGTCAAACGTTTCATCTGGCCAAACAAATAACCAATCTCTCTGGTAGCGACACCGATATCTCCTGCAGGCACGTCTGTGTCAGGGCCAATATAACGGCTTAATTCGGTAATAAAGGACTGACAGAAACGCATAACTTCACCATCGGATTTTCCCTTTGGATTAAAATCCGAACCGCCTTTGGCTCCGCCCATTGGCAAACCCGTCAGGGAGTTTTTAAAGGTCTGCTCAAAGGCGAGGAATTTCAGAATGCTGAGATTGACGCTATTATGGAATCGAATACCGCCTTTGTAGGGGCCGATGGCATTATTATTCTGTACCCGATGGCCACGATTGGCGCGAATATTTCCATCATCATCTACCCAGCACACACGGAAACTAATGACTCTGTCAGGCTCGGACAGTCTCTCCAGCAACAGTGCATTTTGATATTTTGGATTACTTTCGATATAGGGAAGAATATCGAAGGCGACCTCATGTACAGCCTGGTGAAATTCCTTCTCGCCGGGATTGCGTCGTTTCAGTCCAGACATGAACTGAGTCATGTTTTGTTTTGCGTTCATAGGTAGTTGCCTTTAAACAAATTCATCAGGGTGCACAATAAGCCTGTTGGCAGATTCTGCAGGAAAGTAGAAACTATATAGAAAACTATAAAAGAGAGTTACGGCTATACAAATAATCAGGCTAATACAGAAAAAGGGCAAGATAGCTTGTCCTGTAACCCTTAATTTTTATACAGGGGAGGCAAACTGTAATCGTTTTTTGACTTGCCTTTAACGGCCCCTTGTTTGTGCAGGCTGCTAATAATGGAAAGCAGTTTCTTGTGATCTGCCGGGCCCTTTTCCTGACTTTCTCCGGTTTTGTCACTGTACAGTGACTGTTCCAGGTGATTCAGTAACTCATTCAGCTCATCGGTGTCTGCCCGTCGCGAGATCTGGGACAGTGTCAGGAGTGTTTCATCCTCGTAAAAGGCCTGTGCCCAGGCAATCAGGCAACGTTTAATATCAGCCGCATTGCCTTTATCTATTGCCGTCTTGAGTACTTTCAGTGCCATCCCTGCATCCACAGAGGCAGGTTTGTCCTGTTTGCGCTGTTTTTTCTGCGGCATCATGGCAGGTGTTGCCGTACTGACAAAGGCGAGCATTCGTCTGCTACGCAGCCACATGGCGGTGGAGAAAAACCAGGCGACGGCAAATACTGCGGTAGCCGTTATCCAGAACAGATACAGCCCCGATGTCTGTGTCGCTGGCAAGGCCGTGGCGGTATCCAGCGTGACCTGGTTTAACGGGATGTTCGGTAAATTGCCGCTAAACGGCTGACTGCCGGCAGTGCCGGGCTGAACCGTCAGTGTTCGCGCCGGAATCACCGCACGTTCGAGAGAGTCTGTGGTGGTATTCCACCAGGGAATGACGACTTCAGGAATCACAAAATCGCCTGCTTCAGACGGCACAATAGCCGTGCCTTCGGTGCGCGATCCTGTCACGCCGCGTTCGTTGGCTGAATCTTCACTGGTTGGCTGGTCAGGGTAAAACTTGAGTCCGGGTAAATCTTCATAGCTTATTCCCGGCAGCAGCGAACTACTCAGGCCACTGGCGCTGATCTGAATATTGCGGGTTACGGATTCGCCAATGGTGAGCTCATCAACCGGGCCGGTCCAGCTTTCAATAATGGCGATATTGGCCGCGGGTAACCAGGTTTGTCCCGGAAAATTTGCCGGTTTCCCAAGTACCTCAATGGCATGCAGGTCACTGGCAAGATTGATTTCACGTACTGTGGTGCGGTTGTTGAAAAAGCGGGTGAGACCGCCGCGTCTGCCGACGGTGGCAGTGAAATAGACGGGCGGGATAGTCAGTTCGCCACTGCTCTGGGGGAAAATGACAAAATTGCGCTCGGTGACGTTGTAGCGTACACCCTCGACTATTTCTGAATAGGTTTCGTCGCTGCCCAGCTGCTGTACGACGGCATCGGCTACCTGAGGCGAAGTAAGTTGAGCGCCCTGGTCAAAGCTGATGGAGTAATAAAGTTTGATGGTATACAGAAGCTGTTCCTGTACATAAATGCTTTCCTTGCTGACCTCGGACACAATAAATATTTCATCGGTGCTGCTATTACTCAATTGGTCAGCCTCGCCAACTGAAATACTAATAGGGCTGGACACCTCGCCACCGATTCTGAATGACGGAATTGTCAGGGTGCCGGTGGAGCGGGCCCGCAGTTGTACGATGTAATCAACAAAAGACTGTACGGTACCGTTGATATTGGTATAGGAACTGCGTGTATTGACGTTGCCAATCTGTTCGAAATCCCGATTCAGGCCGGCAAGGGAAGGGCGCGCATTACCCAGTGAGTTATCGACCCTGATGGTCAGGGTAAGCAGCTCATTCAGGCTAATGTCATTTCTGTCGACAAAGGCACTCAGAGGCTGTGTGTCAGTCTGACTTACTGCCATCAAGCTGGTAAACAGCATGCAGCTTGCGAGAAATAATTTAAATGTTGATCGGTTCACCATTTCTGTCCGTTTTCTTCCTGTTCAGCCAGGTTGGGGTTTTGAATCTGTTCAAAGCGGCGTCGTGCGGCCTGGTATTGGAACTTTCGCCTCAAGAGTTCACCGGGATCATCAGGAATTCTCCTGAGCCATTGCTGCATGGCCTGTTCTTCTTCGGAATCTGGCTGCTCACCTTCCTGGGGTTCCTGGCTTTCCTGGTCCTGAGGCTCACTTTCACTGTCCTGGTCGGATTCCTGCTGCTGATCCTGCTGCTGTTGTTGCTGCTGATCCTGTTCCTGCTCTGATTGCTCAGACTGTTGTTCCTGATTCTGTTGTTGCTGTTCCTGGTTTTCCTGCTGCTGACTTTCCTGTTCCTGATCCTGGTTTTCGCCTTCGCTGTCCTGTTGTTGCTGCTCCTGCTGCTGTTGTTCCTGTTCCTCCATGATTTGTTCCAGCAGTTCCTTGTTGAACTGCGCATCTTCATGGTCAGGAGCCAGTGCCAGGGTCTGGTCATACGCGGCAATGGCTTCAGGATAGCGATTCATCCGGGCCAGCGCATTACCCCGATTATAATGGGACTCGGCATCCTCAAGAAGACCGAGATCGGCGATGGTATTTTCATAATTACCGACACGGTAGTTGGCTGCAGCACGCCATTCCTTGTCCTGAAACAGGTTGGCCGCCTGCTCAAAATCCTCTTCAGCAAACGCTTCAGTACCCTGGATATCCTTCTTTACCCACAGGTCCTTCAATTCCCAGGCATAGACATCGCGCTCCGGCACAAAGATGATAGACAGGCATAAACCCAGCAACCAGCCACGACGAAAAGTCAGCGCTGCCAGAGGCAATACCAGCAGTAACAGCCAGGGACCAGCTTCATACCAGATATCAAATTCGCGCTCTACATCAATCAGGTTTTCATTTTCGTCAAAAACACTCTGGTCCAGCAGGTAACTAATGTCTTCATCGGTTAACAGGGCATCGGCATAGCGGCCGCTGGTTTCCTGGGCGAGATCCTGTAGCAGATTGCGCTGCAGTCTTGGAATGACAATAGCGTTGTTGTTATCACGCAGAAAGCCACCTTCAGCCATGGGGATTGGTGCACCATCTTCAGTGCCCACCCCCAATACTGACAGGGTGTGCTGGGTACCGCGCAGGCTGTTTCTGATGGCACCAATATCATTGGCATTGATGCCATCAGTGATAAGCAGAATCTGGGCCTGGGGCAGACTGGCATTTTCCAGTAACTCCAGCGCCAGCTGAATGCCGCTGTCAGGACTGCTTCCCAGCATCGGCATAATATTGGGTTCCAGAGATGACACCAGGTTATTGATGGTTTCCACATCATCGGTCAGTGGGGTAACCGCGTGGGCATCACCGGCATAAACCACCAACGCGGTCTGGCCTTCTTCCCTGCGGGTAGCCAGCACATCAATGATTTTACGCTGGGCCCGAACAGCGCGATTAGGCGCCACATCATTGGCGTACATGGACAATGACATATCCGCCACGATAACCAGTGCATCTTCACGTTCCTGAACCGGTACGGGAATCTGTTGCCACACGGGTCCGGCCAGAGCGATAAGGCCAAGAGTCCATAACAGCAATAATCCGAAAAGTGGGTAGACCCGACGCGGAGAGCTGTTCTTGTCCAGCAGGAATGGCAGCAGGGAAGGATCAATTGCCCGTGACCAGGTACTGCGTGTACTTTGTATAAAAAGCAGCAAGAAAACCAGGATCAGCGCAGGAATCAACCCATATAAAAACATCGGCCTGAGAAAGTGGAAATTTTCCAGGATTTCGGGACTCAGGAGGGGGTTCATGCCTTGACCTCCATGGTGCTCTCTTGTGCAGCAATGTTTTGGGTCGCTGCTGACTGGCGGTTGCCGGCGAATAATATTCCCCAGGGCATGCGCAGAAGAGCGATCAGAAAGCTAAGTGCTGCGGCCACACCAAGGGGCCAGTAAAACAGCGCGGAGGTGGGACGAAAGGTTTCAGCTTCCTGTTCCACCGGCTCCAGTTCATCCAGCAGACCATAAATATTTTCCAGCTCCTCACGGTCTCTGGCCCGGAAATACTGGCCACCGGTATTAACGGCAATCTGGGTCAGGCTGTCTTCGTCCAGGTCCGCTGAGGGGTTTATGGTACGCGGTCCAAACAGTGAGTTTGAACTCGATGCATCAGCGCCAATACCGATCGTATAAATTTTAATGTTTTCCCGCGCCGCCAGATCTCCGGCCTGCGTAGGAGAGACTTCACCGGCATTATTTACGCCATCGGTGAGAAGAATCAGAATACGGCTGGTTTCGGGCCGTTCACGCAAGTGTTTCACGCCCAGACCAATAGCATCGCCAATGGCAGTGGCGTTTTCCTCGATAATGCCGATCTCGGCTTCATAGAGCAGGGTTTCCACGGTGTCCCGGTCGAAGGTCAGGGGCGCCTGGGTATAGGCTCTGGCGGCAAACAGAATAAGGCCAAGACGGTCACCGGTACGTCTTTCAACAAAATCGCCCACCACTGATTTCACCACCTGCAGGCGCGTTGCATTCTGACCACTTAACTGGATGTCCTGTGCTTCCATGGAGCCGGAGATATCCACTGCCAGCATCAGATCACGTCCCGTGGTGGGTAACTGGATAGGTTCGCCTACCCACTGTGGCCGACTGGCTGCAGTGACCAGCAACAACCAGCTGAGAATGGCCAGTACGGCAATCAGTCGGTTGCGTGCGCCAATTTTTGGTGCTGTTTTTTCAATGGTTGAAAGTGAATTAAAAAACGGTACATAGAGGGACGCATCGCGATTGGCGGCGCGTGGCAGCAAACGATGGCAAAGCCAGGGTAGCGGCAGAAAAAAGAAAGCCCAAAGCCAGACAAACTGAATCATGATGATGACTCCGTTTGCGCAAAGCGCTGGGTATGGGCAGTGTTTTTTTCCTGGTAGCGTTTTTCAATCCAGCGTTTTACCAATGCATAAAGCGCATCAGTGTCGGCATCAAAGCGGCGTTGATAAATACCGTCTGCCAGCACTCGGCCGGCGCCCCGGGAAAACTCCGAACCAGCGTCAAAACTGTCGAGGAAATCGAGCCATTGAGCACCACTGAGTTTTTCAGAAGGCGCCTGTGGGAACATGACAATCGCCACTCTGTTCAAGAGGATATTGATGCTGGCAAGAAAATCCAGGCCAGCCTGGTTACGCTTGTGTTCAAAGGCGGCCTGTTCCTGATAATGGCGATAGGCCTGCTCCAGTTCTTCCAGCACATTGGCAAGTTTACGCCGCTGAATCATGGCAATAATTGCTTTCCGGTAAATGAAACCCAGACCAATAAGAATGAGCACCAGCAAAAACCACCAGCCAGGGGCTGGCGGCCAGAAGGTGACCGCTTCCGGTAAATGGATATCGCGGAGCTGGCTTAACGGGTCTTCTGCTTCCATGTTTCCATTTGTTCCAGTACCACCTGGTCAGTCCGCAGGGGAATCAGGGGTACTTTCATTTTGTTGAATTCGTTTCTGAGCATACCGAGGCGAACCTCAAATTGCTCGTGATAGAGTGTTCTGACGCTACTTTTGTAGGTGTTGATTGTACTGCGCTGCTGTCCATCGGTGATGCTGTAGACTCCGGGAATCGGCAGGTTTTCTTCCAGCGCGTCGTAAACAAAAATACAGGTCACGCTGTTATGCAGGGCCAGTTGGTGCAGGTACTGGCGGCACTTGTCATCAAAAGTCTGAAAATCACTGATCAGGTAAACATTGGAGCCAGGTCGGGTAATACGATACATCTGCTCAAGGGCGCTCAGCAGATAATTCTTCTCACTCAGGGCAGGGTCGCTATGGTGCTCGACCAGTTCCTGATTGTAGCGCGCCAGGGTGTCAAGAAAACGTAAGGCCGAGCGCTTGCTGCGTCGTGGTTTCACCAGTTCATTAAGAGTGTCATTGAACACTACACCGCCAACCCGGTCACCATTGTCCACGGTGGTCCAACAGATGATGGCGGCAGCTTCTGCAGCGACCACCGATTTGAATGCCACCTGGCTGCCGAAAAACATGTTATGGCACTGGTCAACGCCGATAATCACCGGACGTTCGCGTTCTTCCCGAAACACCTTGGTAAAAGGGCGTCCGACACGGGCTGTCACGCGCCAGTCAATCTGTCTGATATCGTCACCGGCCTGATAGGCCCGATATTCCTCAAAATCGACACCGCGCCCCTTGTGCTTGGAAATATGCGAACCGGACATCCCCAGTCGACTGCGTGACTGGTAATCCAGTTCAAAGGATTTGGCGACATGACGCTGGTCAAATAATTGTTCCAGCGTAATGAAAGCACCGCGACTGCGATACTGATCCTGTTGAATATTTAGCTGACGTTTACGTGACAATGCTTTCCTCTTGGTCCATTGGACTTGATGGGGCTGGGTCAGAAAATTTCAATACGTTCAGGTCTAGGCTGAAGGGACGAGTTCCAGAATTTTGGTTAGTACAGAGTCAGGATCGACGCCGGCAGCTTCTGCTTCAAAGCTCAGCAAAACACGGTGACGCAGGACATCATGAAAAACCTCGTGGATATCTTCCGGGCTGACGAAATCCTTGCCCTTGAGCCAGGCATGGGCGCGGGAACACAGGTCAAGAGAAATGGTGCCTCGGGGGCTGGCGCCAAAATCGATCCATTTTTCCAGCTCCTCGGAATAGGGGCCGGGGTTACGTGTCGCCATGACCAGCTGCAGGATATATTCCTCTACAGTTTCGGCCATATGGATATTCAGCACTTCCTGACGTGCCTGAAACAGGCTTTCCTGTGGCACGATGGCGGGTGGTTCCATGACTTCATTGCGCGCTTCGTTTCTCACCAGGTTGAGGATTTTTCGTTCTGAGTCCGTATCCGGATAGCCCACGGTGACATGCATCAGGAAACGGTCGAGCTGGGCTTCAGGCAGTGGGTAGGTGCCTTCCTGTTCAATCGGGTTCTGGGTTGCCATCACCAGAAATAGCTTGGGCAGTTTAAAGGTTTCGCGGCCTACACTGACCTGATGCTCTGCCATTGCCTCGAGCAGGGCAGACTGTACCTTGGCGGGAGCACGGTTGATCTCGTCGGCAAGCACCAGATTATGGAAGATCGGGCCTTGCTGAAAACGGAAACTGCCATCTTCAGGGCGGTAGATTTCTGTTCCGGTGATGTCGCTGGGCAACAGGTCAGGAGTGAACTGGATGCGATGAAAGTCACCCTCAATGCCTTCAGAGAGGTTCTTGATGGCCTTGGTCTTGGCCAACCCGGGGGCGCCTTCCACCAGCAGATGACCATCGGCGAGGAGCGCAATCAATAACCGGTCGATGAGTTTTTCCTGGCCAATAATCTGTTGTGACATCCAGGTTTGCAGCGTGGTAATTACTTCGAATTGCGTCATGTGGTGAGTCTCTTACTTCTTTATTGATTGGTGGTTTAGTCAATCTCAAGTCAAGCTTTGGTCGAAACATGGCTGCCGGTATTAAGTGCCAGCGACATATCTCTGTATTACGCCAGTGCCCCCGACCATAAAGCGCCGTAAAGCGGTGTGTAAAAAGGAGGCTATGTCCTTGACTGGTTGGGCAGCTTGCCCGAATAAAACGTCGATTCTATAGTGAATCCCTGCGTATTGAAAATTGAAAATGCCCGTATCTGCTATATAAGTGAGCGGTCAGGCCTGCTCGAGCCCACTACTTGAGGGCAACCAGCCTGCTCTATATAGTGTGACCGCCAATACACAATGTCTATCCCTGTAGTGTGATTATTTTAAGGAAAAAAACATGCCTGCCAGCAGGAAAACCCTGATTCTTTATTCCACCCCCGCCTGCCACCTGTGCGAAACCGCCCATGCTCTGATAAGCCCCTTTCTCGATCGACTTCAGATAGACATCGAGGAAGTGGATATCAGTGAATCGGATTTGCTCATTGAGCGTTACGGGATTCGTATTCCGGTTTTGAAGTTTGCTGACGGGGAGGATGCAGGGAAGGAGCTGGGCTGGCCATTCAGCGCAGAGGAGTTTCTGGCTTTTGCCGGTGTCTAAGTGCTTCTGAAGGCTTTGCGAAAAGCCCAGAGACACACTGGACTTAATCAGAGGTTCCCTAGATGATCTTGATATGCCAGGGTTCATAGCGAACCCCGTAGCGATTGGTATCGGTATAACGAATATCCACATACCCCAGCGTAATAAGGCGTTTGAACTCTTCGGTATTGGAGAAATCGATAGTGAAATTTGCTTCCCCCAGGCCGATCTTGCCCACATCAAAGTCGCCAATGCCATGGAAGGAATAGCCTGGGGGCGCCAGTGATCGGGAAGCCTTGGACAGGTTGCCGTTGGACTGCCGGGTTTTGGAGAGGAACAGATGCATCTGTTTTACCACGTTACGAATGCCCGAGGTGAGCAGCAACTTTTCTCCCACATCTTTATGGATTAACTGATACTGCTTCAGGGAATCACCCTTGAGCAGGTAATGGCCACTGCCACCAATTTTTTCTACTTCATTCTGGTTAATCCGGTGGGTCAGCTGCGGATTGACTTTCTCGCCAAAGAAACCGTAATCGGTGGCATCGTTAAAAAATATTTCTTCCATGAATGCCAGTTCGGCGGGATCAAATTCACCAATCTCTTCATAATTGCGGGCAAAGTAGAGCATTTCATCAAAGGCAATCAGGTTGAAATTGCCATGGCCAATAAAACGTTGAACCCGTTCCAGGCGTTCGATGGTGGGTTGCAGAAGAAGCTGGTTGATTTCACTCAGGTAAACATCACCGGGAAAGTCACCGTCGAAGTTACGGATTTTCTCCAGGTAAAAATTGACTTCGTCTTCCTCGAGCTCATCAATCGTGTCGACATCAACAACGCGTTCGGTGTGTTTGAAGCCATCTTCGAGATCATTTTCCGGCGCCACCACTATTCCAGGACCATTGGGGTCAGGGATGTCATCGATATTCACCGATGGCATGGAGGCAATTTCCGAGGGGCTTATATCAGCGGCTGTCTTGAAAGATGACAGGTCCGCCAGATCCGGTAATTCAGGAAAGGACAAACGATTATTCTTGTACTGATCCCAGAGGCGCGAGCTCAGGAAGGAAATGCCTCCTCCCGCCATGAGTGCTGCCAAGAAATCTCGTTTTTTCATAATTGCGATGAATATAGCAGAGTTTATAGAGCGAAAAAATCCCTAGCGTTCGTTGTTGTCAATTCAGCGATATTTTTTTCACTTTTACCCAAACATTGCGCCACCGTGGCCAGCACATGGACCAGATTTGCCGGCACATTTCTGCGCGAAGCAGGCTTCGGCCGGATGGTTCGCGGCAGCAGGTAAGGGGCATCCGTTTCCAGCATCAAACGGTTCTGGGGAATCAGGTGAATAAACTCATGCAGGTGATGCCCGCGGCGCTCATCACAGATCCAGCCGGTTATACCAATATGCATATCCAGCTCCAGATAATCGCATAATTCTGCTTGTGTACCGGTAAAACAATGGACTACGCCCCGGGGCAGTGAATTACGGTATTCACGCAGTATCTGCATAAAGTCTTCATGGCCCTCACGCTGGTGCAGAAATACCGGCATCTGGAGATCAACTGCCAGTTGCAGCTGTTGTGCCAGCGCGTCTTTCTGGTCATCACGGGGGGAATAATCGCGAAAATAATCCAGCCCGGTTTCGCCAATGGCTTTGACACAGTCCTGCAAGGCCAGTGCTTTCAGATCAGCCGGCATACGATCATGAAAGCTCTCGGCTTCATGGGGATGCACACCTGCGGTGCTGGATAGATAGCCTTCATAGTGCGTGGCGAGGGAGGCCGCTTTGGTACTGTCAGTGATGGATGTGCCGGTCACCATAATATGTTGAATACCGACCTGTTGCGCCTCATCGATAATCTGATCAAGCTCACCACTAAAACTTTCATGGCTCAAATTGGCGCCAATATCAATTAGCGGATACTCATTTTTTGGGTTCATGGGGGCTATTCGGTACAGCTAAATATTGTTGTGCATGGTACTTGTAGCCAGTTACAAGTTACAAGTCTCAAGCACCCAATATCATCAGAAAGCAGCGTCAAACCTCCAGGCTAAACGCCCACCTTTATCCTTTATCCTTTTTCTTTTTTCCTGTCGTTTAAATCTTGATACTTGTAACCATTCATTTATCTGTAAAAAATTAGAAGAATCGTCCGCATGCTCTGTATAATGAGCGCTTTTTTGAATCAGCCAAATCAGGATCCCATGAACGCGCAAGAGAAAAAGGCCATAGACTGGAAAAGCCTCGGCTTTGAATACACGAAAACCGATTATCGTTTCAGTGCCCGTTATGAAAATGGCGAATGGTCACAAGGGGAGTTGTCCACGGACGAATTCCTGCATCTGCATGAAGGCTCTCCGGCTCTGCATTATGCCCAGCAATGCTTTGAAGGCATGAAGGCGCAGACCGCCAAAGATGGTCGTGTTTTATTGTTTCGACCTGAAATGAATTGCCAGCGCATGCAGAATACCTCTGACCGCCTTTCCATGCCGCGGGTGCCGGAAGAGTTGTTTCTGCGTGGGGTAAAAGAAGCAGTGCGGGCCAATATCAATTGGGTGCCTCCCTATGGTAGCGGCGCCTCTTTGTATATTCGTCCTCTGCTGATTGGCATAGGCGCGAACATGGGGCTGCGTCCGGCCAAGCAATACGAGTTCCGCGTCATGGTTTCTCCGGTTGGGCCATACTACAAGAGCGGAGGCCTTTCCGTTATCAAACTGGCGGTGTCTGACTTTGATCGTGCAGCCCCCCATGGCACTGGTGATGTGAAGGCTGGCGCCAATTATCCTGGCGGTCTGTATGCCACCCGTAAAGCCCAGGAGATGGGGGCCAATGAAGCCCTTTACCTGGATGCTGCCGAGCGTCGTTATATAGAAGAAGCAGGATCAGCCAATATCATTATCTGTACCCGGGATAATAAACTTATCACGCCCAAGTCAGCCGCCATTTTGCCCAGCATTACAAGGCGTTCGATCATGGATATAGCCAAACATGAGTTGGGCATGGAAACCCAGGAACGCGCCATCGATTTACGCGCCGAACTGGATACCTTCGCTGAAGTTGCTGCCTGTGGTACCGCGGCAGTGCTATCGCCGGTAGGTAAAATATGGTTTGATGATGCCTGGCACAGCTTCTATGGTGATGGGGAGCAAGTCGGACCTGTAATGCAGCAGTTATATGATCTTCTTTGCCAGATTCAAAATGGCGAAAAAGAAGATAATTTCGGCTGGACTATGGAAGTGCCGATGTAATTTTGCCTGTCTGGCAAAATATTTTTCGCTTTTCTTTTCCTAAATCCGATGGTTTAATGCCCGCCTTTTTGAAGGTGAGGGCAGTGAATCTTTTTTTTCTGCTAAAAAATGCCGGTATTTACAGCATATTTCTTTCTATAGATGTGCACTGCTGGTCACTTTTTTAAACTTTTTTCAATACAGCTCTTGACCGGGCGGGCGCTTGTCATTAATGATGGCGCCTGTTTTTGATGCCAGAAAATAAAAAAATGGCTGAAAACTGCCGAATTCAAATGGGATACAAACGCTAAATGGGTAAATCACTGGTTATTGTTGAGTCGCCTGCCAAGGCCAAGACAATTAACAAATATCTGGGAAATGACTTCATTGTTAAGTCATCCGTAGGTCATATTCGTGACCTGCCTACCAGTGGCTCCAGTGGTGCTGTCGACACCAAAGCCCGTGCCAAGGCAGCGGCTGAAACCCGCAAGATGGATCCCGAACAGAAAAAAATCCACAAGGCCAAAAAAGCCAAGACCCAGTTAATCGCCCGTATGGGGATCGATCCCGAGCACGGCTGGAAAGCCAACTATAAAATCCTTCCTGGTAAAGAGAAGGTGGTTAACGAGCTGAAAAAGTTTGCCAAGGATTCCGAAACCATCTATCTGGCAACCGACCTTGACCGCGAAGGAGAGGCCATCGCCTGGCATCTGAGAGAAGCCATTGGCGGCGATGATTCACGCTACAAGCGCGTTGTATTTAACGAAATTACCAAGAAAGCCATTGAGGAGGCATTTGCCGACCCTGGCGAAGTCGACATGAAGCATGTCGAGGCACAACAGGCCAGACGTTTTCTCGACCGCGTGGTGGGTTTCATGGTCTCGCCCTTGCTGTGGGCCAAAGTGGCCAGAGGGCTTTCTGCCGGACGTGTGCAGTCCGTGGCAGTGCGCCTGCTGGTAGAACGGGAAAATGAAATTCGCGCCTTTGTGCCGGAAGAATACTGGGAGCTGTTTGCCAACCTGTTAACGCCGGAAAATGCGGCAAAAAAAGCCAGCGCAGACGAGATTGAGCCACTGCGTTTTGAAGTCACCAAATATCAGGACAAGGAATTCAAGCCCAAAAACGAAGAGCAAACCCGTACCGCCATGGCGACACTGGATCCGGCTGATTACACGGTCAGTGACCGTGAAGACAAGCCAACCTCGTCCAGGCCGCGCGCGCCATTTATTACCTCGACCCTGCAGCAGGCCGCCTCCACACGCCTGGGCTTCAGCGTCAAGAAAACCATGACCATGGCGCAGCGCCTGTATGAAGCGGGCTTTATTACCTATATGCGTACCGACTCCACCGCACTGAGTAATGATGCGCTGGGTATGGCTCGTGATTTCATCAAGAAAAAGTTTGGTGAAAAGTATCTGCCGGAAAACCCGATTCGCTACAGCAGTCGTGAAGGCGCCCAGGAAGCCCATGAGGCGATCCGTCCTTCCGATGTCAGCGTGCTGGAAAACTCCAGTCGTCTGGATGCCCTGGACCGCGATGCCGTACGCCTTTACAACCTGATCTGGCAACAGTTCCTGGCCTGTCAGATGACACCGGCGCGCTATAAAAGCAGCACCATAAAAGTGGCAGCGGCAGGCTACAGCATGCGTATCAAAGGACGCATTATGGAGTTTGATGGTTATACCCGCGTCCTGCCAGTGAGCAAGGACGGCGATGTGGAACTGCCGGATTTGAAAATCGGCGACAAACTGCTGATGCAGACACTGGACCCGGTACAGCATTTCACCAAGCCGCCCCCGCGTTACACCGAAGCAAGCCTGGTCAAAGAGCTGGAAAAAAGAAGTATTGGTCGGCCTTCCACCTATGCCTCCATTATTTCCACAATTCAGGATCGCGGTTATGTGAAGCTGGAAAACCGCCGTTTTTATGCCCAGAAAATGGGCGATATCGTCACTGATCGTCTGGTGGAAAATTTCAAGGATCTGATGGATTACGAGTTTACCGCTCGTATGGAAGACAACCTGGACGATATTGCCCAGGGCAAAAAACCATGGCTGGATGTCCTCAATGCGTTTTACGATGATTTTACCCGCCAACTGAAACAGGCGCAGTCAGAAGAAGGCGGTATGCGGGAAAACAATCCCACTGAAACCGACATCAAGTGTCCGACCTGTGGTCGCAATATGCAGATTCGTACCGGCTCCACCGGTGTCTTTCTGGGCTGTTCCGGGTATAACCTGCCGCCCAAGGAACGTTGTAAAACTACTCTCAATCTAACTCCCGGTGATGAGGCCATCAGTGTCGATGCCGATGATGAAGCGGAATCGCGTCTGCTGCTGGACAAGCATCGCTGCAAGATTTGCGATACTGCCATGGATTCCTACCTGATCGACGAGGAAAGGAAACTGCATGTGTGTGGCAATAATCCGGGTTGCTCGGGCTTTGAAGTGGAAGTTGGCAAGTTCAAGCTGAAGGGTTATGACGGGCCAACTCTGGAATGCGACAAGTGCGGCGCAGAAATGCAGCTCAAGAATGGCCGTTTCGGTAAATACTTTGGCTGTATGTCGGAAGACTGCAAGAACACCCGTAAATTACTGCGCAATGGTGAAGCGGCGCCACCAAAAATGACACCGGTACCAATGCCGGAGCTGGAATGCGAAAAAGTGGAGGATACCTATATCCTGCGTGATGGGGCGGCGGGTCTGTTCCTGGCAGCCAGCCAGTTTCCGAAAAATCGTGAAACCCGTGCACCTTTAGTGGAGGAGCTGATTCCCCATAAAGACGAAATTGATAAAAAATATGCTTTCCTGATGAAAGCGCCCACTGAAGACCCTGATGGCCACAAGACCGTGGTGAAATTCAGCCGCAAGAATAAAGAACAGTATGTACAAAGTGAAATCGATAAAAAGCCCACCGGCTGGAAAGCCTTTTATCGAAAGGGCACCTGGACCACGGATAGCGAAGGGTCACCTGCCACTATTAAATATTAGTAATTACTGGCAATCATTAAATCCCGGCAGCAATAGATGGAATCACTACTCAACTGGATCGAACAGAACAACTGGGTAATCCACGTTTTTGGTGTGGTGCTGGCCACCGTGCTGAGCAACTTTATTCTGCGCCGCATTCTTCATCGCCTGCATCTCAAAGCTGAAGCCACAGCAAGCCTGTGGGACGACACCTTTCTGGATTCTGTGAAACGCCCCTTGCTGCTTTTTGTCTGGGTGATTGGTTTATCCATCGCTGCTGAAATAGTCGAGGCAGTGTCCCAAAACGAACTTTTTCAGCTCACACCACTGCTTCGCCATATCGCCATTATTCTTTTACTGGTGATGTTCCTGTACAAGCTGATCAGTAATGTCGAAGCGTCGATAATTGAAAAGCGCACCCTGAAAGAGGTGGATACCGATGAAGTAACGGTTAAAGTCATTGCCCGACTGCTGCGCATCTCTGTACTTATTACCGGCACGCTGGTAATCCTGCAGACGCTGGGTATCAGTATCAGTGGCGTACTGGCCTTTGGTGGAATAGGGGGCATCGCCGTAGGTTTTGCTGCCAAGGACTTGCTCGCCAATTTCTTCGGTGGTCTGATGATCTATCTTGATCGACCATTCTCCATTGGCGACTGGGTACGTTCACCGGATCGGGAAATTGAAGGCACTGTAGAAGATATCGGCTGGCGCCTTACCAAGATCCGCACCTTCGACAAGCGCCCGCTGTATATCCCCAATTCCATGTTCAATACCATCGTGCTGGAAAACCCGTCCCGCATGACCAACCGCCGTATCTATGAAACCTTTGGTTTGCGCTACTGTGATTCAGCAAAAATCAGGGACATCGTCGCCGATGTGAAAAAGATGCTGCAAGGTCACCAGGATATTGATACCGATCAAACCATGATCGTGAATTTTGTTTCCCTCTCAGCCTCCAGCCTGGACTTCTTCGTCTACACCTTCACCAAGACCACCAACTGGGTGGAGTTTCACGGCGTCAAACAGGATGTGTTGTTAAAAATCATCGATATCATTCATGACCATGAAGCCGATATCGCCTTTCCAACTCGGACCCTGGATGGTCTGGAATCTTTGGTGCCTCCTTCGGAATAAACCTTTCTCAAATCCCCGCCAGGTCACTGGAGCAGGGGAGTGATGCGCCACCTCTTTATTAAGAATATATGGCGACTATT
This sequence comes from Pseudohongiellaceae bacterium, assembly GCA_965661105.1. Lineage (GTDB taxonomy): Bacteria > Pseudomonadota > Gammaproteobacteria > Pseudomonadales > Pseudohongiellaceae > Eutrophocola. The sequence continues at coordinate 1,465 of CBFICR010000002.1, read as the reverse complement.
TTGATCATATTTCCTAAATACTGAAAATATGGCACTCTTTGCATAGCAATAAGGCGCGTTTTTAAGGGATTAAGGAATTTTTGCCGCATTATTCAACATGCTACACATACCCCTTAATAACAAACGAGCCCTTATAGGAGAAAAACGCGCTGTCTCGTTTTCTTTTCGGTTAAAAATTGAACAGCTTTTTTTAGGAATGGAATCAATGAGTAAGAATAGAAATAAAAACACCCAAATGACAAACCGAGCCCGCTCGGTATAAAAATGTTATGTGTCTAGGAGAGTAATTGCATGGCAATAATCGTTGCAGGAAAATTAAAGTTAAAGCCTGGTTCGCGTGATGAATTTATCGAAAAGTCGCTTGAGGCTATATCGCAAGCAAGAGAGCTAGATGCGTGCGAAGATTTTTCTGTGTCGCCAGATCCTATTGATGAGAGCAGGGTGAATATTTTCGAGAAATGGATTGCACGTGGCCCATTGGATGAGTTCAGAAATTCAGGCCCAGAAAATGATTCATTTTCGCTAGTAGAATCTTTTGATGTCAATGAGTATGAAATCAACACATAACAAGTCAATCAACTTCGCGCCTTTCAGGCGCCGGACGCAGCAAATCGGCGCCGGTTATTGAAGCGTTATGTGTACTAAGAGGCTAGGCATTGACAAATAATAACGATTGACGTTATTAATGCCAGGCGTTATTATTCAGATATGATCACTTCTTTCAAATGTAGAGATACAGAAAAGCTTTCTAAAGGAACTCGAGTCAGGCGGTTCATTAACTTTGAAAGAATTGCTTTGCGAAAGATTCGCCAGCTTCAAGCAGCCAATACTCTAAGTGACCTGAAAGTACCACCTGGCAATATGCTTGAAGCTTTATCACATGATCGTAAGGGCCAGCATAGTATTCGGATAAACAAACAGTTTCGAATCTGCTTTCGATGGACTAAAGCTGGCGCAGAAGATGTTGAAATTGTCGATTATCATTAGGAGGTAACTCATGCGTAATATTGACCCTGTAACACCTGGAGAGTTGCTTAACGAAGAATTTCTTGAGCCCATGGGTATTACTAAGTACCGTCTTGCTAAAGAGATAGGTGTCCCAGCTCAAAGGATTGGCGAAATTGTTTCGGGTAATCGCTCCATAACAGCAGATACAGATTTAAGGATGTGTAAGTTTTTTGGCTTGTCTAATGGGTACTGGCTGCGTGTGCAAGCTGCATACGATACAGAAGTAGCAGAGGCAGTATTGGCAGATCAAATTAACAACATTCGTCCATGGAAGGCTGTAAATGCAAATCACACATAACGAACTGCTCAATAAGGACAAAAGCCCGTTGTCATGCCTTTTGCTTAAGCTAATGCCACGCCAACGGGCTTTTTCCTATTAGCAAGAGCGTTATGCGTGCAACATCTACAGGATCCGGCAAATGAAACGTGACCTTAGAGATTTTATAAACAGTATAGA
>CBFICR010000001.1:0-170101 GCA_965661105.1 Pseudohongiellaceae bacterium | reverse complement strand
CCACAATGGTGAGGAAATTAAGCCAGCCAAGGCCTTGTCCGTAGGACAGCCCGCGCTGGCGGATCCGGGGGATCATTTCAACGCTGCCATGCCAACCAGCGATGACTGGTCGGCTTTACTTGTCAAGGGGGGTATAACGCCCAAAACAGAAGAGAGCGTGACTCTGGCGGGTGACAGTCTGAAAGAAGAGCAGGATCGGATTCTGCATATTCGCGGCATCTGTACCCTGCGCGAAGACGGCGTAAAGCAGGTTGAGCAGCATCTGTTTAATCCCCATGGCTCCATCTTTCACTTTTTGTGTGATGAGGCGCCAATCAATGGTGGCAAGGGACTGGCACCGGATGCCGCGAGTTATATCAGTGCCGGCATCGGATTTTGTTTTATGACCCAGTTCGGGCGTTACGCCAAAATCGTTAAAAAGGATTTGCAGGAGTATCGCATTATCCAGGACACGCATTTTTCACTGGGCGGCGCCAGTGGAGGAACAGGCAAAGCGGGGACAGCGGATCCGGTGGAAACCCATGTCCATCTGGTCAGTGGGGAAGATGATGAGTTTGCCCGTACTATTCTGGATATGTCCGAGCAAACCTGTTTCCTGCATGCTTTCTGTAAGGCTGACCTGAAAACCAGGCTGTCCATTGAGCCTTTTCAGCAAGGCTGAAGGATAAAAAATAGCTATAGAAAATAATAATATTCAGTTTTAATGATTTACCTGGGACGGGGGGCGTAAATGAAAAACATGGTTAATAAGTTCGTTCAGGCAGTGATAATGCTGCTTGTCTCAACTCTGCTTCAGGCCCAGCCTGGGCCAAGGGCGCAATTGCCGGACGTAGTTCCGCCACCCCAGCGTTTCGCGACTTCCACTGCACATTATGAATATTTATATAACACCCATAATGGAGGTACTTCCCATACCTATGATAGCGTGCCGAAGTGGGAGGGCTTGTGGTCTGCACAAGGGAATAACAGCGGCAACCAGCTGTTTCTGGAGTCGCTGGATGGCAGCCCCATTGGTCCCTTTGGTGAAGGCGAGAATGTGGTAATAAAAGAGGGCGTCCTGACGCCGGAATACGAAGCCGCATTCCAGTATCGACGGGATCTTGGCGTAGACTATGACCGCCTGACCTCATGTGAGCCTGCCGGCATGCCACGCTGGTTGCTCGAACCTTACGTGCGGGAATTCATCAATACACCAAGCCAGTCCTGGTGGACCAATGATCTGGGTAATGACACGCGTCGAATCTACATCAACCAGGAACACAAGAATATTGATGGTACCCATTATGCTGCTGGCGATTCCATTGGCTTCTGGGTGGATGATATGTTGATCGTACATACTGTTGATATTTATCCATCGGATTATTTCCGTGGAACGCCACCAACCAGCAACCAGTTTGAAACAGTGGAAGTCTGGCGTATGGAAACTCTGAACAATGGCACCAAAAGACTGGTCAATAATGTCACTTTTTATGATGCGCTGAGTTTGGTTGAACCGATAACAGTGGTATACACTTTTCGGCCACGGCAAGACCTTCAGGCACTTGGTTTCAGGATGCGTTACTGGGAGTGTGCCCAAAATGATAATACCTACCTGACGTTTGACGACGAGGGTAGACCTTCAACCCAGTATCGCTTACCGGGAGAAGATGGCTATGTGGATCCGCGTGGCAATGATCGGCTGCGTAATCCCGATCTGCCCGCGGGACTGGCAGGGCAGGAAAAAAGTCCTATTTTTAATGATGATCTCCAGTAAGCACCGGGATATCCAGGGAGTCCATAAATGAATACGGCAATAAAAATTTTAGCAGTAAGCGGATTTTTGATGACCACTGGTTTGGAAAGTGCCATGGCTCACCACAGTTTTGCCATGTTTGACCGTTCCCGCGAAGAGTTTCTGACAGGTACAATAAGACGCTGGGCATTTAACAGCCCCCATATTGCCCTGTACATGGAAACCCGGGATGGCACACTTTACAGCCTGGAAGGTGCCGCACCGCCAGCAGTGATGTCCCGTTCTCCCGGCATGAACGGTTTCACGTTTCAGCCCGGGCAGACGGTAAGCGTGGTCTATTGTCCACTTCATGACGGCCGCCCTGGTGGCGCGTTGGGTTATATTATCGATGCCCAGGGAACTTTCTACTCTCCCAATGATGGTGGCTGTGGTCCAAGTCCTGACTGGGAAGAATGGGTGAAGCAGGGGTATACCTCGCGCGCCGAAGCTGAAGCAGCTCAATAGTCCTGTGAATTTATCATCAGCACTTTTTCCTGTGAACCGATTGTGGACATGCTTGTCTGTTCTTGCCGTTATGCTTGTTGTTACTACGAGCCCTTCAAGTCTGGCGCAACATGAAACCGGCGCTGATCTGCTAAGTGGCGAGCGAGCCTTTCGGGATTACTGTGCAAATTGTCATGGACCTGACGGTGATCTGATAAGTCAGGTGGATCTGGGACATAACAACTTTCGTCAGCCTTATTCCGATGAGGAAATTGCCAGTATCATCATGAAGGGCATTCCCAATACGCCAATGCCGCCAACACCGCGAGTCACCGAAGAACAGGCTTACATGCTTGTCGCTTATCTGCGTAGTCTGGGGGAAAGCGATAACGCTTCACCTGGCGGTAATGTGGCACGGGGCAAAACATTGTATGAGGGCAGGGGTGAATGTATGGACTGCCATATGATTAATGGCAGAGGTTCTGTTCTGGGTCCGGACCTGAGCAGTATTGCCCTGGTTAGATCCGCGGCGGAACTTGAACAGTCACTGCTTGAGCCCAATAGCGAAGTGCAACCTGGCAACCGTTTTTATTCCGTGCAGACGTCGAATGGGGAAATGGTTTCCGGTCGCCTGCTTAATCATGATGCCTTTACTGTCCAGATGCTCGATAGCAATGAAAGACTGCGCTCATTTGAAAAGAGTCAGCTGGTTTCATTCGGGTTTTCCAGCCCGGATATGCCTTCACTGGCGACAGGCTACACGCCACAGGAGATTGCCGATCTGGTGGCTTATCTGTCCACGCTACGCCGGGGTGCCGCACAATGAAAAAAAATAGTGTGCTATTGATTGTTGCCCTGCTGGTAAGTCAAGCGGGGTTTTCACAAGTCAGTTTTGATGACATTTTAAGTGCTGATAACGACGCTAACTGGCTCAGCTATTCACAAAATCTTTTTAACCAGCGCCACAGTGGTCTTGATCAGGTCAACACCGGCAATGTCGCTGAGCTAGAATTGCAGTGGGTGTGGCAGGCCCGATCACTGGAAAAATTTGAAGCCACGCCTTTGGTCGTGGATGGTGTTCTGTATACCGTGCAGGCTCCCAATGACGTCATTGCTCTTGATGCGGCGACAGGCAGAATATTCTGGACCTATAACCATGAGCCGGCACCGGCACGAACCTGTTGCGGGCGGGTTAACAGGGGCCTGGCGATTCTCGGCAATACACTATTCATGGGTACTGTGGATGGACGTTTGCTGGCGATTGATGCCCGCAGTGGCAATCTGATCTGGAATACTGAAGTGGCCGATCCCGATGCGCTGTATTCCATCACCATGCCGCCCATGGTAGTTGAAGATAAAGTCTATATCGGCACCGCCGGTGGCGACCTCGGTATTCGCGGTTATGTGGCCGCCTATGATGTCAACTCAGGTGCCGAGATCTGGAAGACCTATACCATTCCCGGGCCCGGTGAGCCCGGGCATGAATCCTGGTCCGGAGATTCCTGGCAAACCGGTGGAGCCGCTATCTGGAATGCCGGCGCCTATGATCACGAAGCCAATCTGGTGTATTGGGGAACCGGTAATCCGGCGCCCGACTGGGATGGCCGTTCAAGGCTCGGTGATAATCTTTATAGTGACAGTGTGGTGGCGTTTGATGCAGACACCGGAGAAATAAAATGGCATTACCAGTTCACGCCCCATGATGAGATGGACTATGATTCCACTCAGGTACCCGTTCTGGTGGACCGGCAATGGGATGGTCGCTTGCGCAAACTTATGCTGTGGGCCAATCGTAATGGCCTGATGTATGTTCTGGACCGCGTGACTGGTGAATTCCTCCATGGCAAACCCTATGTCAACGTTAACTGGATGAGCGGTTTTGATGAATCGGGACGTCCGATTCGAGTGCCTGGCATGGTGCCTTCAGTGGAAGGAACGGTTATCCGTCCCCATGTCCATGGGGCCATCAACTGGGCTCCCACAGCTTACAGTCCAAAGCATGATCTTTACTATGTTGCGCATTGGGAGGATTCAGGCATCATGGCTATCGAGGGTCAGTTTCCCCAGGCACTGGGTGTTAATCGACGCCAGACCACCATGGGCGATGTCGCGCTGGAACCTTTCCTGAACAACAATGAGGAAGCCTGGGGCGTCATTCGTGCCTATCATCCGGACACCCTGGATGCGGTGTGGGAGTTCGATCTGGGCAATATTACCTGGGGCGGGGTACTCTCGACTGATGGTGATCTTGTTTTTGGCGGCGGTAAGGACGGTTACTTCGTGGCGCTGGATGCCAGCAGTGGTGAACTGCTCTGGAAAGCCAACCTTGGCGGGCAGGTAAATGCGGCGCCCATGTCCTATGCTGTTAATGGCAAACAGTATATTGCCATTGCCGCAGGGACAGCGTTGTTCACCTTTGCGCTGCCTGATTAAAGTAAAGAAGCAAGAACAGGGTTCGATGTAAAAACCATGGAAAAATTTTTCAAGTGCTTGTTCTCTCGGCAGCTTTCTCTTGTTGCGCTGATTGCTTTGTCTTTCGTGCACTCTTTTATCAGCCTGGCACAGGCAGCTGACGCGCAAAACAATATTATCCCCGAACGCATTCAGCTGGTGATTGATGGCCACAATTTGCCGTCATCCAGCTACAGTTTTTATGTTCAGGAAGTGGGTCAGGATAACCCCAGTTTGTCTGTAAACGCCGATCTTCCAATGAATCCCGCATCAGCAATCAAGACCCTGACTACATTTGCTGCGCTGGAATCATTAGGGCCTGCCTTTACCTGGCAGACCGAGCTCTATGCCCTGGGACCCATTGAAAACGGCGTGCTACGAGGTGATTTGTTGATGAAAGGGGGAGGAGATCCCTTTCTGCTGGAAGATCAGTTGCGAGCGATGCTGAAGTCCCTGCAACGCAGTGGTGTTGACCATATCACCGGCAACCTGGTGCTGGATGGATCCTACTTTGATGCCTCTGTGGAGAATGCAGAGCTTATCGATAATCAAAGTGGTCGTGCCTACAATACCAATCCCAATGCCATTATCGCCAACTTCCAGGCCATGACCTTTTTCTTTTACCCCCATACCAATGGCCGCGATGTTATCATTCACACCGATCCCCGCTTACCCAATGTGAAAATCAGCAACCGTCTGCGTCAGGTCAATAGATCCTGTGGTGGCTATCAGCGCGGTATCAGCTTTAATTTGAATCCTGCTGATCCTTCAGAAGTGATTTTTGAAGGGCAGTTTCCGTCACGATGCCCGCGCTACCAGATGGTCAGGGAAGTACTGGATGCACCGGATTATACCTTTGGTCTGTTCATGGAGTTGTGGACAGAACTGGGTGGTCAGCTGGATGGAGATTTACGTCGGGGGGCTGTTCCGGATGAGCTTGACCCCATTGTTATCTGGAATTCAGTGCCCATGTCCGATGTCATCAAGTCCATCAATAAATTCAGTAATAACCTGATGACCAGACATTTGCTACTGACACTGGGCGCAGAAATTCTGGGTCCGCCGGCAACGGTGGAAAAGGGTATTCAGGCGGTCAATAACTACCTGGAACTGAAAAGCCTCGACTCAAATCAGTTGTTGTTGACTAATGGTGCCGGGCTGTCACGAGATACGCGCGTCACAGCAGCATTGCTCAACAAAGTCATGCAAAGTGCCTGGGTCAGTCCCTATATGCCAGAGTATGTAGCGTCGTTGCCGCTCAACGGTATGGACGGCACCATGCGCAACCGGGCACGGGGATCGAAGATGTCTGGTCGCATGCATGTAAAAACCGGCTCTCTTGATGAGGTATCGGCGGTAAATGGTTTTGTCTATTCACAAAGTAACCGGGTTTTTGCAGTAACAGGTATGGTGAATCATGAACTGGCTGATCGAGGCCCGGGCACTGAGTTACTGGATGCACTGCTGATCTGGGTCTATTCACAATAAGTTGGAATTTGAAAAATGAAGAAAATAATTACACTGCTTTTTATCCTGCAGCTTATTGCCTGCGGAGGGCAAGATAACAGCAGTAGTAGTACCGACAGTATGACAGCCGATGCGTCTTTCAATGAGCAGACGGTGAGCGACATGACAATATCTCTGGACCCGCTGCCTGGTAAAGAAGATCTCGTTCCAGAATTAACGAAAAAAACCACTGTGCTGATGCAAACAGGATCAGGTGAGATAGTCATCGAGATTTATCCTGAAGCAGCCCCCAATGCGGCAGAGCGTTTTCTTGAGTTGGTCGAGGCCGGATTCTACGATGCTACGCCGGTATTTCGTGTGGTGCCTGACTTCGTTGCCCAGTTTGGGATCAACTGGCGCGATAATTATCCGCAATGGCAGGACAATAACTTCGATGACGATCCCAGTCTGTTTGCTCTGGAGCGCGGTACCCTGGCTTTTGCCAAGGCCGGACCGGATACCAACTCTACCCAGGTATTTATTAACACTATAGAGAACAACAGACTCGCTGAACCGCGTTATAACTTTACTGTTTTTGGTAAAGTGGTCTCGGGAATGGAGGCGGTGGATGGCTTTATTCCGGTTGGTGAACCTGGCGGTGGACTTGACCAGGGTCGCTTGTGGAATGATGGCGCTGCTTACCTGGATTCCCTGGCGACCAAGCCGATTATGATTGAGGCAGTAAGCATTGTCGGTGCCGGTGTTTCACCTTGATTGAAACCGGTTTTGCCGCGATTAACGCAGGGAAGTCTGCAGTTGGCAGTCCTGTTTATCTTCCAGTGTCGTCAGGATTGCCTCAGTTCCCTTTTGCCAGAACTCAATATTTTGTCCTGCATAACGCGAGCCGCTTGCTGAAGGATTGAGCCAGGTAAATATCTGTTGCTGATTCATATTTAGCACCGCCAATGGTTTTACCGCTGTTTTATAAAAATAGACACTGAGCAGATTATCTTCAGCGCACATGAAATTTACCGCTTTCGGTGCTATTAAATATCCGGTTTTTACTTCCAGCTCACTCAGGCGAGTGAGATATTCATCGACAACACAGCGCCTGATATTGGCGTCCTTCCAGCAATCATTGCGCCCGGAAATCCAGCCGCGCTGGAACGCCCTCAGTGCAGGAAGCTCTTCTTGCGGAAAGTTTTTTAATGCAGCGCGATACAATTCATCGAGGTATAAGTCCAGCTTCATCAATTCTTCGTCTTCGCACACCATTGCTTCAACAGTCCCTCGAGCTTCATCACAGGCAAACGACGGTGAAATTTCGAAATCCACAGGATTGTAGGGTGCAAACTCCAGTATTGCGCCATCGGCCAGGGTGGCCAGAAATAAATGGTTGTTTTCCAGAACAAAGGAACGGGTGTAGCCCAGATCACGGAGTACCCGGTCATAAAGTGACTCAGGTGCACAAAATGCCCGGGTAGAAATAAGCGGGTTAATTTCCAGCTGGTTTCTTCCGGTATGAGTCCAGTCCCCCCGCACCTGGTTGCAATCCAGACGGGCAGTGAAATTCCCCTGTGGTGAAAAGCTGATCAGATACTCTGATGAGTCAGTTGGCTTATAAAGAGAATCATCCATGGACTGAATTTCCACCAGTGACCAGTGTGAAGCATTCAGCGAGACAGCATTGTATAGCGGTTTATTTGCTCCCTCGCCGGGTGGCAGGTCATCGGCATGGGATTGATTCGATGAGGAAAATGATGTGCAGCCGGTTAAAAACAGGCAAACATAAATTATCAGTGGAAGAATTCTGCTCATTCCTCGGTATTCAAACTCTCATGAATAGCTATCAGCGCCTGGGCTTCGCCCGGTCGTGCAGTAATGGTGGAAGGTTTCAGAGCCAGCAGTTTTTTGAATGTTGCTGCTCCCGGGCAAGCATCATAAAACGTTGCCAGCGCATCAAGATCATCAAAACTGACTTTGTCATCAAAGGTGAGTCGAATGACATCCAGTGCCTCCCATAACACGGCATCAGCAACCATCACTTCACGATCATTCATTGCATTCAGCCAGCCCCACTGTTCCATTGTCTGATTCACGGTTGCCAGGTGCATTTGAATGCGTCTTTTAAGAACAGCTGTGGCGTCAGCCACATTGGTGCCTGGATGAAAAATATCGCACCAGATCAGATTGATGCAGGGCGTGAGTAAATCAAGAAACGCGCTTGATCTAAGCATGGCATGTTGTGCTCGTGTGCGTTCATCCAGCAGGGCGTTATCCCCCAGTTTTTCCTGAATAAAATCAAGAATGACCAAGACTTCATTAAGAATCAGATCGTCCCATTGCAGCGCTGGCAGTTTCTGAAAGTCGCCGCTAACAGCTCTGTTACTGCGAATATCTGGCCAGTTGGAATTATCTGCATTGAGCTTGATGCGGTCATCACTAAAGGGGATGTCGCGATGAGTGAGCAGGCCACGTATAAATTGCCCACGGCCACGTACGTCAAAATAATGGAGAGTAATTTCGGTATCTTCAGGCATCCGGTGCTTCCTTCTGGCGGGTAGTAATAACGTTTTAGCAGTAACTTGGGCTTCCGGGATATTTTAATAGAATTATCAGATGGGAGACAGCAAACTCAACAAGGGATTGCTCTCTCATAAAGCCACCTTCACCAGCTGACTATTTACAGGGCAAGGAGCAAGTCCATCTATAGCATGGATAAGGTTATTTCTTTCCTTGATTGTATTTTTCCAGCGTGTGCCCGGATAACTCTTGCAATCGGTGCTACTAATTATCAAATTCGCCACTATAATTGCCCCCTTCTTTTATTCTCACCTGTGAAAAACTCACGGTGTATTCAACACGGGATTAAGGTGTGAAATCTGATTTTATCAAAATGGCCCTGGTACTTGGGTCTCTTAGCTGGATAGGCCCGTTTGCGATTGATATGTATTTGCCGGCAATGCCGGTGATTGCCGAAGACCTTCAGGCATCGGTATCAGCATCCCAGGCGACACTGATGGCCTTTTTTATATCATTTGGTGTCAGCCAACTGGTCTATGGTCCTGCATCCGATGTGTTTGGTCGCAAACCGCCGCTTTATTTTGGCCTGGTAGTGTTTGCCCTGGCCTCTATTGGCTGCGCCATGTCACCCACCATTAACTGGCTGATAGCGATGCGTTTTGTTCAGGGTATTGGCGCAGCGGCGGTAATGTCGATTCCACGCGCCGTCATTCGTGACTGTTATACCGGTAACGAAGCGACAAGATTGATGTCTACCATCATGATCATCATTGCTATTTCGCCGATGTTTGCGCCATTACTGGGTAGTGCGGTGATTATTCCCTTTGGCTGGCGTGCTGTTTTTGTGGCGGTTTCTCTGGCTTCTATTGTCGGTTTTCTGATGACGCGTTTTGGACTCAGGGAAACCCTGCTGCCTGAGAACCGGAGTCCTTTTAAATTCAGTCGAATGATGAGCGCCTTTGGCGTTCTGTTTCGCGATACCCACTACATGGGACTTACCCTGATAGGCGGTATGGGCATGGGCAGCTTTTTTGCTTTCCTGGCAACCAGTTCATTTCTCTACATGGATTACTATGGACTGACTTCTTTCCAGTACAGCCTGGCGTTTGCCCTGAATGCTTTTGGTTTTTTTGCCGCCAGTCAACTGGCAGCAACACTGGAAGCCCGCTTTGGCGCTATTAAAGTGATCAGGTGGGCTGTGGCCGGCTACTGTTTCTTTGGCTGCTTGCTGTTTGGCGTGGTGATGCTTGGTTTTGACAGTTTTCCCTTGCTGGTAGGACTATTACTGGTGACTTATGCTTTTCTGGGATTGGTGTTACCCACCTCAATGGTGTTGGCGCTGGAAGATCATGGGCCCATTGCCGGTACGGCTGCTTCTCTGGGTGGCACATTACAGATGGTTATTGGCGCTATCTGTATTGCCATTGTCAGTGCGGTCTTTAATAACACGCCGGTGCCACTGGTTGTCGCGATCGCTATCTGCGGAGTAATTGCCGCCACCCTTTCGGTGTTTGCCCTGAACACGCCACGGGTTTTGCTGGAAAGCTAAATCGATAGTGAAAACGCTCGAGTGTTGGAGCTGGTTACTGGTGGTGTTAATCACTGGTCAGGGTTAACAGAATGTCGGCAAACCAGGCACAATTAAGTCCCAGTGCTTCGTCTACTTCCAGATCTCTGGTCCCTACATCCAGTCGCGCTGAATGAATGCCAAGCAATGTCCAGGGCAACTGGGTATTTAAATTTCCCTCATCGACTTTCGAATTATCCCGGGTAACTACGGGTGCGCCACTCATGCCGCGATGGGTTCTGGCATCTGTCAGGAAGTAGCCATTGCCCTGGAAACGCATGCTGAACGAGGATGCATTAATCGCGCGTCGGGCTACTGGCAAATGATGCAGGGTGTCATGAAATCCCAACGGAAATCCTATGATCAGCATTTCCGTACCGATTTCTATTCTTTCGATCGAGTCATGTAAATGTGCCGGGGTGAAAGCGAAGTAGGTGGCAGTATCCGGCAGGCTTTCGCGCTCAATTTCAATTACTGCAACATCAATATCCCCGGCACTATCAGCTCCCTGCCGCCAAATGCTTTCGCCATCGTTAAACAAAAGGATGGAGAAGAATGAAGCCTCGGCAAGGTTTTCCGGATTGTTGTGGAACTCCAGTTCTATTCTGTTTGGGTGGTGGTCGCTGGGTTCATCTACCAACACATGACGACTGGTGACCAGGAAAAGTTTTTCGTCGCGCTCGAAGAAAAAACCACTCGCCTTGGTGAGCAGGTTTTCATGTTCATAAGTAGAAATTTGCAGGGTGCTTAAGAGTAGGGGTTCAATCATGATGAAGAAGACTATGCCGGATTTTAAGATTATTTTACAGGGCTATTTTAAATCACGCGAAATGAGCTGCAATACTATTGATGAAATTGCAGGAAAGAAACTTCATGTTGTGCGATTTAGGGATCTCTTGGCCCTGATTCACGATAAATATACTCAAATAATAGTCAATGCAGTTCGCTTGCATATGTGTTAAAGTGCGCGCCATCAGTGCAGTGAAGAGTCTGTACTGAAGTTAATATTATAAAGGTCAGTAAATATAGATTCGTTTCATTTTTACTGATGCGGTATTACCCTCCCTGATTCTTGTGCGGCCCTCTCAGGGCATGCCATAAGCCTGCTTTCTAATTTTCTCAACATAACCATTGCGGCCATTACTTTCATGTAGGGCAATTTTCTATGGCGTGTCTCATGGTATTTTCATGGCATGTTTGTGAAAAGTCATGGCAATTGCCATGCTATTTTCCAGCCTTAGGTAGGGATAACCTGCTTTTTGCGAAGGGAAAGCAATACCATTAATTAAAAAGGCTGGTAGTTAATCAGTAGCTTATTGTTACTTGCTATAACAGCCTGTTAAGAGTCAGATATTTTATGAGTGAAACACAACAATTTAATACCCTTGGTCTAAGCGATTCCCTGCTGAGTGCGATACAGGCACAGGGCTATACACATCCAACACCGATCCAGTCCAAAGCCATTCCGGCAGTACTGGACGGAGACGATGTTATGGCGGCAGCCCAGACGGGTACCGGCAAAACGGCGGCGTTTGTGCTGCCAATTTTACAAAAATTAAGCAATTCGAAGCCTGTCGCCAGTGGCATGGTAAAAGTGTTAATCCTGGTGCCAACCCGTGAGCTGGCTGCCCAGGTGCTGGAAAGTGTCGACACTTACGGTGATAACGAAAGAATTAAAGCCTGCGCTGTTTTTGGTGGCGTAAATATTAATCCGCAATTACAGCGTGTACATAAAGGTGTCGATATTCTGGTGGCAACTCCTGGACGTTTGCAGGACTTGATTGATCGCAGAGCTGTTTCACTGCAGTCACTGGAAATTCTGGTACTCGATGAAGCCGACAGAATGCTGGATATGGGCTTTATTCATGCCATTCGCAAGATTCTGAAACTGGTTCCGGAACGTCGGCAAAACCTGATGTTTTCAGCCACCTTTTCACCGGAAATAAGAAACCTGGCAAAAACTATTTGCCGCAATCCAGTGGAAATTGAATCGGCACCGCGTAATTCAGCAGTTGAAATTATTCATCAGCAATTGTTTGAGGTGAATAAGGAAGATAAATCCGGCGTACTGAGAAGTCTGTTGCAAGGTACAAAGGACCAGGCGCTGGTATTTAGCCGAACCAAGCATGGCGCTAACAAGCTGACCAAGATTCTCAATAAAAATAACATCATGTCATCTGCCCTGCATGGGAATAAAAGCCAGAAACAACGCACTGCGGCGCTTGATGCCTTCAAGCAAAATCGCATTCAGGTGCTGGTTGCTACAGATATTGCCGCGCGTGGAATTGATATCGATTTGCTGCCCATGGTGATCAATTATGATCTTCCCCATGTGCCGGAAGATTATGTGCATCGTATTGGCAGAACCGGTCGTGCCGGTGCCCAGGGCAGGGCGATCTCGCTGGTCAGCTCTGATGAGCGTAAACAACTGAAAGCCATAGAGCGTCTTATCAAACAGACGATCAGTCGCGGCCTGGTTGGAGAGATTGGAACTGCCGAACCGATCTAGTCGTTGGCTTTATTCAAGTCCAGACACCATACGCTTACGCGAAGCAATTGATTCTTTACCTGATTCCAGCCCCTTCATTTTGAGATTTTAAAAACAAAGTGCCGGGGCTGTTTCATTTTAAGCTTGTGAGGAATCCGGAATTCATTACTGTATTTGCTCAAAAATACGGAAAAAATGATAAGCTGCAATCTGCAATGTACGACAGAAACTCGATAAGGATTTCGGCGCCGGTGATATTAATCTTATTGAAGATAGCCGTGAATATAATCGGTATATCCCTGACTGTGTCTATATGGACATCATAAATTTTTTGTAGCAGCAGGTATTGTGCTCATATGATAAAGGGTCCTGGGTTTAATCCACTATATGATTACACTTCCTACAAAGGAAAAAATTCAACAACCTTATATCAAGATACGAACAATCGTGACTTTTTTATGTCAGAGAATAAGTTGCACTGTAGTCTTGATGGCTTTGTAACGCCAAATTGTCTTGTATATTATTCTCTTGAGCCAGCATATTCATAAGATCGTTCATCTGTACAGGTTTGGATTTGTAAAACCCCTGGAAATAATCACAGCCGAGGGTTTTGCAAAATACCCAGTCTTTCTCGGATTCACCACCTTCAGCAACAACCTCCATGCCCAGATCTTTGGCAAGACCTATACTGGATCGTAATATGGCTGTTGAGCGAGTATCAGACCAGGCTTTTTGTATAAAGACCTTGTCAATTTTCATTTCTGTAAAAGGAATATGGCGTAAATGTTCGAGTGTTGATTGCCCGGTACCAAAATCATCCAGTGAGACTTTGAACCTTTTGAATACCAGAAACATTATTTTTTCGAGATAATGTTGAATAGATCCATACCCCTGATTTTCAGTAAGCTCAATTATAATGTAGTTCATATCAATGCCGTTGATATAGGCGATATTATATAATTCCTCTACAAACCCTGGTCGTGCCAAAGAGGCCATCGAAAAATTGACTGAAATGCTCAGCATAAATCCCTTATTATGTAACTGCTGTAGACCGTCTAGAGCCCGCTTATATATTAGCAAACTCAGATCGTGGATAAGATCCGAGGCATAAGCTGTGGATAGAAAACGATCTGGAGAAAGTAGCACACCCTGAATTTTCCACCGGGAAAGGACCTCGACACTGGAGATTTTTTCAGTCTCCATACTGTATTTTGGTTGAAAGGCCAAAACCAATGATTCGGTAACAGAGTTAAGCTCGGACTGTATTTCTTTATTGTTTACAAGATGGGATGCTATCTTTTCATGGGAATTTGAAACAGGAGAAGCGCTATTTACAACGGTATTGGACAAGGCTTTTTTAATTGCCGCTGACGTTACTGGTTTACGAATGATGTCCAGAACATTCAGCTTGCAGGAAAGGGCCAGGTCGCGTGCGGATTCAAGTATTCTAATGTCATGAAAGCTGATTAGTATTAGTCCACCCTGGAAATTCATTTCACGCAGGCGGAGAATGAATTCAATTCCGTTGATTTCCGGCATATCCAGATCAAGAATTATTCTATCAAAAATGCCTTTATTTAAACCTTTTAAGGCAAGTTTTGGTTTGGAGGTTGCAAAGCAGAAGGCCTGAGAGTTACTTGTAACAAGTGATTTGCAAATTAATCTGCTTACGCTATCGTCGTCCAGAATTAATGTGCGTTTGATCTTATTATTGTTGTTAATCATCATAAGGCTCTAAAGTTAATAAAATGAAATTATGTCGAGGGTGATACCGTCATTAACTTGAGCCAACTATGTAGTCTCTCGGCTTTGCCTGAGTAGCTGCCAGTAAAGTCGGGAAGCGTTATCTTGATACCCCGGTTACATTCGGAAATCAGTGTTTTCACGTATGCCGGGGTTTCAATGTCTCCACAGTTCAGAAGATCAAGTAAGTTTTTAGAAAGCTTGATTTCATCAAAAAAATGTAATGATGAATCGGTAGCATTGCGAATAGAGAAATCCGCATCATCGAGTGCCAATTTGATGCCCAGGTCTCTTAATTGAGATAAATTTGATGAAATCAATCTTGAGCTCTGAAAATATTCTGGATCTTTAATTGCTATGCAAATTTTTATACCTTTCGAAAGATATTCCGTCAGTTGACTTTGAAGAATCTGGAAATGTTCAGCCTTTTCAATATAGCTTGGATGTATGCATAAGGTAATTGGAAGCGTCTGGTTAAGGTTCTCAATTTGGTCATTGAAAATAGTTGAAAGTAATGTTTGATAATATGTTCCGAGAAGTTTTGTATGCGTAACCAGATCTATATAGTCTGTTTCTTCGAAAACATGCCCGTTCAATAAAACTCCGGGATATATCCACCTGGATTTATTTTCGTTATTGTCCGATGATTGATAGATTTTAGAGAAGTAAACAATATTATTATTGATTATTGCTTGCAGTAGAAGATCATAATTATTGCGATTGAATGCCAGAAGGGGGTGGTGTAAGTTTTTTTTCTGAAAATAGTTTTTGAGTTTTTTTATCGCAAAAGGCTTGCGTAAAATACCTCGTATATTCAGGTTGCATTTTAGTATTTTTTCGCTGATTTCAGGTAAATTGCATAAAAGTACATCACTGATAATAATAATGTCAGAATCAAAGCCCACTGTTGAAATGTACTCGAGGATATCAATTCCATCTTTGCCAGCCATTAAAAGATCCAGAATTATCAGGTCGGATTGTAGTAATAAAAACCAGTCAATCTCTATTTCGTTGTCAGCAGAATTGATTACAATATCAGTTCCAGAAAATAAAGCCTGATATAGCTTCAAAAAGAAGCTGTCGTCTTCTACTATATAAAGATTATTGGTGAGTGACGACATCTATATCTGCTTTTAAAGTTTCAACATATTTATCAATTATTTCAATAGTTTGTAATATTGAAAACCTCATTTTTTGCCTGTCAAAACTGAAATCAATGCTTTCTTCAAGTATTACTGACTCATAAGAATCAAAGATATCAGCAAGATGATTGGCGCCGATTGCACGAGAGGATGCTTTGCTGTTGTGTACGGCAATAAAAATGGCATCGTTGCCTACTTCATCCGTGCCAAAAAGATCCAGCAATTGCTTCATGTTGAATATGAATTCTTCATATATTTCAATTGCCATGTCAGTTTCCTTTATGCCGATAGCATGATAAAGAAATTCTGGATCAAATATATCAGTATGTAATGTAGTCATTTTTATATCCAGCCAGCATATAGCCTGAGTTTCGGATCGCCATTATTTTATATTGTTCGGTAAGCTGTAGAAGTTTCTTGCGTAGTCTGCCTGCGAGTACGTCCAGGCGGCGGGTGTAAAGTAAGTCAGAATTTCCATAAATATATGTAAATATATCTTCCTTGCTTACAGGACTGTTTGGGGTGGCAATCAGGATTTTGGTAAGGGAGCATTCTTTTTCTGTTAATTTTATAGATTGTGTTCCGCAACTGAGTTTGCGTAATTTGCTATCAAGTTTCAGGGGTGCAAGATCTGTAGCCAGAGAATTTCGTGCTCTCATGGACGATTTTATTCTGGCAATAAATTCATAGAAATTAGCTGATTTGTAAACATACTGATCGGCACCTTCTTCAAGGCACAGGATTGTGTTTTTCAGGGAATTTTCTGATGAAATCATAACTATAGGGATGTTGGACTTCTTGCGGATTTTTTTGCAAAGTGACAGTCCTGTTTTACCATCATCAAGATAGTAATCCAGTATGATTACGTCGGCTTTAAACTTGTCTCTGGTATCAGCAGTAGCGGGTTGCTTTGGTTCAATAGTTCTATCGGGGAGTTCCTGTGAAATATATTCGAATGCTTCGCCGAATGATGAAAGAGCCCGGCAGGCAATATTATGTCGCTTCAAGCCAAGGCGAGTTATTTTCAGAAACAGACTGTCATCGTCAACCAGGACTGCATTTAACATGGTAATAATCGCTCTACAATAGTGAGCTTTAAATAATAATTCTGCGTATTAAAGTGGATAATTTCAAGTAACATTTTGTAACAACCTGACTGTAAGTTATGGAGTTTCTGCTATGTTTATTAACTTTCTTTTGCTATATATTCTTTGAAAAAAATCATAATAATACATCGTGTATTATTGTTTTATGGGAGAATTTCCCTTCATATAGAACTGTGATTCAGTTATCATTTTTGAATTCATTATGCAGTAAAAATTCTTGCTCAAGATGCGTTGAATATTTATACCCTCCACATTTGCACCACTACAGCGATTCAAAATTGACTATTCAAACTTTAAAACAAATAGTGTCTGCTTTTCGCAGCCTGGTCCTGGTTATAGATAACAGGGGTATTTTTGTTGAATGTTATAATTCCACTTCCGTGATGCTTCTGGCCCAGGAATCAACTTTTATTGGGAAAAACTTTACTGAAGTGCTGTCGCCGGAGCTGGCCACTATTTTGCAAAAAAATCTTGATGTACTGGGAGATAAGCCAGATGAACAAGTTGAATTTACCTACAGCATTAATATCAATAAAAGAGAGGAATGGTTCTCCTGTTCCTTGATCTATCTGGATAACAATGAGCAATATCCAGCCGGTGCATACGTAGCTCTTATCAGCGATATCACGCACAGCGTCAATCAACGTAAGAAGGTGTTTCAGAGGGAGCAATTATTAATTGCTTCTGCAAGTGCCAACGAGTCATTGCTTGAGAATCGAAATTTTGTAACTGCCACATCAAAAGGTCTTTTCGTGTTGGGAGAGGCAATGAATGTTGATCGTTGCTACATGTTTGAGAGTGTATGTTCAGAAGAATCCGACCAAAAAATACTAAATCAGATATTTGAGTGGAGTGCAGATTCAGCGGAGCCTCAAATTGATAATCCCATGTTGCAAAATATCCCTCATTCTTTGGCTTCTCCCTTCATCAAGCCGATGCTGGACCATAAACCTTTCCAATGCGTGGTTCGTGAGCTTCCCGAAAGCGAACTAAAGTCCATTCTGGAAATGCAGGATATTCAATCATTACTGGCAATACCAATTTATGTTAAAGACTATTTATGGGGGTTTGTCGGCTTTGATGATTGCCAGAACGAAAGAAGTTGGTCTGGCGCAGAAATTTCAATACTGTCCTCATTTGCAACGTCAATTTCCAGCTCAATACTTCGTCGTGAGAGTGAGGACAATCTTTTAAAAGCCAAAAACGAAGCTGAATTTGCAAATAACGCGAAATCTCAGTTTTTATCCAATATCACCCATGAAATCAGAACTCCACTGCATGGTGTTATCGGAAATACAGAAATGCTTTCCGATTTTAAATTTGGACCACCAGAGGACACCTATTTCAATAATTTACGTCTATCTGCTAATACATTATTTGAATTAATGAATAATATTCTTGATTTTTCAAGAATCGAAGCGGGTGTTTTTGAATACAGCCCGGAAAACTGTTCATTATCAGATATTATTTCAAATACCCGGGCATCTGTTTCATACCTGCTAAGTACTTCAAACAATATACTTGATATTAATCTGGACACTGAACTGCATGAGGTGATTTATGTGGACCCAATTCGATTGCAACAGATATTAGTAAATCTATTGTCCAATGCAGCCAAATTCAGTCATGACAGTCGTGTTATTCTTTCAGTTTTCCAGGATAGAGAGGTGCTATGCTTCAAGGTTAAAGACAGTGGTATTGGAATGTCAGATGAACAAAAAGACCAGATCTTTACTCCGTTCAAGCAATTTGATTCATCCTATTCCAAGAGGTATCAGGGTACCGGGCTTGGCTTGTCTATCACCAACCATATTCTGAAAATGATGAACAGTCGACTGGATATTGAGACGTCGCTGGGAGTCGGTAGTGAGTTTTCCTTCTCACTAAATCTTGAAGATGTAACAGAAAGAAAATTACTGGTTACAACAGCTAAAGAAGTAAATTATCCACTTTCCAATTTATTGCTTCGGGTTCTATTGGTAGAAGATAACCATATCAATATGGTTTTAGCTGTACGAATGATCACTGATGTATTTCCAAAGGTAACTTTATTTAAGGCATCAAATGGTCTTGAAGCGATAAAAATTATGGAAAATGGTGCTGAGCCGGATATTATTCTAATGGATTTGCAGATGCCAATAATGGATGGCTTCGAAACAACAAAAAATATTCGAAAACAATTTGGCGATCAGATAACTATTATTGCTCTGACTGCCAGCGCTATTAGCAAGGTTCGGGATGATTGTCTGGAAGTTGGCATGAATGATTTTCTTAGTAAACCCTTTACAAGGGAGAATATTGCATCTCTATTGTCACCCCACGGAAAATTAGAAACCGTGTCGTGACATATTTGTTTCACAAATATTATTAAATTCGGCGTATTTTCATAATTAGCATATATGAATAGTGTGAAAAATATTATTTTTGCGACAGTAAATGATTCGTAATTAAGTATTTTTCCAAGGTGGCTTTATTCTTTGCAGCTTCCAAGTAAGTTCAGGTCAGGCATAATAGTTATTGAAATTTGACCCTCATAGAGTCCCGCAGGCTGATCTGATATTTGTGCCAGTCTATATTCACCCCGCAACATGTATTGCCTGGTGACCATGCTTTTTTCATCCTTGCCTTTTATCGACAAAATATCTCTATCTTCAATAAAATATTCAGGGCTGATCTTGAATCCATTATTTTCCAGTTCTCCCCCATCAGTTCGCACAAGGACAGGAATATTACTGGTAACGTACAGGTCAAGACTTCCCTCGTAAAACGCACCAGCACTGCCGCCAATATTGGAGGTGCTCAAGTTCAGTTTATCCATCGGAGCAACCTGCACTTTCGATTCGTCAGTATCGCAAGGCCAGTTAACATTCAGTGTGCTTTGATGTTGTTCTGCAAATATAGGCAAGACAAAAAAACCAGCCATAACTGATATCAATGCTCGTAAGTAGTGCATATCAGGAAGCATACTCTTCCAGAATCTTTGGCCGAATAATAATCAGGACTTCAGTATTTATTTCTTCATCAGATCTGTTCCTGAACATATTGCCAAATAAAGGCGTTGCTGAAGCTCCTGGTACCCTTGATGATGCTTTTCTTAATTTTTTCTGTAGCAGCCCGCCCAATACAAGCGCTTCTCCGTTCATCATCAGCACTGAAGTAGAGATGGAATGACTAATAATTCTGGGTTGGTTGTCATAGTTTTCAGTTATATCACTTACTGATGCATTGATAATTTCCATACGAATCTGATTTTGTTTTGAAATATAGGGGACTATCTGCAGACGCACTCCATAATCGACCTGTGTTTCACGATACGCGATGTTATTATCGAGATTAAACTGAAGCCATGATGTTTGCGTAGAGCTGAAATTAGCTTCTTTACCATTAATAGTAACAATGCTGGGCATGGCGTGTATCTGGAAAGCCTCATCCACATTAATAGCCTGTATGGAGTCAATTAATGCCTGCGCAACAGGGTTTCTTGAAAAATTCTGTGATGAAAAAGTGAAAAAGCTTTGTTGGTTGCCAAAATTCTGATCTCGTAATAGTTCGCTACTGTTAATTTCAGCATTCCATTTAACGCCAAGTAAGTCTTTCATTTCAGACGTAACCTCCACGATACTCACTTCCAAAAGTACCTGTTGTGGAGCCTGATCAAATGTTCGTATATCTTTTTGAATTCGGTCCTGAATTGATGAGGGGGCTGAAATTGACAGATAATCATGACCCTGATAAAAACTGACATACTGTCTGTAGTATGGAGTCAACAGGTCTACTATCTGCGCCGGTTCCAGGAATACCGGTTTATATACACAGGTGTTTGATAAAAGATGAAATGATTCTGATACAGGGCTTGGACTACCGACATAGATATAGGAGTCATAAGCCTTATACCCGAAATTTCCGGGAGTAAGGATTGCCTGAAGAACCTCCTCGAATGGCTTTTCCTGAAAATTTATCGTGACGATGCCAAATACACTGTCGTCAGTTAGAATAGTTACACCGGTTATCAGGCTTAACTCCAGCAAGGCGTCAATAATATCCATTTCTATAAATGAAATCGAAACAGGTTCCTGTTCATCAAGAAGGGATGATGTTGTTTGTTCCGTACATTCAAAATCCGGTTTTAGTGTCATCAGGTCATGATTGTTACCCCCAATAAAAGGATACCTTTCCAATAATGGAGAGGGTAATTCCTGTGCGCCCAGAGGGACTTCTATTTCTTCAATATGAGTTGATAAACTATTACTGGCGCAGGAGCTCAATAGAACGCTCGACAGTACCAGCAATCCCAGGATTCTGGTTATTGTATAGTCAATGTTGAATTTCATAATGAGCTTCCTTCAGGCAATATTTTTGTTTTGATAACAAGGGGGTAGGAGGAGCCATTCTGAGGCTCGATATTTGCAATAAATTCTGATTCAGTATTTTTTATTTCAGGCAAGTGTGTGTGTCGCAGCACAATGCGAGCTTTTTTACCGCTGGCCAGGGCAACAACTGGCGGGAAGAACTCATACATATCACTACCCGTGGAGTCTGGTGCAGCATCGTCGGCAGGGAGTTTAATAGTTACGTTACTGCTGGTTGGGTTTGTTAATGTGAATGTTGTGAATGAGCTTCCATCCGGGCGAACAGTAATTTCCAGCGGTTGCTGGTCAATTTGGACAGCGGCATCTTCACGATCCACAGAAGTCAGTTGTCCATATTGATTCAGCTCTTCAGGATCAATAACAAGGCTGGGCTCAATATTCAATGTCTGGCGGATAACTGGTTGAGTTCGAGCACCAAGCCTGTTACGTATAATAAGATTATAAGTTCCGGATTTAACTGGTGTACTAATTTCTGCATAAATTCTGACTTTGGATTCAGGAAATATTACTGATCCTGCTTCATTATTTTCCCAGGCGGCTAGACTTTTTAATTGAAGTCGCTCCACAAGCTTGTTGTCTTCATCCCGTATCTGGACTTCAGAATTCAGAACATAATCAGTATCAGCGTGACTGATAAAGTCAGCAGCGATAAATAACTTGCCATTTTCTTCATAATTAATGAGATTGCCGAGCTCTCCTCGTACTGCAGTAACTCTCCCGCGGCCTGTAATATTCATGTTAATTACGACGGCATAACGAACGTTGACCTGTATACCCCCTGTGTTTGGCCTTGATAATTGTTCCGAGCGGTTTACTTCACGAACAATAATTGCAACGAGGTGTGAACCAGCCACTCCAGATGGAATATGTACAGTACCTTTAACAACAGTGGTTTCACCATCCCGTACCTGGTAATTACTTTTCTGAAGCTTAACCCAATCTGCAGTAGTTCCGCGGCCTTCAGCACTGGAAAAACCAACGTAGCCGTTTTCAGTTTGTTGCACTACCTCAATACTCAATTCAACTTCAGTGTTACTTTTACCATACAAATTAAATTCAAAATCCTGATCGGTTTTTTGATCAGCTTCCATTTTAATCAACATAGGAGCTACAGCCAGGTCGGCTCTCACGGCAGTGGCCAGTAACAAGGTAGAAATTAATATATAGCCAATGTATAGATTTTTTAATTGCATAGTGATTTTTCTAAAAAGAATTTGATTTTAAAAAGCGAAGGAGGATTTCCTCCTCCGCTTTTATTAAAGTACAGCGTAATGATTAATCTCTATCCCTTCCATGACCATGACCACTTCCGACATTGGCAGCGGCTACAGTTACAGTAACTTCACCTTCGTAATCACCATAGCTCTGATCTGAGATATCACCCAGTTTGGCTTCGGCACCAAGGTTGAATTCTTTCTTGCCGCGAGCGTCCATAGAGACAGATTCCTTGCCATCGATCTCATAATCGGTATCTACTTCAGAGCCGTCTTTCTCACTTTTCATGTCATCTCCACTCACTGAAATGACAATGGGGCCATTGCTTTCTACAGTAAATTTCTCGCTATCCTTGTAAAGTGAATTGGCAGCACCGTCGACGTCATTTGTTTCCAGAGTCAGGTCGTCCAGCTTGGTAATTTCTGCGTACAGGGCAACTTCCATACTTACGTCTGCTGTTGCTTTATCAAGTTCTGATCGACCTTTATCGTCATCATCATCACGATCGGCCATGGCTGGAGCAGCTACCACCAGAGTTGCAAGATAGGCTAATGTAATTAATTTTAACTTCATTGGTTTTTTCCTTATTTTGATTAAAGTAAAACAATCTTTTGATTGCCAGGTTTGACCTTAAGGCTTTTTTACTTATCGAATAAAAAGCAACAAAAGATAAACCTGCTTTCTCAATTGCAATGATGATGCCAAGTACAAGAAATACTTTAATATCAATAAGATGTGGTTTTTTATTGCAGGAATTGTAAAGCCGGCTTGTAACATTGTTACAAGTCATTGTTACACTTGAGATACAGCAGGACGCCTTCTGTTACGTTCCGGGACGAAAGCTTTCATGCTTATTGTGTTTTACCGAAATCACGGGATTTGGACGGGGGAAGAGAAATAAAGGATGGATTAAATATACAGGAAAGACTGTTTAATAAAATAGTGGAGCAACATCACAGACCAATTTTTTTAATATGTCGCCACAGGGTCATTCTGCTAACACCGAGCTGTCTTGCCACGGCACTACGATTCCCATGTGACTCGTCCAGTAGCTTTTGAATTTCGGCGGGTTGGATATCCTGAAGTGTGATCTTTTTGTTGGTTAACGGAGGTTCATCCGTCACGTGTGCCTGCGGCCTCTCATTATTCATTGCACCAGGTCTCAGGTTAAGAATATTTTGAGGTAACAGTTCTTTGGAAATAATAGCATTTTTGTGGTCGGCTATAGCAACCAGGTAGGTGCAAAGATTTTGCATTTCCCGAATATTTCCAGGCCACTGGTAAGATTCAAGCACCGGGAAAATCTCATTGTCAATTGAGTCCAGGCTTGAATGCTGAGAGTTCATTGCCAATTGGGTGAAATAGATAAAAAGTGGTCTGATGTCATGTTTCCTTTTGCGCAAAGGTGGCAGATTAATAGGCATTACTTCAAGTCGAAATTTCAGATCGGGACGGAAGTTTCGATTTTCAATTGCCTCTTGCAAGGAAGTCGATGACGCGGAAACGATATGAGTATCTACTTTCAGCGGAAGAGTTGAGCCGATTGGTACGTATTCTTTCTCCTGTATTACCCGTAATAACTTGGCCTGAAGGTCAAGGGGGATTTCAGTGACTTCGTCAAGAAAAAGGGTACCTCCGTCGGCGGCTTCAAACAGTCCTTTCTGATCCTTGGTGGCACCCGTAAAAGCGCCTTTTTTGTGGCCAAAAAGTTGTGATTCAAGTATGCCACTGCTGAAGGTTGCGCAATTGACGGCAATGAAAGGTTTTTCACGACGGGGACCCTCTGCGTGTATGGCTCGAGCCATTAGTTCTTTTCCAGTTCCTGTTTCTCCATGCACGAAAATTGGCGCTCCCGATTTAACAATCGTTTTGATCATATCAAAATTGGCCAGAAGCTCTGGCTCGGCGGTCAGGATGCCATGAAATGATTGCAGGGGAGTATCGGGAATCATGAAACCGGGGCTGGTTGCAGCAGAGAGTTGCCTTTTCCCTTTTTTGTTAATGCTCTTGAGGTTTTTGCTGATAGTCTTGTTTAGTAGCTCTTTGGTGACAGGTTTGCAAAGAAAGCTGTGGATTATGCCTTCGTTAAAAGCATCAATTATCGAGTCGAATTCCGGATAAGCACTGAGCAGGATGCGCCTTATTTCAGGGTATTTGTCGCGGACATGGTGAAACAAATCAAGTCCGTTCATATCAGGCATCTTGTAATCAGAAATAAATAGATCCGGTTTGACCTCATCAAGATACGCGATGGCATCAACCGGATTTGAAAAACCAAAAACCTGCTTCTCGCCTGTCTCCAACATAATCTTTAGACTATGAAGCATGACTTTGTCGTCTTCGACCAGAAAAATGGTGAGTACTTCTGAATCTCCGGCTGTTCTCATCGATACTTTTTCCTATTTGAAAAGCAATTCACCAAATGGTACTTACGCCTTTGTTGAATAGTTCTTCCTAAAAATAATTATTTGTAAAAATATAAAATAACTCAAGTTGGGTCAGTTATATATTTTGCCAGGGCAGCGTCGAGTTCAACACGTGTCTGTTTAGCCATTTCAAGAGTGGCGCTGGTTTCAGGAAAG
This sequence comes from Pseudohongiellaceae bacterium, assembly GCA_965661105.1. Lineage (GTDB taxonomy): Bacteria > Pseudomonadota > Gammaproteobacteria > Pseudomonadales > Pseudohongiellaceae > Eutrophocola. The sequence continues at coordinate 145,253 of CBFICR010000001.1, read as the reverse complement.
TTTTGCCATTTGTTGGATTGCTTAAGCCTTGCTTCAAACAAAGAAAGATACTCTGAAAATGTGATAGCTCCAATCAGTCCAGATGAAGAAACAAGATTATGTATACTAAAGCCTAGCTTTTCGATGTCTACTGTAGCTGGTGGACTTGATAACTGGTCGATTAATTCATCAAGCTCATTTTGATATAATGCATAAATTTGCAATAACTGTTCCTGAGTAGCACCTTCCACGTTGCGGAGCAGGACTCCGAAATCAAAAATGTAATCAATCATAAAATAATACCATTTGTCTTTTTACAACCCGATTTATTTTTGTAACAAATCCTCACATAAAGCAACACAGGCCGAATACAGATTTGCTGTATGGTCAGTACGTTAACATTATTTATCCCAATATCTGTTAATTTCTACTATTGCATTAAATCATGAGTCAACAAGAGAAAATGTCTGGAAGCCCGTGGTTTTGCAAAATCAGGAAAAAGTCATAGTTCAGGTATCATCAAAGCAGGCCGGAAATCTTGCTGGAAAAGTGTCGAGTGAATATGTCGTGAAGAGCCGAGAGTCACGAGGTTTATGCCATCTTTTGCAGTAGGGTATGAAATGAAACTTGAAATCAGCATATAGCTCATGGTTTCCGGACCACTCAAGCTCACTATTTATACCAGGATCCTTGATTGTGGACGTTGATACTATGGACATCCTGTGGAAATAATCAGGTCTGCATTAAATTTGCCGATAGTAATTTGGACCGCGAATACTGCCAGTTTATGGATTAATGCTAGAAACTGAAAATATCTTCCTTGGTCGGGATTTCCATATCCTGTTCAAAATTTTCTTCCCAGATCTGACGCCAGGGCTGGCCATAGACATCAGGCACCTTGTATTCGATTACTGTCCCGGGAGAGATGGGCTCTGCGCGGCCATTGATCGGGAAAATAGTCGGGATGCATTCGGTAAATACTATCGGGTCTCCTTCCCTGAAGCTGCTTAGTTTGGTGAGATCGCGCACAATGCGTACTGGCTGAAGCAGGGCCTCAGGATCATAGAAAACAGCTTCGTGGTTCAGGCCGATAAAATTGCCATCGCTGTCATACCTGGATTTGTAGATTTCGATGGTCTGCATTTTGTTGGAAAATTCAAAGCCACTGTGTGACATCCAGCCCTGGATGTTGGAAGTCCAGGTAATCAGCGCATCCCCATCCCAGAAGCCAATGGTTTCACCGTACCAGCGCGGTACATCTGCGCCCAGTCTGGGGACAGCGCCCTCCATATTGAAGTCACGACCGAGATAAATATTGGTGACAAAATTGTCGGCCTGGGTGGTTGATATCTGCACCAGGTCGGGGGTGACCATGATGGAATGTTCTGTGGCAGCGGCCCAATGCCAGCGGCGGATAAAGCCTTCCGGCCAGCAGTACATGGCGGGCCATTGAAAGGCTGCTGTATTCACCTGATGATAATTCTGCTGCACAAAACGCTTTGCGTATTCATCTGTGAGCAAGGAAACAATAGTGGATGCCTGACTGAACATCATCCCGTACCAGTTGGTCATCAGTGTTGAAAACTGCAAGCCACCATAACGTCCAGTCCATTCGCCAGGAACGCTGGCGTAATCATATTCATCCGGGCCACCACGGGCCTCGGTCTCTGCCAGCAAGGCCTGGTAATGGGCTTCAGCAGATTCAAAATCATAGGGGCTGACAATGGCTTCTTTTGGCAGATCGCGATCACAATACCCCCAGGCAGCACTTTGAGGGGGATTGTCGCCAATGGTTGCGGTGCTTAAAGGTGTTGCAACACGTTGTTGTTCGATGCCAAAACTGCTGTTGCAGCGGAAATAACGCGGATCAGTCCAATGCTCCATATCCTTGTAAAAATCTTTGGAGTTAAATAAATCTGTTTCCAGGGGCTCTATGCCCTCCGGTGAGTCGCCATTGGCTGCAGAATAGATTTCTATTCTCTCAGGGGCCATGCCAAACATATCGCCAGGTTCCAGCAACAAAGGGCCAACGATAATATCGCCATTCAATATGGTATTGACGTCCGGCAAACTGCCAAAGGGGGTCGTTACCTCTGCGGGGGGTGTTTCCAGCAGGCTTATTGGCTCGATCACCGGTGCGCCACGGCCAATACTGACGAACCTGGAGGTGTCGTTCGGGTGGGTGGATGCACAGGACTGCACAAGTATGCAGGCGGACAGGATGGTGACAAATTGACTTTTTGTGAATTGGTTTTTCAAAGCAGGCTCGATTATCAGGTTGTAGTTAATGATTTAGAGGAATAGAACGGTATTTAGTCGCGTTCTGAGGAAGCTTCCCTTACTTGCTGGCGCAGACATTATTGATTTTTTGGCGGGCTTGCAAGCTTTCAAGCCATCCATGCTGAAGTAAAGAGTGGCGATATCTGAACAAGCGGGCAGTCAAGATGCGGGGCAACAGGTATAAATCCCCACGCGTTTACCTGAAAGTCCGGGTGGAAAGCATGACCAGCCGTGTGGCAAGGCTGGTCATGACAAATTGGCCAAGGGCATGAAGCAGATCAGAATTTGTAGCTGACACCCATACGGAAGCTCTGGGGCACGGTCACACGGCTGTTGGTGCAATTGGTGACAGCACAATCAATATCTTCCGAGCTCTGATCCACAGGGTCAAGACCGGGTACATAAGCCGGGTAATAATAAACAATCTCTTTTTTATCTGTGTCCAGTAAATTGATCACCTCAGCATAGGCGGTAAGCTTGTCCCAGTGCCAGGCACCGCGAATACTTACGGTTGTCAGCGCTTTGGAACGTTGGGTGTTGTCTGCAGTAAGGGCGTAAGGCCCCAGATAGCGCACACGCAGGGCAAGGTCCCAGTTGTCCTGACTGGCAGAAATGCCAATCTGACCAGCTTCTTCCACGGCACCTTCCACGAACTTCCCGTCAGGGTTATTCACATAGTTGGCATTACTTTGGGTGTAGACCGCATCCACACCGAGCCAGCGCATCGGTTGCCAGAACATGGTCAGCTCATAGCCGTCTCGTTCGGAGCCACCCTTGGGCTCTACGGAATTGGAATCGCCGACAAAAATCAGTTCACTGTCCTGATCCAGCCACCAGTAGGATGAAGTGAACTTGAAATCGCCCAGTGTCAGACGGGCGCCCAGTTCCTTGCCTTCTCCCCGGGACATACCGTCTATCGGGTTAATTGCGTTGACGACACCGCGGGCATCATTGGAATGAAAGCCACGACCCCAGTTGGCATATAACTCAAGGTCGTCCATGGCCTGCCAGGCAAGAGCAATTTTGGGGGAGAAAAGATTGTCTGAATTTGTGCCAGCCACACTCAGTGGATTCAGCGCGCTTACGTCGAAGTCGAAGTAATCCCCACGCAGGCCACCGATTACCCGCAGGGTATCAGTGGCATACCAGGTCCCTTCAAAGAAGGCGCCGTAGGAGGCCTCCTGTATCGCATTGGCGGCTATATCTTCCACAAAGGTGCCACGATCAGTATGTTCAACCCCGATGCGGCTACCATCGTCATAACGGAAATTACCGCCACCGATGATTTGAAAATTCATTTCCTCAATCAGGGTTTTCTCTATTTTTCCGCCCATGGTCCAGCGTTTATCAAACTGGTTGATCTGGTAGTCATAGGTGGGATTGGATGACATGGTCCAGTCATAATGCTGGGCATATAAGGTTGCGTCCCAGTCATCTCCGGTTAACTCGCTGGTTATAATCAATCGTGTGGTTTCCCCTTCCGCAGTTGGATCCAGTGCACAAAATTCATCAGCACAGGCTGCTGTCCCAAAGGCGCGTTCAGGGACCTGTTCAGTGGGGTCCCAGTCAGCCTGATAGGCGGAAACAGTGAGCATGAATTGACCAAAGTTGGTATCGCGCAGATATTTGCTCCACAGGGACACATGATTCAGGTCTTCGGGTTTTTGCCAGGGACCATCATTTTGTTTGTACTCGCCGACAAAGGTCAGGGAGCCATTCTCAAGGTTTTGGGTAGCACCTCCGGCGACTCGTTGCCAGCCATATTGGCCGCTTTCCATGGAGATGAAATTATTATCCAGAGAATCAATGGTATGAATAAATGATGCACCGGCCATGGAAAAATCGCCCAGGTCAGCGCGATAGGGACCCTTGCGATAATCTATTTGCTCCACCGTTTCAGGAATCAGGCCGTTTACATCCAGGTAGCCCTGACCATGGCCGTGAGAGCGCAGGTTCATTGGCATACCATCCACGAATACCGTGTAGTCAGTACCATGGTCGAGGTTAAAGCCACGCAGAAAGAACTGGTTGGCTTTGCCACTGCCTGAATGTTGAACGGCAATCATTCCCGGCATGGACTCGAGCAGTTCCGCTGTTTTAAACAAGGGGCGTACCAGCAGATCGGCACCACCGATAGAGCCTTCACTGGCGGCCTCTGCTGTGCCAACCAGGTCTCTGCCACGTCCAAATACCACTATCTCTTCGATATCCGGAATGCTTTGGGCAAAGGCTGGAACGCTGGCTATCGCAGTGCAGATAAAGCAGATCAGTCTGGATAAGGTAAGCGGTTTATTCATCTTCATTTCAGCTCTCACTCTATGGCATTCAATTTGTAATATTTTTCATGTTAGGCGTTGCAGTTCTATGACTGCATTCAAGTTGCCAGTCGAGGCATCCCGTGCTGTAGGCTTGTTACTAACAATGGCGCCATGCTAGCGGAAGTAAACCTGCCCAAGGGCGAAATTAACTGTTCGTAACTGTTTCATCTGCGTTAACGCTTTGTTAAAAAATATATTCGGCATTATTGGTACAGGGAAAGAGGAAAACGACACCCGCCGGGAGAGTAAAAAGGGGGCGGTCTTATGGGATTAAATGGTTTTAAATCAATAAAATAGAGTTTATTGAAGGGGATGACTTCTAACTGGTGCGGTATTTTTCCCGAGGACGGCCCCATACTGGATTGCATGGGGAAATAAGGGATGTTAAAAAACCTTTTTTTGTTCCAATTTGATGAAAATGGGCTATCTGAAGCGGGTGATGTTGAGATAGGCCGCTTCGATGTTTTTCTCTCTTAATTGCTCGTAATAGGCCCAGTCGGCATATTGTTCCAGCAATATCTCCCGCTTCATTTGTTCCAGTGAGTCACCGTCAGCCAATGCCTGGTCTACGGCATCATGAAGGTCCTGCAAAAACTGCCGCGCTGCGGAGACATCTTCAGGGCTGAAGAAGTCACCATGTCCGCCGGCAAAAATATCGAAATCCAGTGCTTCAACAGCCTCATAGGAACGTATCCATTGTGCAATGGGGGTGCCGTCCAGCGGGCCACAGGCGCTGGGCAGTGAGCGAATATCATCTCTTACCAATGCATCGGCAATCATGTCAGTGGCAAATACGGTGCGTTCCTCGGGAAAATAAACTACGGTCATATCATCACCATGGTTTTTTCCCGGGTGAAACAATTCTACAGTTTTACCCCCAAGGGTCAGTGTCATGCGTTCAGAATAAAAGATATCCGGCCTGACCAGATCAGCCTGTAATTCAGCCGGTGTAGCGATGCCATCCCCGTTCAGATCAATGGTCTCAAAATAGCCGGGGAACATGCCGCATATGCCAGGATCCGCAGTAGTTGGAATCATAATATCTTCTTCGTCGATCATGCCGTTATTATTCCGATCAATCATGTCGCCAGGCATCTGCGGATAGCGTCCATCCATGTTTTTTGCGACCCCTTCATGGGCAATAATAGTGGCAGTATCAGCAAATACAGCAGCGCCCGGGGCATGATCAAAATGACTATGGCTATAAATGACATAGCGCACCGGGACATCAAAGCGCTCATCAAGCTGTTCTTTCAGCCAGGTTGAAAATTCCAGATTTAACGGATCGGCAAGAATAATGCCTTCATCGGTAACAAGAAAAATGCCATGCCAGGTTCCTGTGCCGGCCCGGTACAGGTCACCGGTGATATGGCGGATTTCATTGTTAACAGGAAACGTCGGCGCTTCGTCATCCTGTGCCTTCAAGACAGAGGAGGTTAACGCAAAAAAAGAGAGTGCTAGTACTGGCAATAAAGATGGCAGTTTTTTCATAGGATGTCCGGAGCAAAATATTAATAAGATTATTCTTGGTGTAATTTAGTGAGGAGAAAGGGATTGAGCAAGTTTTTCAGTTTTTTTCTGCTCATGATCCTCGGCTATACTGAGGCTCAATAGTACTGATATCACAATAATTTACCAACAGGGAAAGCATTGATGGCCAATTTTAAAATAGTGACAGGAGTTTTGAGCACATGGATTTTGCTCCTGGCATTACCCGTGTATTCCGCCCAGGGCGAATGTGAAAGGCAGTGCCTGATCAATATTGCTGATGATTATCTGATGGCATTGGTGGCACATGATCCGGAAATGGTGCCGCTGGCGCGGGGAATCAGAACGGTGGAAAACCTGATCCCCATTCAGCCTGGCGAGGGGCTCTGGCAAAGTGCTTCCGTACTCCCTGCGAAGTTTAGTATATATGTGCCTGATCCGGTGTCTCAGCAAATTGGATTTATGGTGGTGATGCAGGAAAATCAGGGTGTCGAGAGCGGGGTAAGCAGGGAAAATCGTTTTATTCAGGTGGCTTTTCGTCTGCAACTGGATGGTAATGAAATCGTTGAAGCGGAACATCTGATTAACCGTGAGATAGATGATGTTGCCATGAGCCATTTACTGAAACCCAGGGTGCCTTTGTTGTCAGCGGTGCCGTCAGCCTATAAGAATTCCCGCCAGCGGCTACTTGAAATAGGGCTGTCTTATTATGATGCCCTGGAGAAAAGTAATGGCGCGCTGGCTCCTTTTGCCGATGATTGTGTGCGCCATGAAAATGGTCACCAGACTTCCAGAAATCCGATTCCTGATGACCCCTTCAATGATTTTGGAGTGTTTGCTGCCATGGGTTGTGCCGCCCAGCTTAATACGCAGATTTACCAATATATTGACAGTATAGATTTCCGGCGCGTGAGTATTGCTGATGAAGAAACCGGACTGGTGTTTGGTCTGTCACATTTTCGACAGGCCATGGGTAATTCCCCCTATAAGATCATGGGAGTTCCGGGACATCCTGAGTTCATCGATGAAAGGGATTCCTATGACCTTTCTGCGGTGCATTTATTCAAGATCTGGGGTGGCAGTATCCACGAGGTTGAAGCAGTCGGTTATTTTGCTGACTACATGTCCACGACGGGATGGGAATAGATCGCAGAAGTGGGTCTGCTTCATAAAAGATGGATAAAAACGGATAAAAGCTGGATAAAAAAAAGGGCAATGAAAATTGCCCTTTTTTTAACCATAAATTTTCTAATCTGGACCTGATATTCCTGAATCAGCGCACACGTTCAAATGGCCAGGCACCTGACACATGGACTTCGGATACTGAACTGATTTCACCGTTTTCATCGCGGTTAAAAATCCAGCCCAGACCAAAGATACTATCAAAAGCGTTTTCCGATTGGGCAACCAGCAAAGAAGTTGCTGAATCTGTATTGCCGCCGGTGTCCGAATAACGTGGACTCCTGGTGAGATAGAGCTCGCCATTTTCCAGGTAGACTTCCGCCGTTATCAGTCTGCCCAGCCAAACCCCCTGATAGGTGCCCACATAGGATTCAAGCAGTTCCAGAGGTACCTCGACAATTTTTTCTTCTGCCTGACTTAATTCGCCATTGTAATGGCGTTGAGCCGTTTCTGATTCGTTGCAGACATTTTCCAGTAGATCCAGGTCGGACTGATGAACAAGGTCAACGGTAGCCTGAACAGGTTGATTTAAGACCCCGGGATCTTCGTAGGTGATTTCAAGGGTAATGTGCCCAAAATCCTGTCTTGTGTAACGTTCTGTAATACGTAACTGATCAGTGTGGGGCAGGCCTTCCCGTGTCAGCCAGGTCTTGTCATTAAAGCCGGCAGTGACGACCACCAGGGTATCTCCCTCCCAGTGGGCGGCAGAGTAGCCCAGCCAATTTGGCAAAATAGCGTTTTCCACAGGCTCGCGACCGTCAAGGTGAATTTGCCGATAGGTCATATCGGGATTGAGCACAGCGATAAAGGTTGGGGTCTGCACAATACGCCGGGTGCCGCCCACCGAAGAACCCGCAGGATAGGAGGCGGGGCCGTCAGGCAAACAGTTGAAGCGTGGGTCATCCACAAAGAATGTTTGTTCATTTTCAGCCATTACATCAAGTGCCCAGCCCTGGTAATTGTCAAGATCAAACAGGCTGCCACTGGCGTCAGCGGGGGTCCACTTGCCGGAAAAGTCCGCGTGACCATCGGCAGTGCGCGGAGCAGGGGCAGACATATTCACGCGTCCATCTGCAGTACGGGGAATATCGGGGGTGCTCCAGTCAAACCACTGTGCGCTAAGCGGTGAGGTTGCCGTTAACAGGATAGCTAATACTACGAGTCGATTTTGCATGGTGTCCCCTATCTATTACTTGCTAAATTAAACGATTGATATTTTTATTATGAGATTTATTATTGGCCTATATCTGCGTAGTGTATATCATGTTGTCAGAGTGATCACATTCTGGCGTCTAAAATAATAATTAATGTGGAGTCTGGGAAATGCGAATCGTACGATCCAAAGTGTTTGCAATAGTTTTTGGCATGGTGTCAGTTTTAACAAGTGCCGGGGCTTTCTCGCATCATTCCTTTTCCGCGGAATTTGATGTTGGACGACCGGTTGATATTACCGGAACTATAACTTCAGTAGAATGGACCAACCCCCATGCCTGGTTACATCTGGATGTAAAGGATGAGCAGGGAAATCTCCAGCGTTGGTCGGTTGAAATGCTGGGTGTAAATTCCATTGTGCGCAGTGGTATGACGCCGCAGACAGTTAAAAATGGTGATTTATTGAGGATCACTGGTTTTGGCTCCCGTGACGGTAGCAATACCGCCAATGCTTCCTCGGTAAGCAGAGCAGAAACCGGCGAGTCTTTGTGGTCAAGCTCTCGAGAATAAGGCGCCAATATCTTTGGTGCTTTCTGTTTACATAGTAAACGTTCGTTAAAGAATTTACTTTTTTCTGGTAGATATCTCTTTATTTGATAATTGGCAATTGCTAACTGCAACCAATGTGCTATCAGCGCATATAGGGTTATTTTGATAATCCAGGTAATCCATTGATTTGCATCCAATAAATTCTTCCTATAAATCTTTCCGATAATTTTTGCCCATTTGGTTTACTTAAGTGCTGTTAAAGTGAGAGACTTGGGTTAACTTAAAAAGTATAGATGGCGTAATTTTTTAAGTTATAAAAATATATAAAAATAATAGAAAGTTCGAACACTGGGGGATTTTATGAATCATCATGTTCCGTTTGAGAAAAAAACAGGGTTTTTAGCAACTATTCCATTAATGTTTTTCACTTCCTTGCCCGTTCTGGCACAGCAAACCGCTCTTGAAGAAATCATAGTCACATCGCAGCGCCGTGAATCCAATCTTCAGGAAACCCCGATGTCTGTTCAGTCGTTTTCCATGGAAGAGCTCACCAATGCCAATATTCAGACCGGTAGTGAGCTTGGCATTATGGTGCCGAATGTTGTGTTGAATCCGGGCCTGGGGCAGGGGCAGTCGTCATTCTTTATCCGTGGCTTGCCAGGCGTTGGTATTTACATAGACGGTGTCTGGCAAGGTCCTTTTGGTTTCCAGCAAACCAATTTCGCGCAAATGGAGCGCGTTGAAATCCTGAGAGGTCCACAGGGAACTTTATTTGGTAGAAACACGAATGGTGGTGCTATCAATATGACAACACAGAAACCCGCTGATGAATTTGGTGGAAAAATCAACGCTGGCTTTGGTTCCTTCAATCGCAGGGATTTTACGGCCTCTCTTGATGTTCCCATAAGTGACACACTAAAAACCAAGTGGATGATCTCAAGTTTTCAAAATGATGGTTTTCTTGAAGGGCTAACCCTGGGGCATGATTTTGGTGGTCAGGACGACCTGATTTTGCGTGGTGATATTCTATGGGAACCAACAGACAACTTTTCTTTGCGCTTTACCGTTAATGATGAAGATAAATCCAGCTCTGATGCGCGTATTGTACGTTTTACCAATACTGACCATGTAAGATTTAAGGCACAGAATGTTATTGCCGGAAATCCTGATTACCTGAGCGCTGTGCGAGCAATTGATCCTGACTTTCCTGATCCTCCAGTACAGACAGTGACCAATCGTTTTGGACCGCTTACCCATGAGCCCGGTTTCCCCGGTGGCGAAGTGGGGGAATGGCAGTCTAAATCTGATGGTCCTGAAGACGGGATTAAAACTGATCTGTCCTACTACACCATGACTCTGGATTGGGGCATAAACGAAGCTTTTAATGTAAAAGCCATTCTCTCCAGCTGGGAGCTGGACAGACGCCAGGTGGTCGACTTTGATGGCTCTGATTTCATAATCACAACAGATGATATTCGTGACCTGGATAAAAATACCACCATGGAGTTCCAGTTCACCGGTTCCCTGTTTGATGACAGGGCGAATTACCTGCTGGGTTATTACTCTCTGGATCAGGAAAATAAGAACCGCTTTTATCGCTGGGGATTATGGGATTTTGCCCAGCCAAATACCGGCCCCCTTGATCCCCCTTTAAACGGTGCGGCGTTGGGCTATGTGCGCAGCTATGGTGCTACCATCGGTGATGCGGCTTTGAGCACCTATTTCCCGATTGTACTTATTACTGCTGACGATCTGGTGGGTAATGAAGACGAGGACTCAGCATGGTTTGGCGAATTCACCTATTCATTCACCGAAAAACTTGAAGCAACGGTCGGGATTCGTATTACCAGTGACGATGGCCGTGCCATGACCTATACGCCGAGCGGTGCTTTCAGAACCAGCGATCCCAAAGTTGCACCTACCGGGAATTCATTTGCCGGCACAGTGGTTTCAGTAGCTGAGGATGCTGATCTTGGCAGTATTACCACCAATAAATTTGCGGTGACTTATCAGCAAACGGATGATTTGATGTTCTATGCCAACTGGGGTGAAGGTTTTACTTCCGGTGGCGTAACCAATGTGGCGAATGTTGGTCAGGTCATACTGGATCCTGAAATTGTTACCACCTGGGAATTGGGTGTGCGCTCAGACTGGCTGGATGGCACCCTGCGTTTCAATGGGACTTATTTTGATTCGGACTGGGAAGGTATGCGAGTTCAGCAGTTGCCGCCTGATCCTGATAACCCGGGTTCTTCCTTGCCTTTCCCATACCCTACCAGTTCAGGAAAAGGTGAGGCATCGGGCTTTGAATTCGATATTACCTATATGCCAATTAATGATCTCGTCATGACTCTGAATATCGGTTTAATTGATACTGCCTATATTGAACGCGGCGTGTTTGACGGAGCAAATGGTATTGCGCCCAACTCTCCATTCGCCTATGCGCCTGACGAAAGTTTTTCCTTGGGTGCCGTTTACGATATCCACATGAATAATGGCGGGACATTGTCGCTTTCGGGAAAGTATGGCTGGATGGGTGAGTATGCGCGGGATTCTGCTTATCAGCGTACTCGTGTAGATGCCAATGGGAATATCATAATGGAGCCTTCCTACGGCATTCTTAATGCCAGGGTTATCTATACTCCTCAGGCGGGAAACTGGGATCTCAGCCTGTGGGGCAACAACCTCGGGGATGAGCGATACATTAACGGCGGCTTTGATACCCGTGATGTATGGGGCTATGACTTTTCTGTGATAGGGCGTTCCAGAGAGTTTGGTATTACCGCGAATATGTCATTTTAATTCAGTAATAAAGGTGAGGGGACATGGACGTTCCCATTCTGCAGCAACCATTTCCCTGTCTATTGTCAGTAACTTCTGTTTGCCAGTTTGTCGAATTCAGGTATTCGGTATAGTTCAGACTTCCAGTCCGGCAACATAGCCTGATGACCAGGCCCACTGAAAGTTATAGCCGCCCAGATGTCCGCTGACATCAAGTACTTCACCGATAAAAAATAATCCAGCTTGCTGTTTGGCTTCCATAGAGCGTGAACTGATGCTGTCAGTGTCCACGCCTCCCAGGGTCACTTCGGCTGTGCGATAGCCTTCTGTGCCAGAGGGTTTTAACTGCCAGTGATTCAATTTTTCACCCAGCTGCTTCAGACGCTGATCAGTAAATTCTGCCAGGGGTTTCTCAGCTTCGTCATGCCACCAAAGCTGTTGTAATTCTGCGACCAGTGCCTTGCCCAGATTTTTCTGCAGGACAGTTTTTAGCAGGTTTTTGGGGTTTTTTCTTTTGCTTTGGCAAAGCCAGGGGCCGGCATCAATGCCTGGTAACAGGTTGATTGTTATAGTATCGCCGGGACTCCAGTAGCTGGAAATCTGCAGTACTACCGGGCCACTTATACCGCGGTGGGTAAATAACATGCTTTCACTGAATGTTTGCTCATTACAGCTTATCTCGACTTCTATAGAGACCCCTGAAAGGCGTTCACATACTGATTTAAATTGATCGGTAAACATGAAAGGCACAAGCCCGGCGCGCCGTTCTGTGACTGGTATGCAAAACTGCTGTGCAATGTCATAACCCATGCCACTACCGCCAAGGGTGGGAACAGAAAGCGCGCCCGTAGCAACCACTAAAGATTCACTGTTTATTGAGTAACTTTTTTCAGGCTCATTTTTCCTCTTTAAAAATTTAATCTGATAGCGTGCGCTGGCTTTTTCATCAGATGAATAAATGGATTTGATGGAGCTGACGTCAATGTGAGTCATAATTCTGACACCGGACGCTTCGCACTCATGTTGCAGCATTGACAGAATATCTTTTGCCGAGTCTTTGCAAAATAATTGCTGATGTTTTCGCTCTTCATAGGCGATGCCATGCTCTTCAACCAGCTTGATAAAATCCCATTGTGTATAACGCTTGAGTGCTGATTTACAAAAGTGTTGATTGGCGGATAGAAAATTTTCAGGCTCAATTGAGTAGTTTGTGAAATTACAGCGGCCGCCACCGGACATCAGAATCTTTTTTCCAATCTTGTTGGATCTTTCCAGCACCAGTACACGACGACCTCTATTGGCTGCAGTCAATGCGCACATTAACCCCGCTGCGCCAGCACCGAGAATTATCACATCATAATTCTCTTTGTTTTTATTGTTGTCGGGACTTTTCAAGTAATATCCAGTGCTGTCTTGTTTGGCTGGAAGTGAATATGTGGCGCAATCCTATCATTGAAAAGCGCCGGGAGTCATAGGAACTGGTCCGGCGTTTGGAATTACAGACCCTGTAACATTCTTGTGTCGACCGGTGAGTTGCGCCAATATTGGTTCGTTAAAAAAATTATGAAAAGGGTGGTTAAGGGAATAAAGGTGAAATTTATGTTCAGGTGTGAAAAAAACAGAATTCAACAATACTTTCGGCTTTTGCTTGCTGTGGCTGCCAGTGTGCTACTGATGTTTACGGGATCAGTCAGTGCCCAGGTAACCATGGAAACCTTGCTGGACCGTATCCAGATCGAGGATTTGCTGGTGCGCTATTACTATGAATTATCCCAGGGTAATGCCCATGAAATGGCAGAGTATTTCACAGAAGATGCCTTGCTTGATGTCGATGGCACCATTGCAGTTGGACATGATGAAATTGCTGCGCTTTACACTCCGCCTGAAGGCGGTGAAGAGGCCGAGGCACGAGCCAGTCGTGGTGTCGGACATATGTTACTTACGAATTCGGTGATTGATGTTGACGGCAACAATGCTGTTGCCCATGTACTCTGGACAGGTGTGCTGAACCCGGGTGTGGGACAGGCTCCGAATCTGTATGAACAGGGTCGTGAGGATACCGCGCTGGTCAAGATCAATGGCAAGTGGCTGATCTCCAAACGTTATATCAGCTCGGACAGCGGCATCCCTGACAAGTACGATGCGACTTATGAACCGCGGGGTAATCCGCTGGCTGACTAGAGATTTGCTCTTTTCGGTCTCGGGGATGAGAATAAACACGTCCGGGGCAGAGTCACTTGAACCTCACGCGCTCTGCCCTTTTTTTGATAACAATTGCACCGGGAGAGGAAGGTGGTAAGAAGAATGATACAGGCCATATTGATAATCGCGGTTGCAGTTGTCGTTATTTTCACATTCCTGCTATATCGCATGGGAGTGGCCAGCCGGTCCATGCAGGTTGCCTCCGGGTATGAGAATGGCCAGTTGCTTGATTGCCCGGCCACGCCAAACTGTGTTTCCAGTCAGGCGCCTGCCACTGACAGCCATTACATAGCCCCGATTGAATTGGTGGATGACTATGGCTGGGAAGCCATCGAGTCATTGCTGGCAGATATGAAAGAGGCTGTTCAGGTAAGGCGTGAGGAAAATTATGCCTATTACACCTTCCAGACTCCGTTGTTTGGCTTCATTGATGACGTGGAATTTCTGAAGGTAGAGGACGAGGGAGTAATCCATGTGCGGTCAGCGTCCAGAGTAGGACGCGGCGACATGAATGCCAATCGCAACAGGGTAGAAGAGATTCGTTCCCGCCTGTAACCCCCTCTTCCAGTACTGTTTGAATAGCTTTTGCCTTTTTGATTTTACTGTCAGGGCGAAACACAGGAAAAACTGCTGGCCATATCAGGGTCACCTGAGCCGTCATAGACGGGGCTGGCCGGGTACTGGCAAACCGGGCGGGTAAATTCCCGCGCATTATCCGATCCAGGTGCGCCGGGAGGGGGCGCTGGATGGATACCCAGCAGGTTGCCGGGTGCCTTTCCTTCCTCTATCCATGACTCCATGGCATCAAGCCAGGCAATGGCATGAGCGCCGTCACCGCCAGCGCAATGATCCATGCCGGGCACCTGGTAATACCTGATGCTTTCATTCACGGCCTGCTGGCCCAGACTTTCAATCATGCTTTCAACATAGTTTACGGTATTGCCAAATGGAATCAGGCCATCAGTAGTGCCATGGTAGGTGATGAGTTTGCCGCCCTGATTGATAAAACCGGATATATCGGGATCCATGGCAATTAATTCACTGCCGGCCTCCATAGCTAAAGGCATGTGTTCATCGACATTGAAGTTTGATGAATCCCAGTTGGCATCATTCAGTACGATATCCTGAAAAAAACCTGTACCAATAGTGAACTGTGGTGAGGTGTAGGCTCCCCACAGTGGCTCACTGCCTGGTCCTGTTCCGGGAATCCAGACCTGTCCGGATTCGCTTACTACGCCCTTATAAATTGTCAGGGCTGCTTCAACCTCTTCTGCAGCCAGACACTGTGCATTGGTTTCAGCAGTGCATTGCAGACTCGCGGGAGTGAAATTACAGGCTGCAGGATTGCTGATGATACGGTCCTCAACGCCATCCAGGGCATCACAGGAAGCGATAGCTGCCTCCTTGAGCAGAGCCAGTTTATTCAGACCGAGTTTACCTTCTCCCAGGTTGGACTGGATTACAATACTCAGTGCCATCAATGGTGACCAGTTGTTCGCTGGTGCGCCTGCAACGATAGCATCGTAATCGTCAGGGAAGCGCTGTGCTTCCATCAGGCCTTGTCTGCCGCCAGTAGAGCAGCCGACAAAATAGGACTTTTCCGGCTCGCTGCCATAACGGCTGCTGGTAATGGCTTTGCCTGTCACCGTGAGTTCATGCACGGCACGCCAGGCAAAATCAGTGACTTTTTCCGGGTGATCGACGGCCCAGCCGAAGATATCTGCGCCACCGGCCACATGACCGGTATCTGTATTGGCGACGGCATAGCCTCGCATAAGCGGATCAGCAAGTGAGCTGGTGACAATAGTGCCGGCGGCGCCGCCATTACCGGTTTGCATAAACCGGCCATTCCAGTTTTCTGAGGGTAGCCAAAGTTCAAAGCGGATATCGGAATCGCTTGTGGGATGAATCGCTCCCACAACCTGGCAGAAGGCCGGAAGACTGGAATAATCCGGCCCCATACCGGGAAACCCGCCTGCAGGAGCGCTATAGGCACCGGCGGCGATACTTTGTGCACGGGATATCGTGGTGTTGGGAAAGCTGGCACTCAGCAGTGATTCACAAGCCATGGACTGTGTGGCGGGGGCGACCGTCACAGGAGAAGGGGCTGTGGCAGCTTGATCAGCGGCTTGTTCGCTGCAGGCTGAAAGAAATATCCCTGCGGCCACGACGGTCAAGGTAATGTGCTTCATACTCTGTGCTTCCCCATGATTTTTTTGCTGGAAATTATGGTAGCTATAAGGGCCAGCGAGATTTGAATATCGCGCTGGCCCTTTGTTACTGAGCAGTAGAATCTAGTGACTAATTACCTCAAGCCAGTGGTTATTCTTCCGTATCGTAAGTGTGCCAGTTGTCGTAGTCGGGAAGTATGATTCTGCCATCCCAGAAGCCTTTGTTGTTTTCATTGCAGGAATATTCCAGCAGCCCCAGGCCATCTTCCATGCGGGTAAAAATACGTCGATTGCTCCAGGGCTCACTATAGTAAATCGGGTCATCAATGGTGATTTCATAGTTGATGCTATCGGCGTCACGCAGGGTGAATTTTTCCGTTACGGTAATTTTGTCACTGTGAGGATGGCCGACCGTATCCAGACGGGTTTTTCCGTTGTATTTACGGGTGGTCACCACCAGTGTATCGCCATCCCACCGGGCATGGGAATTGCCATACCAGGTAGCCGGTAATCGACTGCTCATGTCTTCACCACCGATTTTGAAAGCATGATGCCAGGTATTCACCTCGAACAGATAGGCAAAGGCATTGTCGGTCTGGAAGAACTGAACCGGGTTAGGGGAATTCATGGAACGAACATGCCCGAATGGCAGGCAGGCTCCGGTGTAATCACCTTCTGAGGAGTCATAGCGCTCAAAGTTCAGTTTGCCGGCAGCCGTGAAGGGAAGCTCCCCCGGACCGAACTGGCTCCTGCCATTACTGCCGGCCATATCCGGCACATAGGGAAACTCCCACACACCGTTAAAATCGGGTTTACCACTGGCGGTACGCGGAATATCGGAATCCTGGGCAGTGGCCTGCTGAAAAAGGCCTGTGGCAAGGAAAATGGAAAATACGCTGGTGAGAATTGGTTTTATCAGTTTCATGCTTGAGTCCCCTGTTTTACTGGTTGCCAGCCAGTGAATGACGCGTCTGCACAGTGAGCCCTTACCAGGAGCATTGTACATAGAGCCAATAGAAATCCTATAAAATATAGTAACTTAGTCTTATTATGGTTTATCTTTGCTTTTTTAGAACTATAAAAATAGAAGTGCCCCCCTTATACTCACATACTAACTTGAATTTGAATGCAGTGGCCTGTGTCTATTTTTGTCTTATTAAATAACAGTCGGTACAGACAAGTCTAGGCACAAAAAGATTAACCAACATGAACCTATTTTATTCTTTGTCAGCAACCAGTAAGTCTATGCAGTGCTTTATCATGATGCCTGTATTGGTGGCTTGTTGCATGCTGTTCACGCCAACTCTGCAGGCACAGACGGCTCCTCTGGAGACGATTGCCCTGTCAGAGCGCATGGTGTTTGTGAGGGGGCCTGATGCCAATGTACTGGCAGTAGAAAGCAGCGAAGGCGTTATTCTTATCGATGGTGGGCATGCCGACTGGTATGACGGTTTGCGCGAGGCAGTTGAACAGGCTTTTCCCGGTGTCCCCATCAGGGCGCTGATCAATACCCAGTGGCATCGCGAACAGACCGGTGCCAATGTGCCACTGGGGTCAGCAGGGGTCGAAATAATTGCCCATGAGAACACCATGCTCTGGTTGAGTACGCAAGTATGGCAACGTTGGTCTGACAAAAAGTTTACGCCATTGCCAGAAGCAGGCCTGCCTGTAACTACCCTGTGGGATGATGGCGTTCTGCAGTTCGGTGACCGCTCGGTATACTACGGGTTTCTCTGGAATGCGCACACCGATGGCGATATCTGGGTATATTTCGAGGAAGAAAATGTTCTTGTCACCGGCGGACTGGTGTCTAACGGTCGCTGGCCCGAAATAGATTGGACTACGGGTGGCTATATCGGAGGCATGCTGGATAGCTTTGTTTCACTGCTGACTGTGCCCGATCAAAATACCCGAATCATTCCTGCCTGGGGAGATATCATGAATCTCGATGAGCTTAAGGCGCAGAACCAGATGTATCTGACTATTTTTGATCGCTTACATGCGTCTGTTATCAGTAGTTATGACCTCGACGATATCCTGGCAGAAAAGCACACCGCAGAGTTTGATGCGCAAATGGGTGACCCCACACTGTTTATGACCCTGGCTTTCCAGAGCTTTCAGGGGCGTTATCGTGATGCGCAGAATTTCAGGTTATTAAATATACCCTGAGAAAGCCGCGCTAAAAAGAATAACAAGGCGCAGCAAATTATTAAATTATAAAAGCGTTAAAAGCATAAAGAGTCATTTAAAAATATTAAAAAGTATTAAAAATAACGCCATGGTTAAAGCCCTTCTAAACAAGTCCGTCATTTGCCTTGCCCTGATAGTCAGGGCAGGTGTTGTGCTGGGCTCGTTGCTGTTGCTGGCGGGATGCAGTGATAACGATGGTGCAAATGTTTCGCAAAGTCCTGTTGCAAACAGTATCCCCTCGCCGTCAGAGCTGCAGGCACAGACAGAAACCCAATGGGCCTTGCTGGAAGAGTATTGTGTTGATTGCCATAACCTCGATGATTACAGCGGGGGGCTTGCCTTTGATTTGATGGATCACAATACGATCAGTGCTGATGCTCAGGTCTGGGAAAAAGTCGTGCGAAAACTGCGTGGCAGAATGATGCCACCACCGGGCCAGGAAAAACCGGCCAATCAGCAGATCGATCAATTTGTAGCTTGGCTGGAGGGTAACCTTGATCAGCCTGGAGAATTTGTTGAACCTGGTGAAAAACTGTTGCATCGCATGAATCGAACTGAATATGCCAATGCCATCAGGGATCTTTTAAAGCTGGATATTGATCCGGCGGCGCTGCTTCCTGTTGATGGCGCTGAAGATGGTTTTGACAATATCGCTACAGCCTTGCAGGTAACGCCTTCGTTTATTGATCAGTACCTTGGCGCAGCCAGAGTGGTGAGTGAACAGGCGATTGGTTCACCGACAGCGCGTGCCTCAGGCACGCCGTATTCTTTTTCTCCGGTTGGTCAGTCATTTCATGTTGACGGCTTGCCGCTGGGCTCGCGGGGTGGGGCGGTGGTAGAGCATTATTTCCCCAGCGATGGAGAATACCTGCTGAACATCGCCAGCATGGCTTCGGGCCTGGCAGTTGGCAGTATGGAGCATGGTAATACCCTTATCGCCACTCTTGATGGCAGGAAATTCTTCGAAACCACCATAGGCGGTATGGAAGAGGCAGAACAACTGGACAAGTTGCGTGCCCCGGCTGTAGATGCTCTCAATGCAAGAATTCGTGATATTCCCCTGACGACTACCGCGGGCCCCCATAAAGTGGCGGTGTTTTTTCTGCATCGCTCTTTTGCTGAATCAGACGACCCCTTGCAGCAGCTGACGCCCAGGAAAGGTCAGGATGCCATTGTTGATGTCAGGCAGTTTGAAATCTACGGCCCGGTAAATGCCACAGGATTAAGCTCAACACCCAGCCGCGACAGAATCTTTTCCTGTCATCCGGATAATGATGTAGAAGAAGTTACCTGTGCGAGAAACATCATTACAGATCTGGCCAGCGAGGCGTTTCGTGGCTTTCTGGCGGACGAAGATACGGAACTGTTAATGCGTATGTATCAGGCCGGCTATGGGGATGGGGGTTTTGAGAAAGGTATTTCCTTTGCCTTGTCAGGCATTCTGGTGCATCCAAAGTTTCTTTACCGGCTTGAACCGGTACCTGAGTCATTACCACCGGGGGCAACCTTTGAGCTTAGCAGCCTGGAGCTGGCATCACGGCTGTCGTTTTTTCTATGGAGCTCCATTCCCGATGAAATTCTGCTGGAGATTGCCATTGATGATGGCTTGAAAGATCCGGCGATTCTGGAACAGCAGGTTAAGAGAATGCTGGGCGATCCACGTGCCGACAATCTGGCGCATAATTTTGGTTATCAATGGCTCGGGCTGGCTGAGCTTGACAATATTACCCCTGATGGAAAGCTGTTTCGTGATGTGGACGGCAATATCAGGGCAGACCTGACACAGGAAGCCCTGCTGTTTATGCAGAGTATATTCAGTGAAGACCGCAGTGTGCTGGATTTGCTTAGCGCGGATCATACTTACCTGAATGAAAACCTGGCCCTGCATTACGGCTTCAATGGCATTCGTGGTTCAGAATTTCGCAAGGTCACACTGGACGATGAAAGGCGCTGGGGTATCCTGGGAAAGGGGGGCGTACTCATGGTGTCTTCCTATCCAAATCGTACCTCCCCTGTATTACGTGGTGCCTGGTTACTGGAAAATATTCTGGGTACACCACCAGCAGCGCCGCCGCCAGATGTTGAAGGTTTTGTCGAGATAGAGGAAGGCCAGGAATATACAACAGTAAGGGAGCGCCTTGAAATGCATCGGGTTAACCCTTCCTGTAACGGTTGTCATGGGGTAATAGATCCCCTCGGATTTGCCCTGGAAAATTTTGATGCGGTTGGGCGTTGGCGTGACAATGATCGTCAGGCCAGAACCCCTATAGATTCTTCCGGAGTGCTGGCAGATGGGACCCCGGTGGATGGCCCGGTTGCACTGAGAAAAGCAATCCTGAGCAGGCCTGACCAGTTTGTACAGACATTTACCGAAAAACTGATGACCTTTGGGCTGGGTCGCAGCATCGAATATCAGGATATGCCAACTGTAAGGCGTATTGTGCGGGAAGCAGAAAGAGATGATTACCGTCTCTCGGCACTGATACTG
The DNA here is from genome assembly GCA_965661105.1 of Pseudohongiellaceae bacterium. Taxonomy (GTDB): domain Bacteria; phylum Pseudomonadota; class Gammaproteobacteria; order Pseudomonadales; family Pseudohongiellaceae; genus Eutrophocola. Next base: position 124,473 of record CBFICR010000001.1, on the reverse strand, counting down.
AATATCGTTAACAGTGAGCAGTTTCGTATGAAGCATAACGCGGAAAGTGAAGCTCTGGCGGCAGCAAATTAGCCATTCAGACAATCGACAATAATTATTCGTCTCACAGAACGGTGGGTCATAAATCCTGAAGATTGTTGTATAGTTATCTGGCAGTTCAGAATAAGAAAGGGAAAACGCTGGAAAAGGCGGTTCGATAACATATTGAAAGCGGATTGAAAGCGGATTGATAACCGATTGATTGCGGATCGAGGGGAAGACACATGTTTATTTCCAAAAAGCACCTGTCACGCAGAACCCTGTTACGGGGCGCGGGTACGGCAATCGCACTGCCATTACTGGATGCCATGATTCCTGCCAGTACAGCGTTGGCACAGACCGCTGCGGCCCCCAAACCCAGGCTGGGGTTTTTCTATTTCCCCCATGGTGCCATTATGGACAAGTGGACGCCCGCCAGTGTCGGTTCCGATTTTGAATTAACGCCAATTCTCAGGCCCCTGGCAGCCTATAAAGACCAGATGACGATAGTCAGCAATCTGCGCAATACCGCTGCCGAGGGAGCCGGTGTACATGCTACGTCCCCGGGAACCTGGTTAAGTTGTGCATCGCCCTTTACGGTTGATCAGAATGATCCGAATTATGGCATCTCCGCCGATCAGATTGCGGCTCAGACCATTGGTCAGGACACCCCTTTTCCCTCCATCGAACTTTGTACCGAAGTGAAGGCGTCAAGTGCCGGTGCCTGTGACAGTAATCTGGGGTGTGGCTATGGTTCCACCATTTCCTTCAGAACCCGAACCCAGCCTTTGCCGATGGAGCATAATCCTCGCAAATTATTTTTCCGCATGTTTGGCCAGGGTGATACCGCAAAAGAACGTGATTCCATCATGAATCAGAAGTTCAGTCTGCTGGACCTGGTGGCACAAAGTGCCACTTCCCTGAATGGCCGACTGGGCAGTGCCGATCGTCAGCGCATGGACGAATATCTGGATTCAGTGCGTGATGTGGAGCGTCAGGTGGAGAAACTTGGAGAGCAGGATTTCAGTGGACTGGATATTCCGGATGCCCCTTTGGGAGTCCCCGGTAACTGGGAAGAGCATATTAACCTGATGTTTGATTTGACGGCTCTGGCTTACGAGGCTGATTTAACCCGTGTTGCGTCAATGATGTTGTCGGCAGAAATAAGCATGCTGACCTACAACCAGGTAGGGATCTCGGATGCCTATCATCCGCTGTCCCATCATCGCTATGTGCAGGACAAGATGGATAGATGTGCTGTCATCCAGACCTATCACTCCAAAATTTTCGCCAGGTTTCTTGATCGCCTGAATAACACGGCTGATGGAGACGGCTCCATCCTTGATCATTCTATCCTGCTGTTTGGCAGCAATATGAGTGACTCCAATGCCCACAATGCCAACCCGCTGCCGTCGGCCATTTTCGGTGGCGGCAATGGTCGCCTGAAAGGCGGGCAGCATCTGAGCTATGCGGCGAATACTCCCCATGCCAACCTCATCCTGACACTATTGGAGCGTGCCGGTATTCCCGGTGTTGAATCCCTTGGTAACAGTACCGGAATTTTCTCCGAGGTTTAGGACCTGTCCAGGATCATGATTCCTCTATCAAGCCACTTTCGATTTATTTTTTCATGCCTGGCGGCTGTCAGTCTGCAATTGGCAGCAAGTACTGCCTTGTCCGCTACGCTACCGGATCTTGCCGAGGCCGGGGAACGAACTGCTGTAATGGAATTGATTGCCGCCGGCGCCGATGTAAATACGCCGTCCATAGATGGCACCACGGCCCTGCATTGGGCGGTATATCAAAAGGATTCCGAACTGGTTGAGCATCTGCTGGAAGAGGGCGCTGATCCGGATATCAGCAATGATTATCATGCCAGTCCCATGACCGTAGCCTCTGTCCATGGAGACTTCGCGATTATGAAAGCGCTGGTGGAAGCCGGCGGTGATATTGAGTCTTTCAATCCTGAAGGTCAGACCCTGCTAATGGCGGTGGCCAGAACAGGCAATACTGAAACCGCCAGGCTCCTGCTTGAACGGGGCGCAAACGTAAATGCCGTGGAAAACTGGGGCGGTCAGACAGCGCTGATGTGGGCAGCCTCACAAAAGCAGCCTCAGATGGTGCAGTTGTTGATTGAACATGGCGCCGAATTGGACGCCAGAGGCAAGGATCATGACTGGCCGCGCTGGATAACGTCAGAACCGCGTAACAAGCCCCTGCAGCGCGGTGGGTTTACTGCATTACTGTATGCCGCCAGGGAAGGGTGTAAAGATTGTGTGGAGGCGCTGCTGGATGCAGGCGCGGATATTAATATGCCGGATATTGATAGTGGCACACCCCTGCTGATGGCCATGCAAAACCTGCATTACGATACTGCCAATGTCCTGATTGAGCGTGGCGCCGATATTCAGCGCTGGGACTGGTATGGGCGAACGCCGCTGTACTCTGCTATTGATCTTCACCTGATCCCCAATAGCCGTCGTGGCGATCTACCTTCGACAGATAAGCTGACGGCTCTTGATATCGCCAGGACGTTGCTGGAAAAAGGCGCCTATGTGGATATGCGACTGAAAAAAGAACCGCCTTACCGCTCCGGGGGAGATCGTGCGTATACGGATGCGGGCCCGGATTCAAGGGTTCTTAGTGGGGGCGCCACAGCCCTGCACAATGCCGCCAAGAGTGGTGATGTGGAAGCAGTCAAGCTTTTGCTGGAGTTTGGCGCACGGGTAGATATCGCCAATATGGTGTATGAAGTAACCCCCATCCATACCGCAGCAGGAGTGTGGCGTGTTTACGGAATATTTATGGAAACACCGATCTCCGGAGCCTATAAAACCGGGGCCGAAGCAGCCGCGATCATGGCGTTGTTACTGGAGGCTGGTGCGGATATTCACCAACTGGCCGCTAACGGTCAAAACGTTGCCCATGGGGCTGCCAAGGCAGGCTGGAATGAAGCTTTGCAATTTGCCTGGGAGCAGGGGGTCGATTTCAGCGTGCGTGATGTGGGTGGCTATACGCCCCGTGATCTTGCCCGGGACATGGGTCAGCTGGATACGGTGGCCTTTATCGATAGCTTGATGGCGCGGCAGAAATGAATATGAAAAAACTGCTGATGACGCTATTTATTATTTTTTCCCTGTCGGTTCTCTCAGTCAGCGCCCAGGTTGCCAATCATGTGGCAACCCGGCAAGCCATACTTGCGGCTTTGCCAGAAGGCGTAACAGCTGACAAGGCCAGTGCTGATCAAGTAGCCCAGGCGGCAATGGAACTCGCCATCAGCATGGAAGGTGAGATTACGGATAATATGACGCAGGTAATGGTTTCACTGGGAGAGCTGACACGGGAAGGGACGTTTAAAAACGCTCCGCGTTTTGGCAGCAGAAATCCACCAGGGCGACTCTATACAAAGGTATTGAACCTGGCCTCCAGCGCCCTGGATGTGTCCTACAACACCTATTACGGCATTACCGTGCAGCACATCATGGCATTGACTACCGCCCTGCGGGATGGCCAGAATTTCCTGGTTGGTGCTGAAAGTAACGCCATAACCCGAAAATAATTAAGCAAACCTATCAAGCTGGAGAACTGAAATTGACGGCGGCAACAGTGCCTGGATTTTCAGGGAGAAAACATGAAGAAAATAACCAATGTAACGTTAATGCTAACGCTGCCTGTGTTGGCAATGCTGTTAATGATGACCAGGGCGCAGGCACATCACTCCTTTGGACTGGAGTTTGATGCTGATGCACGCGCAGAACTGACGGGTGTGGTAACCCAGGTGCGTTTCAGTAATCCGCATGTGCGCTATCGGGTTGATGTGGAAAGCGCTGACGGTTCGGTTGAATCCTGGGAACTACAGGCAGCCAGCGTTACTTCGCTGCGAGGACAAAACTGGAACCGTGACAGCGTCAACGTGGGGGATGTTGTTTCCGTGGAAGGGCAACTGGGTAGAAACGGGGCAAAAAAACTTTTTATCCGTGGCATCGCTGTTACTGATGGCGGGCGCTATGGCAGTGCTGCGTCAGACAGCAATCAGGCGCTTGTTGATGAAGCGTATCTCAGCGCTGCTGATTATGGTTATGGTGACATTAACAGTGCTTACCCGATCGACATAACTGGCCCCTGGAGCAACCGATACAAGTTTCGTACCACGGTGGATGATCTGGAGCCCAAACCAATGCCCATGACTGCTGAAGCCAGGGCTATTTATGAGAACATTAACAAATATGATGATCCGGCCCTGCGCTGTCTCTCCTATGGCCTGCCGAGACTGTTTGGCAACCCTTACAACATGACTATCTACGACGCAGGAACGCATTACCTGTTTCTGTACGTTGACCACAACTCCCCGCGCCGAATCTGGATGGACGGCAGGATGCCCGCTGCAGACACGCCAGCCACCTCAAATGGATTTTCTGTAGGCCATTGGGAAAACGATGAGCTGGTTATTGAAACAACGCACCTGTTGCCAGGATGGCTGGACGGAACCGGCTATCCCATGTCAGGTGAACAGACCCGTCTTGTTGAGCGCTACAGCTTTGCCGATGACCGCTTGACCATGGATCGGGTGATGACTATCCATGATCCTTATTACACGGCGCCTCTGACCCGCGTACGTGGTTCTGCGCGCGGGAACAATCTGGATGTGAATGAACAATTGGCCTGTGATCCTACCGGTTATTTTTCTGATCTGAATGAGGCAGGAATGCTGGAAAAGTATCTGGATCCTGACGTGTATTTGAACCCCTGATAGGGTATTGAACTGAGAAAATCTGACAAAAAAATGGGCCCTTAGGCCCATTTTTTATTACTTGAAGAAGTTTTAAAGCAGGAATCGACTTGTTGCGATACCAATAGTATCGATTTCTGCACCCATCAGATCCGCGATACCAAGTAACAGGTTGGACGTAGGTTCGTCTTCCTTTGCCTGAATGTGGCGGTTGCCCTGGATGCGGCCACCAGCGCCACCCACCAGCAGTGCCGGTACATTGTGGCGGTCATGTTCCAGACCATTACTCATGCCAGCGCCGAAATACAGCAGCGTGGAATCGAGCAAGGAACCATCACCATCCGGTGTGGCATCCAGCTTGGACACGAAATCAGCAAATTTCTGCATCTGGTACGTTGTGATCTTGGCATATCGGGTAATGCTTTCTTCAGTGTTCTGATGATGAGTGACATTGTGGTGAGGCTCATTTACTCCGATGTGGGCATAGCTGCGACCACTTGCCTCATGACCGGTTAAAAAGCTGAACACACGAGTCATGTCACCCTGATAGGCAAGATGCATCAGATCGTAGGTAACATTCATATGCTCGTCGAAGTCGTCAGGAATGCCGACCGGACCACCAGAGGTGTTGGCAATGACGGAAGAGCGATTGGACAGTTTCTGTACCTGCAGTTCGATACGACGAATATTGGTCATGTATTCTTCCAGCAAGGCGTTATCGCTTGCTCCCAGCATGCCTTCAAGACGTTTGGATTCGTCAAGCACAGAGTCGAGCATGCTTTGCTTGGTTTCCAGTCGATGCATGCGTTGCTCAGGTGTGCCAGGGTCGCCAAACATGCGTTCAAAGGTTACCTGGGGACTTATGCCAACGGGCAGTGGGCTATGATCGTCATACCAGGACAGGGTGTTGAAATACATGCAGGGATAGTTGTCGCAGGCTCCAGCGGAGGTGCCCATGTCTTCTGTACCCAGTTCCAGGGAGCGTAAAGGCGTATCCCCGGCGATGGCGTCGGCAATGTACTGGTCGACGGTCTTTTTGGAGCGCAGTTCATTGAAATCACCATTTTCACTCAGTGGGCCGGCCCCGTTCAGGAACGCAGAGCTGGCACCCATGTGAATGCCTCCCATATCCTGATTACCTTCGGGTGATTTCAGGCGGCTGATAGTGGTGACATAATTTCGAAACGGCTCAATCGGCTTCATGACGCGTTTGAATTCAAAATCCTTGCCTGCTTTATCCGGATGCCAGTCAGCGGGAAATATACCATTGGGTACATAGACGGTACCAAAGCGTAATTTCGCTGCTGCAGCAGTTTGTGATTGTGCTGTAGCAGCTGGCACCATTGCATCAAGCAAAGGCAGTGCTATTGCGGCTCCCGTTCCCTTGAGAAGCGTCCTGCGGCTGAGATGTTTCTTTGAAATGAACATTCTTATTCTCCTGTATTTGTTTTGCTAGGGCTGATTCCGGAATTAAAATTCCAGAGCTCAGTCACTGGTTGCAATGGCGTTAATATCTGAAGCTGAACTGTTGGTTCGCATGAGGAAAGGATAACTTTCAACAATGCCCAATATTATCGACATCAGACTATAATCGCTTTTAGCAGCATGTCTCACAATTTCCCGGACTACAGGCATGTCCCTCGGGATGAGACCGCGACCCAAAGAGTATACCAGTAGCTTTTCAGTAACTGTACTGGCAAATAGTTCCGGATCCGCCAGCAGCGCATTACGCAGTGCCGCCGGGCCATTCACGGGTGTTCCATCAAGTAAAATCCCTGTTGAATCAATTTCCAGGCCTTCACGTGTTGTGTCGCGCCAGGAACCGTCTACATCGAAATTTTCCAGAGCAAAGCCCACCGGATCAATAAAGTCATGGCAGGCAGCGCAAGCCGGGTCGGCACGATGTCTCTCAAGCTGTTCACGAACGGTTGACGGACGATTAACCGGAGCGCTGGCTTCCAGCGCCGGAACGTTGGCTGGTGCTGCCGGTGGAGGATTGTTCCAGAATTCTGTAAGGATGAATTTCCCGCGCATAATAGGCGAGGTGCGGCTCGATGCAGAAGTTAGTGAAAGCAGACTGCCATGGCCAAATAATCCCCAGCGGTTAGGGTCTTCGACATTGACCTTGCGGAAGCGTGCACCAGTGACCCCGTCGATCCCGTAGTGACGCGCCAGGCGTTCATCAACAAAGGTATAGTTTGCTGTGAGAAGTTCATGCACCGGGCGATTTTCCCGCAGTACGTGGGCAAACAGCATTTCAGTTTCCTGTCGAAACGCCTTGCGCAGGTTGTCATCAAAGTCAGGGAACATCTTGATGTCGGGGCGGGCACGAATTTCGAGATTTCGCAGTTGTAACCATTGTCCGACGAAGTTCTTCACGAATTCCTCGGCACGCGGATCACCCAGCATGCGCTCAACTTGCGCATTGCGGGTATCTGGATCCCTGAGCGCATCAGTTTCAGCCAGCTCAAACAGTTCGTCGTCGGGCATGCTGGACCAGAGGAAGAACGACAGGCGCGAGGCGAGTTCATAGCCACCAACCATCTGATCGGTTCCATCCGGAGTATCAGTGGCATCGGTTTCGACGCGGAACAGGAAAAACGGACTGACTATCATGCGTGCAACTGACGCCCGAATACCCTGGTCAAAATCGCCACCACTGGCACGTTCATTTTTATAGAAGGCCAATGGTGCAGCAATATCATCCTCTGTAATAGCCCGTCGGAATGCACGTTTGGCCAGTTTGGTAAGTATTTGTTTTGCGCAGGCATCTTCTTCTGCAACTGATTCCGGTTGGCAGGTCATCACTCGATCCCTGGTCGCCATATCACTTACACCAGTGGCGTTATAGGGACCTTCTATTCGAACTTCTTCCAGGCGTGGCATGCCTGATGGGTTATGAATTTCAAGTGAGGCACGCAGGGACGGCTGCCATGAGTTCTGCTCGGCGGAAACCCGTTCCCGCCAGGTAAAGACCACTTCATGGGGGCCTGCGGTAATGGGGATTTTTGGCGAAGTCAGTTTTTTGTCAATGATGGGAATGACACTAACATAGCCATCTTCAACACTGACTTTGTGATCTTCAGGGCCGCCGATCTCGCTGGAGTAAACAACCTCACCATCGACGTACACCAGAAACTCATGGGGACGGTCGTGACCTTCGATACCAAAATAGCCTTCTGCAACGCCATTAAGTGGGCGCGCAGCAAAGATATACTCAGCATCAGCAGGGAAATAATGGGTTGTGGCAATACCGCCACGGGTACCTATAGGCAGGCCTCTGAGGTGCTTGTCCTGGGAGGTATCAAAGGGGATTTTAAGGGTTGTGGTATTTAATGAGGCATCCGGGTTGCCCAGTGCCATATCGGCCACGCGTAAGCCAACCGTCATGTAGCGGTCCAGCAACATTGGCGAGGTGCGCAACAGATCAGCAATATTGTCAAAACCGAAATCACCGCCGTCACTGGGTAACAGCTCGGTAAGATCAAGATCCAGGCCGAATAGGTCACGAATAACATTGGAGTATTCAGCGCGATTGAGCCGGTGAATGGTGGTTAGTCCTGCATAGGGATCTTCATTGGCGGCGGCATCCAGTGTTTGCTCAAGAGCCGCGACGAATCGCTGTCTCTGTTCTTTCGCTGGTTGATCCTGCTTGCGCGGAGGCATCGCACTGATCTTGAGTTTGCGCAGGACTTCTTCCCAAACCTCCGGGTTGTCATGCACATTTTCAGGTCCAAGACCCTCAAGTGAAATGCCACCCCTAAATTCGTCATAGTTATGGCAATCAGTGCAGTAATTATCGATCATTGACCATTGCTCGGCGAGCATCGCTTCCGGAGCAAAATGGTTATCAGCCGCACAAACAGCCATCGCTAATGTACTACTTATAGCGGTAATACAGACGCTTGTTGTAAAGGCTCTTATCTTCATTGTGCAATACTTCCCCCGCCAGCATTATTCATAGCCCCCAGTTCTTCAAGTGCGGCAATAATCTCTTCCTGTGAAGCCGGGGGCGCATCGAAGTAAAAGCCGGGTGTAGGTTTCTTCGCCGGGGTATTTTCTACCAGTTCCTGGGGTGTTTGATCATTCTTGTTCTTTGCCGTAAGTGATGCACCATGGGCAGCGAGTGCATAGACTGTATCAAGTTGGCCGGCATTGGCGGCAACATGAAGAGCGGTGAGATCATCAGGGCCTTTAACACTGACATCGGCACCGGCTTCCAGAAGCAGTTTGGCTGCCTGAACCGGGTCACGCACGCCTGCTTCCCGAAAGTCGGGTGGACCATTGCGTAAATCATTGGGGCCGCCGGCAATAGCGACTCCCTTGCCACCGGTAATAGCGACCATAAGAGCAGAACGGCTGACGATTTCTTCTTCACCGTCGATACCTACCTTTCTGGTTTCACTTGCCGGTTTCCAGTTGGGATCAGCGCCGTACTCAAGCATCATTTCCAGGCCGGCTATATCGGCAGCTTTTGCCGCCCTGTAGAACGGTGTCATATTGGATTTGGTGTCGCAGCACATTGATGCATTATGCATCTGGCCAATAAACGGTTTGTTTGGATCAGCGCCGGCTTCCAGCAACAGACGGGTAAGCTCAATAGCACTAAGTTGATTCGGATGGTCGGCACGGAAGATGGTTCCGTCCCGGGCGCGCCAGTCTGTGGTGGCATCACGCATCTCGGTTGCAAAATAAAGGGAGCCATCATTGGCGTCAGCATCAAGATCCAGCAGCAGTGCAGCAATGTCAAAACGATCATTCACGATAGCCAGCATCATCGGCGTGGAATCATCACCGTTTCTGACATTAATGTCTGCGCCGCCATCAAGCAGGGTTTTGATCATGGCTTCGTCGCCGTTGCGCGCTGCCCAGTGCAAGGGCGCAAAGCCACCTGATGGAAAGTCGGCATTTTTACGTTCTGTCAGTTCTGATACACGGGCCTGCATGTTGGGATCGGCGCCTGCATCAAGAAGTATTTTGACGACATCGAGATGTCCTTCGGCTGCTGCCCACATCAGGGCAGTCTGATTATCAATGGGTTCGCTGGCATTTGGATTGGCGCCAGCCTCAAGAAGGACTTTTACTGCCTGCGCGTTGCCGGATCTGGCGGCGGCCATAAGTGGCGACTCTACACCGAGCCCGGTGACGACAAGACTGGCACCGCTGCGGATTAACATAGTAATCATACCGGCATCACCATAACGGCTTGCCTGCAGTAAGGGGGTAATACCAAGCTTGTTGGGGATGTTAGGATCAGCGTCAGCATCAAGCAATAACTGAACCAGTTCGGAAGAGGAATTGTACACAGCCCAGAGCAGGGGAGTAGTGCCGTCTGGCTCAGGAAGGTTAATGTCAGCGCCGCTATTGATCAGTTCGCTGGCCTGATCAAAGTCATCAGATCGAGCTGCGTCAGCAATCTTGCCGGAGGCAGCAGCTGGCTCTATATAAAAGATGAGAGTAGCCAGCACAAGTGCCACTGTACCCGCAGTTGGCAAAAATCTATTGTTCCTGATTTCCATAGCGTGAATCCCCTCTTGTGGAATAAGCGATAACGCACTGAAATCAAGGTCTTACGGCAAAAAAACAGCACGAGAAAATGCTGCTCCCCCTCTTCAGTCCGTAACTCATAATCTGAATTTTTCGTCGTTCGCTTAGGCGAATCTAATGGCGCGAAAAATTAAAAGTGTCCAAATAATGCCACATGCAGGTTGGTTACGCAAAATATGTATTAACTGTTTTTTTTTGTTTTTTACCGACTATTATTTATCGTGACAGCGTAACGGAAAGTATGTTCCAAAAGTTAAGTACAAAGTGTTTTAAAAAGGAAGCTGGACGGTGCTGAGTGTGCGGAAATTTGATTCAATTAAATTGGGCTGTGAACAGAGAATGCTACAGGAATAGTGTGTCAGGTGCTTTCTGTCGAGCCAATAAATCTGTAGCCAATCCCGGGTTCTGTTTCCAGGTAACGGGGGCTTGCAGCATCGTCCTTCAGTTTTTGTCGCAATTTGAGAATGATGTTACGCAGATACTGCGTATCTTCCAGATGGGATTTTCCCCATACTTCCTGTAACAGGCTGGTCTGGGTGACAAGTCGTCCCGGGGAGTCCATAAGCCGAATCAATACAGCCCATTCCTTTTTAGTCAATGTGACCAGTTGCGAGTCCAGGTAGACCTTGTGGCTTTCCTGGTCGATTTTAAGGTAATTGTCATCGTAAATAATGTTCTGCCTGGAGATTATGCTGCCAGTATTGGTAGCACGACGAATTCTGGCAAGAAGTTCGTTGACGCTGAATGGCTTTTCAACATAGTCGATGGCGCCCATATCAAGAGTCGCTACTTTTTCCGCCTCTGACGTACGCACCGATAGTACGATAACCGGCACAAACTTTTCGTTGAGGATCTGCTGCAGTGCCAGTTTGCCATCCATGTCAGGTAATCCAAGGTCCAGAATAATCAGGTCTGGTTCAGCCAGCACAGACTGTGAGATCCCCTTCTGGCCGTTTTCGGCTGTGATTACTGTGTAATCCTGTGAGGCAAGGCTTATGCTGAGAAATTTCCTTATCTGTGGTTCGTCATCAATGATAAGAATCTTCATGAGGATTTATCCATATTCTTGCCTGGAATGTTCAGGGGAAGCACCAGCATAAGGCAGTGATTGAAGCCTGCTTTGGGTTTTACTATCACGGCATCACCCATATGAACCCTGAATATACTTCGGCAAATACTCAGTCCCAGCCCTGTTCCTTTTTCGTAACAGTCACCCTGACTGAAAGTATAAAACTGATCAAAGACAGCTTCCCATTCGGATTGCGGCAGACCAGGTCCGTGATCTGAAATATAAATGACAATCCTGTCATCTTCCTGATTCACATCGACCAGAATTTCTGAGGATTCGCCTCCTGCCTTGATAGCATTTTCAAAGGCATTGAATAAGGCCTGTTCGATCAGGGCCGCATGAACATTTAATGGTGGCAGGGATTTGCGGGCTTTCAGCTGAATATGATTGTCTGGAAACTGCTGGCTGATACGTTTCATCACCACATGATAAATTTCATTGATGGACACCCAATCCCTGTGCAGCGGTAATTCGCCATGTCCCAGGCGGGTCATGTCGAGCAGGTTCTGGATATAGCTTTCAAGGCGTCGCGATTCACCAATAATGGAGTTTACAAGTTCGGCCTTGTCGTTCGCACTCAGTGATGCATCAAGGTCACGCAGAGAGGTTGCCGCACCTATCATGGTAACCAGAGGTGTTTTCAGGTCATGGGAGACTGATGACAGCAGCGCAGAACGAAGTCTCTCTTCATCACCTTTTCTCTCTACTATCTTTAGCGCCTTTCTGACACTCATGCGATCAAAAGCACTGTTTACCTGTTCCTTCAGATTTATCAGCATGGCTTCCATATCCGCATCCAGCGAGCCTGCTGTTGGTGTGTGCCAGTTAAGATGAAAGCCATTGTGGCTGGCGCCTGCAAAGGAATCCGTGGGCTCAAGAGTAAATCGTATTTTGTTGGAAAAAATATTTTTGGAAATGTCATTAAGAAGCGGAAGGATTTCTACCTCCTCGCTAAAATCCTGACACTTGTGCGCCAGCATTATTTGCGCATTCAGGAATTCCTTTTGCCGTTCCAGACTGATGACCTGGGACTTGATGCGAGTAGAGATGCTGCCGGCCAGGGCGGCAAAACCGACGAAAACCAGTGATGAAATAAATTCATTAAGGTTGTGCATCAGCAGGGAGTACTGCGGATCAGTATGAAAATAGTTGAACATGAAGAAGCTGACAAAGGCGCAGGCTATAACGGCATTCTGATCGGCCTGCAGCGAACAATAGAGTACCGAGCAAAGATAAAGAATCAGTAAGGTGGAATGAGTGGCAAGTTCACCAGGAAGATAGCCTGCCAATGTAACCAGTGACGGCATACCAAGCCAGTAAAGTATTCCTGTAGAAAGAGTTTTGTTTCGTTGCATTACCACTTCCAGAATTCTCTGGAGAAAATTACTACCAGAGTAAGGTACTCGAGCCTGCCCAGCAACATGGCGCCGCAAAGTATGTATTTTGCCGGTGTCGGTAGTGCGCTGAAATTGCCAGCCGGGCCAATTGTTTCTCCAAACCCGGGACCTACATTCATCAGTGCCGTTAATGAGCCACTGATTGCAGTCACCGGATCAAGTCCGCAGGCGGCAAGTAGCATGGTGCAAACGAACCATGACAACATCACAAAAAACAGAAATGCCAGTGAGGAAACCAGAACCTCTTCACTTACTGGCCGGTGATTATATTCCCGGCTCTGAATGCATTTAGGGTGCACAGCACTTACAAGGTGTTCTTTTACATAAATATATAATAACTGAAAACGAAATAGCTTTATCCCCCCGGAGGTCGATCCCGAACAGGCGCCACTGAAGGTAAGAAAGGCAAAAATCAAAAGTGAAAAACTACCCCAGGTGGAATAGTCCTGACTGGCATATCCAGTAGTGGTAATGACAGAAACTATATTAAAAGCAGAGTTGGCAAATATCGACCAGGCATTCTCACTATGAGGACTCAATAAGCGTGCTACGCAGACCAGTGTCACCATAACAAGAATGAGTTTAAGAAACAGGCGCACCTGCACATCCCTGAAGACATCATTTGAGCGATGCTGAATACTCTTGATGTAAAGAAAGAACGGACAACCACCCAGAATCATAAAAATGCTGGCAGCGATAAGCATCGACGGTTTTTGATAAAAGCCAAAGGACTGGTCGTGTGTAGAATAGCCGCCGGTGGAAACGGTCGACAGGGAGTGGTTGAGTGCATCAAACCAGTCCATGCCCAGTATCAGATAAACCAGATAACAAAGCAGTGTGATTGTGAAATAGGTCAGCGAAATATATTTTGCCGCTTTATAAATATGACCGGAATCCAGTTGTGCCCATTCCGAGGACTCGGTTTTGAACAGTCGCATACCGCCAACCTTGAGGTAGGGCAGTACCGCGACTGCCATCAGAATTATACCGATACCCCCTACCCATTGTGTGATGGAACGCCATAGCAGCAGGCTCATTGGCAAGCTGTCCAGACCTGTTATCACCGTTGAGCCGGTTGTGGTGACGCCCGAGATGCTTTCAAACAATGCATCACTAAAGTCCAGTCCGGGCATGGAGAAGACATAGGGTAGTGCGCCAGTAAAGGACATCAGGAGCCAATTGATGGAGGTGGCCAGGAACAATGGTCTGGGCTCCATGGTTACCTGGTAGTCACTACTCAGTCTGCCAAATAGCCATGACAGGAAGTAGCAACAGACGGCGCTTTGCAAAAAAACACCGATCTCCCAGAGATTGCCACCCGATACCAGGATTGGAATCAGCATAATGCTGCCCCACATAAGCATGATGAAGGAACCGATTCTGAAAGGCAGGTTAAACATGGCATCACCCGGAATTAACGTGCAGCAAATCTTAATGAATGCTGATGTAAGGAATCCATCAACAAAGGGCAGGTGGCGTAATTTCTGCGTAATTTTTTCGTAAGCTGAGCTACGGTTTTATAGATAATGCTGAACACCTTTTGATTTAAAGCATTACTTTCAGCGCGAAAATCAAATATCTTGGAGATCTGGCAGACAGCCAATTAATAGCTATCTTGAGTAAAATTATGGAATTTAAAGATTATTACGCAATACTTGGGGTAAAGCCTGAGGATGATAAAAAGGCCATAAAAACCGCCTATCGCCGACTGGCTCGTAAATACCATCCGGATGTCAGCAAGGAACATGACGCTGAAGCGCAATTCAAATTGGTAGCAGAGGCTTATGAGGTGCTGGGCAGTGATGAAAAGCGCGCTGAATATGATCAGCTGCGTCAGTACGGAGCCCAGGGTAAACCATTTACGCCACCCCCTGGATGGCAGCATAGTGATGGCGCTGGCGATTATTCCGATTTTTTTGAATCCATTTTCGGTGCCGATTTTCAGCATCGTGGAGCTGGTGCCGGGCGCAGTCATTCAGGCAGCGAGAACAGATTTTCCAGACGCGGTCAGGATGTTGAAATCGATATGCCAATTTTCCTGGAAGACACCTTGAATGACGAAACAAAAACCATAGCTTATAACCTGCCTCACTATGGTGAGTCCGGGCGTATTGAGGATGTCAGGAAAACCCTGAAAGTCAAAATCCCCAAAGGCGTTGTGGATAAAGAACGCATCAGGCTCAAGGGGCAGGGGGCGCCAGGTTTTGGTAATGGTGACCCCGGTGATCTCTATCTTAAAATAAAACTGGTTCCCCACCCGCTCTTCGATGTGATTGGCAACGACCTTTCCATCACTGTTCCAGTGTCGCCCTGGGAAGCCGCCTTGGGTGCTTCAATTGAAGTGCCGACACTCAGTGGCCAGATTAAAGTCACTGTTAAACCCGACAGTCAGAGCGGGAATCGTCTGCGTATCAAAGGCAAGGGGCTGGCGGGTAAAAAAGCACAGGGTGATCTCTATGTAGTACTCAAGATTGTGATCCCTGATAAAACGGATGATGAAAGTGCAGAACTGTGGAAGGCATTGGCGAGTAAATCTGATTTTAACCCCCGTTGCGATTTAACCAATTAAGCCAGGAAATGACTATGAAAGATCACACTGTAGAACTGGATCTGAATGATGTATGCGACGCCGTGGAGTTGCCCAGAAACTCTTTTATAAAAATGGTGGAATATGGCATCGTCGAACCCAGCGGGGAGAAACCCGCCGAATGGTCTTTTGATTTGACCATGGTAAGTATTGCCCGGCGCGCTGTGAGATTACGGCGGGATTTAAAGTTGAACTGGTCTGCCGTGGCCTTAGTGATTGAACTTATAGAGGAAAGAGAACAGTTGCAGGCAGAAAATGAGCTGTTAAATCAGCGTTTACAACGTTTCCTGCAGGAATAAATCCGCCCGAATCAGCTTGATGTCTTTTCCCGGCAGGCTCGCCGGCATCGTCTCAGGCTGACATTTGATGCAATGACATCCACTTCACGATATCGGAATGCTGAACCAGACCGAGCACTTTTTCATTCTCCACCACCAGAATCGGTTCGTCCCCTGCCTTGACCAGAATATTGATGGCGTCTTTGGCTGGCGTCTGCGGTTCCAGACAATCAATGTCTTCAATGGCGCTCATGGCTTCCCCCAGGGAGAGGTGTGGCCGGTTCTCTGTGGGCAGATGATTGATCCGGGCGAGACTGATTGTGCCGGCCAGTTTTCCAGCCCTGGTTACCGGCCACAGTCGCTGACTGCTACGCAACAGGTAGTTATCGACAAACTCTGGCAAAGGCATACTGGCATCAACCGTTTCGAAATGGGTGCGCATTAAATCTGCTATTTTAAAGCCACCCAGCGCCCGGTCTGTGACCAGCTGTCGGTAGCTCATGGTAGCCAGGTTGGAGAGAAACCAGCCGATCAGTATTGACCATAAACTGCCAATGCCACGTCCCTGCAACAGACCCATGACGCCCATGGCCATTAGAAACCAGCCAAAGTAGCGCCCAACATTGGAAGCCCACAGCGTCGCTTTAAGCTGATCACCGGTAACAGCCCAGATGATGGCACGAAATACACGGCCCCCATCCATTGGAAACCCGGGAATCATGTTGAATATGGCCAGCAACATATTAATCGAGCCGAGCCAGAACAGGGCGGTGGCCAGTGGGCCCAGACTGGCAATCACCGTTAAGTCTCCGGCGTTTATGGTAGCAGCCAGGTCCATGTCACCTGCCATATAAAAGGCCAGATTAGTGCAGACAATGGCAATGAGGAGGCTCATCAGGGGGCCGGCAATGGCGATCAGAAATTCGTGTTTGGGGCGGTCGGGTTCACGGCTTATTTCAGCGACACCGCCAAACAGGAATAGCGTGATGCGTGGTACCGGTATACCAAAGTATTGCGAGACCACAGAGTGAGAAAGTTCATGGGCCAGCAGCGAAGCAAAAAAAGCCAGTCCCGACACCAGGGCAGTACCCCAGGTGACGCTTGGTGACCAGTCGGGATGCCAGCTGGCATAGACACCGCTACCCAGGCTGTAAACGATCAGGCTGAAGATAATGATGACGCTGATGTCCAGTCGTATCTCGATGCCGAACAGAGTAAACAGTGACAGGCTGTGGGCATTGTCTTTTTTGCCAGCGCGTTGTTTGTCCATGATCGTTGCCTGATGATGAGTTTATCTGTTGATCGTAACACGATTGGCAGCAGCAACTGCGCAACTTCCCCGGCTTGATGTAAAGCCAGGGAAACATTTTATGAAACTTGTGCATAATTCTGCCAGCCGCTTGATGCCATTTAATTATCAACTGGCAATTCTGATAACACCGCGAACTCTTGAGCACAATGGCTAGTGGCATAATTGACCCGGAATAAATAATGCGCTTATATCGAGTTCCTCTCGGGGTAATAAATAGAAAGAAATTCAGTGCGTAGAGAATTTCTTCAGATAATAAAAAAATTAAGCTCAAATATGAGGCTTCATCATGAAATCAAACGATGACACAAGTAAGCAAATAGAAGACGTTGCCGGCAATGGACTTGTTCACCGCAGGTTGTTTTTAACCGGCGGTGCGACCATGCTCGGCAGTATGGGCCTGCTTTCCGCCATGCCTGCCAGTGCTGCCCCGCTGGAAATTCCGCCATGGATGAAAGCGCCCGGGGCCCACATGAGTCCCTATGGTCAGCCATCGCAGTATGAACAGCATGTACAGAAAATTGTGGGAGGTACGCCGGGAGTCGTGGGAAGCGGGGTTTCCTTTACCCCGCTGGAAAAATTACATGGCACCATTACCCCCAACAGCCTGCACTTTGAGCGTCATCATAGCGGCATACCTGATATCGATCCTGATCAGCATCAACTGTTAATTCATGGCCTGGTTGATCGTCCGTTGACATTCTCCATGGATGCCTTGATGCGTTATCCCACCGTGACGCGAATCCAGTTTCTGGAATGTTCCGGCAACAGTGGGCGAAATATGAATCCTGAACCACAGCAGGCGCCACTTGGTGCGCTGCATGGTCTGGTATCCTGCAGCGAATGGACCGGCGTACCACTTTCGGTTTTGCTGGATGAAGCAGGCGTTAAACCGGGCGCAGGGTGGGTACTGGCAGAGGGCGCTGATGCTGCTGCCATGAGCCGCAGTGTGCCACTGGAAAAGATGATGGACGATGCCATTATCGCGCTTTATCAGAATGGCGAACGTCTGCGACCCGGTAATGGTTATCCCATGCGCCTTTTCCTGCCCGGCTACGAAGGCAATATGTCAGTCAAATGGCTGCGTCGTCTGAAAGTCAATGCCGCACCGACGATGACGCGAGATGAGACCTCTCATTACACCGATGTGCTGCTGGGTGGAAAAGCCAAAATCCTGACCTTCCCCATGGGGGTTAAATCCCTGATCACCAGTCCGTCTTCAGGGCTGAGTCTGGGGCAGCCCGGCTTATATGAAGTCAGCGGAGTGGCCTGGTCTGGTGGCGGAAAAATTGCACGCGTAGAAGTATCTGCAGATGGCGGTCAAAGCTGGGGCGAGGCGGCATTAACCGAACCGGTGCTGTCAAAAGCATTCACCCGTTTCCGTATGGCCTGGCGCTGGAATGGTGGGCCAGCCATTCTCAAGAGTCGCGCCATTGATGAAAGCGGCGCCGTCCAGCCAAGCCGTGATGATCTGGTTGGGGTATATGGCGAAAGAAACAATTACCACAACAATGCCATTCAGGCCTGGGGTATTGCTGCCAACGGGGAGGTGAGCAATGTCTTTGCATAAATTAATCGGGATTTTTGGTTTTAGTATATTGACTGCCTGTTCTATTGGTGGAGGTATTAGTGGAGATATCAGTGAGGACATCAGTGGGCCGGGACTGGGTCAACCCATTAGTGAAGCCGATCTGGCACCCTGGGATATCAGTATAGAACCCGATGGCAGTGGTTTGCCTGCAGGACGCGGCACCGTGTCCCGGGGTGAAGCGCTTTACAATGCCCAGTGTCTGGCCTGTCATGGGCAGGAGGGCAGTGGACAGCCCCATGACCGTCTGGTGGGCGGGCACGGAACTCTGGATCAACTGCAACAGGTAAGAACCGTTGGCAGCTTCTGGCCATATGCCAGTACGGTGTATGACTATATCCGGCGCGCCATGCCGTTTAATACGCCACAGACTTTAAATGATGACGAGGTGTATTCGCTTACCGCCTATCTGTTATATCTCAATGGCATCATCGAAGAAGATGATGTGATGGATGCAATCTCGCTAAGTGAAATTCGAATGCCCAATGAAGACGGTTTCATAATGGCTTATCCAGACTAGTTTATTTAATTAACTTCAAACCAGCAGGCCTGTCAGTAGTTATCTGGACTATTGGCAGACTGCTAAAAAATGAATAGATAAACACATAAGAAAATAAATAAATAAACAAACAAACAAATAAATAAATAAACAAAACAGAAAGAGGAATATCAATGATCAGCTCATTACCGAAAAATAAAAGCCTGCGACGTCTGCAAGTTACTTTGTGGGGATGCTTTTTTTTGGCGCTGAGTGTAACGCTTCCTGTTGCCGCGCAAATACCTATCACTACCCAGGAAACACTGCTGGATCGTCTGCAGATCGAAGATATGCTGCTCGCCTATTATTACGGTTTTGAAGTGGACGACGGCCATGACTGGACAACCATGTATACCGATGATGCGGTGCTGGATATTAACGGGCTGGTGTATACAGGGAAAAAAGAGATTCAGGGACTATACGACAACTATGGTGAAATCTCTCCGGAGGAAGATGTCCCTGGCAAGGTCCACGTGCTGATGACCAATCCGCGTATTATCGTCAATGGTAACACCGCCACAGCGCATATGATCTATACAGAAGTCATGAATGATTCGGTATACCTGGCACCTCGTCTTATTGAGCAGGGTCGTGAAGACACTGAATTCAGAAAAGTGAATGGCGCCTGGTATATCAGCAAACGCCTCATCACCCAGGACGGAGGTTTACCTCCGGCGTACTTTAATACCTATACCCCTCGTTAATCCTGTAGCAGCAAGAGAGCCTTGTTTTTTATAAGGCTCGCCCTTATTGGGTGCAAAATGCCCCATAAAAACTCACTTATTGCCCCATCCTGAGGCAGTAAAAAAAGTTTTTTTATTTTGTATTTGTATGAGTTCAGACAGCATGTATTCTAGGTGTGCTGGCTAAAAGCAGGGTGATCGATTCTCTTTAATCCCTTCTGTAAAAGGGTTCAAGTCTGTCTTGATTTTCATTTTTGCAAGGTACTTATCCTGACCGAAAATCTATCTTTAAAAAAGACCTTCTCTTGCAACCATTTACCCAGGCGTCAGCAAAATTGTTAGTTAATTTTTTAAACTGATATTCAGTAAACGGGACACTAACGCTATGAAGGCTGATTCTACTTTTGCAGGATTGCTGTGTTTGCTCCTTCTTTCCATAGCCAGCGGTGGCGTTTTTGCACAACAATCTGCGCCTGACTTTTCGCGCATTCAGGCGGATACCTTTGGCGGCAATATGGCGCTGTCCAACGCCTGGGGTGACTATGACAATGATGGTGATCTTGATTTAGTGATCGCTTTCAAAACCGGGGATGTCAGACTTTATAACAACGAACTGGGTGATTTTTTTAATGTTGGGCCAGCGCTGGGTTTACCCACCGAGGGCAAAGAGCGGCGCGCCATAGCCTGGGGAGATTATGATGCCGATGGTTATCTGGATCTTTATATTGGCAGTAACCGCCAGGGCAATGAGCTGTTTCATAATGATAAATCCCAGGGCTTTACTGAGGTCGCCAGCCAGATGGGTGTCGACATTCCCCAGGTAAGTTCCAGGCAAATAAGCTGGGTGGATTACGACAACAATGGCAGCCTTGATCTGTTTGTGGCTGATCGGGTCGGGGGCAATTTCTTGTTCAGCAATAACAGTGGAAAGTTCATCGATGTGAGTGAGGCGACCGGGTTGAATGATCCTCGTGCCAGTGTGGGTGCCTGCTGGTTTGATTACAATCAGGACGGCTTGCTGGATTTATTTCTGGCCAATCAGGGGGAAGGAAAAGATGCCCTGTATAAAAATAATGGCGGCACTTTTACCGATGTGGCAGCACAGCTGGATATGGAAGGTGGGCCTCGCGCGCGAACCGATGGCGGCGTTGATTGCAGCGTAGGGGATTTCAATAATGACGGACATTTCGATTTATTTGTTTCTACCTATGGCATCAACAAACTTTACAAAAATAACGCTGACGGCACCTTTGACGAAGTAAGTGAAGCCATGGGCATTTCCGGCAATGATCACATGGTGAGCGCTAATTGGGGCGATTTCGATAATGACGGCTACCTCGATTTATTTGTAGCTGGCTACCATGATGTGGATGGTGTGCGCTCGCCTCATGATCGCCTGTTTCATAATCATGGTAATACCTTCATTGAAATCGATACCCATAAAACCGCCTTGAGTGGAGCAGACCATGGCGTGCAATGGGCCGATTTCGATGGTGATGGTGATCTGGATGTTTCACTGACAGAAGGTTACAACATCGCCGGCCGTCATCCCCTGGTCAGAAATAATCTTGAGGCTGATGCGAGGCAACATTCCCTGCAAGTGTCAGTCAGTGATCATAATGGCATTTTTAATCGGGCCGGGACTGAAGTTCGTGTCTATAGCAATTCAGGTGAGCTGCTTGGGCTGCGACTGGTGAATACCGGTGAGGGATATAACGGCCACAGTAATCTTCCGGTTCATTTTGGTTTGCCGGACACTGTTGTAGTTGATGTCGAAGTCACCTTCCTGACCAAAGAAGGCAGAAAAAGCCAACGTTATGAAAATATCAGGCTCGCTGATTTCGTGGGCAAGTCACTTAACATCCAGCAGCAGTAAACAAGCTCAATACACTACTGAAATTATCCTCACACTTCATTGTTAACCGCACTGCCAAGGCCAGTGCCAACAAAAGGTCAACGCCATGCTAAACAGATTGATAACGTTCACCATTGCCGGCATTTTTACTGTGCTTCCTATCTCGTCTGCGTTTGCCCAGTCAGACTCCTCCACGCCGCTGTTTGAATACAGCGCGATTAATCATCCGGTGATGGGAAAGAAAGGCATGGTGGCGAGCCATAATGCACTGTCCAGTGAAATAGCTGCAGACATTCTTGCCAGGGGCGGCAATGCCATCGATGCCGGTGCTGCGCTGGGGTTTGCTCTGGCTGTCACTTTACCCCGTGCTGGTAATATTGGTGGCGGCGGCTTCATGCTGATTCATGTGGCCAAATTAAATAAAACCATCGCTGTGGATTTCAGGGAAACGGCGCCGGCTGCTGCCCACCGTGATATGTATTTTGATGAAAGCGGTAATGTTGTGATGGATGAAACCTATCGTTTTTCCCACAAATCTTCAGCCATTCCTGGTTCCGTTGCCGGACTGGCGCATATAGTAGAAAAGTACGGCACCATGACGCTGGCTCAAGTGCTGGAGCCAGCCATCCGCATGGCCCGTGATGGTATTGTCGTGACCTATGATCTTGCTGACGATTTGGCGCGCAGCCAACGTTTGAAAAATAACCCTGCCAGTCTGAAAAAGTTTTATAAACCTGATGGATCAAACTACGAAGTGGGCGAGCTGTTCAAGCAGCCTGATCTGGCCTGGACCCTGTCTGAAATTGCCGAGCATGGTGTCGATGCCTTCTATAAAGGCAGTGTTGCGAAAAAAATTGTGGCCGATATGGAGGCCCACAATGGCCTGATTACCATGGAAGATTTGAGCAACTACGAAGTAGTGGAGCGCGAACCGGTGCGCGGGACTTTTCGTGGCTATGAAATTGCTGCCATGCCTGCCCCCAGTTCGGGCGGTACCCATGTAATCCAGATGCTCAATATACTGGAAAATTTTCCCTTGGCTGAAATGGGCTCGGAAAGCGCCGATGCCCTGCATGTCACTGCTGAAGCCATGAAATTCTCCTATGCTGATCGCAGCAAATACCTGGGAGATCCAGATTTTGTTGAGGTGCCAACCAGTGCACTGGTTAGCAAGGCCTATGCAAAATCCCTGGCCGATAAAATTTCGCTGGACCGTACCATACCGTCTGATGAAATCGCTCCGGGAAATCTCGCCATTTATGAAAGTGATGAAACCACCCATTATTCGGTGATGGACAGTGAAGGCAATATGGTGGGCAATACCTACACCCTGATGTTTACCTTTGGTTCAGGTGTGGTTATCGAAGGCACCGGCATTTTGATGAACAACAACATGGGTAACTTCACCTTGCGTTCGGACATTCCGGATGCCTTTGGTCTGATGGGAAGCGAAAACAATGTCATTCGCCCCAACCGTCGTCCGGTCAGTTCCATGTCGCCAGTGTTTGTCTCCAAAGATGGCAAGCCGTTTTTTATCACCGGTACGCCGGGTGGTTCGAAAATTATCAGCGCCAATATGCAGATGGTGCTGAATGTGCTCGAGTATGGCATGAACATAGCTGACGCTTCCGTTGTGCCGCGTATTCATCACCAGTGGCAACCGGATGTATTGGAAATTGAAAGTGGGATCAGTCCGGACACCGTCTCACTGTTAATCGAAAAAGGGCAAAACATTAACTTCAGCAAGCGCAGTGCAGGGATGGGGAGTCTGCAAAGTGTGATGTGGAAAGATGATGTGTTCTACGGTTATTCCGACCCGCGCCGCCCAGGGGCCAAAGCTGTCGGGGTAGATTGACGACTCTACTGAGGGCGAACGAGGAGCATTTTCCAGCCAATGCTGCATGGCGCTTTCTGCTCCTCACCAAGCTGGTCTAGTAGCGAACAGTCACGCCCGCAAGCAGACTGCGCCGGGCTCCTGGTCTCATGCCATTGGCCAGATCGCTGATATACAGGCTGTTCAGCAGGTTGCGCCCCTGTAACCAGAAAGTCATATTGCTCTGTTGATTTGGCGTATAACTGGCACGCGCAGAAAGCAGGGTATGGCTGGGAACGCGACCAAGTACTACCGGCTCCCGAATTTCCAGATAATCATCCGCTCCCACAATCTCCAGATCCTCATCCGCCAGTAACAGATTTTCCGTATTTGCCGGGTCGGTATAGAAATCGCCAACGTAGCTCAGCGTAGCGCTTACTTCGAGTCCCATACGATGCTGAAAACCGACACTGAGGCTGCCAACATGGCGGGGAATTTCCGGTACACGGTTGCCATCAATGATTCCGCCATCAAAGCCGGTTTCTGTGTAAGTCAGGGCTACCTGGGTAAACCAGTTAATGGCCTGATCAAACCTGGGGGCTGTGTCGTAGCGCAGGCCCATATCAAACCCATAGGAGTGTGAACCGCCACTGTTGATGACTACCGCATCTCCGTCACCCAAAGTAATTGGTAATTGCACAATTGTATTTTTAAGCTTGCTGTAAAATACCGAAGACTCCATTTTCAGACCAGGTAGCGCCGTACTGCGAAAACCGAACTGGGTGTTCACGCCGATTTCAGGGATCAAGGGAAAGCCAGACGCGGTTCGCGCCATGGCCGGTGAATAGCCACGCTGAATACTGGCGAAGATCTCGGTGTCTTCCAGGCCGTCATAGAGCAGGCTTATTCCGGGCAGCAGCACGTCGTTATGATCGGAAAGTCGGGGGGCATGGGGGCCCGGGTCCAGAGCGATAGCTTGTCGCTCCTTGCTCTGGGTAAAATATTCGCCACGCAGACCGGGAGTCAAGGTCCAGTCACCAAAGCGAATGATGTCCTGGATAAAAAAGGAGCCGGCTTCGGCAATGTATTCTTCATTGCGGGTTAGCTGACCTCGATTACCTTCAGTCAGAATCTCACCCTGGGCTCCCTCGCTGCGGTTGTCATCCAGGGTATGGCGCTCGGCACGCAAGCCCCATTGCAGCGTGTGACTTAAGTCACCAATCAAAATATTACGTTTTTCCATGCGCGTCTCAATGCCCATGGTGCGGTAATGACGATCACGACTGACCATGACACCCTGCTCGCCGGCGATGAAGCGATCCTCTTCATCCTCGTAGACAAAATCAGGCAGCGCACCAACCAGTATTGATTCCGGGTCGATGGTAAAACGCGGACGATCGAGGTCGGTATTAAAGAACTTGGTGGACATGCTGAAGTCTTCGTCCAGCTGCCAATCGTGGGTAAGATCGAATTTTACATAGTCGATGGCAATAGTATTGAACTGCTGGCCGAAGCGATCCAGTTTGCGGCGCGGGGCGGTAGTAAATTCGACAGGTGTCAGGTTACTCTCATCATAGTCAGAGCGCTCACGGAAGTAGGTGAGTGAGCTTGCCAGAGTGTGGCGAGGATTTATCTGCCACTGGATACTCCCGTAGAGATCATCGAAGCGGGTACTCTCGGTATCGAAAATACCATCGCCATTCATCCCGCTATAGGACAGCACAAGGCCAACATCATCCTGCGTGCGGGTATGCATGATATGACGTTTGTTGGTATTGAGGTTTCCGGCAGCAACTTCGACGGTTGTTTCCGGGCTTGGTGTCGCGAGTTTATTGCGAAAGTTGATAACCGCGTGATTGTTGAGCGGGCCATGGATGATCATGCCGTTGCCACGCAGTACTTCCACACGTTCCAGACGCTCCATAGGCGGCGTGTAATGGGTACTGGAATCCAGATAGGTGGACGCGTTGATTGGAGAGCCATCTTCCAGCAGCAGTACCTTGCGTGAGCGACGGGCTGAAGCGCCACGGACACCGATACCGGAGCGTCGGCCCAGAGCATCATCATCAATAGTAAAGACACCTGGCACAAAATCCAGCGCGTCATGAAGCGTTAATGGCCGATAGTCGCGGATTTCATCAATCGTGAGGTTGGTAGCGGCACCTGCTGACATGCGACCCTGTGTGGGCACTACTTCACGGACATTGATGGCCGGAATGCGGTCGTAAGCCTCAGGATTCTGCTGAGCCCTGGCGATATCGGCAGACATTAGCAGTGTGGTTGCTGTAATGGCGCCTAGCAGGGCAGAACAATGAAATGGTGTGGGCCTGGTACTGTTTGCATGGTGCACGCGAAATCTTCCCCGTATTTTTATAATCGCGGACGATGGTAATAAGAATTCAAAGACACTAACAGGGAAGAGCTCCCGCGGGTTTCGGGAAAATTTCCCGAAAGTCCCGGGCAGGCCAGGCTGGATCAGCGCAGAGGCTGTTTTAATTCAGACTAAACCGTTACCAGTCCTTCGCTGATGGCAAGTCGAATCAGCTCCTGGGTATTGCTGACCTGAAGCTTCTCCTTGATCAGGGTAAGATAGTTGGATACCGTCTTGGTACTGATTGTCAGCTCCCTGGCGATGTCTTCCACACTGCAGGCTTCAGCATAAAGGCACAGAATCTGGAATTCGCGGTTGGTGAGGGAGGCAAGCTGGGAGCCCGAGCTGCGTGTTTTCCGCACCACGAGGGACTGGGCAATCTTGGCATCTATGAAAAGATCGCCTGCAGCGATTCCCCTTATTGCATCCACCAGGGTTTCCGGTGGGCTGTTCTTGCTGATGTAGCCTGCAACCCCTGTCTGCAGGACATGCTCCACAAAGGCGGGATTTTCATGCATGGTGAATACCAGTATACGGGTCTGTGGATGCAGTTCCCGAATGCGCCGGATCGCCTCAAGTCCCCCCATGCCCGGCATGGTGAGGTCCATTACCAGAATGTCTGGTCTGTAATGACCGACTTCCGCCACTGCCTGTTCGCCACTGGTGGCTTCTGCAATTACATCTATACCATTGAGACTTTCCAGCAGGAAGCGATACCCGGCACGAACGACAGCATGATCATCCACCAGCATGACACTTATTTTCTCGCTTGGGTGGGGCTTATTCATTCCCGGTTTCTCCAACAATGAGTGTTTCGACTCTTGCCTGAATGTCAGTGCCAATTGTGTTCGCACTAGTTAAATGGAAGCTGCCCCCCAATGCCCGGATGCGCTCCTCCATGCCGGCGATACCCATGCCGCGGGGTGTTCCTGCTACATCGAAGCCGCAACCATTGTCGCGAATGCTGAGACTAACTTCCTGCTCATTACCGGACAAGGTTATTTCGACACTGCTGGCGCTGGCGTGCTTCGCTACATTGGTCAGTGCCTCCTGGACAATACGGTAGAGGTTAATGCATTTATCCTGGTCCAGCGAAGTGACATCGCCATGAATGCGTAAACTGCAGAAACAGTCATGGTGATCATTCCAGTCATCCACCATCTGCTCCAGAGCCTTACTCAGCCCCAGATCATCCAGCACACTTGGTCGCAGCCGGCTCATCATACTGCGTACCCGCTCGGAAATACGTGCGGCGATTGTTTCAATTTTCTGCCCGCCCTCACGGGCAAGCGCAGTATCTACACTGACATTATTGGAGAGTGAAAAGGCGATAGCTTTAATTGCGCTGATGGACTGGCCCATTTCGTCATGTAGTTCCTGCGCGAGAAAGCGCCGTTCTTCCTCCTGAATGATCAGAGAGCGACGTGTCAGGCGGTCATTTTCAGACTTGCTTTCCTGCAATACCCGCGTCAATTGATTTAGCTTGTCGGCAATCAGCTTCAGCTCAGGTAATGAGGCACGTGGTACCTGTCCAGTGAAATTGCCATGCTCCGCATCCTCAAGACTTTCGACAATCGCCTCTACTGGTTTGAGCCAGCGTCCGAGTATGAAAAACAGTATGGTATTTACCAGTAGCAGAATCAGCAGTAGAACCAGCAGAATGTTTCTACTTTCGAGCCAGACTTCTTCAATTTCATCGGCGGGATTACTACGAATGATAATTCGCTCGTTATTTTCGCCTCCCAAAGCGTGAATGAAAGTACGCGGCTCTGGCGTTACCATGCGGACAAACCAGGACGGGGCATTGATCTCTTGAGTCTCTGCACTAACCATATCGACCCGGTTTTCGCCTTCAATACTAATCTCCATATGACGCAGATCCTGGAGCGCCTGCAGGTCAGCAACAAGCTCATCAATTTCGGAATCAGTAATGCGCTCGGCGGGTAATGGTATAAGTGCATCCAGCATGCGCCAGGTCAGCTCCGCAGTCGAGTCGACTTCACTGCTGACCCGGCTGCTGGCATGGCTGATCTGCAGGCTTACCCCCAGACACATACCTGTAAGGAAAAGCAGGGTAACAATAATGCTGAGACGGATACGAAGACTCATAATAAACTTGCAGCAGAGCGGGTGAGGCCGGAATGATAATTCATGGGTGCAGCATGAGTACAGAAACAACTCAATCCAGGCAAGTTACCTTTACAACCTTTCATTAACCTTTCAAAAACCTTTCATAAGCCGGTAAGGTGATAGGAAAATCCATGTACTAAAAATCGGGAATTCTTACGAATCTCTGTGATATTGATACATTCCTTAATTACATCTCAAGCATACCTGCACTAAAAATCCTGTCTGCTTTATCTGGCAGACAGGGAATTTGTAATGCTTGTTATTAACCCGGAATGGAATTTTTGATGAATGTATTGATAGTGGAAGACGATGCCTTATTGGCCAGCGGCCTTCAGTCAGCGCTTACCATGGCAGACTACAAGGTAACGCACGCGGCTGATGGTGGTAGCGCCAATACCAATATCCAGCATTGCGATTATGATCTGGTAATTCTTGATCTTGGTTTACCCGACATGGATGGTCTGGAAGTTTTAAACAATATACGGGTTAAAAAGTTGCCTTTACCTGTATTGGTTCTTACTGCAAGGGACGGTATGGATCAACAGATTGCTGCGCTCGACGCGGGGGCAGATGATTACATGGAAAAACCTTTTGATCTGAGGGAACTCCATGCAAGAGTAAAAGCGCTCTTGCGTCGCAGTCATATTCAATTTAACAAGGAGCTTCACCTGGGTCCGCTGACTCTTGATCCATTCAGCAGGAGGCTCAGCCTGAATGGAACTGTGCAGGATTTACCTGCACGGGAATTCGAAATACTTGAATCACTCATGCTGAACTCCCCCAGGGTGGTAAGCAAAGTGCGCCTGGCACAACGACTTGCCCAGGACAATGAAGATATTGGTGATAATGCCGTAGAGGTCTACATACACCGTATGAGACGTCGATTGAAGGACAGCGGTGTGGTTATTCACACCATTCGCAATGTCGGGTATGCGATCGAGGAAAAGTAAGTGGATAAATTACTTTCACTTCGAACTCTACTCCTTTTAATAGTCGGAGGGCCCTTACTTGTTTTGCTTATCATTGAATCGTTTGTTTCCTATGGTATCGGCACAAATATCACTAATCAGGTATTTGACCGCTGGTTACTTGATTCTGCAAACTTCCTGGTACAGGAGTTGGAGGAGCAGAATGGTACCGTCAGATTCATTGCCGATGATGCAGGTATCAAGGCTTTTGAATGGGATGAGATGGATGATATTTACTACCGGATAAGCACGAGCAATGGCGAGTTAATTGCCGGTTCCGCGACACTGAATGCCACTGCTTCCATCGAAGAGTTATACGAAGGTCCGGTCTTTTCTGATTTTAATTTTAATAACCAGAGAACCAGAAACGTAAGTGTTCTTGGTCCGGAAAATTCAGTTAATCCTGTGGTTGTTACCGTTGCCGAAACACTGAATAAACGCCAGGCTCTAATTGGAGAGCTTTTGTTCGAAGTTATTTTATCCAAAATAGTGCTGGTGTTGGCCGTCCTGATTATTATTTCTGTGGCATTTGAGCGAGGATTAAAGCCACTGGTGCGCATTAGTCGGGAACTGAATCAACGCTCTCCCCAGGACCTTACTCCGATTTCAATGCACCGGGTTCCCAAAGAGTTGCAAGGCCTGATCGAAAATACCAACCGGCTGCTATTTAGAATTGAAATAGCAATCAATTCACGTGAGCAATTCATTGGAAATATTGCTCATCAGATTCGCACCCCTCTAGCCGGAATGAAGCTTCAGGCGCAGCTTGCCCAGCACGATGTTGATAACCCGCAAGTTGTTCTTCTGGCTCTGGAACGCATCGTCCATGCTGCTGACAAAATGGCCTATGTAAATTCACAGCTGATGAAGCTGGCAAGGGCAGAATCTGCTTTTGGCCGGGGACTGCGTAATGAAGAAGTAAATCTGACTGCCGTTATCAGGAATTGTTGCTCGGAACTGACCGGGCTCGCACACAACAGTAATATTACGATTCTGCAAAGTCTGTCAGAAAACGCATCTCCCGTGCCTGGAGATATTACCCTGATTACGGAAATGATCCATAACCTGATTGAAAACGCTATTATTTACGGGTCTAGTGGCGGGCATGTGTGGGTTAACCTGACGTCGACAGATCAGGGAGAGCGAATCGAAATTGATGATGATGGTCCTGGTATTGCCAGGGAGCATTGGCCTCGAATATTTGACAGGTTTTTTCGCCCCGTGCCTGATGCTGGAGAAGGATGTGGTCTGGGACTGTCAATTGTGCGGGAAATTGCCCTTGCTCATGGGGCCAATGTATACCTGGAGGAAAGAGAGGAGGGCACAGGAACCCGGT
This sequence comes from Pseudohongiellaceae bacterium, assembly GCA_965661105.1. Classification (GTDB taxonomy): domain Bacteria; phylum Pseudomonadota; class Gammaproteobacteria; order Pseudomonadales; family Pseudohongiellaceae; genus Eutrophocola. The sequence continues at coordinate 94,257 of CBFICR010000001.1, read as the reverse complement.
TTGTGATCCAGTTTAATCAAAACGAAAATACGTATATACCATTCTGATTCCGCATTTGAAAAGGTTGAACGGCTCTCAGACTTCAACCATTACTTATGTCTTTATTTCTCTCATTCCCCGTAAAAGCAAATTATTTCAATGTGCAGGAAAGCCTGTAAGCTGTTTTATTGTGATAGTGGACATAGGTAAGTTTGAGTTTTATGCGGGTTGATTTTTACGCACGCGCAGCCGAAGTTGTTTTTCTGTTTCAATTATGATGAAAAGCACGACGCCGACACCGAAAATAATAACACCATCCCAAAATGGTACAGGGCTGGTACCAAAAATTGTTTGCAATGGTGGAGTATAGGTAATTGCAAATTGAGCTGCAGTGACACCCATGACCGTGGCCCAAACCACCTTTGTGCCTTTGACAGCTTCCCAGGTTAACGATGTGCCATAGATGTTTCTGATAAAGAACAGGTGGAAGATTTCCATTACCACCAGGGTGTTCAGTGCGATGGTGCGTGCCAGATCAGTTGAATAGCCGGCATCGATTGCATAACTGTACATTCCATAAACACCGCCCAGGAACAGACTTGAAACCAGCAGGATATGCCATACCAGTTCGCCGGATAACAGTGGCTCATTTCTGGGGCGCGGTGGGCGTCGCATGGTGTTGGCCTCGGTAGGTTCAAACGCCAGTGCGATGCCGAGCGTGACGGCAGTGATCATATTGATCCAGAGAATCTGTATCGGCGTGATCGGCAGGGTCATTCCGAACAGCAAGGCCACGACAATCGTCAATGCTTCGCCTGCATTGGTGGGCAAGGTCCAGCTTATGACTTTTTTGATATTGTCATAAACCGTCCGTCCCTCTCTTACAGCGGCGGCTATGGAAGCGAAGTTATCGTCGGCAAGCACAAACTCGGCCGCTTCTTTCGCCGCATCGCTGCCTTTAAGCCCCATGGCAATACCTACATCCGCCCGTTTTAGTGCCGGGGCGTCATTCACGCCGTCGCCGGTCATCGCAACAGTCATATTGTGTGACTGCAGCGCCATCACCAGGCGCAACTTGTGCTCCGGGCTGGTACGGGCAAATATATCCGTATCAAGGACAATCGCCGCAAGAGCAGGATCATCCATCGCGTCGAGATCAGCGCCTGTTAGCACCTTGTCCGGATTTTGCAGGCCGATCTGCTTGCCGATGGCCGCGGCAGTCGCCTTGTGATCGCCGGTGATCATTTTTACGCGAATTCCGGCGTTTTTGCATTCCCCGATAGCCTTGACAGCTTCAGGGCGCGGCGGATCAATTAGTCCCACCAGTCCTATCAATATCAGGCCCTCCTGAACATCGGAGAATTCCAGGACGGTGTATTCCGCAGGCACCGGTTTGAGCGCAAATGCCAGTACGCGTTGTCCCTGAGCCGCAATATCCTCAGCCTTTTTATGCCAGTATTTCGCATTCAGCGTCTCGCTTTGACCAGGTTCTGTGCGCTGCTCTTTGCACATCGCCAAAATTTGCTCTGGTGCCCCTTTGACGAAAATAAAGGCTTGATGCTCATGATCATGATTCAGCGTGGCCATGAAACGATGCTTGGCATCGAAGGGGATAACATCGGTTTGTGGCCAGCTGGCGATTTCCTGTTTAATGTTTATACCAACTTTGCCGGACAGCGCGAGCAGGGCGCCTTCCATAGGGTCGCCTTCGACGGTCCAGACGCCATTACGTTCATAAAGAGCTGCGTCGTTACATAAAGCTGACGAACGCCCAAGTTCGTTGAGGATGTCATGATCGTTGACATCGACGACAGCATCGTTGAGTCTGATCTCCCCCCTTGGTTCGTATCCTGCGCCTTTCAGCGAAAACAGATGCGCCTGTGTCACCACCGAACCCACCATCATTTCGTTGCGTGTCAGGGTTCCCGTCTTGTCGGTACAGATTACCGAGACAGAGCCAAGGGTTTCGATGGCGGGCAAGCGTCGTACAATGGCTTTGCGTCGTGCCATGGCCTGAACACCCACGGCAAGTGTGATGGTCAAAACAGCAGGCAGGCCTTCGGGGATGGCAGCCACTGAAAGACCAACCACGGCCATGAACATGGTGGAAAAGTCGAAATGCTCGACGAAATAGCCAAACGTGAGAAGTACAAATGCGATTATCAGTATCAGGATGGTGAGCCATCGTGCAAACACATTCATTTGCCCGACCAATGGCGTGGTGAGTGTTTCGACAGTGGAAAGCATACCGCTGATACGGCCGATCTCCGAGCTGTCACCGGTTGCCACCACGATGCCCTGGCCTTGTCCGCTGGTCACCAGTGTGCCGCTATATGCCATGCATTCCCTGTCACCGAGGGAGGCGTCAGACTTCACGACGTGGGTGTTTTTTTCTACCGGCAAGGATTCGCCAGTCAGTACAGCCTCCTGAATCTGCAGGCTGCTGGAGCGCAAAATTCGCAGATCGGCAGGCACTTTGTCACCCGCTTCCAGTAATACGATATCCCCGGGAACCAGCTGTTCTCCCTCAAGCTCTTTTCGTTCACCATTTCTAAGTACGGACGCCTTGAGTGCGAGCATCTTATGGATGGCATCCATGGCTTTTTCTGCTTTACCTTCCTGTACATAGCCAATCATGGCATTGGCAATGACAACAGCCAGGATTACCAGGGTGTCGATAAGATGGCCAAGCGCTGCAGTGATTACGGCAGATCCCAGCAGGACATAAATCAGAATATTGTGAAAATGTAATAAAAAGCGAACCAGTCCACTGCGTTTTGCTGTTTCCTGTAACCGGTTTGGTCCGTATTTTTGCAGTCGAGCCACAGCCTCATCATTGGAAAGGCCATTGGCATCGGCGCTTAACTCATCAAGTACCTGTTCCACAGTTAATGTATGCCAGTTACTCCCGGGTGTATTTACACTTTCCGACTTCATTTGCCGGGCTCCTCAAGGCAGCTATGCATAGGCTGTTCAGGTAGTGATAGCAACTTTGAGGACGCCGTCCCGTTGATGGGAAAAAAGCTCGTAAGCGTCCTCGATCTCATCAAGTTTGAAGTGATGTGTGACAAGCGCTTTCAGGTCAACCCGATCACTCTCAATGATGTTCATCAGGCGTCTCATGCGTTCCTTGCCACCAGGGCAAAGGGAGGTCACGATGCGGTTGTCTCCCAGTCCGGCATGGAAGGCATCCAGCGGTATTCGTAAATCTTCTGAATAGACGCCCAGGCTGGAAAGGGTGCCGCCGGGTTTAAGTACGCGCAGGCAGGCCTCAAAGGTAGACTGAAGGCCCAGCGCTTCAATGGCAGCATCTACACCGCGGCCTTCTGTGAGCTTGAGTATCTCATCAACAACATCCACCTTGCTGAAATCAACGACTTCATCTGCGCCCATTTGTCTGGCCACAGCCATGCGTTCCGGTACTGTCTCTACGGCAATAATTTTGGAGGCACCCCGCAGTCTTGCGCCAGCTGTGGCACACAAACCAATAGGTCCCTGGGCAAACACTGCAACCACATCACCTATCTTGATATTGGCGGCTTCCGCACCGGCAAACCCGGTGGACATGATGTCCGGACACATAAGTACCTGTTCATCAGTCAGGCCGTCCGGGACCGGTGCGAGGTTTGCCATAGCGTCAGGTACGCACAGATATTCGGCCTGTGAACCATCAATGGTGTTACCAAATCGCCAGCCTCCCAGAGGTTTGAGTCCATGTCTGGAGCTTTGTCCATCCTGTGAATGCAGGCCATCAAGACAGGCATAGGAATGTCCGCTGGGACATATGGCGCCTGCAATAACACGTTGCCCTTCTGTGTAGCCGGTAACGTTTGACCCCAGCTTTTCAATCACTCCAACAGGTTCGTGCCCGATGGTGAGTCCTTTTGCCACCGGGTATTCGCCCTTGAGTATATGGATATCGGTACCACAAATCGTGGTCGTCGTTATGCGGATCAAGGCATCATTGGGACCGATATCAGGGACAGGTTTTTCATCCAGGATTATGCGACCTGGTTCGATGAAAAGAGCGGCTTTCATTTTGCTGGACATGACAATTCCTTCTGGTCTGTTGGTTTCAGGGATTCTAAAATCAAGCGGCTTCAGAATAACTTGATTTGTATCAACAAGAGGCAGGGCTTGATATTAAAAGACCTGGTTTCCCCGCCCCCTGAAAAAAATCAGACATGTAGCATGACTATGGGCCTTTCGGATTTATTAATCAGGTACTCAGTAACACCGCCAATAATCATCTCCCGGATGCGCCCACGGGTATAGGCACCACAAAGAAGCAGGTCAGCCTTTTGGTCGTCAGCCGCCTGTTCAAGGGCTTTGCCGGCATTTTTCCCTTTGGCAACCTGAGCACGGGCTTTGATACCGTGAGCTGAGAGGTAAGAGCACATTTCTTCCCCGGTCGGTCCTTTTCCGCTTTGTTTTCCCACAGTAAGCAGGGTAACTTTTTTGGCTGTTTTCAGTAAGGGTAATGTTTCATGCACCAACAAGGCTTCCGCTCTTCCACCATTCCATGCAATAGCAATGTTATTGGTAGACAGGTTAACTTTTTCCTGTGGTAACAGAAGTACTGGCGTAGAGGCATCAAGCAGGGCTGAAACCATGATGCTATAGGCTTTCTGGCCGCCTTTTTTGGGCGGGCGCGAAACCACAATCAAGTCATGTAATGGGCCAACAGACGCAAACAGCGCTCCGGGATCCCCTTCTCTGGTTTTGAATATGGCACAGGGCTTTTCCGGGCTGCCATGCCTGGTGGATATGGGGTAAGCATGTTTTTTAGCCATGCGTTCAAATAATGCTTTTGCATTCGCTGCCGACTTTTTGATTTCTTCATCATTGTCGATAGTCCAGACCGGAGAAACCAGGGCGGCTCCAGCCCATAATTCTCCACTATGGATATCAATGGGTGTGTCTTTACCCGGTTGCACATGGTAGCCGACAATGTCGGCATTGAGAGATTTTCCCAGTTTGAATGTGGTGTCCAAAGCGCAGATGCACTCCATTCTGTCGGCCACAGGTATTGTAATAGATCTCATGATGCTTGCTCCCCCGTTAAAGTTGACAGGTAATAACCTGTAAGGAATTAATTTGCTGGTGTACCGTATTTTTATTATAAGAAGCTAGCGCAAAATGCTATTGGCTGTATTTATTTTTATGATAGGAATAACCTTTCATTATTGTAGCGGCATTTATTTCGAACTAACTTACAATTGTTATTGTCTGGGCTTTTTAAATTTATCGTCAGAACAGGGCTTTTAAAATCAGGACATGATGAGTATGAAACGGTTCTCAAATATACTTTTTGTAAGCAATTCAGAGGGTGATGAAAGCGCGGCATTTCAACGTGCGCTCAACCTGGTAAAGAGTAATCAGGCTCGACTAAAGGTAATCTGTGTTGTTGAGCCACCCCGAAGCAGGGGGGTGACAAATTTGCTTGACCTCTTGATTGAGCAGCAACGGGAACATCTTGAAGGTTTGATAAAGAATACTGTCTTGTCAGAAGGCGATCTTGAATTGAAAGTTCTGGTGGGCAAACCTTTCATTGAGATCATAAAGGAAGTAATCCAGTACGGGCATGATTTACTGATCAAGTCACTTGATAATGAAGCACATGTGTATGGAGGTACGGATATAAAGTTGCTGCGTAAATGCCCTTGTCCCTTGTGGCTCATCAAAGATGTTCATCATCAGGATTATGACAGGATACTCGTTGCGCTGGATTATGAACCGGAAAACCCGGAAAGTGCTGCGCTAAATCAGCAGCTTTTAGAGCTTTCTTCCTCTCTGGCGATCGCTGAATTTGCTGAACTTCATATCGTACATGCATGGCAATTTGAGCTTGAGAGTAAATTCAGGTCTGTGCGGATGGACTTCTCGGATGCTGAAGTTGATGAAATGGTTAGAAACGAGGGCATAAGTCGGCGTCACTGGCTTAATGAAATTACCAATACCCACCTGAAATCGCTGGGTAAAAAGGCAGCTGATTACCTGCAACCTGAACTTCACCTGATAAAAGGTGATGCCAGGGAGGTTGTCCCGCAATGCGCTGAGGAAGTCGGCGCAGAATTAATTATTATGGGTACGGTGGGCCGCTCAGGGATTCCCGGTTTTTTTATTGGCAATACCGCGGAACAAATTTTAAATCGAATAGATATCTCTGTTTTAGCCATCAAGCCTGCAAAGTTTGTCTCTCCGGTACTGGGATAAATTAAAGAACAAGGCTTTCATATAGATTGCTATTGAATTTGATAATGTAGCCTGGAATGCAGCAACCTTTTCATGATGCCGCTGAACGGGCCGCTGAATACTTAATGACCTAACTTTTGTTGCTGGCGGTGATTAAGGCTAACAGGCGATTAATCAGCTTCATTTTCATAAAGTGAGGAAAGTTTGAGGCCCATTGCGGTGGCGCGTTTACGCCATAGTTTTCTGGCATGTTCCTGCATATCTACCTGTTTGTCTTTTTCATCCATGATTTCCAGACCAAGCAGGGTTTCCAGAATGTCTTCCAGCGTGACTATGCCTGCCATACCTCCATATTCATCGACGATCATGATGATATGTAAGCGATGTGTGATAAGCAGTTCAAATGCATCATAAACAGTTTTTGTTTCGAGCATAGCCTTGAGCTCCCGTTGGTACTGCTTCAGATTGCTTTCTGCATTACCTCGGGCTTTAGCCAGCATTAAATCACTCTTGAGAACGAAGCCGGTCAGGTGTTCGCGATCCTCAATATAGATTGGTACCCTTGAAAAACGCGAATCATGATAGGCGCTAAAAAAAGTATCTACGGTCATTGCTTCAGGCAAGGAAAAAACTACAGGCCTGGGCGTCATCACTGCTTTGACTGGCGTTTCATGTAACAGAAATATATTTCTCAGGATGCGTGATTCATGTTGGTCCAGCTGGCCTTCCTGTTCTCCCAGTTCGGCCATTGCTACAAATTCAGCCCGGGAAAATCCTTCCGGTCCTTCATTGGTAGCGATGCCCCTGGTGATTTTTTCTGAAAACCAGACAAAGGGCGAAAGAATCCAGACCAGTATTTTTAAGGAGCGCGCAGTGAAACCTGCTAATTGACGCCAATAGACAGCGCCAAGTGTCTTTGGAATGATTTCAGAAAAAACCAGAATCAGCAGAGTCAGTACGGCAGAAGCTGCACCGACCCAGGCGCTGCCAAATACGATTGCAGCCTGGGCCCCTGCGCCTGCAGCCCCAATTGTGTGGGCAAAGGTATTAAGGGTCAGGATTGCTGCCAGGGGTTTGTTAATATCATCTTTGAGCTCCCGCATTAACTGCCCGCTTGAGTGTTCCTGCTGCTCCATCAAAGTGATGTGGGCCTTGGAGGTACATAACAATACGGCTTCAGAAATAGAGCAGAAGAAGGAGAAAGTCAGGGCAATAGCGATATAGACAATAAGAAGCGTCATTGATGAAATATTACCTCTTTTCAATAGTGTGCAGATGGAAACAATGTCGCTACAACCTAACCAACAAATCTGTTTTGGCTCTTCCCCATAAACTCCGGGAAAGTATGAAGTATTGATAATCTGATTGGCAGCATTCGCTTTGATTAAGGAAGAATAAACGCTCAAAAAGAGAGCGTCCAGCCTTGCGTTGTTTCTATGAAAGATTTGCCTCTTGTATGTTTGCCTTAAATTATCGACATAATTTATTGTGCTTTTTTCTGTTGGCTGTCTTTTTTATATGGCATTAATGGGCAGTCAAAGCCCTGTATCAATTCCTTTGCCAGCTTTTTTATGTCAGTCAAAGAACCAGATTAGAGATTTTTTTTCAGATTGCGTACAATGGCTTTGTTAATTCTGTTGATGTTAGTAATCAATAGAATTCAGTCGATCAGAAAAAAGCGTTAAGCAGCTCTTTTCGACACTCAAAAATCTGGCAGAAAAAAGTATTAACAGTTAACAATAAATTGTTCTGTGTTATTCAATCCACCCTGGTGAATAACGTTAATAACATTGTTTCAGCCAGTTACCAGCAAGGTGCTGTTCATTGCTGATCATAATTGATCGAAATAAGCAGACCCGATAACGCTGAACGTCATCAGCATAGACGTTAAAAAACAATCACTATGAAATCGAAGCAGTCGGCCTGTTGGCACGGCTGTGTTAATTCATTTTTTCAAAAATAAAGGTTAATTATGAAACTCAATCCTCCATTCAGAGCGGATCATGTAGGCAGTCTGTTACGTATACCTGAACTCAAGGAAGCCAGAATCAAGTTCGAGGCTGGAAAACTCAGCGCCGATGAACTGAAACAAATTGAAAATGAGAGTATTGTCAAAGTCGTCAACCTGCAGGAAAAAGCAGGCCTGAAGAGCATAACCGACGGTGAACAACGACGAAAATTTTTCCACGTGGATTTTCTGGAAAAGCTGGAAGGTGTGGAAGCTTCTCACGGTGAATATGAAATCAAGTTTCGTGCAGAAGAAGGCAGGGATGTTTCACTGGTACCTCCGGTACTCAACGTTACTGGCAAACTTGGCAGGCCGGACAACGGCGTCGCTCTGGAAGATTTTAAATTTCTGAAATCTGTTGTGTCCAGGGGTAACACACCAAAAATCTGTATACCTTCACCCAGCATGCTGCATTTTCGTGGCGGTCGTGACGGTATTGACCAAAAAGCCTATCCTGATATGGATATTTTCTTTGCCGACCTCGCTCACATTTATCAGCAGGAAATTGCTGACTTATATGAAGCGGGATGTCGTTATCTGCAATTGGACGATACCAACCTGGCCTATCTGTGTGACCCGGAACACCGTGAACGCGTGAAAGGCCTCGGCGAAGACCCCGATAAACTGCCAGGCGTTTATGCCAGGCTGATTACCGAATGTCTGAAGGACGCGCCGGAAGACATGACCACTGCCATCCATCTTTGCCGCGGCAATCATAAAAGTGCCTGGGCAGCGGAAGGCGGCTATGAACCTGTTGCCGATGTGATGTTCAATGAGACAGGAGTGGATACTTTCTTTCTGGAATATGATGATGAACGCTCCGGTGGCTTTAGCCCACTGCGTTTTGTCCCGAAACACAAAACCGTTGTGCTGGGCCTGGTGAGTAGTAAAGTGTCAAAACTTGAAAGCGCCGAACCCATCCTTGCGCGTATCAAGGAGGCTGGCGAATACATTGATCTTAACCAGTGCTGTCTCAGCCCTCAGTGCGGTTTTTCAAGCACAGAAGCTGGCAACGATATCAGCATGAAAAATCAGTATAAAAAACTGATGTTGGTTGTCGACATAGCACAGGAATTTTGGGGCGACAGCGTCAAGCAGGCGAAAAACTCCTAGAGCGATTTTTGTCACCTCATAAAATAAAAACGAGAAAGGCCGGGATTAATTCCGGTCTTTTTTGTGAGGGTTAGTTTTACGGGCTTTTCCTCGATACAGATAATTCAAAAACGGATCAAAACAGTTGAACGAGCCCCAGCAAAATTGCATAACGTGCGCCTTTGCCCAGGCCGGTTAACAGTACAAAAAGCGGAAAGGGCACGCGCATGATGCCGGCGATAAAGGTCAGTGCATCACCGCCAATCGGTGCCCAGGCCATCAGCAGGCTCCATACCCCGTATTTTTGAAACCAGTGTTGCGCCTTGCCCAGACGGTCGGGCTTGAAAGGGAACCATTTGCGGTCCTGGAAGTGCAGCAGGTAGCGGCCAAGCGCCCAGTTCACGCAAGCCCCCAGAGTATTGCCAAAGGTGGCCCAGGCAAACAGGGCCCAGGGATCGTGCCCGGCTGCGAGCAGGCTCGCAAATAGCACCTCTGAGTAGGCCGGCAGAATGGTGGCCGCCAGGAATGATACTGCAAACAGCGTCAGGTAGGGGGTCATGATCTGGCGCCGTTTTTTTTCAGTTCAGCGGCATCCACAATGGCGCGGAACAGCCGTCGCTGGGCTGGTTCCATGGGCAGGTATTCCGGATGCCATTGCACACCGATAAGAAATTCATGAGCTGTTGATTCGATAGCCTGGACCAGGCCATTATCTTCCCGTGCAGTAATCTCTATGCTTTCACCGATGCTATCCACCGCCTGGTGGTGCAGGGAATTCACCCGACAGGTCGTGAAGCGCAATATGCGAGCGAGCTTGCTGCCTTCTTCGACACGAACCTCTTTCACAGGAAATATACTGCGCGGCAGTGGGGCTTCCTCGTAAAACTCCAGTATTTCATTATGCAGCGTTCCACCGGTGACCAGGTTGAGCAACTGCGCACCCCGGCAGATCCCGAGAACAGGTAGTCCGGCGTCGAGCGCCTTGCGTGCCAGATCATATTCCATCTCGTCACGCTGGCGGTCGAAAATGCCCGGTTTCTTGATACTGAACAGACGCCGGACCAGGAAGATCAGCGGGTACAGAATCCACTTCAGCCAGGAAGACTCCCGAGTCTGATGAACCGCTTCCCTGACGTGGCGCAGCTCGCCTTTCTTTTGTTCCGGCTCAATATCTGCGCCGCCGCCGATGATGATTGCGTCCAGTTGAGCAAGATTGAAGCCACGTCGCGGTGTAATACGCAAGGCTCGTCCACCCTGGAGCCTCACCCCCAGCGCGGCAAACCACCAGGCAGCATAACCGCCACGATCCGGACCACTGATACCAATGACAGGTCGTTTCACTGCTGATATTCCAGTTGCAGAATGTCTGCCACGTGAGCAGCCCAGGCGGCGTCGGAACGAAACACCGAGGCCGGGTTTTTAGCCAGATAATCCTGACACAGGCCTTGCAGTGCCTCTTCATTATGAGCCAGTCTTTCCACTTCGACCCAATACATCCACTCACCGGCGACATTCCATCCTGGCTGGTCAACGCGCGAATTGGCCAATCGGTAATGAAAGGCTGGGCGGGGCTTGATCAGGTCAGGCTCCCTGGCTTTTGCCATGACCCTTTTCTCATCCATGTGCGCAAATAATGGCAGCATGTCCAGGGCATGATTGCGGCTGCCAACATCGTCCATATAGTCATCAATAAGATTGTCGATGTCGGGGCTGTAAGCGGCGGATAAAATGCGTTCAATGTAATTGGCAGGATAGAGTTTGATATAGGTGGACAGCTTGCGCGTAAAATCCACCTTGCTGTCCCGGCAGATCCAGCTATAGAGAATGATAAAAGCCTGTATATGTCTGAGCAGGTAACCCGGGTCGAAACTGGCAACCTCGGGATTAATGTGCAGTCCGAAGGCATAGAGCAGGGACTTGCCGGTGCCGCGGGCCTGGCGTTTTCGCAGGCCGGTGGCAATCTGATCAATCACCGCCATATCATTCATGGGCAGAGGAGGGGTGACGATTTCGCAGGGTACAAGGACGCTGGCCAGGCTTTCGACGATATCATCGATTTTCCGTTCCAGATTCAGGTTTCGGGTTTCAATGCCAACGGCTGCCAGATAATCTTTATAGGTTCCTTCGCTAAGCAGGGCCGCATCCACCTCCAGCTTGAATTTTCCCTCGCCTTGCCAGGGTAGCAGAAAACGAAACGCGCCTTCAGACTCCGCGTCGGTATCCAGCAGGGTTTCCAGCATGGCAACACCGGTGGCCAGATCAACGCCCGCATACTCAAGCTCAAAACCTACCTTCCTGATCTTGTCTTCCTGGTTTTGCGAGTGAGGCGGAAGTTGAAATATTGTCACCTGTCTCTCCCTTTAAATCGTTATGGCATAATTCAGGCGCTAAACCCGTCAAAACTGATGCGGTAGAAGGATTAGTTCCCAGAGCGCTCCGGGCAAAGCGAAAACTTATTCCCTGGCGGCTATCAAACCTGCGGGTCAAGATTTTCCAGGTCGTTGAATTTGATAATGTCCTGGATCATTTTTACATACTGCTGGCCCCGCTCGGAATATCTCTGCAGGCCCTGGGCAAGCGCCTGGCCGGAAACCGCCTCGTCATCATCGCGCAGATCTTCCCTGATCAGCCTGAGTTCCTTATAGGCAGGATTATAATTGAGGTTATGTATATAACGGTCCACTGATTCCTGTGCCGAGACAAAGTCTGCTACCTCATAGCTGGCTTGCTCGGGACGTTGGCGCGGAACGATGCCACAACCTTCCTGATAGCACCAGTGGCCAAAATAGTTTCTGCCTTCGCGGGCAAACCGCGAGGTGCCCCAGGCACTTTCATTGGCGGCCTGAGCCAGCGCCAGGGAAGGCGGTACCACATCAACACGACGCAACAACAGATCCCAGTCTGACGGTTCGCCTTCATCAAAAGCATCGACCTCGTAACGGCTGGCAATTTTATTGATTTTTCTGAGTTGCCAGTATGACAATGAATCGGCCGTATCACGCATAGACTGAAGCTCGCGTCTGGTGCCCAGTATCTCACTGTTGCGTTCATTGATTCTGGGTAGCAGGAACTCAAAAAAAGCGGACTTGCGTTGCTCTCCGGCTTCCAGTGCACTGAAATCGGGGGGCTGGCGCTGCAGGATGCCATAAGAAGTTTTGATCGCCATGAGGGTGGCAATCAGAATGGCGCCAAGGATAGCGTACCTGCGCCAACCGGCTCTGAAACCAGCGATATTGCGCTTGTACACTGTTGAGAGGTTCATTATTGACTCCTGTATTGAATATCAATCAACACTGATAATACTAAAACATCAGTCATCTTTCATTTAACCGTGTTTTGAACAGGGTTTTAAGCTCAATCTATAAAAAGGAGTGTCGTGAACGGACGGAAAATGTATATTCCTCCTCCCTATTCCCCCAGGGCACTCGCAATAATATCTGCCAGCGCTTTGCTCAGGTTGGGAACCACCGGACAGTCTTCGATTTCATGACGCCTGGCAAGATAGGCTATATCGTTGTAGCCGACCAGTACCTGTCCCGACTGGTCCTGCCAGACCAATAGCTTCATGGGTAAATCAATGGCCACGCTCTGATTGCACTGCATGAAGGGGGTGCCGCCTCTTGGGTTGCCAAACAGCAGTAGTTCAGTTGGCCTCAGATCCATATCCACAGAATTTGCACCAGCCGCATGATCTATTCTGGTGAACACCCGCATACCCCTGTTGCCAAGCTCTTCCTCCAGTTTGTTCATGGTGTCTTCAACACTTGAATTACTGGTGTGGGTCACCAGGCCTTCAGCCGCGAAAAGCAGACCTGGAGAAAACAATATGCATGTCAGGAAAGTGGTTCTCAGATGGGAAAAAAGAGCGCCAAGCCTGCCCCTGCTTTTTGTACCCGTGTCATTCATGTCGTTCTCCTGTTTCAGATTTCTGAGCATAAGCTCAAGAGGATGGCTGCGTAAGAAGGTGTTGTAAAGTGCCATGAATTAATTTGAAAATAATGCCTGGCTACCAGGCGCTTGGGTATTTGTAGGTTTTGACACAGCTTACCATCAAGCCCTGTCTGTTGCGTGTTTGGGATAATTTCGCCAAAGAACATTATTATTTTCAGCGGTTTATGAAATTTACATAGAACAGGTTGAAGTCACTGCAGATCCTGGCTGTGGTGCTTTTACCCTGGATGAAGTTGCTGTCAGCATTGAAGGGCATGCTGTACAGTTGGTTGATGATCCACAGGATTAATGTACTTATTCGACTTATTAAATGAGAGCAAGAAAATTGACTAATAAAACGACATGCTGAGTATTTTCACAACACTGGCAGACTTTTTTGCTTACACACTCTTTGGTCTTCTGCCTGGCACAAAGCTGGGCGATTCTGTCCATTTTTTTATAGAAGACACCACCAAGATCTTTTTTCTTCTGGTGCTAATGATCTATTTTATTGCGCTGATCCGTGCGTCGCTGAAAATTGAAAGAGTTCGTGATTACCTGGCAGCAAAAAATCGTTATATTGGTTATGTAATGGGATCGATATTCGGGGCCATTACACCTTTTTGCTCCTGTTCAAGTATTCCGGTTTTTCTGGGTTTTACCTCAGCCGGGATTCCTGTTGGCATCACCATGTCATTCCTTTTGACGTCTCCCCTGATTAATGAGGTGGCTGTATTGCTTTTACTCAGTCTGGTGGGCTGGCAGATAACCTTGATCTATGTTCTGGTTGGAATGGCGGTTGGCATCTGCGGTGGAATATTTCTTGATCTTATTCATGCCGAAAAAATGTTACAACCGTTTGCACTTAAAGCCTATCAATCGGTAAAGCCAACGCCAAATCAGGCTGTCGATAGACCAAGGCTTGCGTTTAAAGAGCGGCATGAATTTGCCAAAAAGGAATTGCTGGATATCCTTCAAAGAGTATGGAAATGGGTCTTTATCGGCGTGGGCCTGGGCGCCGCGTTGCATGGATTTGTCCCTGTTTCCTGGATAGAAAATAACCTTGGCAGCGGCCAATGGTGGTCTGTGCCGCTGGCGGTAATTCTCGGTATTCCGCTTTATTCAAATGCGACCGGTGTCATACCCGTTATGGAAAGTCTGATAACCAAAGGCCTGCCGATTGGTACTACCCTGGCATTCTGTATGAGCACGGTGGCTGCAAGTTTTCCGGAATTCATACTGCTGAAGCAGGTAATGACCTGGAAATTGCTGGTAATTATTTTCACGCTGCTGCTGTCATCCTTTACCATAGTCGGATGGACACTAAATGCAATTAACTGAATAAGGCATGCGAAATGAAAGAAATTAAAGTGTTGGGGAGTGGTTGTGCCAAGTGCGTAAAGACGGCTGAAATGATCAGCTCGGTAGCCAATGAATTTGATATTCGGGTTAATGTAATGAAAGAAACCAGTCCTGAGGCTCTGCTGAAATATGGTGTGATGAGTACACCAGCGGTAGTGATAGACGATGTTTTAATGCATTCAGGGTCTATCCCTGACAGAAAGCTAATTCAGGGCTGGTTGAAATAATCAGTAAATAATTTAAGTTAAATAAAAATAATGAGGACGAACTTTATGACAGGGCTTAAATCATATTTGGTATGGGACGCTTTCACCCGATGGTTTCACTGGATAAACGTTCTATGCATTATTACGCTCATGGGGCTGGGAATTGTGATTCTTAACGATGGGGCTCTCGGTGTCACCAATGACGGTAAAATTTTATTAAAGGAAACGCATACGCTGGTCGGCTATGTTTTTGTGTTGAATCTGCTTTGGCGTTTTGTGTGGGCGTTCTTCGGTAATCGCTATTCAAGATGGAGTGCCATAGTGCCGGGTGGAAAAGGATTTTTGCAGTCAGTGCGTAACTATGTGATTGCTTTTATCGAGGGCAAACCTCAAGCCTACCTGGGTCACAATCCGCTGGGGCGCATGGCTGTCTTTGTTCTGTTTGTTCTAATGACTGTTCAGGCTGTCACCGGCCTGGTGCTTGCGGGCACGGATATCTTCTACCCTCCTTTCGGTCACTGGATTGCACAGTGGATTGCCGCTGCCAATGTGCCGCCAGAGACATTGGTTCCCTATGCGCCAGAAATGGTTGATCCCCAGGCCTACCAAAGTATGCGCGCTTTTCGTCAGCCCTTTATCACTGTTCATGAATACAATTTCTTTGTACTTGCTTCAGTTATTGTTTTGCACATTGCTGCGGTAGTCATTACTGAAATAAAAGAAAGCGGGGGAATTGTCTCTGCGATGTTCAGCGGACGAAAAATTTTCAGTGAAACACCGGTAGATGCAACCGAAGAAGACAAGGGTAAAAAATGATCAGGGTTTTACCTGAAATACAGATCGCTACAAATGGGATAAGTAAAAAGAGTAAAAAGAGTAAAAAATAAAAAGGGGACAGATTTATTTTTTTTATTAAAATAAATCTGTCCCCTTTTTTTTATTGCCTTATAAATGTCAGGTCTTGGCTAACGGTGGTATAGGGCGGTCAATCACAAATGCGGCACTGGATATCAATGCGGCACCAACGCACATGACAAGAAAGAATGGCACGGTGCTGCCGGCACCGATATCAAGCAGCGTGCCACCGAAGGCACTGGAGCCGATAGCGCCAAAGCGACCCATGAAGATCCCAAAACCAATTCCGGCGGAACGGCAGGAGGGTGGATAGGCGTGGGTCATGATGGCGTACATGCTGGCGATACTGGCGCTGAAAAAGGCCGCAGCGATACCAATCAATGTCACCACTATTAACCTTTCATTGTCACTTGGCACGCCCGATAGTGACTCCAGCATAATGGTGAGCAGAATCAGGGTTACCAGCAGAATGCCACTGAAAGAGTTCATGGCCAGTTTTGAGCCGAAGCGCTGCACAATCAGGCCGGCGGCGATAGAAGACAGGATGGAGGTCATGCCGGCGACGGCAACCGCATAGGAGGCTTGATCAAACTCAAAGCCTTTGGCAGTCAGTATGGTGGTGGTCCAGCCCAGGATGCCATAAGCCACCATCGTCGCTGAAGTAAAGGCAATGCCAACGCCGATATTGAGTCGCTTGTTGCTTCGATGCAGCACACCAATGGTGCCGCCATCTGAATCAGGCAGGTGAGTTTCTTCCATAAGATCAAGTTCTTCGTCGGTAACCCTAAGTGCCGCTTTTTTCGCTTCCTCAACTTTACCTCTTGCCATCAGGAAGGTGGGACTGTCGCGCAAAAAGGCAATGATCAGCACAACCACCAGCAATGTAAGAATGCCCAGGAAAATAAAGGAACCATCCCAGCCATAATTTTCAACCAAAGCGGGAGCAATGAACCCCACCACCATGCCGCCAGCGGGTGTCCCTACGGAAAGGGTGGTTACGCCCACTGAGCGCCAGCGTCCCGGCAACCACTCGCCAGCCAGAGTGATGGCATTGGCATAGGCAGAACCAAAGCCCAGACCACTGACAAGGCGCCAAAATGCCATTTGCCAGACATCCGCGGATGTACTGACGGCGATTGTGCCAAGGGAGAAAACTACTGCAGCAAGCGCCAGGGACCAACGCCGTCCAACGGTGTCTCCAAGCCATCCTCCGCTCCAGGAACCAAGGCCGAAACCCACCAGCGCTGCACTCAGCGCCAGGCCAAAAGTACCCCGGTCAATACCAAAATCATCAATGATTAGAGGTGCCACAACACCGAGCATCTGTGCATCCATACCGTCGGCGACAAGCACGATCACACAAATAATAAATGTAACCACCTGAAACATTCGTAGTGGTTTGTTTGACATAACTTCACTAAATGTAACTGACATAATTTCACCCCCCCATAAGAACAACTGACAAATTTACCACTGTATTACCCACAATTGCCAAGAAAGAGTGAAATAAGATTAAGTGACTTTGACTTGCTCGTTTAGTGGGGAAAGAAATGGGCTGTATTTATTGCCTGCTTTTTAATTCCTGTTTGTGATAAATTCTAACTTCGTTACTCATAAAAACTCTGCAATGTGTGGAGTTGTCACCCGAGAGATAGCTATGCTTAATCCTTTTTTGAAAACCGGCCTTGGACTGGCCTTTAGTCTGATGGCCGCCAACAGCTATGGTCATTTCAAGTTAAATTCACCCGCCTCCTGGATAGAAGAGGACGAGCGTGGCGATCCGCAGAAAATGGCGCCTTGTGGTGGTACAGTGGCTGATGGCGGTACTCGCACCGGCGTGGTAACTGACGTTATGGGCGGTGCCATGCTGAGTCTTGCGATAGAGGAAACCATTTACCATCCCGGACATTACCGGGTAGCATTGGCCAGACGTATTAACTGGTTGCCGGGGGACCCGGAAGCGGTAATGAAAGACACTGACCGTGGTCCGCGCTCGGATTATGCGCCAGTGGCAATGGCGCCAGTGGCACCAGTGATTGTCGATGGTCTCTGGGCTAATCAGGAGAGACGCACCGGTCCCCTGGAAACCGAAATACGCATTCCCAATATTGATTGTGAAGGCTGCTTTTTACAGGTCGTGCAGTTTATGGAAGAGCATCCCGGTTTTCGCGAAGGCGGATTTACCTACCATCATTGTGCGATGCTCAATATCAAGGCCAATACCGAATTGCCAACAGATGAAGGCTGGTAGAGCAGAAAGCGTTTTATAAAGGAGGCGCCAGCCGTCCTAGAAGTCCAGTCTGTAACCGGCATATAGATACAGGTTATCCACCTTGGTATCGCGTAGTTTGGATATAAAACTGTCCTGACCCACTTCCAGATTGAACTCCCTGTTTCTCCAGGGTCTGTAAGTGGCCGTCATGGAATACCTGAGCTGGGTTCGTGTTTCATTACTGTTGCTAAATTCACTGTCACCATATGAGGCTTTGGCGGCGAGTGACAAGGTATTGTTGAGGCGCACCCGTTCATTAAGAAAATACTGGGTGGTCACGTTGCCACTGGCCATGGTGCGCCTGATCCCTATAGCCGTGTTCTCTTTTTCATGTAGCAATCCGTTGGAATTAATTTGCATGCTGTAGTTTTCCTGGCTGAATTCCAGCGGATTTTCATTGGCGAGCATGAGACCCTGCAGGAATTCCGGGGAAGGTATTTCTGACTGGGTGGAGCGATACAGGTTGGCCAGAAAATCGACTTTTTCCGTCAGATCAACGTTCAGCGATAAGGTAATAAATCGGTTGAGGGAAGTTCTGTCCAGAGCATAGCTGAGCAGGGTGTCCTGATTTTCCTTCGTTTGCAGGTAAAGTTCGATGTCCAGATCAGCTTGTCCTATCAGGATGTTTGAAGCAGACAGGAACGGGGAACGTTGCTGGCCCAGGCTTGCACCAAGTTTGATTTTCTCGCTGGCGCTAAAGTTTATATCCCATAGCAGGTTGTTTATTTCCGCGAAGGCAATATCGTAGTCCATGGCAAAGGACGTGTTGAAATCCTTGTTTCGGTATTGAGTCCTCAGGCCAAGTGCCTCTCTGCTGGTAACACCGTTCAGGGTCTGGTAATTGAAATACCCTGATAACTTCCATGAATCGTTAACATCCCATTGCATGCTGGTACTGTAAAAAATGAAATCCAGCGAATCGTAGATATCAGAAAAGTAGGCTGGCTTGCCTGCACTGGCCGCAACTTTAAGATTATCACGCAACGGATACGCAACAGTAAGCCCATCGTAAGAGGTAAATACGCCATTGTTCGGATCTTTTTGCCTGCCCAGACTAATGTCGAGACCGCTGTTCACATGGGAGAATTTGGCAAAGCCACGATTCAGACGAAGTTGTGACCTGTCACTTCTGATGGCATCACGGGAGTAGTAACCATTCAGGCGCATCTGCACACTGTAGTCTGCATTCTGGATACCGCTGCGCACATCAAAGTTGGTAGAAATCAGGGACATGATCTGTTCCTGGTCTTCATCGTTGATACTGCGATACAAGGTTCTTGAATACTGTCCAAAGCTGCCGCGGGTAAACATCTGTTTTTCGACCTGCCGGGTATCGGCCTCTCGCAGACTGGCCTGAGCATCATTGGCCGCGGTTTCCAGGCTGCGCAAACGTTGTTCAATACGGGCTATGCCAGAAGCGTCCGGGAATTTTTCCAGGGTGTTTTGATAAGTCGTGATGGCCAGATCCATGTACCCCATGCGGGAATAGCACAGACCCAGTAGCTCCAGCGCCCAGGCGGCACTTTCCTCATCGGCGATATGTGAAATTAACTGATAATGATAGGTCGCCAGGCCGTACATGCCGTTTTTGTAGTAATCCTGTGCCTGATCAAGCAGGGGCTTGGTGGCCTCGCGAAAAACCGTGGAGGCATCTTCCTGCACGGGAAACATGAAAGCCTCGAAACTTTCCATCATGCTTGCTTGCGGGTAAGCGATTTGCGTCAGCAATAAATAATCTTCCGATGAAATTTCTGCCAGCGTAACGCCAGTTAGCCCGGTATTTTCAAGCGCTTCTTCGGCCTCTGTTTCATTCGAAAAAAAACCGATATGCAGGGTTGGCGATGGACGTGTGGAGAGTGAGTCAAAGGGAACATAGACAAGCCGGTTACTGAGCAAGTTAATATTATTCTCGAGCTGTATTCGGTTACCGGGGGTATAGGGCAGTTGCATTATGACCCTGCCTTTGGACACATCAAACATGGTCTGTCTGTCACTATCTTTCTTACTATCTTCCAAAGGCTGGGCGAAGCCGATGACCGGCAAGCTCAGCAGAAATATGACGAGTATTTTCGTAAATATATGCTGACAATACAGGCTTGTTGGCTTTAGAGTTCTAGAATTCATTATCGCGCACCCTGTGCTCGCCGAATCTGTTTCTGCGGATGGTGGTGAAGGTAGTGTTGGTGTATTCATGACACGCCCCGGAACAGTCTCTGAGCTCGGAAACGGTGTAATTGATTTTCGGGGTATCTACTTTCTTATGCTCGTCACTCTCAAAGTCATTGGCATGGCAGCCAGCGCAATCAGGTAAGTAGGAGGAAAAAGACCAGGTGACCGGTTCGCTGTTGCCGCCATGGCAATCAGTACAATCCAGTCGTGCCCGATGATCACCGGGGTAATTCACCGAGGTATGGCTGAACGTGTCCGGTAGCCATGTGGTGGTCATGTGACACAGGTTACATTCCCGACTGGTACCAAAATGGCCTGCATCCTGGCCCGTTGCAGTGACACCATCATGACAGCCCATGCAGCCGGAGGTGATAGTTGTATGATCGAAAGTAGCGGGTGTCCAGGCAATGGTGCTATGACAACCATCGCATTCGGCATTGGTGGAAATATGACCGATATCCTTGCCCATGGCGACACTGCCATTATGGCAACTGGTGCAGGTGCCAATGGTGGCATTGTGATCAACCACGGCCGGCATCCAGGCCAGAGTGGCATGGCACAGCTCGCAATTGTCCATGGTCTGAATATGGTCTGCCGTTTTACCGGTGGCGGTAGTGCCATCATGGCAACCGACACAGCCGGTGGTGATATTGTCATGATTGAAAGAAGCCGGGGTCCAGGCAGCGGTGCTATGGCAACTGCCGCATTCGGCCGTGGTCACCAGGT
Organism: Pseudohongiellaceae bacterium; assembly: GCA_965661105.1. GTDB lineage: Bacteria > Pseudomonadota > Gammaproteobacteria > Pseudomonadales > Pseudohongiellaceae > Eutrophocola. The sequence continues at coordinate 73,463 of CBFICR010000001.1, read as the reverse complement.
GATTGAGATCCTTACCGGTGGAGATGCTGCCGTTATGGCAACTGGAACAGGTGCCGATTGCCGCACTGTGATCCATGTTGGCGGGCTCCCACGCGATAGTGAGATGGCACAGCTCACAATCATTGCTGCTCTGAATATGATCCACAGTCTTGCCGGTGGCAGTTGAACCATCATGACAACTGGCGCATCCAGTAGTGATGTTGTCATGATTGAAAGAAGCCGGGGTCCAGGCAGCGGTGCTATGGCAACTGCCACATTCGGCCGTGGTCACCAGGTGATTGAGATCCTTGCCGGTGGAGATGCTGCCGTTATGGCAACTGGAGCAGGTGCCGATTGCCGCACTGTGATCCATCATTGCCGGCTCCCAGGCTAAAGTAAGATGACACAACTCACAATCATTGCTGGTCTGGATATGATCGGGGGTTTTGCCGGTGGCAGTAGAGCCATCATGGCAACTGGCACACCCGCTTGTAATGTTGTCGTGGTTAAACGAGGCCGGGGACCACGCACTACTGCTGTGGCAGGAGCCACAGGGCTCATTGGTTACCACGTGGTCAATAGGTTTTCCCATTGCCGTCACCTCATTGTGACAGCTCTCACAAGTTCCCAGCACCTGGGTATGGTCAGTCAGAAAGACATCATTCCACACCGTTTCGACATGACAGCTTTCACAGTTCTCGGAAGAGAAAATATGATCCAGAGGTTTGGGCGTTGCATTGATGGGATTGTTTGAGGTGTGACAGAGAATACATTCCTGGGGGGTGCCAGCGAACTGACCGCCCAGGTGGCAACTCTCGCAGGCAGCAAAGCTGTGGGAGCCGTTTAATATAAAGCCGGTACTGCTGTGATCAAATTCTGTTAATCCTTCTCCACTTTCCTGGGCATAGCCCGTGGAAGCAAGCAGCAGCAGAATGCCAAAAGCCAACCATTTGAGATTTATCTTGGCCATGGGCGTACTCCCAGCAGGGTGGTTTCAGAGAAGTTGGTGGTGGTATGGCATTGCCCACATTCGTTACCGAACTCACCGAAATGGATGTCTTCACTTTGGTGGCAACTAATGCAGTTTCCTGATGCGACTTCCGGGTTGGTATCGGGCAGGTGACAGGAGCTGCAACTTAACTCTTCATGGCTACCCAGCAACTGAAAATCTGTTTGTGTACTATGATCGAATTGCCAAATGTCCCAGGCATTCGGGGTGTGACATTGCTGACATTCGGCACCTAATCCACCACTGTGGACATCTTCAAGTGCATGGCAGTCGCTACACTCGTTTTGTGTGGCAGTAAAATGCATATCCAGATGACAGTTTTCACAGGTCACGATGCTGTGCATGCCAAGCAGGGGGAAAGTCGAGAAATCGTGATCGAAGCCAGCCACGCTTTGCCAGTCCTGAGTAATATGGCAATTGCTGCATTCCCCCATCTGAGCTTCCTGATGTACATCATCTGCCAGATGACAGCCATTGCAATCCTGTGGCAGCGTGGTGCTCAACAAACCCGTATGGCAGGAGGTGCAGGAAAGGTCGCTATGCTGCCCGGTAAGCATAAAATCCGTGTCCATGCCGTGATCAAACTGGATTTCACTCCAGCTGTCAGCCAGGTGACAGCTGTCACATTGGTCACCGTTACGGCCAAGATGAGGATCATCGGACAGGTGGCAACTGTTGCATGAAGGTGTGTCTGCCTGCACTGAATTGTTGATCATGCCCAGGGCGGAAACATCCATACCGTCTTCATGACAGGCGATACAAGCCGCTTCAGCGTGCACGCCGGTCAGCAAAAAACCGGTGTCATCATGATCAAAAGTGACGGTTTCCCAGCCTGTCGCAGAATGACAGCTTTCACATCCTGTACCGTTAACACCCAGATGGATGTCACTGTTCTGGTGGCAGCTGAAACATGTCGTATCGGGAAACTCAAATACCTGACCCAGATGACAGCTACTGCATTTCAGTTCCTCATGCAGTCCGGCAAGTGCAAAATCAGTGGCATTATGGTCAAAAGGCAGCAGTTGCTCCCAGCTCAGGGTCTGGTGACAACTCTGACATTCGTTACCCAGTGTGCCGTTATGGATATCACTGGTCAGGTGGCAGCCACTGCATTGATTGGGTGCCCCGGAAAATTTACTGTTGTCTTCATGACAGCCACTGCACTGGGTGATTTCATGGGAGCCGAGCAGAGGAAAGTCGGTTTCTGTGTGGTTAAAACGATCCACCAGAAGACCTGTGATGTCGGCATCACGGCCTTCATGATCCGTATGGCAGGAATCACAACTGCTGTTCCGCGCCAGGTTTGACTTGCCATGAAAGCCGCGCAGGGCAGAGCGATCAGCAGCAATGTCTTCATGGCATCCGAGACATAAAGAGCTCATTTCTGTCTGCTGAAAGGACTCATGGCAGTTCTCGCAATCAGGTTCAAATTCAGCGTGCCCGGAGGTCAACGGTCCTGGCATCAGAATTCTCTGTTGCAAGGTCAGTTCCTGGGCGTTGGCCTGATTCACGTAGCTGAAGAGAAAAATCAGCATCAACAATATGTAATATGGATATCTCATACTAGTACATATGCACCACGACAATATGCGTAATGGCAGTAATGACCATCAGGCCGAAAATCGGCAGGTGAACTACATGCCATAGGGAAAACAAGCGTTCGGTGAAACTCAGTCGGGGTAATTTCTTCAGTACGGCAACCAGTACATTCATATACAGGTCCAGCTTGTGGTGCAGCTCATCCAGATTGGTGTCTGGCTGTGACGGGCTCTTTTCCAGCTGTTGAAAACAGGCTTTCAGTTTTGAAGAGATCTTGTTGGCTCTATGCCTGGCTGATCTTGATGACAAGATTGTTTTCTTTTCCTTAAAACTGTTTATCAGCGAATTAATTTCTACGAATATCTGGCCAAGCAGAGCGTCCTGTTTTTCAGAGAGGGTAAAACTGGAAATATCATTCCTGATAAGTTCAAAGTCCTTCTGGATGTCCTGCAGACGTATTTTTTCACCGTACAACCCATAATGGATGTTGCCGTAAAGATAACGTCCCACCAGACCACTTCCGGACACCAACAGCATGCAGGTGAGTGCAATGGAACTGTTCAGTGAGCCCAGATGAAAATTGCTGTGAAAAATGATAAACATTGGGCCAACAATCCCCAGGATCATGTGGAATCTGAACCAGAACTTGACGGTGAAGAATCTTTTTAGTGACTTAAGGCGTTTGCGCAAGCTGTAAGTCAACAGGAGCAGCATCATTGATCCGCCAGTAATACCAAGCCAGTAGCCAATACCATTCTCGGCAGTGAGATAACCTTCATTTCGTATCGACCAACCCCAGGCAAGAGTGGTCAGTACTATGAGAGTCCAGAAAGGCAAATAGAGGGCTTTGGTTTTGGTCAGCCATCTTTCTGAAAGTTCAGCTTCAGGCCGCATTGCGGTACTGTAATTCATGCTGTTATCTCTTTGTAAAAATTTCACAAACTGCGGAAATTGTGAAAGTTTTTCATTTAATAAATTTGTAAAATTTTCTCAGTGATATTTCTGTGAAAATTTTACAAAACAGTTCAAAAAAATGAGTGGTAGTTAGCAATAAAGTAATAGCAAATTTTTAGAAGCTCGCACAATACAGTATTTTTTATTCCATAGTCTGTGATCTATAACAAATAGTTAAAAATAAATTTGTGAGATAAAGCTGAAATATTCTGTAAATATATTCAATGCGGAACTTGGTAAGGGTTTGGTAAGGTTTTGGTAAGATTTCCTTAAGGTTTTGGTAAGGTTTCGTTCAGGAAGTGGGTCAAATATTTTGAATTCAGTTGTAATAGTTTTTGGGGTGCCACTTGCACTTCTTGCCGGACTCTACTGGTACTGGCAGAACAATGCTGCCCGTAAAGCCGCCCGAAAACTGAAAGAGGCGAAGGAAAGTGGACTACTTGAGCCGGCTAGCTTGCATCCGGTCATTGATCCACAAAAATGTCTGGGCTGTGGAACCTGCGTCAGTGCCTGTCCGGAGGGTGAAATTCTTGGCCTGATTAATCGCAAGGCCGTGCTGGTTTCGCCAACTTCCTGTATAGGGCATGGTGCCTGTCAGGAAGCCTGTCCCACCGGGGCGATAAGTCTGGTGTTCGGGACGGCTACCCGCGGTGTGGAAATTCCCCTTGTGAGCCCGGACTTTGAGTCCAGTGTTCCGGGGATTTATATCGCCGGCGAACTTGGTGGCATGGGTTTGATTAAAAATGCCATAGCTCAGGGCAAGCAGGCAGTGGAAGCTATCGCCGGCAACAGAAAGGCTAAAGGTAAGACACAGTTTGATCTGGTAATCGTAGGCGCCGGCCCCGCAGGTTTGAGTGCTGCTCTTATGGCGAAAGTTAAAAAATTGCGTTTCATATTACTGGAGCAGGATACCGTTGGTGGAACTGTAGCTCATTATCCGAGAGGAAAAATTGTGATGACCCAGCCTGCTGATTTACCCATTGTGGGAAAGTTTCAATTTCGTGAAGCAAGTAAGGAAAAGCTTATCGATTTTTGGAATGAAGTCATTATCAAGATCGAAGATGTTGTTAAAACAGGCTGTCAGGTTGGGGAAATTTCAAAAGTGGCAGAAGGCTTTGAAGTAAATACCAACAAGGGTTTGTTTACAACTGATGCAGTACTGCTAACGATGGGGCGCAGAGGCACACCAAGAAAACTGGATGTACCCGGTGAAGACTTGAATAAAGTCGTTTATCGCCTCATAGACGCAGAACAATATCGAAACAGTAAGGTGCTAGTTGTTGGTGGTGGTGACAGTGCGCTGGAGGCAGCGCTTGCCATTGCGGATGAGACTGGCACAAAAGTAACACTGTCCTACCGTAGTCCGTCATTTTCCAGAGCTAAGGCTAAAAATCGGGAAAGAGTTGATGCGGCTGCGCAGGAAGGAAAGCTTGATGTTCTGTTGCAGTCCAATGTGAAGATTATTAATCACTCCTCTGTTGAAATTGAACATGAGGGCAAGGTCACCACGATTGAAAACGATGCGGTAATTATTTGTGCAGGGGGTGTACTCCCCACTCCATTTCTTAAAAGGGCAGGCATTCATGTGGAAGAAAAATTTGGCACTGCTTAAACGAATATTTTGTGGCCTGCCAGTTTGCCTGGTTTTGGTTTGCATCTGCATTTCGATGCAGGTTATAGCGGCTGATTCAAATCAGGATACTTTGCTGGAAGCAAAAAAAGCAGTACGTATGCAAAACTATGAGCTGGCAGCGAAGCTTTATGGAGAGGTTGCAACACTTGGGAATTCTGAAGCGCAATATCAGTTGGCCAGTCTATACCTTAATGGTCGCGGGGTTCCACAGGAAGACGATACAGCGCAGGCATTATTGGGGCAAGCCGCTGCGGCTGAGCATCCGGGGGCTATCTATCTTCTGGCCACCCGGGAAATGGCCGGCAATCCGCTGCGGGGAATGCTGCTGATGAAGCAGGCCGCCAGTTTAGGTAACCCTGCAGCAGAACGCTATCTGGCGCGTAATGCCGGGGAAACTGCTGTCGCGATCCAGTCGACGGATACTAAGGATCCGCAACGTCTGCACCAGCTCTGGTTTGGCTATGCAAAAAATAATGACCTTGCAGGTATGAAGGCTCTCTATGCATTTCATAAGGATATAAACCTGCGCGATGCATCAAACCGGTCTGCATTGTTTACTGCTATTGAGTCAGGTCAGCATGAGATTGTGAATTGGCTGCTAGAGCAGCACGCGGATCCTGATTCGGCGGATGTTTTTGGCAACAGACCACTTTTTCTGGCGGTTGCGTCGGCCGATTTGGCCAATGTCCAGGCTTTGCTGGATGCCGGTGCCGATATCAACGCTACTTTACCTAACATGAACAGTTTGTTGCACCATGCCCTGCTACTGGATCAGCAAGAGATAGTTTCGCTGTTAATTAATGCCGGGGTACCATTAGATGCTGTTAATGAGAATGGCTGGACAGTGCTTGATCTGGCGACGGAAAGTAATGAGAAAACAGTGCTTGCCATGCTTGAATCCAATAAGGCAGAGCATAGCCAAAAGTGGCTGGCCAGACAGAATTACAGCAATGCTGAAAAACAGATTACCAATATTGAGGCTATGGATGCGTCCCAACTGGATGACCTGGATGATATCGCCAGACTTGTGGTGAGTGGCAAGACAGAAATTCTGCGGCAGGTTTTTAAAAAAAATAGTGCCTTTGCCAGTGAGCATCTGACTGACGGTTCAACGTTGCTTTCCATTGCTGTGGATCATGGTCATGAACAAATTGTGGAATTGTTGCTGGCGGCAAAGGCAAACCCGAACGCAGCGACCCGTAATGGTATTACTCCATTGCATATGGCTGCACGGAAAAATCAGGCTGCTATTCTCCATGCTCTTTTATTGTCTGGAGGCAACCCTTTGCTTACCGATGATTCCGGACAGGATGCAGTGGAGTGGGCGGTTCGCAATCAGTTTCCCGAAACAGTAACTCAGCTGCTGGACTATCTGTCCCAATCTTCTAAGGTGGCTTCCGGAGATTTGCCTTACCCTCGCTACCTGGTTCTAGCCGCTAAAACCAATCTTGTCAGCGTGATTGATGACTTACTGTCCCATTCAGGAGAGCGTGCAAGACTTGCAGGTGTCGATGCCCAGGGCAGGAGTGCGCTGTGGTACGCCGCAAAAAATAATAACGCTGCATTAATAGTTAAACTGCTTAAGGCAGGTTTACCAGCCAACCAGCAGGACGATCTTGGTCAGTCGCCGTTTTACTCAGCGGTGGAAAGTGCTTGTCTTGAGTGTCTGAATGCCTTTTCCGGATATGCTGATCTCAACTTGCAGAGCATTTCCGGAAACACTCCTCTGATTCAGGCAGCTGGCGGTGATAATGTCGAGATTCTTTCCTGGCTGTTGGCAAACGGGGCGAAAATTGGCATGAGAAATTCCCGTGGCGATACCGCGCTTATTGCCGCTACTGAAGCCAGACATCTAGATAATGTGAAATTGCTGATTGCTGCTGGAGCCAAAGTCAGCAGAAAAAATAACCTGGGATATTCGGCACTGGATATCGCCGAAAATCTCGATCCTGCGATTGCTGCTGAACTAAAAGCGCATTCGGGTTTCGCTACCCTGTTTAAATAAAAGAGCGGTTGTTGTCCGCCTGGTAAAGGAAAAGACTGACTATGTATGAGTTGGCCACTACAGCATTAATGATCCTTGCAGCGTTGTTTGTCGTCGTCCCGGTTCTGCGTTACCAGCAGTCTAACAAATCAGGGGCCGACTCAGGCTCGGATTCAGGAGACGTAAGGCAGGCAAAAAATATCGCGCTTTACAGACAAAGACTGGAAGAACTCAATCAGGACCTTGCCATGGGCCTGATAGAAGAAAGTGACTTTAAGACTATCGAAACGGATTTGAAAAGGTCTTTCCTGGCTGACATGAATGAACAAAAGGTCGGTAGTATAAATGCCGATTCAGTAACGCCTTTATGGGAAAAAAGTCTGCCATTTGTGATGCTGGTGGTGATCCTGTTCTTTGGCATGCAGCTTTACTCTGTGGTAGGGGCGGCTGATGAAATGCGCATTCCTGAGCTGGTTAGTCGTGTCAATGATCCGGTCAGCAGTGCACAACAGGACAGGGATTTTCGAGAGCTTTCCCGTCTGCTTGCGGCGCGATACCGCAAAAACCCCGATGACACCATGAATGGATATATGTTGGGTACGTTGTACATGCGGATCGACCGTTATTCACAAGCGGCCAGTGTGTTCAAGCAGCTGTCCGAAAAACTGACCAATGAACATGACCGTGTGATGGTGTTACGTTTGCTTGCAAAAGCGCAAGCTATGGAGGAGTCGCCACCACTACCTTCTGGTCATCCCGTTATTGCCACAGAAGCCGGCAAGCCGATTCAGGTCCATGTGGATATTGATGATGTTGTTATGGAAAATCTTGCTCCGGGCATGCGTCTGTTTGTTTTTGCCAGAGATCCTGAGCAGAATATTCCACTGGCCGTAAGCACTTTTGAGATTGGTAATATTCCCGACATTATTACCCTTGATGATTCGCTGGCCATGATGCCTCAGGCAACCATCTCTTCTGCCAGGACTCTTTATGTAGGAGCCAGGGTTTCCCGCGAAGCGATCGCCCAAAGCGGAGATTTCCAGATCCTTACAGAAATATTTTCTCCGGATCAGGTTGAAGGTTTGATCAGTCTGACCATAAAAGATGCCATTCCCTGATTATCCAGAGCTATTGGTTTTTTAACATAGTGATTCATCAGGACATAGATTAAATCATTCAATTACTTTATATTTTTGCCTGCTAAAAAACTCCACTATTTTTTATTCAGATCCTTTAATGGAGTCACTGAAGTGCTAAGCTATGTGTTGATTGAGACACGCATATTAAATCCATGCTTGATACCCTGAAAAAACTTCTTAATGCAATGATTGGCAGCCTGCGGGATTTATTGCCGATTGTGCTGGTCATTCTGTTCTTCCAGTTTGCGGTACTGCAACAGCCTTTGCCCAATGTCGGGCAGTTGGTGGTTGGGATTCTGTTTGTGGTATTGGGGCTTACCTTTTTTATTCACGGCCTTGAGCAAGGCCTGTTTCCCATTGGTGAATCCATGGCCCATGAGTTTGCACGCAAGGGCAGCGTGGTGTGGCTGCTGATTTTTGCCTTTGCCCTGGGATTTGGTACCACTGTAGCCGAACCTGCGCTGATTGCGGTGGTTGCGGAGGCAGCAAATGTCGCCGCGGTTGGGCTGATGATAGAAAACACCGAGCTGGCCAAAAGCAATTATGCCAACGGTTTGCGTTTTACCGTCGCGTTGTCGGTAGGCCTGGCCATTGTCATCGGGGTGATCCGCATCCTCAAGGGCTGGCCGATTCAGTGGATTATTATCGGTGGTTATGTGCTGGTGGTGATCATGACCATGTTTGCCCCCCGGGAAATTATCGGCATTGCTTACGACTCCGGTGGCGTCACTACTTCTACTATTACTGTTCCTCTTGTTACTGCCCTTGGCGTGGGGCTGGCCTCATCCATCAAGGGTCGAAATCCCATGATTGACGGATTCGGCCTGATTGCTTTTGCGTCATTGACACCGATAATTTTTGTCATGGCCTACGGGATGCTTATCTGATGGATATTATCGGTGAAATCTTCAGCGTCACCATTGGCACTATCAGGGATGTTTTACCCATTGCGGTGATCATATTTGGTTTTCAGTTTTTGGTTCTTCGCAAGAAACCGGCTCATCTGGGGCGTATTCTCATGGGATTTGTCTGGGTGTTAATTGGCTTGAGCCTGTTCCTGCTGGGGCTGGAATGGGCACTGTTTCCGTTAGGTAAATTGATGGCTGCCCAGCTCACAGACCCGGCCTTTATCCATGCTGCCAGCGGCGGTGTACCACCAGATGCCGGTGTGTTATGGCAGGATTATTACTGGGTTTATATTTTTGCTTTTTTGATCGGTTTTTCCACCACCATCGCTGAGCCTTCACTGATTGCAGTAGCTATCAAGGCCAATGAAGTGTCAGGTGGTGCGATTGGTATCTGGGGCTTGCGAATTGCAGTGGCGCTGGGGGTTGCGGTGGGTATCTCGCTGGGATGCTACCGTATTGTTGCCGGCGACCCGATTCACTGGTACATCATTAGCGGCTACGTGATTGTAGTCATTCAGACATCGTTTGCGCCGAAACTGATTATCCCCCTGGCCTATGACTCTGGCGGTGTCACCACCTCCACAGTAACAGTACCGTTAGTGGCGGCATTGGGCCTTGGTTTGTCGCAAACCATTCCGGGTCGTAATCCATTGATAGATGGTTTTGGGCTGATTGCTTTTGCCAGTCTGTTCCCGATTATGTCAGTGATGGCCTATGCACAGTTATCTGAAGCGCGTTCCCGTTATTTGAGTTACCGGCGTGCTAAACATGATGTCCGGGATGCAGCGCATTCGAATAATAAAAAGTTAACGTGAGGAGAGCAGCATGCACTTTAAAATGATTGTGGTTTTTGTGGAAGACGACAAAACCGATGATGTCATGGATGCCGCCCGGGAAGCGGGTGCTACTGGCGCGACGGTGATCAATAATGCCCGCGGTGAGGGCGTAAACAAATCCAAAACCTTCTTCGGTCTGTCACTGGAAACCCAGCGTGATGTTGTGCTGTTTTTGGTAGAGGAGCATCTTAGCCGCCATATTCTTGAGCGCATCAACGAGGTGGGGGAATTCGATGATAAACCGGGAACCGGCATTGCGTTCCAGATAGATGTGGAGGATGCCGTTGGCGTTGTTCACCAGGTAGAAAAAATAACCAGCGAATTGGAGGACCTGTTGTAATGGACAATAAAGAAACGGAAAAGAAGGTAATTAAAGCGCGTGATGTGATGCATGAGAAACACCTTGAACTTGATGGTCTGGCCACGGTGAAAGAGGCCCTGTCAGCCATGCGTGGGAGTAACTCTGATGTGGTGATTGTAAAAAAACGCAATAAGTACGACGCCTGGGGCATTGTTTTGCTGAGTGATATCGCCAAGAAAGTGTTGGCGAAAGACAAGGCGCCGGAGCGCGTAAATGTCTACGAAATTATGTCAAAACCGGTCATCCCCATCGATCCGGAAATGGATGTGCGTTATGTGGCACGCTTGTTTGACAATTTCGGGCTGTCCAATGCCCCGGTGATCGAGGATGACAAGGTGATCGGCATAGTCAGTTACGACGAACTGGTTTTCAAGGGCCTTTATGAGTTGCTTGACTAGGGAACCTCTGATTAAGTCTAGTGTGTCTCTGGCCTTCAGGCAGTGCGCGAGACAAGGCGAACTTTCGCAGGCATGTCGACTACCTGTCAAGAAAGGTAGTTGTCCTGCAAGAGTTGATGCGTAAACCCTATGCTGACCTGTTGCTGCTGACGCCCGGATTCAAAGGCAGTGTCTGCCCGGGGTTAGTTTAATCTATGGCAGTCGTGCATAGGTATAGTCTCCTGATACATGTGAAATGATCAGGCTTTCTACTTGCCCGTCAGCGTTGACAATAAATCGATAACCGAGCCCCAAACCGTCAAACAGGGTTTGGGATAAAGGCACCAGTGCGCGCGGTACTCCCGCCTCCAGACCTGCGGCGCCCAGCCCCAATGCGGTATAGGCGCCAACGATGGTGGCGATCAATTCGCCTTCCTCAAGGGAAATTTCGTAGGTGCGTTCACTACCACCATAAATGCCACGGTAAACGCCGACATAACTGGCCAGGGTTTCTGATGGCACGGCTACTCTTTTGGCCTGGGTATCGGACAAATTGCCAGTCCAGTCATCACTGCCACGTTCGCAAACTGATTCGAGCATTTCCGTATCCGCGGCCAGTTCCATCGTCGTGTCAAAGCCCCAGGATTCTGAAAATGTCTCTGGATCAGTAAAACGGGCCTGGATTTGCAGGTGGCCGAAATCCGTACGCTTGAAGCGCTCACGAACACGCAGTGCTTCAGTATGGGACACGCCATAGCGACTTACCCAGGTTTGATCGTTAAAGCCATTAGTGTCGACTACCAGGGTGTCACCTTCCCAATGACCTACAGAATATCCGGTATAGCCTGGTATGGGGTCGGCTTCCAATTCGCGGCCGTCCATATGAATCACCCGATAGGTGAGATCTTCGTTGAGGATAACAATTGTGGTCGGGGTCTGAATAAAACGTTTCCAGCCGCCTGAGCTTTCTGTCTCCGGCCCATTGGGCAAACAACGAAACAGGGGGCGCTCCTTGTAAAAATTCTGCTGGCGCTGGCTGGCAAGTTCTAAAGCCCACGGTTCTAACAGTGCAGGATCGAGATTGGCGACGGGAGGGGGACCGCTCCAGACACCGGTAAAATCCGGCTTGCCATCAAGTCCACGGGGCGCTGGTGCTCCAAGATCTGGTTCACCATTGGCGGTGCGTGGAATCCCGGGCCAGGGGCGATCCAGCCATTGGGCGCTTGCCGGCATCGTGGCCATAAGCAGTGTAAATACCAGGAAAATAATTTTCATTGATGCCCCCCGAATCAAAGTTATTAGCCGTATTTTATCTGACCCCTTTGATATTTGTTACCTTATATAGTGTGATTAGCGTTTTATGAAGAATTATTACTATCTAGTGGACTTGGGGTAAGCGAAATATTAGTTTTCGATAGTAAGTTCCAGAGTTTTAGATATCATCTGTCGCTAACATCAGGATCAAAAAAATAATGTGAGGGGGAAACCATGAGGACAAAAATATTCTTACTATTCATTCTTTCTGGGCTGGCAGCTGGCGTATCAGCCCAGCAGCCCGCGTCTGCTTTTGATCGGGGAAATTCACTGCAGGCCAGGCTCGACCCGCGCTTTGCTGATGTTATTGCCGGCTGCAAAATGTCTCCTGCCGCGATTCAGTTTGGCGAGGGGCCCGATGACAACTCATCACCACCGATGCCGACCCTGCCTGCGGCGTCATCCATACCGGGGGTTATTCAAGGGGGAAAAATCTGGCAGGTAGTGTGGCGCTGGCAGGGCAATAATGCCGACGGTCCCATTGCCGGGGAGGACGGCAAGATGCTGTTTGCCAACAATGATGCCGGCAATGTCATGGAATTTGATCCTGAAACCGGGCTGGCACGCATTATTCATGATGACATCAATACCGCCGGTGCAGTTTCGCGCAGCAAGAATGGCGCCTTGTATGTGGCAACACGGGGCATTGGCACCGGCATTGTACAGCTGGAACCGCAGCGGAAATTACTCACCAACAGCTTTAATGGGGAGCCACTGGAATGCGTTGGCGGTGTTATGAATGACCTGATAGCGGATGCCAGTGGCGGCGTGTATTTTTCCGTGTCCGGCACCGGTGTGTTCTACGCTGATGCCCAGGGCAACACCAGTCAGTACGGTGACGTCCCGAATGCCAACGGCATTATCCTCAGTGCTGATGAAAAAACCCTTTACGCTACCGATGGCGGGAAGGTGGTAGCCTTTGATGTGCAGGCCGATGGATCATTAACCAACCAGCGTGATTTTGGCCAGCTGCAGGGTGGGCAGGGTGGTGATGGCTCTGCCATTGACAGTGAAGGCCGCTTATATGTAGCGACTGGTCGTTCCGCCGATGTGTTTGCGCCCGATGGTACCTTTCTGGGTTCCATTCCGGGTCCTCAAGGTATGCATGGTGTGGCCTTTGGCGGCAAAGATAAAAAGACACTCTACGGTATCGTTTTTTATGGTTCCTGGGGAACACAGGCTGCGCGTAATGCTATCGTCGCCATTGATACTATCGCGCAGGGCTATACCGGCAGGGCAAAATAGATCATAGGGACGCTTGCAACTTAGCAACTTAGCAACTTAACAAAATACAGGCATATCAATAGTTGCTAAGTTGCAAGCGTCCCTGTTTTACTGTTTTAGTGGTTGGCTTTCAGATTGCCCGCGGCAAGCGCCAACTCATAGCGCAAACGTGCGTTGTCCATATTACGCGCCGAGTCTTCCAGAAAAGCGGTACGCACACTGAAGCGTCCATTGAGGACTAACTGGTCGCCGATACGAACCGCTGTACGGGGATCGCCTCGCGCCGCCAGATTGCCCCGACTCATGCCTAATGCGCAATGCCCGCCGACAAAGGGAAGGTATTTATTATTGCCATTGTCCTGGGTAGCTGCTTCAAAAGCTGACAGGTTTGCCGCGCTTGAAAAGCACCAATCAACTCCCTGAACCTTGGCTTTAAACGCATTGCAATTGGCTTCGACGATCATGTGTTCGTCATAGGCAGCCACCAGATCGAAAACCACCAGTTCGTCATCTATCATGCGCGAGAAACCGATGCCGTCAACATTAATAATAGCGTCAGGTATCTCTTGTGCCAGAGCGGTAGAGCCGAAGCCACAAAACAAGGTGAGGGCGGCCAGCGTATTCACTAATCGGGATTTCATTATTATTCTCCGGTTGGGATATGAATTAATTGTTTGCATATCATATGTGTGTAGCTATACGAGGTGCAATATGGCTTCAACTAAAAAATTTCTAGGTTAAGGTCGTCCTGTCTACAGTCTGTTTTTTAGCAAAATGTTCAATTTCCCTGGCGAGCGATTGAAGCTGGGAATTTGAGCTTTTCAGCACTTTCCCTCGTAAGGACGTCTTTAGTCTACGTAACTGGTCTATATCCGCTGCCAGATCGCAAGCGATTTTCAGGTAACCATTTGGCGTGGAGGATACCAAATGATCCAGCTCCAGGCTTTTTAGAATGGCGCTGGACTGTCTTGAAACCGGTCTTAACTGTTCCAGTGTGATAACGGGCACTCCCATCCACAAGGCTTCACAGGTGGTCAATGCGCCACTAAAAGGAAAGGTATCCAAGGCGATATCTATGTCATGATATTCCTGCATCATTTCCCTATGTGGAGAAAAGGCCCTTAATTCAATATTGGCTTCATCAATTCCATGCCGTGCAAACATGCGTAATACTTTCTGCTGTATTGACGGATCATTAAACGATTTCCATTTCAGGGTCAGCCTGCTACCCGGAACACTTTTTAGAATCCTGCTCCAGGTTCGTATCACATGCTCTGAAATTTTTGCAGGATTATTGAAGCAGCCAAAACGGATATAGCCGGTTTTATCAAAGGCGGGCTCAGGCTTTTCAGGATGGTCACTGGCAGGCAGGTAATTGAACTGGTTAGATGACAAGGTGGCCAGTTTTTCTGTGTAGTACAGGTCAGTCCCCTCGGGTGCCTGTAATTTGCTTAGCAGGGCATAGTCCATTGCCGGTAGCCCGGTACTGGCGAAAAAGCCCAGCCAGCTGGCCTGGCAAGGAGCTGCTCTGCCTGCAAAAACACCTAGCCGGTTACCGGAGGTATGTCCGTTCAGGTCTATCAGTACATCAATCTCTTGACGCCTGACAAGAGCAATGACCTCAGCGTCCGCCAGAGTCCCAATTTCAAACCATTCATCGGCATCAGCCTTAATGGTTTCAGTGAGATCATCAATTTTAAGCAGGTTGGCAAAGCACACATAGCGGATGTTGCTGTTACGGGGCAAGGCAAAAAGTCCATGCAGAAAATATCCCACCGGGTGTCTGTAAAAATCTGAAGAGACAAAGCCAATTTTGATGATGTCTCCCGGGCAATGAAAGTTTTCAGGACCCCGGGTTTTCGTCTTGTCCGTATAGCATTGCGTCGCTTTCAATGACATTGCCTTTTTGCTAATCAGCGTTGTCGGCAAGTATTGCTGGGTCATCAACAGGTTGGATAGGGCCGGTAAAAAATTCTCGTTTATTTCAAGGGCCCGCTCAAAATGCCTGACTGCTGAATGCACCTCAAGAGCTGACAATTTAGCAAGGCCGAGATTACAGAGCGCTTCAACCATATTGGGTGCCAGGCTCAGGGCTTTACGATGGCAGGCAATTGCCTCTGTAACATTGCCAGTTTCTTGCTTGACCAGACCAAGGTCAGTCCACAGGGAAGGGTTGGTATTATCGAGCTCGAGACCCTTGGTCAATATTTTGGCGCAATCATTGATTTGCCCGGAACGTAGCAGGGCGTTGCCATAATTCAGATAGGCCAGAGGGTTGTTGGGGCAGCGATTTGCTCCAATTTTACCGTATTCAAGTGCTTTGTCTGTTTTGCCCTGTTGAAAAAAAAGGTAACAGAGATTAACTGCATGTAATCCTTCGGTGGAGCTGCTTTCATGAAGCTCTGTCAGGATTTCAATGGCGTCATCAAGACGACCCTCTTGAAATAGCTTCTGGGCCTGTTCAGCTTTATCCATGGAGAGGACGGCAGATATCTGGATGGTGAGTAATAAACCGCTTAAATCTGTCTATTCTGATACTTCCATTTCAAATGGTTGTCTGGAGTATATAAACTCGCCATTTTCATTGGTATAGCCTACATACACCTTGTAGTTTCCCTTTGGCATCTTCCCTGAGTGAATAATCAGCTGCTTGTTTTTATCGAAGGATTTCTCTTCCTTGAAGTGTTGAAGATCTTTCAAATTTTTACCAGACCAGGGGAAAAAGCCTTTTGGCGTTTTATAATACAGTTTTTCCTGTCCCCCATCTTGCTTATGGCCGATGACTATATAAATCTTTGCCTGTTTCTTCAGATCATTGTCATCAGGGGTCAGGCTTGCACTTATCTCGACTTTCTCCGTTTTCCTTGATTTATCTACCAGCCCAAGCTTTCCTTCTTTAGTCGCACCAAAAGCAACTTTAGACCTGGAAGGTTTTCCATTCGTTTTGCTAGTGGTGCTGGAGAAAGGTGTTTTTTGCTCTACATCCTGAACCTCTTTTTCTGTGCTTAGTTTGAATGGTTTGGTGGTGAAAATCAGTGTGCCATCGGCTTTCCTGTAACCAGCAAAAATACTGTATTCAGCGGCACGCAATTTTCCAGTGAAAATTTCCAGATCTTTTTGGTTTTCCAGACTGGTTGATTTCTCAACAAACTCGAGATCAGCCAGATCTTTACTGGACCAGTTCCTGTAACCTTCATTGGTCTTCATGAACCATAGTTCACCCCCTGCCACTACGATTCTGACGACTACAAAAAATTCAGCAGATTCGCCGCGGTCCCCTTCATCCGGTTCAATTTTTATATTGATATCAAGATCGGCGCTTGCTCTCCAGAAACCGTTTTGAGTTCTTTCCTCTGAAGAGAAGGTGAAAAAGGAAATTTCGGTATTTGTCACTATGCCGGGGATGTTCGCCAGACTAGTTATTATTTCTGGCTCAGGCTCAGGATTGGGCGGTGATGCAGGAGGTGGCGTGACAATAGCCGAACATGATGTGGCGGCGACCCCGGAAGTTGTTCCTGATGGACAGGCCAGGGCAGTTGTCGACCCTGAAGCCGGGACATAAAATCCTGCGGAAGCTGGAGTTTGTACTGCAGCACCAGCAATGGCGACAAAGTAACCAGGGCTGGCCGTAATAGCGGCAGTAGCACCAGGTCCCGGGGCATAGGTGCCTGCGGTGGCCTGGGTGGCAGCAGTTTGACCGGTGCTACTGACATAGAAACCGGGGGGTGCCGCAGTAGCCGCCGACTGACCGACGCTATCAACAAAATATCCTTCGGGAGCGTCCAGGGCAGCGGACTGCCCGGTCTCAGCGACATATTTACCAATGGGCGCCATCAGAGAGGCGGTGGCACCAGAGCCTGGGACATAGTGACCGCGCTCGGCGGGTATTTCTGCTGAGGCACCATCAGTCGGGACATAATGCCCGGGGCTGGCCGGGATGGCAGCAGTGGCGCCAGGGCCCGGGGCATAGGTGCCTGCAGTGGCCTGGGTAGCAACGGTCTGACCGGTGCTACTGACATAGAAGCCTGAAGGGGCGGGTGTTTGTTCGGAGGCGCCATCAGTGGCGACAAAGTGACCGAGGCTGGCCTGGATGGCAGCGGTGGCGCCAGGGCCCGGCGCATAGGTGCCGGCGGTGGCCTGGGTGGCAGCAGTTTGACCGGTGCTACTGACATAGAAACCGGGGGGTGCCAGAGTGGCAGCAGACTGACCCGTGGTGTTTACATAAGATCCGGCCGGGGCAAGAGTCTGTGTTTCAGCGCCGGCAAAAGGGACATATTTGCCAACTTCGGCTGCCAGGCAGATATCGTAGGGAAGCGGGTCATAAAATCCAGGATCACAACTGCTTTGGGCTTCTGCCTGCATGGAGTAGATTGCCAGGGCAATGCCTGTAATCTGGAAAGGAACTTTTTTATTGATAGGCAACTTCAAGTCCTGAAAGTATTGCAGAGCCAGGCTTCCTGCATATGGTCTTGGGCAGTGTTAGTGATGTTACCATTAGTTTGTTCATGCAGACAATTTACAACGAGTATCCGAATGTCCAGATTACTATGAAACCAGATATAAATTCATCCATGCCTTCGCATAGCGAGCTGGGTCAGCTTTTTGAACAAGCTGCCCAATACCAGAATAATGGTGAGCTCGGCAAAGCCGCTGACCTCTATGAAGAGATCCTGTTGGCGCTGCCGGATAACTCGCCAGCCTGGCATAATCTTTGTGTAATCGCGTTGGCTCAAGAGGATTTTTTCCGGGCAGGTCAGTGTCTGGATAACTGTTTGTTGCTGGCACCTGATGAGCCGGCTGTCAGAGAACTGCTTCGCCGCCTGGCAATTACGCTTTATCGGTCAGGGCTATGGGAAGAGTCGCTGCCATGGCTTGAAAAGGCATTGCAGGTTTTCCCCGGCGATCCTGATTTAACCTATATGACCGACAGGGCGCGACCGCGTGACTATCTCAAACAGGAAATTTACTGTTCGACCAGCAGGCAAACCCTGCAACGTTACAGTCCCCGGGAATCCGAAACCTATGTTTATGCAATCGATATCGTCGGCACCTGTAATCTGCGCTGCCCAACCTGTCCGGTGGGAAACTCCATGGAAACGGACAGGGCAAAAGGGTTTATGGAGCTTGAGTTGTTTGGCAGAATTCTGGACAAGATTGACCGGGAAAAGCCCTGTGATAAACCGGAGCTTTTTTTCTTTAACTGGGGTGAGCCTCTGTTACATCCCCGGTTACCAGAAATGATCACGATGGCACATGAGCACGGCTATCCCGTTACGCTATCCACAAATCTCAATACCAAAACTGATCTTGATCCGATCATCAAGGCCGCACCGGATGTGATCAAGATATCCATGTCCGGATTGAGTGAGGAGACCTATGGCGTTACGCACAAAAAGGGAAAGCCAGATGTACTGAAAGCCAATATTTTCAAACTTAAAACACTGCTGGATAAGTATCAGAGTAAAACAGAAGTTTATATGGGCCATCATCTTTATACATCCAATCTGTATGAATTGAAGGATGTTGAGAATTTCTGTAAAACCCTGGGGTTCAGACACGCCCCTATACAGGCTTTTTTTCAGCCGCTTGAAAAAGTTAAAGCCGTTATTGATGGTGAGTTAAGTAGCAATGAGTTTCCGGTACTGGATCTATTGCAGCTCCATCCCCGGGAACGCTTTGAAAAGCTAAAAGAAACCAGAACGGGCAAGTATGACTGCGAACTTCGATTTAACCAGACCGTAATCAATCATGATGGTTCAGTGGCGCTGTGTTGTGGCGTTTACGAGAAGGAAAATATGCTGGGACTTCACTTTCTTGAAGGGTCGCACACCGATCTTGAAGAGAAAAAATACCAACATGAGTTTTGCGGAACATGCAGAAAATACCAAATGGATTACAGCCCTAATGAAGTAATTCGCATGCCTGAAAGCAATGATCATAATTAGCTTGCTTATGTCGTGAGGGAAGGTCATCAAATTTTGCTGATGTTTTTCTGTGTTAAAAGTTTTATTCAGTAGCCTGGTTGTCTGCTTCCAATTGCTCGGCACGCGCCACCAGATGGTCTTCTGCAATCGCCCTCTGTTTGCTGAAATACCCGGGTTCATGTGAGGAAATCCCGTAATAGTCCAGTATTTCCTGTTTGCTCATGGCCTGAACTCTTACCATTTCGCTGCGGTTGGCATCAAAAGACTCCCCAATAGAACTGGTCTTTGTGCGTTCATGATTGAAGTGAATCAAGGGGCCATTAATTCTCATGAAGTCCCCCATCTTGTTAGCCCTGAAAGCAAACTCTGAGTCTTCATGTCCCCATCCGTAAAATAGTTCCGAAAATCCCCGCATGTATTTCACAAATGCAGTACGAAAAATCATCATGCCACCGACACAGCCACTGGTATATCGGCGTTCGGAATACTTGTTTGCATAATCATGACAGTCCAGTTCCTGACCATTTCTGATTATTTCCAGGCCAGGTTTCCTGGCGCAGAAATGAAAAATATCATAGGGGCACATAAAGCTTGCAGATTGGGTCCGCAACAATTCCAGGCAACCCCGGACTTGCTGAGGAGGACAAACAACATCGCTATCGAGCACCGCACAAAACTCGGTATTGACCCAGTGCAGGGCGGTATTCACAACCCGGGACTTGTTCCATTGTGTACCTCTGACATATACATAATCTATCTCTGGATCCAGCAGATTCATCAGTTTTGGCTGGGGACCAAACTCGACAACAATCACACGATCAAAACCGCCATATTGAAGTTGATAAGGTGTTATGGACAGGACATTTTCCATTCGGTCGAAGGAGTCAATAAAAACTGGTGTAATCCCTGTGAGCACTGATCACCTCGGCAATTTATTTTCGCAGAAATAGTTATAAAGATATCGATCTCTTAAAGGAAAAACCAGAGAGACTGAATGAAAGGTGTATGGGGGGGAGGGGCGTAAAGTGAATAAAAGGGACGCATGCAACCTGGAATATAAAAATTCAGGCATGTCAAAAATGACAGGTTACAGGCGTCCCTGATGTGTTTTTAGTTATACACCACGTTACTAATAATGGAGATCATATCCAGTACACCGCGGCGAAAGGCATCAACAGGAATACGTTCGTCGTTACCGTGTACGCCGGTGGGTTCACTCGGGTCGGTAATGATCGGATCGAAACCATAGCTGACTATACCCAGGTCACGGGTAAAGTGGCTGTCGGTAAAGCCGGTGCTCACCGCAGGCATGACCCGTGAGTTGGGATAGAGCTCGCGGGTGACACTTTCAATGGCGCTGTACAGACGCGAACTGGTGGAAGAAATAGCCGGACTGAAGGCCATAATCACACTGACTTCAACGCCGCTGTCTTCGACCAGAGCAGTCAGATCCGCGATGAATTCTTCTGCCGGTCGATCCGGCAGCATGCGGCAATCAAGCTCTGCCCACGCTTCCGGGGGAACAACATTGATTTTGCTGGAACCACTCAGGCGGGTGATGGAGCAGGTGTCGCGCGTAAGTGCATGATGACCGGGACTGTAGGCCTGAAATTCAGCCAGAAATTCCGGATTGGTTACCGCTTCTTCTATATTGGCATAAATCGGTCCCCATTCATTGTCCATCGATTGCGCCATGCCGGAAAAATAAGTGGCGACTTCCGGAATGATCCGCGCCGGGAAAGGGTTTTCCTGCAGGGAATTCAGGGCATCAACGATGCGGGTCAGCGAGCTGGTGGGGCGGGGAGAAGAGCCATGGCCAGGTTCATCGATTGCGGTTAGGCGCAACCACACGGGCACTTTCTGGGTTACCTCAACACCAAACACAATTTCATTGGAACCACGTGCTTGCGCACCGGCGCCACCTTCGTTCATGAGCAGGCCAACTCCGTCAAAAATTTCCGGACGGTTTTCAATCAGCCAGCCAACCCCAAAAAGTCCGCCAGCTTCTTCATCGGCGGAGGCCAGAAACACCACATCACGATTCAGGGCTCTGCCGCTGCGGTGTAATGCCAGAAAGGTGGCCAGATGGGAAATGCCGGTACCCTTCATATCGCGTGCACCGCGGCCCAGCAGATAACCATCGCGTATTTCGCCGGACAACACTTCCGTGGTCCAGTATTCCACATCGGCTGGCACCACATCAGTATGCTGAAGCAACATCAGGGCGGGCTCATCGCCACCTTCCAGGCGCGCCCAGATATTGCCTCGGCCTGGCGCACTTTCAGCGGATTCATATTCGATGCCTTCAGCTTCAAATATTTTGGCGTAGAAATCCACCGCGCGCGATTCATTGCCCGGGGGGTTAATGGTGTCTACCTGAATAAATTCCTGTAACCAGGTGACGGCTTCGTCTTCTATGGATTGTGCATTAACGTGACCAGTTAAAATAAATGTCAGACTGATCAGCAGGGTTCTTTTGATATTCAAACTATTACTCCTGATGTACTCAAGGGTTTTGAAACAAACCCATTTGAAATGATTAAAAATTCATACAGCGGGTATGCATTCTCGGAAACCGGCTTGTTCGAATGTAGATTAACTACTGTGGTTTTCATCAGGGATTATGCGGGGATTAAAAAAAATAAAACAGTCGCAATAATAGTGCGCAACGGGCTGTTTTGGTGCAGAAATTAAAGGGGTCGGAGGGATTTAATTTAAATCCCTCCGACCCCTTTAAATTCGAGTTTCAATAAACGCACTGGACTGCCCCGGTCAGGCTATATATTCTTTGCTCTGATTTGGATTATTAACCGGGGGATATCCACGTGCCACATAAGTATCGACTGTCTTCATTTTTTTTAATTATCTCTTTGCTCACTGCCTGCGGCCAGCAGGAGCAGCAAAGTGCGGCTCAGACCATGGCGCCAGCGAATGGGGCGGGTAATGTTGCGTCACAACAGGCGCCTCTAGCGGCTGCAGTGGACCAGGAGCGCCAGCTTATGGGCACTGCTGACACGTCCCAGTGGCCCCATTATGGCGGCAGCTATAACGAGCAGCGTTTCAGTCCGCTGACGGCCATTAATGAAGATAATGTGGCAGACCTGGGTCTGGCCTGGTATGCGGACTACGACACCAACCAGAATCAGCACGGCTCCCCCATTTACGTGGACGGTGTGATTTATGTGTCCACGGCGCGCAATGTGGTTCATGCCTTTGATGCCCGCAGTGGCGACCGGGTATGGACCTATACCCCGGTGCTGGAACCCAATCCCAATCTGGGACTGGTTAACAGGGGTATAGCCGCTTTCGATGGCAAAATTTACATGGGTATGCTGGACGCGCACCTGGTTGCTCTTGATGCAGCAACCGGGGAGCTGGTCTGGGATGCCAACACTGTGCCGGAAAGTTTGCTGGGTGAGATGGCCGGACGCTATTCAATTACCATGGCGCCGCGTATCGCCAATGGCAAGGTGTTTATCGGCGGTTCCGGGGGTGAATTTGGTGCCCGTGGATGGATAGCCGCTTTCGATGCGCAGACAGGTGAGGAAGACTGGCGTTTCTGGACCGTACCCGGAAATCCGGAAATGGGTTTTGAGGCGCCGCATCTTGAAATGGCCGCAGAAACCTGGCCGGATGATATTCCGTATTGGGAGCAGGGCGGTGGCGGCACCGTCTGGGATGGCGCGATCTTCGATCCGGAAACCGGTCTGCTTTATTTCGGTACCGGCAATGGCACACCCTGGAATCGCAACATGCGCGATCCAGGTGATGGGGACAACCTGTTTGTCGCCTCCGTAGTTGCGGTAGACCCGGAGACAGGTGAGTACGTCTGGCACTACCAGGAAACCCCGGGCGACTCCTGGGATTATGATGCCACCAGCCCGATGATGACGGCTGACCTGGAGATTGATGGCGCAACACGACATGTGCTGATGCATCCGTCCAAGAACGGCTTTATATATGTGCTGGATGCTCTGACCGGCGAGTTGATCAGTGGTGATGCGTTCACCAGTGTTACCTGGGCAGTTGGTATTGATCAGGATACCGGGCGACCGATTGAAGCAGACGGCGCGCGCTATACCGACGAACCTTTTAATATTGGACCGGGCGCTCCCGGTGGTCATACCTGGCATCCGAATGCTTTCAGCCCCCTGACCGGGTTGATCTATATTCCCACCTGGGAAAACTTTTCCGCCATGGCGCCACAGCAGATGCCTGAGGAAGGGCCACCCCCCTTGATAGCCTTTGGTGGGCAGGTGGATCGTGACACCCTGAAACCCCATAACAGACAATCCAATGACGGCTGGTTACAGGCCTGGAATCCGGTCACCCGTGAAGTGGTCTGGGAATCCGAGCGCGGTCCCCGCTGGACTGGCGGCGCACTGGCCACGGCAGGCAATCTGGTGTTCATGGGTAACAGCAATGGTAATCAGCTGAGTGCCTGGAATGCCATGACGGGTGAACAGCTCTGGAATTTCGATGCGCAGTCCGCTGTTTATGCGGCGCCCATCACTTACGAACTGGATGGTGAACAATACATCGCCGCCAGTGTCGGTGGTTCCGGCGGGCAGGACTATTTTGCGCCTACCTATGCCCGTATGCTGGTGTTCAAAGTAGGTGGTGATGTGCAATTACCTCAAGCGATGAGCTACACCCCCCGCGAGCTGAATCCACCAGAGTCAACTGCCACTGCAGCAGTTATCGCACGCGGAGAATCCCTTTATGCGCAGAACTGTTCGGTCTGTCATGGTAACGAAGGCGTACAAATGCGTTCCAGTTTTCCCAACCTGACCCGTACCCCGTTCCTGCATTCCCAGGAAGGTTGGGATACTGTGGTGTTACAGGGAGCCAGGTTGCAGCGCGGCATGGCTAATTATTCAGACGTCCTGAGTGCAGAAGACTCGGTAGCCATTCGTGAATACATTATTACCAGGGCTATTGATGTCAGGGATAACCCTCCACCGGTGTTCGGCTTCAGGGCAGCGGCCAGCGAGGATGATGAAGAGGAAGAGTCTGAAGATATCCACGAAGAAGCGGCAGAAGATTAATGAAAAAGGGGTCGGAGGGATTTAAATTAAATCCCTCCGACCCCTTTAAATTCCTAAATCGATACGGTGCCGTTACTGTCGCCAAAGCTGTCCTGCTGAATATCCAGCTTGTGAAGAATTCCCAGGTGCAAATTGGACATTTGGGTTTTTTCTGGCATTACTATATGGCGGTTTCCCTCCAGTTTTCCGGATGCACCACCTGCCAGAATCACTGGTAAGGGATCATGGTTGTGGGAGTTTCCATCGCTCATGCCACTGCCATAGAGGATCATGGAATGATCGAGCAAATTACCGTTGCCATCGGGAGTAGACTTGAGCTTATCCAGAAAATAACCCAACAGACTGACATGATAGCGATTCAACAAGGCAAATCTGGCCTTGTTATCTTCATTGTTGGAATGATGGGAAAGCGTATGAAATCCATCTCTCACACCACTGGCCGGATAGATTGCTCCGCTTAGCTCCTTGGCCATCAGAAAGGTCGAGACTCTGGAGATTTCTGTCTGCCAGGCCAGTACCTGCAAGTCGTACATCAGCTTGATATGCTCCTCCACATCTGCAGGTATGCCATTGGGTTTGTCTGGAATTGCAACATCGTCCGACACCTTTTCGCCCGCCTGAACAATTCGTCTCTCAATTTCCCGGATATCAGTCAGGTATTGCTCAAGTCTCGCTTTGTCACTGGCTGGCAGCGTCTTGTCCAAAGTGGCTAGTTGGTCAGAAACAGCATCAAGCAGACTCAGGGACTGCTTTCTTCTGGCTTCCCGTTGAGCGGGTGTGGCGCCATCACCAAATAGTTGTTCAAAAACCACCTGCGGGTTGTTCTGCATAGGCAATGGCGATAGTGAAGACTGCCATGAAATAGTATTTCGATAAGCACAACTTAAGCCTTCGCCACAGCTAATAGTGGCTTCCTCAATGGTGAGTTCAAGAGAAGGCAAAGGGGTGTCCCGATTCAATTCCCTGGCGATGATCTGATCAATAGTCACTCCAAGTTCAGGGGTTGCCCCGCGCATGGGTTTAGCGCCACTGAGAAAACTGGCGGCGGATCTATTGTGATTGGCTGTAGCGCCACCGGGCCCATAGGCCAGCGGCAAAGTCAGGTTGCTCACCACATTGATCTGATCCCGGAACGACTCCAGAGGCTTGAGAATTTCAGAAAACTCAAAATTCTTTCCTTCATTTAGCGGAGTCCACTTTGACATAGTGGCGCCATGAGGAACATAAATCGCCCCGAAACGGGTTTTTGACATACTTTCCTGTGCTTTAAGGGTTCCGGCGGGAATCATGGATTCCAGTAATGGCAACGCCAACAAGGAACCTGCCCCTCTGAGCATGGTTCTGCGTGATAGATGTTTTTTAGTGATAAAGTTGGCCATGATATGCCTCCGGCAACTGAATATTATTCGGTTGGCTATTAACTGTTAACTTTTACTATTGACTGTCTGCTACATGCACCCCATCTGATTTTACCCTGTACAGGAACTGATCACTTGTCACGATACCTTTGACAATAGAGGCGAATCTGTAATCCTGTTTATCGGCTTCCCTGACGATTGAGCGCACTGCCGGCATATCAAAGTACTCAAGTTCACGTCCCAATGCATAGGTCATTAATTTTTCGGTTAAGGTTTCAATAAATAATTCTGAATAGTTCATCAATGAATTTCTAAGGTCTGATGGCCCATTAAGATCTGTGCCATCCAGAAGTGTTCCTGACGGATTGACTTTCGATTCACCATCATATTCACGCCAGGCGCCTACAAGATCAAAATTTTCCAGAGAAAAGCCAACAGGATCAATAACACTATGACAGGAACTGCAAACCGGATCCTGACGGTGCTGCTCAAGTCTTTCCCTTACTGAAGTGGTAATAACCGTTGTGCCGTCTCCATCAAGATTGGTTTCGACCCCGGGAGGGGGGGCGGGTACCGGGGCGTTCAGCAGGTTTTCCAGAATCCAGCTGCCTCTGATTACCGGTGAGGTACGACTGGCGGTTGAAGTCACGGTCAGAATACTGCCATGGCCAAGCAGGCCTCTTCTGGGGCTGTCTTCCGGCAAGCTAACCTTTCTGAAGGCCGAGCCTTTGACGCCTGGGATTCCGTAATGCTCGGCAAGGCGGGAATTGAGATAGGTATAATCGGCATCCAGAATAGTTGTTACCGGTAAGTCTTCTTCTATGATACTTGCTACCAACAACTGGGTTTCCCTGATAAAGGCCATACGCAGATTATCGTTGAAATCGCCTGCTTCCGGCGTAACACTCTCCATGTCACGCAGGAAAAGCCACTGCCCGGCAAAGTTTTCCACCAGCGCACGGGACTTTTCATTGGCAAGCATCCTGTTGACCTGGGCGTGCAGGATTTCTGGTTCATGCAAGCGCCCGGCAAGAGCCAGCTCTATCAATTCCCCGTCTGGAATACTGCTCCAAAGAAAAAATGATAACCTTGAGGCTAATTCGAGATCACTGACAGGGTATATTTCACCTGGGTGTAAATTTTCCGGCTCTTCTTCAAAGCGAACGAGAAACTGTGGGTCGACTAATATACGAGAGATGGCCTGCTGTATTCCGCTTTCAAAGCCACCTTCCTTATAACCCTCGTTGTAAAAAATCATGATCGATTCAATCTGATTTTCTGTCGCGGGTCGACGAAATGCCTTGCTGGCAACATTTTGTACGATGGTTTTGGCACATGAAGTTTCTTCATCATTGCTGGCAGGGTAGCAGGTGAATATTTTTTCCCGGCTCGGTGTGTTACCAGGGCCGGTAGCGTCAAAGGGGCCGATAATCTCGATTCGATTTATGCTGCCCTCTAAACTGGATTCTTTGTAGATATTATTAACGCCAACCGATTTTCTATTATCAAGTATGGCTGCAGTGATTGTATGGGGCCCTGCTGTTAGAGGAATTCTGCTGATGCTGTTGTCGGTCAGTTCTACTGGTTGCCCGTCGATGGTGAAATCCAGCGTCGAGGATAATTGCCTGCCACTCCCATTATTAAAGCTGAATAATCTGGCGCCCACATTGATATCGTACTGCGCATCAACTGGAAAATTATGCGTTATCTTTATGCCGCCCCTGGTACCAAGGGGCATTCCTTCAATATGTCGGTCCTGCATATAATCAGGTGGTGGCAAATAAGATGTGGAGGCTTCTGAAGCCGTCATATCGCCAACAGACCACCGGCTTATTTTCATAGCGGCTGATGTATAGGCCTGAACCAGGGCAGGGGAGAAACCAAGCGACGCAGCAATATTGTCGAAACCTTCGCTGGAGTTATCCCTTGGCAGTAAAGTGGATACATCAATTTCAAGGGCCAATAGATCCCTGATGACATTGCCATATTCCTCCCGGTTCAATCTGTGTACAGGCGGCGATGCCGGAATTGTCTCTATAGTTGTATCAAGCTTATGGGCAATCGTTTTGGCGAAATCCTGCATCATACTATTACCCGGTCGTTCTTCACCTGCCGGGGGCATCATGCCAATACGGACTTTCCTGATCATTAATTCCCAGATTTCCGGATCATTTTCTACATGGCTGAAATCCAGAACGCCCATGTCCAGACTGCCAGCCCAATCTTCAAAGTTATGGCATTTGTCACAATACTGGTCGATAAAGCCAGGGACATCCTGAGCCAGTGAAGAAGTTGGCAGTAGTGACGTCAGCGATGTCATCAATGCGGTAGCGATTAAAGAATTTGTTATGGATTTCTGCATTTATTGCACCGGCATATTTCTTTCTTCAAGAAGTTGAGTAATGAGGGCCGTGGATTCAGGCTTTTCTTCTGCCGGGTGGGTCGCTAAAAATACACCTTTGGCCCAGTCGAGAGCGGTTCTGCCTTCATTATCCTTGATATCGAGCCTTGCGCCATTCTCAACTAAAAATTCAATAATATCATTGGATCCTCTGTTGGCAGCACCATGAATTGCAGTCAGGCCCATCGAGTTCACATGATTTACATCCATGCCCAGTTCGAAGCACAATTTTACTGCGGCCAGCAAATTTTCCGGCGACTCTGTCCAGGTCTGGGAAACCACCCAGTTGATTCCGGCAGCAGCCATCAAGGCATTGGTTCCTTCAAAAGTTGTAATATGAGGGTCCGCATTATTCTCAAGTAGCAGCGCCAGAATCGCCATATCGCCAGCCCTGGCAGCGCGAAGAAATGGAGTCTGTCCTGTAAAATCTACCCACTCAAGGGTGCCCGTAATGGATAGCAGATGGTGGCGGATTGGTGGTGATTCGCTTGTTCGCACATTGACGTCCGCACCTTGATCAATAAGTAGTTTTATCAGGTCAAACAGCTCATTCCGATTACTGACAAAATTAACAAACAGGTCATTGTGAATGTATAGATTCCTTACATTTATCGCTTCCCATAAAGGCGATCTGCCATACCAGTCTTGCTGGTTAACATCGGCCCCCTGCGCGATCAGCAAGGTGGCGGTTTCAACCTGATTATTCTCCACCGCCATCAACAGAGGGCTGATGTTATTGGCATCTGAAAGATGTATATCAGCGCCACGTTTTAACAGCAGCCCAGCGATATCCGTAAAGCCATGCCGTGCCGCATAAAGTAGTGGCGTCATTCCTCCGGGTACCGGCTCGCGTCTACCCCGATCTGCAGGAGTTCCGCCGCGAATGATACCGATCCCGAAACCAAACCCGCGCTGGGAATTGGGTTCCACCCAATTCGGGATTTCGCCTATATCTGTTCTGGCATTAGGCTCAGCACCCTGAGACAAGAGGTAGTCCACAATCTTTTCATGTCCGGCCCGGGCGGCAAACATTAGTGCAGTCTGCCCAAAATGCTCATCAGTTCTGTCAACGCTGGCCCCCGACTCAATCAATGCTCTGACATTGGATAGCTCACCCGATTGGGCGGCAAGCATCAATACACTTTGCCCTGAATTATCCAGTGTCTCAGGGTCTGCGCCGGCTTCAAGCAAGAGTTTAGCCATCACTGTGCTGCTTTTTTCTATGGCCAGAACCAGGGGGGTCACTCCATAGCGGGTTTTGAGATCAGGGTTGGCATCGTTGGCCAATAGATTGACCAAAAGGTCAGGATTGCCAGCCTCAACGCTCCAGTGTATTGCCGAGGTGCCGAATTGACCTGATTCGTCGGGGTTTGCCCCCTGATCCAGCAATTGCCTGACAAGCACGGCATCACCCTTCATTGCTGCGTCTGCTAAATTGCCCGCATTCTGAGCCCACGCTGTTGAGGTGAGACAGAAGAACAAAGCAATTATTCTGGTTAATTTGATGTTGAACATTGAGTCGTGCGGATCCCCAGCAGTTTTTATAGTCTTTTTAAAGGACTTATAACCGGATAAAGTATTAAATTCAAATGTCTGAATTTAATCAAGGATAAAACACAAAAATCATACTTTATGCTTAATTCCAGTAATAAAGTGATATTTTAATTAATATAAAAATGTTTATTCAATAAAACCTGAAGATGTGGGTGCTCTGGCATCTGTATATTTTCAGGCTCTTTCTATTTCTTTTTTTTTATTACCTGAACTGTATATCACCTATTTCAATCAATCAATTTTTAACTTCAGATTCTAATTTCACAGGGAATATTGCCTGTGTGTCAAAAAAAACTCGACAATTTATTTTGCTTCATGCTAAAAATGCAAAAGATTAGTTCATAAAAAGGACTAATTATTAATAAGGATGAGTTTTTCAGAAGCTCCTTTATTAGTAAAACAATAAGCAAAACAATAAGTAAAACCATAAATAGAACAATAAAAACAAGCTGTGAAGGATGATTTGGTAACAATTCCAGCCTGTCAGCCTGAACCCATCAAATCTGGAAGTATGAATGCTTACATGTTTGATAACGCAGTAGAAAACAATAAATCAAAAGGGGAAAGCATATTATGTCCAAAAAACTCACTATTCCTAAACGTGCAATGGCATTGGCTATTGCATCAAGTCTGACCGCAGTACCCACATTTCTTTTTGCCCAACAAGGCGAGCTTGAAGAGATAACGGTCACCGGATCCCGAATTCGAACTACTGATGGCATGGCGGCACCAACACCGGTCACCAGTGTCTCTACTCTGGAGCTGATGAATTTCGAACCTGGCGGAACCGTTGCAGAACAGCTGGATGCACTACCCCAGTTTTTTGCCACAGGAACGGCGCAGCGCGGTGGACCAACCCTGTTCGGTGATGGCGGCGGCAGCTATCTGGATATGCGAGGCCTGGGCCGTAACCGAACGCTGGTATTGCTGGACGGCTCACGTATTGTTCCAGCAGACAAGCGTGGCACAGTCAATGTGGATAATATCCCCACGGCACTGGTGCGCTCTGTGGATGTCATTACCGGGGGGGCATCAGCGGCCTACGGTGCAGATGCCCTGGCCGGTGTGACCAACTTTGTCCTGGATCGAGAGTTCAAGGGATTCGATGTTTCAGTGGGCACCGGGATGAACGAATTCAACCAGGATGGGAAAAACTACAACCTGGAGATGGCCGGCGGGTTCGAATTCGGCGAACGCTGGAATTTTATCGGTTCATTTAACGGGCGCCACATTGACCCGATTTATCGCAGAGCTGATGAACTGGACTCTGACTGGTTTCGTCGCTATGGCGCCATTACCAACCCTAATGGTGCTACACCTGCTCGTGTAGTCGTGCCCTGGGCAACGCCGACCACCATGTCACCATCTGGTGTGATCAGTTCTCCTGGTTCTTCATTGAATGGTTTGCAGTTTACCGATGATGGCACCGGACTTCGTCCCTTCATTCTGGGTGATGTTACTGCCGGTGGCTATACTTCGGGCGGCCCTGAGTCTAAAAGATACAGCGATGCAACATCCCCCCCAATTACAGGTAATGGTGTTGATAACCGATCCGGTTTCGCCGCCCTGCAGTTTCAGGTGAATGATAATTTAAGCCTCTATGGTCAGGCGCTTATCGGTCGCACAGAAACCTACAATACTTCACAACATTCAACATTTGCCATGACATTCCCATGGTATGAGACCATTTATCGGGAAAATCCCTATATTCCCGGCTATATCAGTCCGACCGAGTCGGTACCGGGAACGGTAGCCGCTACCATGGATGCGGAAGGACTAAATTCTTTTCGATTGAATAAGGTGGGTAGTTATCTGGGTGACCTGGAAGCGGGCGCAGGTGAATTTGACCGTCAGGTTTTTACCACGGAATCCTATACCTTTGGATTCAATTCCACACTGTCTAATGGCTGGGACCTTAGCGGATCATATACCAGTGGTGAATCCCGCAAAAAAGGTGGCCAGTACAATTCCTTGAGGGTGGATCTTGAGGCCTTGTCCCGTGATGCGGTCATTGACCCAGCTACTGGCGCGGTGGTTTGTAATGTGCAGTTATTCAATCCCTCAGAAGCGGATCTGGCTGCAGCTCCTGAAATTCAGGGGAAGAACGGGTTTAGAGGGGCTACCGATACAGGCAGTCCTTTAAAATCACCCATTGGTCTGGACAATGCTGTTCGCGATTGTGTTCCCTACAATGCCATGGGAGCAGGAAATATGAGTCAGGCAGCCTGGGACTACATGCATAAGTCCAGTAAAACCAACGATTCCTGGGTAAAACAGGATTTTGCTGAAGTTTTGCTGCAGGGTGAGGTTTATGAAGGCTGGGGTTACGGTCCACTGTCTTTCGCAACCGGCTTAACCTGGCGTGAGCAGAGTTTCCACGATGAGTATCCAGATGTTGCCATTGACGAACTTGGACCACCCATTAACTCTCCAGGCCTCGGTATTCGAGGTATTGCCGGAGCCTATGCCGGCGGTACGCCCAACCTCCACCACTTTTCCACCATCAGTTTGCTGGATGGAAAATACGATGTTACGGAATGGTTTGGAGAATTGAATGCACCTATCTGGGAGTCTGATAATGGTAATCAGAGTCTCGGTGGCAACGTTGCATTTCGTCGTTCCGATTACTCATCCAGTGGCAAGCAGGATTCCTGGAAGGCGGGTCTTGAGTTTCAGCTGTTTGAGGACTTGCGATTCCGGGCCACCAGGTCACATGACGTGCGTGAAGCCAGTTTCCAGGAGCGTTTTGACGTTACGACAGGCGGTACGCTCATTGATGATCCAGTGACTGGCTTGATGAATGTTAACGTGTCATTTTTCCGTGGCGGTAACCCGAACCTGGAACCCGAAGAAGCAGATACCACAGTATTTGGTCTTGTTTATGAGCCATCAATCCTGCCGGGCTTACGCATGAGTGTGGACTACTGGGAAGTGGATATTTCAGGTGCCGTGGACAGCATTACCGAGCAGCAGATTATTGACCAGTGCTATGATACGGGGGCGTTTTGCGAGCTGATCAATCGGGATAGTAATAATATTCCTGTTGGTGTAGGGGCTCCATTCCTGAATCTGTCCAGTTCGTATGCGGACGGTGTAGACTTCGAAGTATCCTATAATATGGAGCCAAATCTGTTTGATAGTCAGTCAGAAAGTCTGTCATTCAGGTTGCTCGGTGGTAAATTGTCAGAGCGCTTTGACCAGCCACCTGGGGGCGCGCCAATTAACCAGCTGGGTGGCTCTGATCGACCAGAGTTAACTGCAAATGCTACCTTGCGTTACAGTGTCGGCCCCTGGTCTGCGACCTGGCAGCAGCGTTATATCAGTGACACTATCGTCAACCTCAACTGGACTGAAGGTGTTGATGTCGACATAAATACTGTTCCGACCTATTCATTCACTAACCTGAGTTTCCGCTATGACGGTGAGTCCATGATGCAGGGAGGGGAGTGGTCAGCAGCATTTGCCATCAATAATGCCTTTAACAAAAATCCGCCTATTATACCTGGCGCCTTTAATCGGGTTGGCTCACAAACCAATTCGGGTATCGGCTATGATGAATTTGGACGGCGTTACCAGCTGACTCTGGAAATGAGCTTCTAATTTCCAGGTTCAGATGTAAAAAAGCGGGCAATCAAGCCCGCTTTTTTACAATAAATTTCAAGTAGTTAGAGATATTTTATCAATTATGCAGCTTCACTTTTTGCGTTACTTTGGGAAGGCATGGTTTGGTACGTTTCAAAATATTTTTTGGCATTTAGGGTTTTAGGAATTACTTTGACTTCACCTGGATCAAGTTTTTTTCCATTTTGTGAGGTGACATGGGCGGGTGCTAATGGGACTTCGTCATATACATCGACGAATTCTATCTCACCCTTAAAATCATCTTCCGACCACTTCTCTGCCCAGACATGTAATGCAAGCATTACAGGGGAAAGCTCCCAGGCTTTGCGTTTTAACTTATATTCCATCCGCTTGCCGTTTTCAGCAACAGGAGTCTTTTTTATAAGCTCTAGTTCGATAAAGTGGCTCAACCTCTTGGTCAGTACATTCCTGGAAATACCGAGGGCATGGAAAAGTTGCTCAAATCTTCTGGTGCCACCGAAAATCATAAATTCTCTTAAAATCAGCATTGACCAGGGTTCATTTAGAATGTCGGTGGCTTTGGAAACATAACATTGTAGTTTTTGTTTTGGCATAATATTAATTCGGAGTAATATGTTAAACGATAAGTTTAGAATAAGAAAAATCAAAAATAATGAAATTAATGAAAATAATAAAAATAATAAAAAAAGAGTACATTCATTAAAGCGTTTAAATTATACAAATACTGATATCTATGCTACCAGACTGCAATATGGTTTGCAGTATTGAGTGAAGAAGCTTGTCACTTGTCACTTGTCAAGAGAGGTAATAAAAATGAAAAATAATTTCAATTCAATTCAATCCTTTTCCCGGCTGAATCGAAGAGCATTTCTATCCATCAGCACGGCAGCCGGTTTGTACTCGCTTCCTTTCTCAAGTCTTTTGGCGCAAACATCATCTACAGGGATCAAGCTCAATAAGCTTCATTGTTTCGAGATAAAAGTCACTGATACTGAACGTAGCATAGACTTTTATCAGGGCCTTTTGGGGATGAATGTCATTTCAACCTTTGCTGGGCGCACCTGTCTTCAGGTAGGAGACAGCAAACAGTTTATGGCGGTCAGACAGATCATGCAAGGCGAAATGCCTGCTATCACCAAGTTGGGATACAGTGTCCATGATTTTGATCTTGTAACCCAACACGAAGCGCTTGTTTCGGCTGGGTTTGCAGAGATAGAGGCGCCAAATGCATCCACACCAGGAATTGATAATGCCATGAGTGTCTGGATCGTTGACAGGCAGGGAACACCAGAGCTCCATTTTGCCGATGCCAATGGTGTTATCGTACAACTGGTTGATGACTCCTATTGTGGAGGCAGTGGTCCGCTGGGTGACATCTGCGAAACATCTATTCCTGCACCACCTGGTCTTTTTGACTTGAATGAAATCAATCACTTTACCGCCTTCGTCAATGACGGCGCTGGCGCAAACAAATACTACCAGCAGGCCTTTGATCTCAAGGTTCAGGCTTACCAGGGGGCAGGTTCACCGGTAACGGGCATTGGTGATGGCCATCAATTTGTCATGTATGCGGGTCCATTTCCGGGTCAGGGACAGGCTCCTGCCAATATTCATCATGCCAGTTTCAACATTCATGATTTTGATGAAGTCAGGATGCTCGAGAAATTAACTCAATACGGCCTGAGCGCTCGTGGTGATGGTCAAATCGGGCCATTAATGCATTATGTAAGCAGGCGCATGCCAGAACGGGGAGGCGTTGAAGGCGGTACCCCTGAAGTCTATTTTACTGACCCGGATGGTATTCTGATGCAGATGCAGGACGTCACCTACTGTGGTGGCGGCGGTTATCTGGGTAATGAATGCCTGATATAAATAGTTAATATGGTGGGGGTCCGGAATCAGGATCTCACGCCAGTTATTCAGCCTGTATCCGGGCAACCTTGTCCAGCTGGTTAAGATCTATGCGAAACATGGGCGGAAACGATAACTGCTGTTTCTCGCCAGCCTGTTCCGTATAAGGGGCCATGCAGTACAACATTCTCTCTGCATAATCTGCACTGACAACAGACAGACCAAAAAGATTGTCCAAACTGGCCAGTATCGGGGTTTCCGTGCCTCCTGAATGCCATGGACCAGTGAGGGATTTTGAGGTGTATAGACGATGATGCATTTGCACTTCGTCAGCGGCCTGGGTTTCAGACTGGCGGGTAGTGGTTGAAATAATCAGAATGAAACGTTGCTCAAGCGGATCGAAATATAGTTTTGGCACTTCCAGTTGGCTGAAGTTTTCTCCTGAAGAAATTTGCGTTGGCGGAAGCAACTCTTTCACCGAACATGAAAAATTAGCGTCCAGGTTGAGGGAAGCCATTCCAAGTGCCGGTTGTTTTGCAGAAACTTTTGCGGCCCAGGCCATCATTAAATTACCCTTATTATCCTTAAACAGATAAGGATCTCTCCAGGCCAGAATCGGTCCACCTTCTTCACCATCTTTGCTGCCCATGCTGGCGCTCTCCGGCAGGTAATAACCGGCATTGAGAATCCTTTCCCTGTCCCTTAGCGGACAAAGCAGAACCTTGCCAGGGGAAAAATTTTTACCTGCAGGGACAAATCCTGTCGCCAGGCTCTGTATAAAAGGATGTTGGTCATCACCTTGCTGTAATGCCGTGTAGGCGGCCAGTTTGCCTTTGCCGGGAATGTCCAGCACAGAGCCACTCCATATGTTTCTGGCGTCGTGCCTGTCAGCTGCCTGGCCAGGTTTCTGAAAGCAGCCCTTGTCCGTCCAATGCCGTCCCTGATCAACAGATTGGAAATGGCGGATATGGAAAGGGTACTGATTGCGAGCCGAGGGATGAATGGATTGACCATCAGTCTGTGATTTTGCAAGCGCAAGGCAATACAGATCCAGTTGATTGCCAGATTGTCCGCACCATGAATCCCAGAGATAAAGATCCGGGTGCAAAATGGCAGCTGAAAATGCCCGCCCATGAGGTGGAGGAATTGAGACCCGTTTGGTCATGTCATGAAAACCCAATCAAAAGTTGATTTAATCCCTTCAAGATCAACTGCTGTGTTTTGTGCTATTCGGATAGATCAGGGCGTTAGGGTCACAGTCACTCGCCGACTCTGCCAGTCGTTGACTCCATCGGCTTCGCCCTGTGCGTCGATCCACTGTATCTCGGTGTTTACTTCCAGGCCGGCATCGCGCAACAAGCCTGCGATTTCCTCAGCTCGCCGCCGACCGGTGTTTTCCGATTCCTCCAACAGGGTGCCATTGCTCAACAGATGGGCACCACGAACACCGGTCACTGTCATCCTTGAAGGATTGAGTTTCTCCGCAGTGGTGAATATCTGTTGTAAAAAACGTGGGTGGCGAAAGGAAATACCCTTGTCGAAATCAAAGTAGATATCGAAGGTCTGCGGGCCTTCCGGTGGTGGCGGTTCCACTCGTGGGGTGCCAGGTGCCGGATCAAAAGCCAGCCTGCCTGCACTGGGGCCTGGTGGGCGTGGATTAAAATCAATCACGTAGCGTTCATCCACTGGCAACATGGTATTGCAGTTGGCATCCAGCTCCGGCATGGCTGTGAGATGGACATCTTCCATTACTATACCGCCGCAAATGGCGGGCTCGTCAGTAACAACACCCTCTACCAGTACCTGATGGCCAAGCAGCGGTGGTTGCACCGAGGCACTGACATCGCTCTGGATAGTCAGGTAGTAGGTGTCTCCGTCGTAGTCACTGAGCCAGCAGGGTACGCTGACGGTATCCCTGACAATGGGGCAACTGACAAAACTGATTCTCTCCCCGGCTGCCGGTGCTGCTATCAGGCTGACGGTGGTGCCTGCCAGTGACAGGCTGATCAGGCTTTTGATAAATGTTTTCATAGTATGCTCAGGAAATTAACGAGATCGGTTTTTTCCTGCTCCGTGTAGCGAATATTGAAACGCCTGTCATAAAAATCCACAAGCTCCCTGAGATTGGCGGCAGACCCGTTGGAAAAATATGGTGCCCGTGCAGACAGCCCGCGGAACTGCTGTATGACGATGGCACCTACATCCTCGCACTTGCCGGATATCAGGGCGCGGCCAGGATCCTGGGTATAAATAGTGCGGCCCAGGAAAGCATGCGGGGGCAGGTCGGCCCGACAGGTGACCTTGAATAATGGCATTTCCGGGGCTTGCTCAGACCAGGGGCTTTCCGGGGGCTCCAGTGCCCAGGGATAATTGGTGGTGCCCAGGTCCATCCAGCCGTTCGCGGTATCCATACCGGTCATGTGCATGCCGTGGCAGGTAGCACAGGTGCGCTTGATGGGATTGCCCAGCCCGACAGTATTGATATGGGTGGCATCCTTGATCCAGAATGTTCGGTAGAAAAAGTTATCGTGACCCCGTTGTACCGATTCCAGAAAAGCATTTTGTGAAGCTTCCTCTTCGCTGGAACCCTCTGGCAGATCGGCCCACTTGTTTTCCATGGGGAACACGTAGCGCGTGGTGTTATTGCCCAGAACGCCATCGCTGCCATTGGCCATGGCCTGCGGGCCAATACCGGATGGTCCACCGGGTTCGTTGAGTGCGCCACCCGTGTTTGACCAGGCCTGGGCTCCGTAAAGCTGCAATTCAAATTCCTGGATGCGCGACAATTGGGCCGGTGTTAACGGCTGCGCCACTTCCATATGCCCGTGAGCTGCTGACTGGGCCTGCTGTTTGAGAGTGACATCGCGGGCATCGGCCATCATGTTCATGTTGACGGGGCGCCCGGTGTCCGGATCGAGGGTGGCCAACATGCCTGTCTTGCCAATAAAAGGAGACACTCCGAAACTGGAGGATGACACATAGCGAAGGTTAATGGCCGGACGCGGCCGGCGGTAAACAGAGATTTCCCGACGTTCTCCTTCCAGGCCATATACCGGGTCGGTATTGCAGCCCGTTGGATCGCGTACTACTTCAATATCAAATTCGGCTTCGGCATTTTTTGGTGGCCACGGCAAGGCAACCCGGAACAGGCCGCGCTTGAGCAACAGAGAATGGGACTCCTCCTCACCCGGCGTCAGGTTTGGGCAGTCCATGCCGTCGATAGGCGCAAACAGTGGGTCGGTGCCATTTGTGTCCTGCCAGCGCTGCCTGATGGTTCTCACAGATAAAGACATGGCATCAGCAGGCTGGTGACAGGTCACGCAACCACGCCCGTTTGTACCCAGTGCTTCAAAGAAAGGATGCCCGTCTGTAATGATTGTGCCACTGGTATTCAGCAAGCCTAATCGGCCATAGTCATTGGCATATTCAGTATAGCCTGGCAGAGGGCGGTCTTCTCCGGGAGACCACCAGAGGTCTGGCCTGTTGGCCGTATTTTGCTGGGCGAAACCTGAATGGCCAATCAGGAAAGTGAAAAACGAAAGTACAACACTCCCAAGCGGCCTGAATTTTCTTCTGATTTTTTTATTCTGCATAATCATTTTCTATTTGCTTAAGTATCCACTTTGCACTGATAAGTTGCCTCTTCAGTATGTGTGATCAGGGTAGTGCATAGGCAATAAGTTCGCCACCGGCATTGGCACCGGCGTGGGTGACTGCCAGGACAATATACTGTTTGCCTTCATGCATAAACGTCATCGGGGAACCGGTCTGACGCGCCGGCATTTCCACCCGGCCTTCAATATCTTCACCGGTAGCTTTGTCGTAGGCTCTAAGCAGGGCGACGGTATCACCGTTTGCGTTGGTATGGGTGGCGCCTTCCCCGGCAATGACCAGGCTGCCTGTTGCCAGGGTGCCGACAAAAATACGGCCATAGGAACCCAGGCGGTCGATATTCTCAAGGCCTGCCAGTGCCGGATTGTTACGGATATTGTCTTCCGTAGTGCCGTGGGTTTTTTGCCAGAGCATCTCGCCGGTGTTCATGTCGTAGGCGGTAATCCGGTCATAGGGTGGTTTGATCAGCGGAATGGAATCCTGCAGGAAAATACCGAAGCGACGTGGAGGTCCCAGGCCACCGGGCGCACCAAGTCCTCCCGGTCGCGGGCCCAACCCGGGCGGAGGACCGGCTGGTGGCCGGTTGGCCATCTCGCCATCAGGGCCCGGGTTGAATGGTTCCAGGTCAGCGGGAATATTACGCAGTGTGAATACCGCGGTATGTGAATGAATATAGAGACGGTTGGTTTCCGGGTCAAAACTGCCCCCCGGCCAGTTGGCGCCGCCGACATCGGCAGGCAACATCAAAGTGCCAATGGGGCCGCCATCGCGCTGTACTGCAGGGGGTGTATAAAGCGGGCCCAGGGCATATTGCTCAATCACCTGTTCGGCCTCGGCGCGCAGGGCCGGAGTCAGATCGTTGAGGTCGTCACGGGAAATGCCCTGGCGGTCAAAGGGCGCCGGCCAGGTGGGAATGGGTTGCGTGGGACTGGATTTTTCATAGGGCGATTCCGACTGCGGAACCGGGCGTTCCTCAATTGGCCAGATTGGTTCGCCGGTCTCCCGGTTCAATACAAACAGGAAGGCCGACTTGGTGGGTTGTGCCAGTGCCTTGATAATGCGGCCATCCATTTCCATGTCGAACAGGATCGGTGCACAGGGCAGATCCCAGTCCCACATACCATGATGCACGGTCTGGTAATGCCAGCGCCGCTCGCCGGTTTTTACATCCACAGCCACCAGTGATTCGCCGAACAGGCCATCTCCAGGGCGGTTGAATCCATTGTAGTCTGCAGCAGCCATTTCCACCGGCAGATAAACCAGGCCCAGTTCCGCATCGGCACTCAATTGTGACCAGACACCGGCATTGCCATTCTGGTCGGCACTGCCGTTTTCCCAGCTGTCATAGCCGAATTCGCCGGGCAGGGGAATGGTATGAAAAATCCACAGACGCTCACCAGTGCGAATATCATAGCCACGCACGTAACCGCGGGTATCCCAGGTGGATTCCATGTTGCCGGCTGGACGATGCGCGGCACCAACCACGATAACATCACCAACAACCAATGGCGTGGCATTGAGGCCGATATTGGAATCTACAGGATCAATGTCCTGATCAAAATTCAGTTTCAGGTCAACTACACCGTTATCACCAAATGAGGGCACCAGTTTGCCGGTTTTGGCATCCAGTGCAATCATTCGGTAGCCAGGTGTTACATAAAGAATATATTCCTCGGAACCGTCTTCGCTGGCCCAGTATGACAGGCCGCGACCCGCTCCCTGGCGTGCTGCGGCGGTTCCCCGAGCGCCTTCATTTTCACTGTGCATCCAGATCATTTCGCCAGTGGCAGGATCCATGGCAATAACCGCACGTCGCTGACCGGCGGTGGTATAGAGCACGCCATTCACATACAGCGGTGTTGCCGAATACAGACCGTCAGGACGTGGTCCAAGGAAATCGGTTTTCAGACTCCAGGCAATTTCAAGATCCTTGAAATTGTCGGCATTGATCTGCTCAAGGGGTGAATAACGATGACTGGCCAGGTTGGCGCCATAGGTAGGCCATTCTCCCTGATACTGTTGCGCTGACACTTCGGATTGCGCCTGCACAGCACTTATGTTGATAAGGATGGCAGCGAGTAATGCAATTACCGGAACAAGGTAATGCTTTTCTTTTTGAAAGTCTTTCATGGCGAATTATAAATCCTGTTTTGTTGTTATTGGTTTGTTGATCAGGCTAGGGTGTTACAAAAGTCATTGCTGATAATAAATCTTTTTCCGTGGTCAAGGGTTTATTGCCCAGGGGCAGGCCGTTGTACCAGAGCATATAGGTCAGAACATCGACATTCTCCTGGCGCGACAGGCTCCCCGGCCGGGTGGGCGGCATGGTATTGAT
This sequence comes from Pseudohongiellaceae bacterium, assembly GCA_965661105.1. Lineage (GTDB taxonomy): Bacteria > Pseudomonadota > Gammaproteobacteria > Pseudomonadales > Pseudohongiellaceae > Eutrophocola. The sequence continues at coordinate 32,520 of CBFICR010000001.1, read as the reverse complement.
GCGGTCCACCAGGGCCCAGAGCGTTTCGCCGTTCCAGATACTGCTGAACTGAGGCCCGGCCAAAGGGGGTGCCTGGTCGACCCCGTTCATCATTTCTCCGTGACATAGAAGGCAGTGCTGATAATAAAGTGCCTGCCCGCGCAGTGCCTGTTCCTCGGTGTAGGCTCCTGTCAGCACGGTGCTGCTTTGATCGGTTTGACCTGATACCGCTGGAACAACCAGTACAGAAACTGCCAGAGCTTGTACTAGTGCTGATATTAATAACTTCATAATTATTCTGGTTTTATACATGCTGTTATTCGTTAAGTGTTCTATTACTCTTACTGTTGCGAGGCTTCAGCGATGCGTGCGCCAAGTGCACATTGCTCGGCGACCTTGACATAACGCCACACGGCGTCATTACCAATCACATAGGGATGAGGCATGCTGGGCTGCCTTTCATTAAGCCTTGGAATTTTTACCGTGGAGCCATCGTAGGCAGTATGGTTTGACAGGATTACATCTACTCCGGCTCCGGCAATGACGCCCTGAAAATATACTGCTGAGCGGGCGTAGTCACGCAAACGCAGATCGCGCGGATCATTGGGATCGTCACGGAAGTTGAACAGCGTGCCTCCCCAGACTGCGGCCAGGTGTTCCTCTCCATTATCATGAACAGGTAACAATGTGGAAATGGTGCCGTGGGTATGTCCGGGGGTCAGAAAAGTGCGGACAGTGTGATCCCCGAGGGTAATGGACATTCCATCAGTGGCGACTATGTCGCGGGTGGCCTTGATAGCTTCGCGGCCGGATGTCTCATACAAATCCCAATCCGCTTCCGACATAACCACACGTGCACCGTATTTCTGTTGCAGAATGCCGGCGCCACCGGAATGGTCACCATGAGCATGGCTGATAATGACGTACTTGATTTCAGACGGATCAATGCCCAGCTTGCGCAGGCCTTCAATGGCTTCGGCTTCCACGGAATAATCAAAAATGGAATCCACCAGAATAATGCCCTCGGAAGTGCGCAGTCCCCAGATGGAAAACACGGTCTGGCCCAGGAAGAAAAGGTCATCAAATACCTGAACCGGTTCCGCATACCACTCACGTTCCGGATCTGTTGATGGCAGGGCACGCGGGACTTCACCGGTGACTGCCTGCGCACCAGTGAACTCGATGGGGCCGGCACACAACTGGCCAAATACAAAGGCGTGATCTTCTCCGGCATACATACGGGCTTTTTCAACATACTTGAGTACTTCAGCTTTCACATCCTGCGCGAGACTTATTTGAGGCAGATAAGCCAACAGAAAAACCAGCAGGTGCATAGGAAGTGTTTTTATTTTCATGGTGTAATCCTTTTCCCGTTTAGACTGATTAGATTCTGGCGTTAGCAGATATGGGCACCCTGCACTGCGAGATACAGGGAATACAGTGATTGAGAGCCGGTCATAAAGAGACGGTTACGCTTGGTGCCTCCAAAGCAAATATTGGCACATATTTCCGGCAAGCGGATCATGCCGATCTGGTCACCTTCCGGTGACATCACCTGCACGCCTGGACTGGCTCCGGCCCAGATATTACCCAGCACATCACAGCGAATGCCATCGGGAGCAGAACGCCCGCCACCCGGTGCAACCATTCTACCCAGTGTCCGGCCATTGCGCAGACGGCTGCCATTCACATCAAAAACGCGAGTCTCACCGCGGTCGGCTACATAGAGCAGGGAATAATCGGGTGAGAAACACAAGCCATTGGGCATGGTGGCGTCATCTGTGACCTGAGTGATACGTGCGTTGTTACCATCCACGCGATAGATGGCTGGAGCAATTTCGGATTCCGCCGGATTACCTTCATAGGGAGTGTTAATGCCGAAAGTAGGATCAGTAAACCAGATGCTACCATCCGGGTGTACCACGATATCGTTTGGTGAATTCAGCTGCTTGCCATTGAAGCTGTCGGCGATAACGGTAACTGAACCGTCCGGTTCGTAACGTACAACGCGGCGGCCACCATGTTCACAGGATAATTGTCGTCCCTGAAAATCAAAGGTATTGCCGTTGCTGTTGCCGGACGGTTTGCGAAACACAGTGACCTGGTTGTCGTCCTCAAGCCAGCGCATCTGGGCGTTGTTGGGAATATCACTCCATACCATGTATTTACCGACACCGTTCCATGCCGGACCTTCTGCCCACAATGTTCCGGTATAAAGACGCTGAATGGGAGAATTAAACTGCATCAGGCGACGAAAGCGCGGATCCAGTGCAATGACATCAGGATCGGGATAGCGCAGTGGATTATTACCCGACCAGTCGCGTTCGGTGGCCAGCGGTGACAGGGTCTGAATATCAACAGCGCCCCCCGGCGCTTGCGCCTTGAGGCTGTTTGACAAAAAGGGGAGAACGCTCGCCCCGGCCAATGCGGTCAATACTTTTCGGCGTCTGTGCATGCTGCTACGATTCAGACGTTTCATGATTCCCCCCCCCATTCACAAGATTTTTAGAGTACTCGTGTCATCGTTTTTTTTATGCGTGCTCTCATGCTACTGAGTGTAATTTCAGACGCGCACTTTTATATTTCTTCAGCGTGGAATTAAACTGCTTTCTTTTCGTAAAGGATAGCCATAATATCCGTGTAAGACAGTCTTTAAAAGAGACTATTATAAAAACAATTTACAATCATTGGGGTAAAAATGATGGGATTTAAAATCATATTCAAAAATATCCTGCTGGGAATCTTTGTCAGCACTATATCTGCAACGTCATATGCGGCCGATGCAGAAATGTTTAATACGGTAAAAATGAAACTTGCGAGGGGAGAGCAGGTTGTCGGCGGTACCGTCAGCACCAGTGATCTGAATATCTACTGCGCCATGGCCAACGCCGGTTTCGATTTTCTCTGGATAGAAATGCAACACAGTCCTCTCACCTACCAGGAAGTGGCAACCATGATCCGTGTTTGTCCGGGCCCTGCGATTCCATTTATCCGTGTTCCTACCGATAGTGAAGGGGATATCCAGAAAGCCGTGGATATTGGCGCTCTTGGTGTCATTGTGCCCATGGTGGATACAGTAGAAAAAATCCAGAATGCCATCACCTATGCCAAGTTTCCGCCTGTTGGCAAGCGCAGCCAGGGCGGTGGTCAGTACGGCACCCTCTGGGGGCGCGGCTATCGGCAGGCTGCCAATGACAACATCATGATCGTTGCGATGATCGAAAACCCTGCCGGGGTTGAGATTGCCGACCAGATTGCCGGGCTTGAGCATGTAGACATCGTATTTGCCGCCAGTTCCGACATCGGCAGTTTTACCGGACTGCGTCAGGGCGACCCGGCCTATGAAGCACTGATTACCCGCATCAAGGATGCCACCCTGGCCGCCGGCAAATATCTGGCTGGTCCTTCTGCCTGGAAAGAAACCCGCGAGGGTTATACTTTTTTCCAGGGACCGCCGGAGTCGGCCTTAATCAGGAGTGGTGCGAGGCTTACTCTGGAAGGGAATGCCAATAGCGAACAGCCCAGAGGAGTTGCCCCGATTGAAGGTCTGGAAGACTAGGCTTTATCAATCTCCTGTAATCAGAATTGAGTTTCAGACTAACCGAGGCATACCTTGCCATGTGCGGGAATCGCTCCCCAAAAGTCCCCGTGATTTTATTCAGCATGGATGTATTCAGGTTGTCGTTTTTTAAAACATCCTATAGATACTTGTTCGACATATTAATAGAGTCCCGTAGCTGATTTCATATCCGTCATAAAAGGGAACAGGGAAATAATCTATATGAATTACACAAAAAAGCTTTCTTCATTATTTGTTTTCATGCTGCCTGTAATTATGGGAAATGGTGTCATGGCTCAGAGAACCGACCAGGGTCGTGAACATTTTGATCTCAACTGTGCCCGCTGTCACGGGGGAGATGCGCGTGGTGGTGAGTACGGTCCCTCCATAGTACCGGGAATCTCTGCCCGCACTGATGATGCCCTGGCACAATTTCTGCGCGAGGGAGTACCCGAGCGTGGTATGCCACCGGTTGTGTTGCCCGAAGAAAAACTCTATTTGCTTGTGGGCTACCTGCGGGCTCTGGCTCCTTTTGGCAGGCCACCCAGAGAAATTGATCGTCGCACCCTGACCCTGGAAAACGGTTCACAGTTAACTGGTGTGGTACTTGGTGAAGGTTATGCCGATCTGCAATTGCGCGATGATGATGGAGCTATACACCTTTTGCGCAAAACCGCTGTGTCCCGCTATCGTGAAGTGACCAGTGGCAGCAACTGGGCCAGCTACAATGGCGATACCCGAGGCTATCGCCATACCGGGCTCACGCAAATCACTCCTGACAATGTCGGCTTGCTGGCACCAGTCTGGAATTTCCCGATGCCGGTTCCCGGAGCAGTGCAGAATACCCCTGTGGTTGTCGACGGCATCATGTATGTCTCTTCCGCGAATGAATTATGGGCTCTGGATTCCGGAAGCGGCCGTCAGGTCTGGCACTGGTCAATGCCGCGCACCGAAGGCCTGGCAGGAAATGCTACGCTTGGCATGAACCGTGGTGTTGCGCTAGCTGGTGATCGTATCTTCATGCTTACAGATAACGCTCACATGATTGCGCTGGACAAGTCTGATGGCAATCTGCTTTGGGAAACCCCGATGGCAGACTGGACGCAAAACTACAATAGCACCAACGCGCCACTGATCGTCAATGACCTGGTGGTTGGTGGTCATGCCGGAGGTGATGAAGGGGTACGTGGGTTTATTTCGGCCTATCACCAGGATACAGGCGAAGAAGCCTGGCGGTTCTGGACTATTCCAGCCTGGGGAGAACCGGGTTCGGAAACCTGGCCCAATGCAGAAGCCATTGCTCATGGTTCCGGTGCGACCTGGATGACCGGTTCTTTTGATCCCGAACTGAATATTGTTTACTGGCAGGTGGGCAATCCTGGTCCAGACCTGTACGGCGTCAACCGTGAAGGCGACAACCTGTATACCGACAGTGTTCTGGCACTGGATGCAGACAGTGGAGAATTGCTGTGGCATTACCAGTTTACTCCCCATGACATTCATGACTGGGACGCTCAGGAACCTCTGGCGCTGATTGATACCGAGTGGGAAGGGGAGTCGCGCAAGTTGCTGGTACAGGCAAATCGAAATGGCTTTTTCTACGTCCTGGACAGAGTAGATGGCGAATTGCTGCTTGCCAAAGCGTTTATTGAAAAAATGAATTGGGCAGAAGGGATTGGAGCAGATGGTCGTCCGATTCTGAAAGAACTGCCCTTAACGGCAACAGGAGAAACCTATGTTTGTCCCGCTCTGATCGGCGGCACCAACTGGTTCTCCACAGGGTATATCGAAGCCACAGGCCTTTACTATATCCAGGCTTTGGAAAGCTGTAACTTGTTTTCAAACCGTTACCAGGACTGGCAGGCAGGTGTTGGTTATATGGGAGGTACTGCTCGCGGCGTACCCGGCGAATCGGCAGATAAATTTATCCGGGCCATTGATATTCGCACCGGCGAAATTGCTTTTGACATTCCCCAGGGGCCTGCTGGTTTTGGTTCTTCTGCCGGCCTGCTCACCACAGAGAGCGGTCTGGTCATCTTCGGAGAAAACAGCGGCTCCTTTATGGCGGCCGATGCCCGCACTGGCGAAATACTCTGGCAGTATCTGGGTAATCAGGGCTGGCGCGCATCCCCCATGACCTATGAATTTGATGGCCGCCAGTACATCGCTGTAGCCATCGGTCGTTCCATTACTGCTTTTGCCCTGCCCAAAGTGGTGTTGGGCAATTGATGTAGACCCCTATAAAAAAAGGACCGGTCAATCGGTCCTTTTTTTAGCTCAAATTGAAAAAGCTGATAGCTTGCAGAATCTACTCCACCAGAGCCTGGTAGATCAGGGTTTGTACCTTATTCAGAATTGCCGAGTTGCTGGGAAAAGTCTGCCCCATGATGACATAGGTCATGTCTTCCGCCGGATCAACCCGGAAATTGGTGGTTGCTGCACCACCCCAGCCGAAGCTGCCTTTGCTGTCCATATTGCCCAGCTGCGCGGCATCCAGTGTCACGGAAACACCCAGGCCATAACCGGTTGCCGTCGGGCCGTTGCCGTTATTGATGGATGGAATGCTTTCAGGCAAATGGTTTTGCGACATTAACTCCACGGTTTTGCGGCCGAGTATGCGGACCCCGTCCACCTCGCCACCCCCGAGCAGCATGCGGGCAAACTTGAGGTAATCCCCGGTGGAGGAAGACAGGCTGAGCGTCGCAAAGTGATGATCGGTAAAACGGGCGTAACCGTCCTCGGCTTCCGGATTGATACCGCCATCGCCATTGGGTACGTAGACACGGGCAAAGTCTTCGGCACGGGAGCGTGGTACACCAAACATGGTGTCACGCATACCCAGAGGTTCGAAAATGGTCTGTTCCAGGTAATCCGCAAAGGCCATGCCTGACAGTACTTCCACGAGGTAAGCCTGGACGTCATGGTTCAAGCCATAGACCCACTCTTCCCCGGGCTGGTATCGCAGCGGCACCTTGCCCAGTTCCTCAATTTCCTGGCTCAGGGAATCCAGCTGGAACATCAACAGGCCATGTTCACGGTAAATGCCATCCACGGCATGATTGCCCAGCCCCCCCGACAGGCCGCCGGTATGGCGAAAGGCATCCTGAATGGTGGGTTTACGTTTGGGGGCTTCCAGAATCATGTTGCCGCTGCTGTCATAGCCGGCAAAGACCTTCAGGTCACGAAACTGCGGTATGTATTTCTCCAGCGGGTCATTGAGCTGGAACATGCCTTTTTCGTAGAGGGTCAGCAGGGCCACACTGGTCACCGGCTTGGTCATGGAATAAAGGCGAAACAGGTTTTCGGTATTCATCCTTTCCCGGTTTTCCCTGTCGGCAAAGCCATAGGCCTTGTTGTGTACCACCTGGCCATGGCGAGCTACTGCCACGACAATACCGGCAATATTGCCTGCATCAACTTCCGCCTGAATGGCCTCGTCCATGACTGCGAGCCGTACACTGGAAAAGCCGGCAATAGTATCGTTCTGTGCTGCAATGGCAGATAGAGGTAACAACAATAGAACGAGCAGTATATTTTTTATGTTTTTCTTCATGATATTAAGCCTCACTATATTTTTTTATTCGGCTACCAGTTGCCCGCTAAAAAATGGCAAGACATTGTCGATGAAGCGCTGGCCGACACGGTTGCCATGATCACCTGCATAGACTTCGTAACCGTGATCGATTCCCAGCCGCGTCAGTGCCGCATCCAGTTGGGTATTGGTGACTTCCAGGCCATCTTCGTTTCCTACATCAAGAAAAATAGCCCGGTACTGTTTTAATGCCGGCACATACTGATCCACAAACACCAGCGGGGAATTGGCAGTCCACTTGCGCTGCACCAGCGGCTGCTCAACGCCATCGCTGTAGGGCAGATCCAGGTAATAGGGTGGATTGTCGGGGTTTGGTGCCCAGGCGGAAGCCTGCGCCAACGTGGCGTTCTCAAAGGATCCCATTTTGTAAGCTTCTATTCCGTCTGCCATCCGAGTGAGCTCGGCTGCCACCCGCTCCTGCGGCGGTGCATTGTTTAATAGACAGCAGGAACTCATGGCATACAGGGCACCAAAGACTTCCGGTGCTTTCATGCCGATACGCAGAGTCCCGTAACCACCCATGGAATGACCGGATAAACCGCGACTTTCACGTTGGGCAAGTGTTCGGTAGTTGGCATCAATATAGGACACCAGATCTTTGGCAATCCAGCTTTCCCAGTCACCAATGGTGGGCGAATTGGAATACATGCTGCCACTGTATTTGTTGAAAGCATCAGGCATCACCAGAATGAATTCCTGAGCACCTGCAGCCATGGCTTTATCAGCCGAACCAGGTAAATTCAGTACGCCATTCACATATATTTCGGCACCAACACCATAACCATGCAGGAAATAGATGACCGGATAGTGCTGGTCGGAATCTTCATAGCCGGGGGGAAGGTAAACATAGACATCGCGGTCGGCGCTGTCGCCATTGAGATTGCCTTCAAGGGATGGACTGTGCACCTTGATCTGCTGTAAATCCCCTTGCGCGAATAGCAAGGTACTGATGAACAGGCTGCCAATAAAAAGGCAGGCACTGTAAAAGTTTGATTTTATTTTTGGCATGGTGATTTCCCGTTGTTTTATTAATTTAATTACCTGCGGCCCAGGCGACGATATCAAAATCTTCCGGCACATGGATAAATACATTGGTTACAGGTCCCAGGGCGCGTGTTATGTGGCCCTGCCCGGTCAGGTCTTCGAGAAATACCAGATCACTGCCAATATGCTGGCGTGTACCATCGGTCAATTCAACCTCAAGTGCGCCACTCATATTGATCGCAAACTGTTTCCGTGGTGCCGTATGCCAGTCCGGGGCGGTGGAAACGCCGGAACCGGCGTAGGCGCTTGCAGTCATGCTGGTAACAGGAATAGGCTTTGCCTCCGGCGAAATGGCAAGGACTTCAACGCGGGAGCCACCATCGGGAGTAGCAAAAATTCTGATGACATTGGCCACGTTCACGCCCGGCATGATTTCATTTTGTGCCAGGGCAGTACTACCTACGCAAATTAATGCAGTGGCGGTAAGCCCCAGCAATGTTCTTCTGTTCATAAGGTCACCTCTCGCCAACGTTTAATTTATCGTCCCTGTGGACGCTTGGTAAAAATTATCTCTACAGTGTTTCAGCCAATTCAAAATGGGCCAGCTGACCGGCAGCGGGTGTGGCAAATTTATTCCAGGCCAGGCCGAGAAAGAGTAGCAGTGCAAATCCGCTAGCCAGAATGAAACCGAAACGGATATTGCCGAAGACATCGCTCACGGCGGCCATGGCCAGCGGACCAATTGCCGCAGCAAAGGCAGTGAAAAACAAAATCACGCCCGCGATTGCTCCATGTTCATCTTTCGGAAAGCAGCTGATTCCCTTGGAATTCAGAGTAGGGTACATGACTGACATAAAAAGTCCCGACAAGGGAAGTAGCCACACAGCCAGCCCTGGTCCACCTGCCAGACTGCCGGCAAAGCACAGAAAAATCGCTGCAGACAGAACGACCAGTACAGTATCCCAGGCCAGATGATTCAGCAGCCATGCGCCCAGGAAACGCCCTGTAGCACGCAGAATAAAAAAAATGGTCAGCGCATAGGTGGCCAGCCAAGGCGTTGGTCCGGTGTAATCTTCCAGCCAGGTTGGCATCCAGACATAAATGGCAACTTCCACCGCCACATAAAGCATGATCAGTATTGAAAACCCCAGGGCATAGGGGTTTTTTATCAGTGTCATGGTTTGTGACATCGAGGACGGTTTGTCACTGGTTTGCTGGATAGATGGATACTCCACCCACATAGCGGCAAGGGTTAGTCCGCCACAGATGACAGCTGCTAGTAGATAGAGAAATTTCCATGAAATGCCTGCCGTGATAAGACTGGCCACAACCGCTGGACCGACAATGGCGCCGACGGCAAAGAAGCCTTCCACCGTATTCATCAAGGAGGTGTGCTCACGCGGCGAGTGGGTAATATCGCCAATCAGGCCAAGTGCACCGACTTTGAAGACACTGACACCAATACCTGACAGTCCAAGCAAGACGATAAAAAAACCAAAGCTATTACCCACGATAAATAACAGGGAGCCGATGCCATACAGAACCAGGCCAAGTACGATAGTACGTTTACGACCGATTCTGTCCGCCAGAAAACCCAATAATAATCCGCCCAGGGCAATAGAGATCATGGGGACATAATGAAAGGCGCTTGCCGCGCTGAGGCTTAGATCAAACTCATTGATAAGAGAAGGGATGATGCTGCCCACCGCATCAGTGGTCATGGCAAACATGAAAAACATCATGCAGGTAAGCGCCCTGATCAGAGCAGTACTTTGCCGGGTGTGATTTCCAGCGTTCATTAATATCCCCCGTCGGACAGCCTGATTATTTTTTTATACTTTACCCTTCAGGCAAAGGACTGCATTATAGGTGTCCCTGTTTAGCGCAGTAAACCAGCCAATTACAAACAAAACAAGAAGGGGACATCATTATGGCAAAGAGACATATACTAACACTGATAATCGCAACTACCCTGTCTGCAATCCTGCCAGGCTTGACCTCTGCACAGCCTGCCGATGTCATGCAGGAATTGAACAGACGTTCTGATAACCCCGGCACCGGGCTTTATCCTGCCATCAAGGAGGAAGATGCATCGCTCCCGGATCAGGTGGTTTATCGACCGCGTGATCTTGATGCTCTCGGTGATTTGAAACTGGGCGTAGTGGCATGGGGTAATGGGGGGTGTTCCTTTGATGGCGCCAGCTCCCGTTTCCATTTGCTGGAACTGGCTTCCCACGGTTATCTGGTGATTGCTGGCGGGCGCATACTCAGTGGCCCCGGGGCACCTGATCGCGATCCTGCTGACGAGAATGAGCAGGCACCTCGAACGTCATACCAGTCTCTGCGTCAGGCAATTGACTGGGCAATGGCGGAAAACCAGCGCCCCGAAAGTCCTTACTATGGTCGCATTGATCCTGATCAGGTGGCTCTCTCGGGATTCAGTTGCGGTGGTGTACAGGTAAACCAGGTTGCTGCCGATCCGCGGGTGAAGACTCTGGTGATGCACAATACCGGAATCTTCAACGACGCCCCGCCTGTTGCTATTCCGGATATGAATATAGGGAAAGAGGCTCTTGCTGATATTCACACGCCTGTTATTTATATTCTCGGCGGAGAAACGGATATTGCCTATGCCAACGGCATGGATGATTACAAACGCATAAACCATGTGCCTGTGGCGGTGGCAAATATTGATAAAGGCCATGGTGGTACTTTTATGGAAGAAAATGGCGGCAGTGCAGCGCAGGTCGCCGTGCATTGGCTGGACTGGCAGCTTCGCGGGGATCGCCAGGCAGCCCTGTATTTCATCGGTAGTGACTGTGGTTTGTGCCGCGATAGCAACTGGACACTGGCCCGAAAATTCAGTGGCGTAGTTGCTCCCTAGCTGAGACAAACAGCATGAGAACGCTGCCCGATTTGAAGTCTGGATAAAATCGGGTAGCGCAGGGATCAGTAACTATTTGTTTTAAAAAAAATTGGCTGTTGCTTTAATCACGAACCAGCATCGCGGCTCCAAATACACCGGCACTGTCGCCGAGACTGGGCTTTAGCAGTTTGCCATGGAAGGCATGATTGAAAATATGTTTTTCAATTTCGCCAGGTCCCTCTGTGTATAGTGCTTCCAGGTTACCCACGCCACCGCCGATGACGATGGCATCCGGATCCAGCACGTTAATGACCTTGCAAATTCCCTTGCCGAACATTTCTGCAAGGTGATTGACGGTTGCAGCAGCATGTTCATCGGATGATTGTCTGAGCGCGATTTCGCTCAAGGGCAAATGGCTACCGCTGAGTCTTGTGTAGTATCTTTCCAGGGCCGGGCCAGAAATTACCTGTTCAACACAGCCTTTTTTCCCGCAGTAACAATCTTCCCCCTGCGGATCCAGTTCGATATGCCCCCACTCACCGCAAATACCATGTAAACCATTCAGAACCTTGCCATTCACTACCAGGCCACCACCAACACCAGTGCCCAGAATGACGCCAAAAATGACCTTGGCATCCGGGTATTGTTGAGGGACGACGCCCAGTATTGTTTCTGCAAGGGCGAAACAATTTGCGTCGTTGGCGATACGTATGGGTATTCCAATTAATGCTTCCAGTTCAATTTTTAGGGGAAAGCCGTTTAGACAAATGGTGTTGGAGTTTTTTAGTGCGCCCAGTGACACGTCAAGCGTGCCGGGTGTACCAATACCCAATACTTGAGGTGAATGGCCTGTTGCCTGTTTTGCATTTTCGAGGATCGTAGCAATGCGAGAGACGATATGGGTGGCACCACCTTCACTTTCAGTACTAATGCGTTCTCTGAACAAGACTTCCAGGGTGTCATGTTTCAGCACAGCACATTCTATTTTAGAGCCGCCAAGATCGACACCCCAGATCAGTTCCTGTGACATGATTTTAAACGCTCTGTTTGTTTGGATTTTATTCTGGATAGGGAATATAGCAGATTTGACGTGGATAATTGCTGCACTATTTATTGATGCGTATTTGTCTTTGGCGTCATGGAGGTTAATACAGATATGAAATACCGTAATTATTGCTTTAAATAACTTTAATTCTATATACTCATGCGTTAGTCTCTTTTTGGAACTAACCTGCTCCGGATGACAGAAAACTGAAAACAGTGCCATGTGCTACTGGTAATCGAAATTTCCCGGGAAAAAGCGATATTTTTCGAATTTAACAGTCTAATATCCCTATATGGCCGTGCAAATTGAATTGGGCCAAATAAAACATTAATAAAACAGCAAAAAATAAAAACACAAAAAAATAAATATTAATAATAAAAACACGGCTTCTATTAACTGTTTGTAAATAAAAGAGTTTGAATTCCCTGGAATTCTGAAAATGTAAAAATACCTCATGAAAAGACCTAATAAAATGATGCGGTTAATGACCTGGCAGATTACATTTCTGGCGGTCTTTGGCAGTGCTTATTGTTTGGCACAGGAATCCGGAGAGCCGGACTGGGAGATCCTGGAAACCTATTGTCAGAATTGTCACAACTTTGAAGATTATTCCGGGAGTATCGCCTTCGATGTTCTGTCCAGGGATGAGCTTTTACAGGATGATGATATCTGGGAAAAGGCCTTGCGCAGGATTCGTACCGGTTTGATGCCGCCTGCTGGTGAGCCAAGACCCGGTCGTGCCGAGTTTTCCAGTTTTGTCCAAGGCCTGGAAAACAAACTGGACAATCAACACGCTGAAAAGCCAAATCCCGGACATGAAGGCCTGGCCAGACTGAACCGCGCCGAGTACATCAATGTTATCCGTGATCTGCTGGGCTTTGATGCCTCGGACATCGTTACTACCTTGCTGCCTGCCGATGAAACAGACGAAGGTTTTGACAACCTGTCTGACTCACTCAGTGTGTCGCCGACATTGATAGAAGCCTACGTAGGTGTTGCCATGCGAATCAGTCGCACAGCGGTGGGTGATCGCTCCATGATTCCCGTTCAGGTGCAATACCCGGCACCCTCCGGTAGCCAGACCAGTCACCGGGAAGGTCTGCCTTTGGGGACTCGCGGCGGCATGCTGGTCACGCACAATTTCCCCCTGGATGCTGAATATGAAATCCGCGTATCGGGACAAGGGGCCGGAGGTATTTTTAACAATCAGGCGTTCTGCAGCGGCCCCAATATTGTACTGACCCTTAATGAAGTGCCGCTGGAGGTGGACGATCCGGGTCGCTTCCAGATGTGGATACCTGCCGGTCCACAAACCATCGGTGCCGCCCTGGTGGACGACAAGCGCTGTGTGGGCGTCAATGAATTTTACGATGACTATTCACTGGGGGGCTCCATTCGGCAAATCGAGATTAACGGTCCCTTTGATGTGTCAGGTGCCGGTGATACACCCAGTCGTCGTGCCATTTTCTCCTGCTATCCGCAGACAGCCAATCAAGAAAACGCCTGTGCACGGGAAATCCTGCAGGACCTGGCGTCGCGCGCTTTTCGTGAACCGGTGGCTGCCGATGCCGACAAGATCGATACCCTGATGCAGTTCTATGCCATGGGCAAGGGGGAAGGGGATTTTGAAACCGGCATCCAGTATGCCATATCACGCTTGCTGATTGACCCCCGGTTTCTTTACCAGATAGAAGTCCAGCCGGATGCTGTTGAGCCCGGTGAAATTTACAAGATCAGCCAGCTTGAACTGGCCACCCGCTTATCCTTTTTCCTGTGGAGCAGTATTCCTGACAAGGAATTGGTCACGCTTGCTGTCAATGGGCAACTGAACGAACCCGCTGTACTGGAGGCACAGGTACGGCGCATGCTGGGCGATGACCGAGCCCATGCACTGGTTGAAAATTTTGCCGCCCAGTGGCTGATGTTGCGCGAACTCGATGCCGCCTTGCCGCAGGATCGCGCCTTTAGTGACAGCCTGAAACAGGCTTTCCGCAAGGAAACCCAACTGCTTTTCCTTGATATGGTCCAGGAAGACCGGGGTTTGCTACATTTACTGAGTGCTGACTACACCTGGCTTAATGCAGAACTGGCTGGGCATTACGGCATCAGTGATATCCGTGGTGACTACATGCGCAAGGTCTCTCTGCCGGCCAGCAGTCCTCGTCGCGGCCTGCTGGGCCACGGCAGTATTCTTACCGCCACGTCGGTGGCCAACCGCACGTCGCCGGTTATTCGCGGTGTCTGGATCGTGGAAAATATTCTTGGTGCACCGGCACCGGTACCGCCTCCTGGTGTGGAAACCGACCTGACCCAGGAAGAGGGACCTGAAGGCAAGGTACCCAACACCCTGCGAGAACGACTGGAACTTCATCGCGCCAATCCCACCTGCGCCGCCTGCCACCAGATCATGGACCCTATGGGTCTGGCGCTGGAAAATTTCGACCTCATCGGTCGCTGGCGCGAAACAGATGAGGGACAACCAATAAACACCAGTTCACAACTGATTGACGGAACCCCCATCAACAGTCCGGTAGATATGCGCAATGCGCTGTTAACCCGGGGTGATACGATTGCCACGTCCATTACTGAAAAACTGATGACCTATGCCCTGGGGCGATTGCTGGAGGCTGATGATATGCCGGCAGTCCGAAAAATAATCAATGACACTGCCCAGGTGAATTATCGTTTTTCCGATGTGATTCTTGGCATCGTTGAGAGTTTTCCGTTCCAGTACAAAGTCGCCATAGAAAACCCGCAACAGCCGATAGCCAATCGCTAGGGAGCCAGTGGAAATGAAATTTTTAACGAAGAAACATTTATCCCGCCGACTGATATTGCGCGGAGCAGGCACAGCGCTGGCGTTGCCGCTGCTGGAATCGATGTTGCCTGCGGCATCACTGGCAGCCGAGCGCGCTGGCACACCTCAAGCGCGACTGGCTTGTATTTATATTGCCCATGGCGCGGTCATGGATCGCTGGATGCCTGCCACTGACGGTAAAGGGTTTGAATTCACCCCGACACTAAAATCCCTGGAGCCATTCCGGGACAGGCTCAACGTGGTCAGCGACATGCGTCTGCCCAATGCCTATGGCGATGATGCCTCGGCTGGCGCGAACCATGCCCGCTCTTCATCCGTATGGCTGACCAGCCACAAACCGGGCACCGGTCCTTCGCCAACCTCACTGGATCAGGTAGCGGCGCAATATATCGGCCAGGATACACCGATGCCGTCTCTGGAACTCTCCCTTGAAGAAGGCAGTTCCATTTCCTATCGCACTCCGGAAACCCCATTGCCCATGGAGCTGAATCCACAGGTGGTTTTTGAACGTCTGTTTGGTGACGGCAGCACAGAGCAAGAACGCGCCCAACGCCAGGCACTGAAAATGAGTCTGCTTGACTCTGTCACCGGCGATGTCGCCTCCCTGCAACGTAAACTGCCTGGTGCTGACCGTCAGCGCCTGGAGCGTTACCTGGAAGATGTCAGGGAAATCGAGCGCCGCCTGCAGCTGGTAGCGGCGTCGCCTGCCAATGATCTTGAGGTCCCTGATAAACCGGTCGGCGTGCCGAGCAGTTTTACTGAACAGTCCAAACTGATGTTTGACCTGATGACTCTGGCCTGGCAGGCAGAAATCACCCGCGTGTCCACCTTGATGGTGGCACGTGAAATCAGCAATCGCGTCTACAGTGAAAGCGGTGTCAACGACCCGTTTCACAATCTTTCCCACCATTCCGAAGTGCAGGCAAACAAGGACAAGCTGGCGATCCTGAATGCGTTCCATACCAAAACCACCATGGCTTATTTCCTGGAAAAACTGGCGAATACTCCTGATGGAGATGGGTCACTACTGGATCATTCCGTTGTGCTGTATGGAAGCGGCATGAGTAATTCCAACCAGCATGACCATGATCCGCTGCCCTTGTTGTTGGCGGGAGGCGCCTCCGGGCGACTCGAAGGTGGACGGCATATCCGCGCTGGTCTCGGCACCCCGATAGCCAACCTGCATAACGCCATCCTGGATAAACTGAATGTGCCGGTGGAGGACTTTGGCGACAGCACAGGCATATTAAATGTCTGATTCTGACCTGGGAAAAACCATGAAAAATATCGGTACAGGATTGATGGTGATGTTTACTTTACTCTGCATGCCCCTGCAGGCTGCAGAGATCAGTTCGGGTTTTTTGGGGAGTACCGTTGCTGATACCCGCCTCGCTGAAGCGGCCATGGACAGGGATATGACAACTGTCAGGGCATTGCTGCGAGAGCAGGGTGCGGATGTCAACGCACTGGGACCGTTTGAAACACCGGCATTGCATTGGGTGGTTCGTGTTGAAGATCTGGAGACTGCAGAGATGTTGCTTGAGGCAGGAGCCGATCCCAACCTGGCCAATGCCTACGACCTGCAACCTTTACATCTGGCTATCGAAAACGGCGATGCGGATATGGTAAGTCTGCTCCTTGCAGCTGGTGCTGACCCCAATCTTCCCGATCGTGCTGGTGAAAACTCATTGTTCCTGGCTGCACGCAGTGGTTCCGTCGAAATCGTGCAGCTGATACTGGAAAATGGCGCTGATCCTCAGCAGCGAGAACCCAATTTTAACCAGACCCCTCTGATGGTGGCGGTTCGCGCAGATGCGCCTGGAGTGGTGTCACTGTTGCTCGACACTCAGGTGGATTTGAATGCTCAGACGCTGGCGGGGGAGGTTCCCCGTATGCGCCTGCCCAGTGAAAATGCCGGTTCAAAAGGGGTGGGAATCAATCGTGGCGGCATTCCGGAACGCGGTGAACGCGCTCCGATAGGTGGCGCCAAAACTGCATTACTGTATGCGACGCGCCAGGGCGACCTGACATTAACACGCCAGCTGGTGGAAGCCGGTGCTGACATTGAGCAGGCCGACGCCAATGGGGTGACGCCTCTTATCAATGCCATCGTCAACGGCAGTGTTGTGAGTCGCGGTGGTCCGCCCACCGGACATATTGCCACGGCACGCTACCTGATCAGCCAGGGAGCGAATGTCAACGCCAGTGACTGGTATGGTGAAACGCCCCTGTGGTCTGCCGTCATGTTGCGTAACCTGAATGTCACCGGTGCTACCCGGGATAACAAGGTTGATCGTGCAGCGGCGCTTGAGCTGATCAGGGAACTTATTGAGGCCGGTGCAGATGTTAATGCCCGCACCAGGGAAAGCTCGCCCACGCAACGTTTTATTACCCGTATTGGTGATCTGTCCTGGGTGGACTTTACCGGCCAGACAGCTTTCCTGCGAGCGGCATTATCAGGGGATGTGACTGTGATGAAATTGCTGGTGGACAATGGCGCTGATCCCAATCTCGGGACTTTTGCCGGTACCACGCCCCTGATGGCAGCAGCCGGCATCAACTGGGTGGTCAACCAGACCTGGGACGAAGGCAGTGATGCCTTGCTGGAAGCGGTGAAATATGCCCATAGTCTTGGTAACGATGTGAATGCACGTAACTCCATGGGATTGTCCGCTGTGCATGGTGCCGCCAATCGCGGTTCCAATGACATTATCCGTTACCTGGCTGCCAATGGCGCAGAGCTGGATATCGAAGATAAGGAAGGTCGAACACCGGTGACCTGGGCTCATGGTGTCTTTCTTGCCACCCATCCACCGGTGGACAAGCCGGAAACGGCGGCCTTGATTGAGGAGTTGCTTGAGCAGAGACAGCTTGCCCAAGGCACCGAATAGTAATCATTATAGTGAAACTCAAAGGACAGTTTTAATGAAAAACCCAAAGTACATTGAGCAGAACTTTGCCTGGCAAATATCGCGCCGTCGTTTGCTGGGTGCCATGGGCACAGTGGCTGTCCTGCCGGCCGTCACACAGGCCCAACCGACAAGTGTCTTGCCTTTAAATACCCCTGGCCTGGACCATCTCGATATTATCGTCCCGGACGTAGCAGCATCGGCGACTTTTTACATGCAGTTATTCAATACCACTTTGCATGTTCAACCACTGGGTGAAGGAGTGCGCTATTTCATTCTACTTGGAGAGCTGGATGAAAGCCGTGAAGTGGGTTATGTCGCCATTGGCGAATCACGTGGTCGGGGTACCTATATTGGTCATTTCTGTACTACCGTAGTTGACTGGCGTCGCGACAGTAGTGCTATTTTCTCTGCCATGGGCGAGGAAATTGAAGCACATGGCTTCGGCACGTTTCCGGGCAGTACCGGCTTTGGCGGCATCTTCAGTGATCCCGATGGGATTGAAATCCAGTTCCTGCCTTCACCTGATACTCTGGTCAGGGCTGCGCTTCCTTCTGACCTGGTGCCATCACGCCAGGGTCTTATTACACCCTATGGTGTGGATCATGTGCATTTGTATGTATCCGATATGGAACGTGCGTCTGAGTATTACACGATCCTCTACGGTGCTGATGCGCGTCGAGAGCTCAATGGCCTGGTGACCTTTGATTTTCCGGCGTCAGATACCCGGATCATTCTGGAGCAGGTCGATTATGTCTATGGAGAAAATCCCGGGATAGCGCACTTTGGTATCAAGGTCGCTGCGTTTGATTCACAGGAGTTGACTGAACGTTTGACAGCGTTGGGAGCACAGATTCTGGCTACTGAAGAGGCTGGCATATTTCGCTTTGTAGATCTTGATGGCATCACTATAGAATTGGTCCAGTCCTGACTGGAGTTGTTTAACTGTAAAACTGTAAACCGATAAAACTATAAAAAAAGGAGCAAGAGTTAATGAAAAATAATATTGTAAATGCTGTTTGTTTATTGGGAGTAATGACGCTTCCTGGCATGGTCTCGGCAGCGCAGCCAGATGCTGCTGCCGAACGTCCTGAAATGACATTTTTTATCACCAGCAGGACTATGGGTGATGGCGGTAATCTGGGCGGGCTTGCCGGCGCCGATGCCCATTGTCAGGCGCTGGCCACCGAAGCAGGCGCTGGTCATCATACCTGGCGCGCTTACCTGAGCACCCAGGGGCCCAATGGTGTTGATGCAAGGGATCGTATTGGTGAAGGGCCCTGGGCTAATGCCAAGGGTGTCGTGATGGCAACCAGTGTTGAAAATCTCCATTATGACAATTCCAATTTCAACTGGATGCATACCCGTGATGAAAACGGTCACCAGTTTGCTTCACGCATTGATGGCAACCCTGACTTTACCGAGCACGATGTGCTCACGGGTTCACAGATGGATGGTACAGCCATGCCGGGTGATCAGGATCGAACCTGTAACAACTGGACAAGTAATGATGAGGGCAGTGCCTGGGTAGGTCATGCAGATCGTTATTCTTTCAGTGATCCGGGCTCTTCCTGGAACTCGTCCCATGGGACGCCAGGCTGCACCCAGCAGGCGCTGGTTCAGGTGGGTGGTGCAGGATTACTGTACTGTTTCGCTACTGACTGATTTTAAAACTGCGATATAAATTAAACCGGTTTCAGACTAAAGTTTGAAGCCGGTTTTTTTGTGGGCTCAATAAAATACATTGCGCTATGCGCTTGTCAGTTCTGTTCCCGTGTCTCGATAGCAGCGCCATAACTTGGATCGCAGTCATAGGGCCAGACCACATCGTCCTCGCCACCCTTGTCCAGGGGGATCAGTCGGGCCGAGCGGCCGGCAAAGACGGCCGGGTCTTCGTATTCCTGCATGATGAAAAGTTTCTCGCCATCTTCGCTCAGCCTAAAATGTTCCACCAGATGCATGTCCTGTGTGTGATCCAGACCATTATTCAGGAAAGTGCTTTCCTTGATGTTAATGGTATCGACAACCAGAGTATCTGCTTCCCAATGACCAATGGAATGACCACTGACTGTAGGCGGTAAATTGTCTGGATGCCCATCCATGTTCATGTGAATAATTCTCACTACATCAAAATATTCCATTTTTATTACAATCAAATCCCGTCCCTGATAAATCTCTATCGGGAATGGCCCCTGCATGGAATAGATGATACTGGGAGGCTGGCAGGTACTGCCAAGCTCGACCTGGACTGTCGGGTCGTAACGGGCGGCTTTTTGCCGCGCAGACTCTGTGATATTCAGGCCGCCGTAATCCCCTTCAGGAAACTCTCTCAGCCCGGAGTCCGCTAACAGGAGTGTGCCTGCTGGCAGGGCATTTATCATGGCTTGTTCTTCTGGTGTTGCTTCCCGTTGGGGGGGGATCGGACCAAAGGAAATCATCCAGTAGCCACTCAGATCAGGTTGTGCCTCAAGCGTGGTAGTGGTACCCATTGTTGCCAGACACAGCAACAGACATATGAATTTGTGCAGATCAGTCATCAAGACTCCTGGATACTCCAATTACAGTGCCGTCAGCTTTGACTGCACGGGTGATTCGCATTAGTAAAGAACCATCCCTTGCCCGAATACCTTCAAGGGTCATAATGTCCCCTTCCTGCATTACTTCCTGGCTCCAGCCACGACGACGCAGTGCTGACGGCGCTGAAGTCTCGCAGGTCCAGCGTTCGGTTTCTCCGGACTCGTTGGTGACCAGCAATTCCACAATGGCATGGGGATTTCGAAAATTAAATCTGGCGACTGTCCCGGTGATGGAAATCGGCTCGTCATCCGTATTGTAAAAAACGGCAGCCGAATGATGAGCACCTGCCGGCATTGCCGGCAATAGACAAACCAGCAGAGAAATCCTGAGTAGAAATTTAGGTATGTGCATTGCGTTCCCCCTGAGTCTGATCCGGGTAATTTCTTTAATAATAAGTATATCTAATCAACATGGCTTTGACCTGTAACAATAAAGGGGACGGAGCAATTAAAGGGGACGGAGGGATTTAATTTAAATCCCTCCGTCCCCTTTATTTCTTTCAGAATTCAACAGGTACTTCGGGCGCGGCGCCGCTCTTGATGTCGTCTACCAAAGTTGGGGAGCCGTTTTCCCACACCAGCAGCATGGAGCGTTTGGGGCTATAGCCCTGATGCCGACAGTAAGCTGGCATGGCGGCCATGTCTCCGGCTTTCATGATGACCCTGGCCAGTGGTTCGCCTGAATCCTTGTGGGCGCAGTCCCAGTGAATTTCATCGCACATCTGGAAAAACCACTCAACCCGGTCATTGCCATGAATGATGGGCAGGATATGCTCTTCGGTAGTGGGACACATAAAACTGTTTTTTACCACTGAGGTGAAAGAAGGGTTCCAGGTCACCTGGGAACGCGACAGAAAGGCAAACAGGTTAAAGGCGTGTACCTGGTTTTCATAGCCCGGCTCGGCATGAATTTCCGGTTTGTCCTGAGGAACATCGGCAAAGGCCCGATTGACCGGCGCGCCACTTTCATCAGTGCGCAGAGCTAAATCGCCTTCAAGCCCGACACAGCGCCTGGCCAGTTCACGGGCTCTGGTGATGGCGGGCATATTGTCGCCATTTTTTGGACCATAGGGCGATCCGGTTTCCTGAGGCGCAGCAAAGGGATCAAAGTCGGCATTGGTCCAGTCAGCCAGCATGGCTTCAAATACCTGGCGAATGTCGTCGGTAGGAAAATTTTCAAGACGGTCTATACCCGCAGTTTTCATGGCGCCATTGAAGGATCCGGCAAATAAATCCACGGTGGAATAATGGTTCACGGTGCCGATCACATCATCGAAATTTACCCAGCCATAGAAAAACCCCCAGGCCACATCGCGCATCAGGGCACGCAGATAATTACCTGCATCCATGGTGTGGCTCATGGGTCTGCCATCCAGTGTCTGCCAGGTGATATGACAGAAATACTCATCCCTTGCAAAGCCGAAGCCACCGAGAGTGAAGTCCTGATATCCGTGTGAATTAGTCATGGTTTTTCCCCCTCAGGTGCTTTGGCAGATATCTGCCCAGCGTTCGATGGACAGCTCACCCTTACAGGTCTGCATGATGATGACTGCGGGTGACTGGCTGCGAAACTGATAGGCCGCGCCGGCTGGTAACATGGCCTGATGGCCGCGTCCAAGTTTTACCCAGCCCATGAATGGCCCCCGTGGATTACCGTCAACCCGAACCGCGCCTTCTTTTTCCTGGTCCTGAACTCGCTGTGCCGCGTCCAGATCAATGAAATGAACCTCTACCTCGCCATCCATGCACAAGGCAAATTCATCATGAGCACAGCTATACCAGGGTGAGTCTCCCTCGGCGCGTACGACTTCCATTACGTATTCCTGATTTTGTCCGAATACGACCTTTTCATAGGGCCGGGAATTGTTGGCGATCTCGAAACAATTGGAAAAGGCGTAGTGCCTGACATCATCGTCGACCGGCTCCACTCGCCCTTTGTCATAATCATCAAGTGAGCCAAAACGTGTTTTATAAGCATGTGCCATTATTTATGTTCCCTTATATACAATGCTAATTATTCTTTATCTGGCAACAAATCCGGCGCGGGGATTGAGCACAGTGCCATCTTCCAGTTCTGCCACGACCCAGGCTGCAGCGCTGCGACCATCTTTCATCGGGTGACCGGTGATGGTAATTTTTGTGCCCGGCGGCAGCGTTGATTTACGTATGCCCGAGCGGGTCAGGGTAGTAGGGCCCTCGGCTTCAAAGCCCCAGGTAGTCACGCTACCGTCGTCATTGGTGACATCAATGATTAGCCACGAGTGGGGATTGGTGTATTGAAATTCCTTGATGGTACCGGTCACGGTGATTTCACGCTGATCATCGAACATGGCAGTGGAATGATGAGCCTGCAAAGGCATCAGGGTCATGGCCAGAATCAGGCCAGTCAGAATTCTCAGTTTGTTCATGTCACACCTCAAGGCAATAATGTTTTATCAGTCAAAATCGAAATCAATAAAATTGGTTGAACCGTCTTCCTGTTCCTCGACAGCATTATTCTGCCCATCGAAACAGTACCAGTAATGCATGCGAATCTGCTTGTCGGTATTGGTCAGCTGGATGTATTCCTTGCGGGTATACCAGGGCTCCATCAACACTTCCGGGTCATAGGCCCAGACATGCAGCACCAGTGTCTTGTCATCGGCCTTTTTGTAAACCTCAACCAGTTCGATCTGATCCGAATAATCCGGTTGGCCACGCTGGTACATGCCCCACTGCAGCTGGTTGGTGTGAACAACGAGCTGATGATCGCTGGTCCAGAAGCCGATGGAATCGCCATCATAGGTGGGGAAGCGGTCGAGTTCATTGAGGTGAGCACGGCCATCGGTATAGATGCGTCGGGTTTCACTGGCCACTTCATTCATTAGCCAGGTCTGGTGAGGCTGAATGGCATATTCTCTGAGGAAGGGTTCGGATAAACCTCTGGGGGCGCCGGGGGGCTGGCAGTTGCCCAGGGGGTCAAATTCGATGCCTTCATCGCGCAGGGCAACCCGTTCTTCGTATTTCTGCTGGTACTCAGGGTAGAGTTTGACGTCAGCCAGTTCGCCGGCTTCTTGAAAACTGTCATAGGCCAGGCCGGCAGGCGGGAACTGCCAGGAATAAACGCCTGACCAGTCAGGCATAGTGTCATAGGTAATGCCGGTATCTGGGCCGGCCTGCTCGACAAAGTAGTTGTACAGGCCCTCAGCGCTATCGAACTGTTTGCCCAGCTCCCTCATGGCGGTACGATCTGCATCAGGATTCGGTATCTGTGCAAGACACTGCACACTGGTCAGAGCAAGCCCCGCAGCGTATATCGCAGACATCAGCGTATTTTTCATCAAGTACCCCCCGGTATTGTGGTTGATCATTTGGCCTGCATAATAAAAGTATGCTGACCTGATCTGTTCTTTTAATTCTTCTTTTAACTCTTCTTTTTTTCTGACAGAAAGACGCTGTCTGCATAGCATTCTGCGATCTTGGGTAAAGATAATCAAGAATAACGAAAAACAAAAGGGGGAGGCAATTCAGTGGAAGGAGATTTGAGTTTTTAAAGTGCCAGCATCAAAGAGGATAGGCCTTGAATTTGTGGTTAAATGACCCTCAGCCCTTGATACTGAATAGTTGCCTGAAGTGAGTGGATTGAGGGGGTCAGGTTTCAACTAACCTGGTAATTCTATAATCAGGCTTATCTGGCATTGGACTTTCTGCCAGCCAGCATTAAAATTCGCTCTTTTTCCCGAAAACAGGAATATCCGATGGGACGTGCTTACCAGAACCGCAAAGAATCCATGGCCAAGACTTCAATCATGAAGTCGAAGATTTATGGACGCTATGGCCGTGAAATTTACATGGTTGCCAAACAGGGTGGTGTTGACCCGGATGGTAACCTGGCGCTGCGAAGTATCATTGACCGTGCCAAGCGCGATCAGGTGCCGACCCATGTCATCGACAAGGCCATCGACAAAGCCAAAGGCGGTGGTGGTGAGGATTATTCGCTGGCCCGCTATGAAGGCTTTGGACCAGGCAGCTCCATGCTGATCGTCGATTGCCTGACCGATAACCCCAACCGTACCTTCGGGGATGTGCGTCAGTGCTTTACCAAGACCAACAGTAAACTGGGCAATCAGGGCACAGTCAGTCACATGTTTGACCACTCCATCATTCTGGTATTTGCCGGTGATGAAGAGGCGGTGATGGAAGCCCTGTTGAATGCTGATGTGGATGTGTCAGATATTGAAGAAGATGAGGGAAAAGTCAGTGTGTTTGCGCCACACACAGAATATGCCAAAGCCAAATCAGCGCTTGCGGAGAGTTTGGGAGACATTGAATATGACGTCGATGAAATCCAGTTCATCCCGCAAACCTACACCAACCTGAGTGGCGAAGATGATATTGCCGCTTTTGAGAAATTGATGGATATGCTGAACGAAGTTGATGATGTGCAGAATGTCTATCACAACGTAGAACAGTAAAAAAATATAAAAAGGGGACGGAGGGATTAAAAATAAATCCCTCCGTCCCCTTTATTATTTAGCAGTGATTTTGTTGGAAACAGTAGTAGCCAAATAAACCTGCCTCCGTTGTTCTTTTAGCCACCAATCACTTCACGACTGTGGCTGCCGAGTATCTTTTTCAAAATAAGTACCAAACTGATAGTCATGCTGAATACGAGTACAAGACTGATTAGCGAGGCCAACATCGAACTCCCGGTGGCGTTGTCGATAAATCCTACAAATCCTGTCTCGTAAAATGCAAAGACAAAATAACCATGTAAAAAATACATGGGAAATGAGATATGGGCAAGCCAAGCCAGTCCAGGTAATTCAAAGCGTTGCAGCCAGTCGGTAAGCAAAAGCGCGCTGATAATGAATGCGGTTTTTTGCAATAGCATAAAATCGATTCCCACATAAACAAAAGGCGGCTTTTCATAGCTTCCATAAATAAGATCGACACAGGAATGATAGTAAAGGCAAGACAGACCAGCCAGCGCAAAAATCCACCAGTATCTCGCCCTTCTTACAAATACCTCTTTATTCAGTGCTGCAAAGATTCCAAACCAGAATATGGGAAGAAAATACATAACGTTATGAATTGTATTGACCATCCCTATCGATCGGTGCAACAACAATGACATGACGAAAGTCAGAGTCAGTAAAGCCAACTGAACCGCGCGTCGTTGTATTGCAAACCACAGGTGAAGCGGCGCTAGCAGGAAGATGATTGTTATGAACGGGATATACCAGTACGCAATCATTTGTCGCCCCGTCAGGAAGGCCAACAAGGTGCCTTCATAGCGTCCAGGTTCCCCTAACACCGGGGGCATCCGGTTCCACGCAAACATATATATGAGTGCCGGTACGGAGCAGATCAGGTAGGGTTTAACCAGGTTTCGATATTTCTTGAGCAGGAAGGCTTGATAGGAATATCTGTCATTCATTAACCACTGAAACAGAAATCCACTGATGAATACAAAATAGGTCGATGAGCCCGAAATGAAGTTGTAGATCAACGTATGATCGTATTTGAAGAATCCGATCAAGCTGTGGCCTGAAACGATCAGGATAATCGCAATACCCCGAAAGTAATCGAAGGACTTAAGATGCATCATGCAAACATGGAGTGCACTGGGTATACATTGTTTTATCAGGGGAACCAGAATATAAAAATGTCGCTCAGCCGGTGACGTTGAGCGACATTAATTGGACTAATCCTGTAAGGTGACCAGCCTATTCGACGCACTCACCTTCGGTATCGCCATGCAGAAGGTGCTTAGCTGCTGCTTTTTCAGAGTAGATTACCAGGGATAACTTTCCTTTATGACAGACGATGAATCCGTCGTTATTTGCTTTTTTACCAGCGCCATCATTATTTTCATTGAAACCATTTTTGGTCATACCACTACCGTTATCAACCACTAACGCCTGTACTTCCTCGGCGCTGGAAAACATGGGCACAGAAGCCAGCGTAGTGAGCGAGAGTAATACAGTTATACAACTCGTTAGTTTTTTCATTCAGATTTACTCCTAATTAATAATCATCGTTTTCAAAATGAAACGACGCGCCATGCTACTCCTATTTAGAGCATAAAAGTAAAATGAATTTCTTATGGGATTGATTGAGAAGGTATTTCAGATTGCAGGCAAAAAATACACATTTCCTTTGTGTGCAGGCTACTCAGAATTCTTTACTTCAGCTTTCTTAACCCGAATTTTACTGCCACCAAGGTCCTTGCCATTTAAGTGTTGTATTGATGCTTTGGCTTCGCCGGCTTTTGGCATTTCAATAAAGGCAAAGCCTTTCGACTCTTTGGTCTTTTCATCCATGACAAGATTGCAGGACTGGACGGCGCCATATTCCTGAAATATTTTTAATAATTCTGCTTCGGTGGTGTTGCGGGCCAGATTGCGTATTAGTAATTTCATGTGGCTGTCCAGTTTGAGAATGACTTGAGGAAAAAAATGCGTTGGCAGAACCATTGATCCTGTAACGCCTTTTTTGAAATGGTAGCCCCATCAGGACTCGAAAGCTAAGCCTTTAGTTCGAATCGAATATTAAGTGCTTACTCCGCTTCGGGGCCGGTGTATTCATAGAGGCAGGGCCCATCCTTGCACCTGAACTGGACCGGACCGCTATTGATGGTACGGTTATAATCATTGATAAAACTGTTCATCCTCTCAAACATCACCACATCAGGATTTGGATTGCCATTCAGGTAATCCAGGTAGCTGTTGTTCAATGCCAGTCTGGTGTTGGCCTGTGATGAGGTGCGGTTGGCGGGATTGGCGAGGATTGCTGCCAGGGCTTCATTTTCCCTTTCCAGCTGCCTGCTTATGCGTGCATAGTCACTCTGTCGCGTAATAATGGCGAACAGCTCATCCACCAGGGCCTTTTCCTCCTGATTGGTGCCTGCAGTAAAGGCCGGGTTTTCAGGACATGCTGCACCAAGGCCGTTACGGCTGCGGTGCTGTATGCAGTTCTCCACATAGTCCCTGTTCAAATCATCGCGCATGGCAAGAAGGTAGTTGGCAAGCGCTTCTCCCAGAGAAAAATCATCAACACCGGATTCCTGCACTTCTTCCGGCAGAGCCGGCTCTTCAGGGGCACTAATCTCAGCGCTTTGTTCAGCAACAGGCGGCGGCAGGATGGGTTCCGGCTGAATTTCCAAACCGGTTACCGGGGCTGTGCGAAAGTCTTCCAGAACCTGAGGGGAAAACTCCCGGGGTGGTGCGGGGGGCTCTGACAAGGCAATACCTGTTGCCTCACTGTTATCCGGAGCTTCAACTACACTCCCGAATTCGTCCTCCACGGACACAATAACCAGCGACAGGCCAGCAAAAAGCAACAGACCGAACACAATATGAACGGATCTCCTGGCTAAAAATCCCGGTGTCGGGGTTGCTTCGGCAGTCGGTGCACTTTGATGCTCACTGGGGTCATCATTGCCAACATTGTTGCGCGTTTCAGAAGTCATTAGATTGTATTCCCTATATTGTTTTCTTCTGGAATGAAAATATAAGCCAGTCTAATAATGTTGCCTTAAAATTGACAGAGGCCACTTGATACCCGTCAAGTCAGCATGAATGGCAAACTCTAGAGAAATTACCGGATTTGCAGTAATTTGTTCTAAAAGGAAGATGTGGGCGTATTGGGGCCTGGTGTAAACGGATTATGAACCTGTATTGCTTAAAAATAATATATAAATCAATAAAGTAAGATATTTAAAATACCGTTATGCAAGTAAGTGTGGAGGCCAATCATGAAAAAAGTAGCAGTTTTAATTGGTGAATCAATTTACTCTCACTCCGTTGAGCCCCCATGTAGCGGAAAGGGGAGTTAACTGTGTAAACTGTAGCTCGGATCTTCATAGGTCAACTGCTGCAGGCACAAGCTGAATATTAAAACAAAGGAACTGAATATGAGTACTGAACCAAAAATCGAAAATGACTCCAATAGCGTTGCCCACACTGGCATAATGAATTGGCCTTCTGCCCTTATGCTGGTTCTGTGGCTTCTGGTGATTCTGGGACTTTCCGGCATTCCCGCGTTTGCGTTGCTGGGCTCACCCTATGTGCTTGGCATCATCCTGGTTGCCGCTGTTTGCGTGACAATATGGAGCGCGTTGCGGTTTTTTAAGGCCAGCGATAAAAATATTTGATAATAGTGGCTGGAAACTTCTTACCAGCGCTCCACCTGTTTATTTCATGCCAATAATTATATGAACAATGGCGGCCAGAATATTGTGCTCATTACCGACTATGCCTGGCCTGACGTCGAGCTTGAAAAAAGCATTCTGGCGGCTGCCGGTTGCCATGTCGTTATTGGTCCCCAACACCCTGCCTCCAAAGAGGAAATCGAGACGCTGATGCAACAGCATCAGCCCAATGGTTTGTTGTTTTGCTGGGCACCGATTACTGAAAAAGCCATTGCTGCATCACCCGGACTCAAAATCGCAGCGCGTCTGGGGGTTGGCCTGGACAACCTGGCTGTGGATGCCTGCACAGCGCGTGGTATCTGGGTTACCAACGTACCGGACTATTGCGTGGAAGAAGTGTCGGATCATGCTGTGGCCATGCTGCTGGCCTGGGCCAGGGGCTTGCTGGTCTTTGATCGCGCCGTGCGTAGCGGTAAGTGGGAGCCTGCCGCTGCCCGGTTACGCCGGGTAGCTGACATGACCGTGGGAATTGTCGGCTATGGGCGAATCGGCAGGCGTACGGCAGAAAAACTGTCGGCATTCGGCGTTGAGCTACTTATCCATACAAGAACGCCGCCCACGGATGAAACGGTAACATTTTGTGAATTACCGGAGCTGGTCAGTAAAAGCGACGTCATCATTATTCATGCCCCGTTGACTACGGAAACGCATCACCTGATCGACGCGGAATTACTGGCAAATACCAAACCCGGTGCCTTACTGATCAATGTCAGTCGTGGGGGAGTAGTGGATACCGATGCCATCATAGCTGCGGTTGATTCCGGTCAACTGGATGCCGTAGCCCTTGATGTGTTGGAGAATGAACCTGTTGTGCCAAAGCAATTACTTGAGCATGCCGGCAATTTCTTCACACCCCACGTGGCATTTTCCTCAGAGGCTTCGTTAGTAGAATTACGACAAAGAGCCTGTGAAGAGGTTGTCAGAGTGCTGGAGGGTAAAGAGCCGAAGGAGGCCAGAAATATCCCGTTTTCAAAATCGATAAATCAATCTAAGAGTCAGGGTTCTTGATTTCAAGAACTCTGACTCTTTGAATTTTTAATTTCGTCAATCCATCGCTACAAAATCGGCGAACTCAGCCTGAAGAAATTCCTGAAGCGCTGTGACTGGAGCGGCAAAACCGCTTTTACGCGGCATTATAAGACTCAGGTTGGCCTGGCCTGCATGCCACTCTGGTAATACCTTGACCAGTTTGCCTGCTGCCAGCTCATTACGGCAGGTATAAGTGGGTAGAGCGACGATGCCCAGGCCCTCACCAGCGGCTTCTTTCAAGGTGGCCATGTCATCGCTCTTCAAACGAGGCTCAATGGATATAGTCACTTTCGCCCCTGATTTGTGCTCCAGCTTCCAATGCTTTCCTTGTGCTTGCCAGCCAAGAGAGAGTGTTTGGTGGCTGGCAAGATCTTCGGGGGTCGCGATTTCATTGGTCGGATAGTCAGGAGAAGTAAACAAGCTCCACTCAACGACAGCCAGTGATCTTTGTATCAATGTTGAATCAGGCAGCAGGTCTGTATGACCGCGGATGGACATATCGACGCCTGAAGCGATCAGGTCGATGTTCTGGTTGGTCACCTGTTGCAATACCCTGATCTGTGGGTTGTCAGTCATAAAACGAGTAATAAGCTCTTTCAAGGCGAACTGGGCAACGCCTACCGAACAGCTTAATGTCACCTGTCCGGAGAGTGTATTCTTCTTCCGTTTCAGCTCAGCCTCAGCAAGTTCTGCCTGATCGATTACTGCACGCGCCCGTAGGTAAAACACTTCACCAAATTCGGTGATCTTCGACTGACGCGTTGTGCGTTGAATCAGGGTCGTATCCAGGCGCTCCTCCAGCTGCACGATGTGTCTGCTCAGTCGGGACTTCGGAATCCCAAGGGATTCCGAAGCACGGGTGAACCCGCCCTTTTCCACGACATGCACGAAGTAGTAGTAGTCGTTTAGATCGATGACTGGCATGGAAGCCTTCCTTATTGTTCTATAAACAGAATTATATTTCCTGATTATGCCTCTTCACATGCGTATTGTTCCATATTTATAGTTACTTTAACGCAATCAAACAGGAAGAGGGTGACAACATGAATGCAATCAACAAAGCCATTGAATATTTACAAGGCTCCAATTCGAACCCCATGACGTTTGTTTCTGAGCCAATAGATGGCGCTGATCTCAACGTTGGCAGTGGTTTCGAAGCAAAGAGCTTTCGTGCCGGAGACATTGGCGAGGCCATGGATCCACTGGTGATGGTCGATCACTATGTGATGACAACCCCCACCTTTGGTGTCCACCCTCATGCCGGGTTGTCGGCCGTGTCGCTTCTGTTTGAGGACAGTGAAGGTCTTTTTCACAACCGGGATTCACTGGGTAATGACTTCGATCTGCAACCCGGGGATTTGTACTGGCTCAGCGCTGGTAGTGGAGCGGTTCATGATGAATCACCGCGTGCGAATTCCCGTATCCATGGCTTACAGGTATTCGTGAATGTACCGCAGGTCCGGCGCTTCGAAACACCTGTTTCACTGCTTGTTCGATCAGAAAATATGCCCGTGATTAAGAGCGCAGACACGCGTGTGAAGGTCGTGTTGGGTGAGTCGAATGGGGTTCGCGGTGCAACCTCCCCCTCGATCCCGATAAGCATACTGGATGGCACTATTCAGCCTGGCGGTCATTTCTCACATGGGGCAGCCGCCAGGCGGGGCATATGGGTTCAATCCGTCGACGGCCCCCTGGAGGTCGTTGTTGGTGAAATCACCAGGCAACTGGCATCCGGTCAAGCTATTGCAATCAAGACTGACGACAGCACAAAAATCAGTATCAGGAATGCATCAACTGAGTCTGTTCACTTTGCCTTGTTCGATGGTGCACAGATCGCTGAACCCTATATTCAGGAGGGGCCTTTCGTTATGGGCTCACATGAGCAAATCGCAGATATCAAAACAGCTTATGAAGCAGGCCAGTTAGGCAGTGAGAATCACCTGTCAGTAACTCGTCAGGTATAGCCGTGTGACCAATAAGCAGCGATACATTAATGACATAGCTGATCAGCTAGGGTCAGCCGTAGAGCTAGCCACACTGTAAGAGGGTTAATACAGAGCTCTCTAATTTGTTGTGCCTGTAGGGCGCCTGCCACTGCCTTCCATATTTCTCAGACTGTCTCCCAGATCAGTGCGCATTTCATTAGCAAGTGCTTCAATTGTAGCAATCACCTCAGGGTTTTCCGTAGCGACATTATTTTGCTCACCGACATCATTCTCAAGGTTATACAACTCGATACCTTCAACCTGTAGCGTTTCATAAGAACCCAACTGGCCATCCTGTCCGCCTGGGCGACCATTCATACTTTGGTAAGAGTGGGGGTAGACAAGTTTCCATTGATTATAAAGAACGCCTTGTAGTTGGTTATCCGCGAAATAGAAAAAATAAGCCTCCTGTGGACTGTCCTGGCTTTGACCGCTCAGAAGATCCCAGGCATCCACGCCATCAATCTTGCGCGCAGGCAGTTCTGCTCCCGCAAGACGTGCTAGTGTTGGGAATAAATCGATACTCATTAACGCAGTATCACTGACATAAGAGGCTGGTATATGGTCTGGCCATCGTGCTATGAAAGGCACACGGACTCCGCCCTCAAAAGTTGTGTTTTTACCTTCCCGAAGTGGGTCGGCTGAACCGGCATGGTTGCCAAATGAGAGCCATGGGCCGTTATCGGAAGTAAAAATAACCAGCGTATTCTCGTCGATCCCTTCTGATTTCAGGGCGTTGAGTATTGCGCCAACCGACCAGTCAAGCTCGGCAATAACGTCTGCGTAAAGACCCTTGCCGGTACTACCACGAAATGCTTCTGATGCAAACAGGGGAACATGTGGCTGGGGATGTGCGAGGTAAAGGAAAAATGGTCTATTCTTGTTTGCCTTTATAAACTCAATGCTCCTTGAGGTGAATCTCTGGGTCAGGGCAGACTGGTCGTCCAGTGTCTCGATTATGCTTTCATTTTCATAGAGCGGAAG